>NZ_ATAY01000104.1 GCF_000421965.1 Ruminiclostridium papyrosolvens C7 | reverse complement strand
TTTAGATATTGAGAAAATCCAACGTAAAACAGAAACAACAGATTACATGATATTTATGAGTGCACTTATGATCCTACTGTCAAAATATACCGGGCAGCAGGATATAGTCATAGGCAGCCCTATGTCGGGAAGAACTCACAAAGACACTCAAAATATCCCCGGCATGTTTGTAAATACACTGGCATTCCGAGGAAAGCCGGAAAAAACAAAAAGGTATTCTGAGTTTCTGAGTGAGATAAAAGAAATATGCCTAAATGCATATGAAAATCAGGACTACCCGTTTGAAAAGCTGATAGAGGCATTGAATGTAAACAGGGAATCCTCAAGAAATCCCTTGTTTGATATAATGTTCGTTTTGCAAAATTATGATCATGGTACCGGAAGCTTTAACACAATGGAAATGGAGGAGCTTGACAAGTGTGAATGGCACAGGGCGGCAAGGTTTGATTTAGCCGTAATTGTCACCAGACAACGGGACGGATACAAGATTGTTTTAGAGTATTGTGAAGACTTATACACAGAAGAAACGGCGTGGCTTCTGAAAAATCACTATATCAACCTTGTTAAGGAAATAGTCTCAGACTCTGAACAGCTCATTGGTACAATTGAAGTTTTGGATGAGAATGAAAAGAAGAGCATTCTATATGACTTCAATAAAACAGAGCTGGATTTCCCAAAGGATAAGGTTATGGCAGAGCTGTTTGAGGAGATGGTGGAAAGCTCCCCGGACAATCTGGCGGTAATATTCGGAGAAGAAAAGGTTACATACGAAGAATTAAACAGAAGGGCAAATTGTCTTGCAGGCAGGCTCCGTCATATGGGCATAGGGAAAAATGATTTCGTGGCGATTATGACGGAACGCAGTGTAGAGATGATA
>NZ_ATAY01000103.1 GCF_000421965.1 Ruminiclostridium papyrosolvens C7 | reverse complement strand
ACCCAAAACCTTGGTATCGAAGTACTTTGATTTGTTGTTTTTGCTCTCCTGTCATTATTTGTAATACCTCCTTATATGCATTTTTTAACTTTAAGTAATCTGTGTCAAGGAGGTAATTCGATGGATAGTACAAACTAGTAAAAAATAATCCTCCAATTGAAGTTAAATTCAACTGAAGGATTCTCATTTACGATAACTTTTAATCTGCCTTTTCATATCTCTGCTGCCTCAACTACAACAACTCATTGCTACGTAAAGTAAAACTTTCGCTTTCCTGTGCAAAAATACTTTCAGATTTTTCAAGTCAATATAATTATATTCTTTTGCAGATTTTTCACCTTAAATTTTTATTTTTCCTTTTACTGCCTTTACAATGGCGAATATAATTAATGATATAATACCTATTCCAAAAATCCAATATATCCCATTATGATTTTGATTATTGCCTTGTGTTGAGGAAATAGCTGCTGTTTCTGTATTCCCACCAGATTTGGGCGTTGGAGTACTATCTGTTTCCTGAAGATTTTTCTTAACTAAATTACCAGTAGTGATTTTGGTATCAAATGTAAGTTTAATAATGTCATATCTTTTCTGATCCCCTGCTTCCATTGACTTAAACTGTTTTTCCATATCTATCTTACAAGCTGTATTCATTACCCCCCTGGAGAACACATAGATTTCTTTGCTTGATAAATTATATATATTGGAATACAAGGTACCTCCTTTACCCCAATTCTGCTTCGTAGCATCTAGAATAGTAGCACATAGCTCTATCGATGGTGATTGCTTTTTCAATAAATCAACAGCAGTATTATAACGATCGCAGGGATATCCACCCAGAGAAGGATCAGTAAACCAATAATTTGTTACAACCTGATAGTTCTCGTTATGACCTTTACGAATAATGTGAAGTTTTCCTTCCATCCACTCAAATACTGCAGAAGCTCCTGTGGAATCAGTAAATAAGAGGTGATCACAAAAACTTTTAGGGATATTATAATTATCAAAAAACTTCTCAACTTCTTCCACAGAAGTACATTTAGCAAGAACGATATCTCCCAAATTATAATCCAGCTGCTTCTTATTACTGTCATAAGGAACTTTAGTAGACGGACAGGAAGCACCATCATAAAATAAACCATGCTCATTCATACCACCCTGAACATAAGATGAATTATAGAAGCATATACGACCATAGCTATCTTCACCGGGCGCTGTAACTACCATATAGTTAGTGATAGAATACAAATAATCTTCGTTATTTCCTGCTAATATAGTACCGTCCTCCAGTTCCGTGGTAAATATTGTACAGGCCATTGCTGAACTAGATAGACAAAGCATTAGTACTAAAGTAAGGAAAATCGTTGCCAATCGTTTAAAATTCATAATATCAACTCCTTAAGAGTTATAGCCTACCATAATCATACATTTCCAAATATATTAAGTCAATTTGTTTTCTATACGGCTACGGATACTGTATGCCATTCCAAGTAGCAGGCTATCCTTTTCTACTAAACGATAATAGCGAATTAATGAATGTGTTTGATATTATTAGAAGGTTTTCTGTCAAGCGTATTTAAAAATGTCCTTAAAAACAAAAGAACTTAAGGAATAAAAAAAAACTTGATAAGAAAATATTTCTTAGTCAAGGTTTTTCGTGTACAAATGCCATACGTTTGTACTGACGGAATATTCAACTTGGTTGACACTAATTTTTAGTGTTTGTCTTTACAGCTTTACACATGTAATAATATTTTCCAACTTTATATGCAATATTTTTTGAAGTTGAATAGCCTTTTATTTTGTAAAGAGATTTCTTGGAATCCAAAACTTTTTCAATGTATTTTTGTATTTTGTCAAATTCCTTTTTTACTGAATCATTAACACCGGCTGTTGGAACGTAAACCATATATGTTTGGTTATTCCATGATACCGATGATTTAATACATAACCCATAGCTTGCATTAACCGAATTATTACCCCGAAATCCTAAGCAACAGGCAAAACAAAAAGCTAAAACTATACATATAATACTTTTTTTCATAAACGAATCGCCTCCTTTCACCAGAGTCACCGTATTTCCTAATATAAATTATTCCAATGATTACGAAAATTTGTGCTCACTAATTGCATCTTTTTTTGAGCCATTTGCAATTACACAATAAGGATCAATATTTTTAACATCATCGCCTGTACTTTTTCCTATGTTTATTTGATTAAATTCTTCACGGTTAAAAGCTTTTTTAATCTCCATATGTTGAGCAACATTTAGGCTCTCCCATACCAAAAAAGTAGCTTCTTCGAAATTTGCAACAAAATTATCAGCCAGTTTTAGTTGGTTGCTAATAAATATATGATATCAACTAATACCCATCCTGTTTAGACTAATTTTAATTATTATAGAAAGCTGTATCTATTTAAGAAAGAGGTATACTTTTTGATCCAATGTTTAAAACAGGATGGCGGTTATAATCTATTGGAGTATTAAAAGTAACAAGATACTTAAACTCCCCCTTTTCATTTTTTGAAGTCATTATATCCGAAATCTTTTCACTGGTTTTTCCGTCATCATATTGGATAGATATTCGTTGCTTTAGATATAATTCATCACTGGGGCTTGTTGGAGCAACAAGATCAACCATAACACTCATCTGAGATATATCAATAGATTGTACTTTTGCCGATTCAATATACAAGGAATCCGGCTTTATAATATTATGTTTAAAGTTATCCAAACTAATTTTAAAGTCAGCCTTTATTGGAGAATCAAATGTAAAAACCTTTTGGGCCTTTATTACAATCTCAAAATTATCATCTATTTTCTCACTGGTATTATAAGCATAGGTATATAATACTTCATCATGGATGTTCTGTGTTTCGGGGATGTATTCCTGATGAGTTATTTTATTTCTGATTATTGGTAAAGCAGTCATATACTCCTTTGGCTTTTTAATAGCTATACTCGCCAAAGAACCATTTATTTTACATGAAACCAACTCAAAACCTGATTCTTTTTCAAACCCCTCACTACCATCTTTCAGAGGAATAGTATACTCTTTTACATCTTCAGCTTGCCGTAAACTGCTTATTGAAAACGAAAAATCCATATTTTTTTTGTTTAAAAGTTCCAGTGACTTAAAATTGAATACAATGCAATTTGGTTTTCCGTTTACGTTATAGTTGGCAACACTTCTACCAAAATTAGTAATGTTTTTATCTGCTGTAAATGAGCATTCGTCCACATAAATTTTGTTCTTAAAAATGTTTTGTTCTTTATCTGTTAAGGTATAAAAAAGTAAAACCGAATTATTTTCAACCATTGTTGCATCAACAGTTAAATTAATTCCATTAGAATAAACATTTTTATTTATAATATTGCCATTTACTACGGTATTTGTTTCTTCACCCCAGATTACGTTTATTAAATTATTTATCCTCCCGCTGCTGGTGGCATAAACTGTTACAGTTAATATCAACATTAATGTTATTACTGAAATAATTAACAAAGGTTTCCGTTTAAAAGTAAAATTAACGGGTGCTTGAGAGGGGATTTTCTTCTCAATTCCACCCCAATAGTCAGGGGTTATGCTTTTTGCTTGTTTTATTATTTCTTTATTAATTTTCTTATTTAAAATCATAAACATTCTTTAACTCCTTTCTTTTAGCGTGAAAGTTTTAATTTTAATTCCTTAATAATTAATTTGTATTTCCATGCAACTGTTCCCTGCGGCATATCAAGTAAGCTACTTATCTCGCGGAATTTCAATCCGACAATAACATGTAAAAGGACTATTTGCTGACTTTGAAAGTCAAGTTTATTAATTTCCTCAATCAAATCAATCTTTTCATCAAGGTCGATTTTTACACCAACCTTTGCTAGCTTTGTCTCACAGTATTCTGTATCTTTTGAAAACGACAAATCATTCATGTCTTTTTTTCTTAACTTATCTATCGCAGTATTCCTTGCAATACTCATAATCCACGCTTTGGGATTAGTCCCGCGAGTATACGATGGAGCACATATCATTATTTTAATAAATACCTCTTGGGATACATCTTCAGCCAAGTGATGATCTTTTGTGATAAAATAAGACTGGGTGTATATTGCATGGCCAAGTTGATCGTATATTTCTCTAAGTCCGCTATTATCACCTCTTTCAACTTTAAATATACTCTTATCCAGTTTGTGCAAAATATTAACACTCTCCTCATGACTACCAATTTATTGGTTCAAAATATACCATCTATAGATATTAACGAATAAAATTGTGTTTTTTATGGCAATTTTGGAAATTTTTATTGATTGTGTTGCAAGCTATTAGAAACTAATACAGGGTTTAAATAAAATATTAAATTTTTTACGAATAGAATACTTAATGTCAATATTATATACTTTTCAGTTTGCTATTTCTTTTTTAGATTTAAGTTTTAAATAAAAACTACGAGCATCATTTGTAGCATCTATGTCATATTTACACTTTGTGTCTATAATTTCAATGAAGTTTTTATTATAAAAAGGTATTTTAACTTTAAATCTTGGATTTTGACTCATCTTTTGATTAGTCATAATTTTCTAACTTATCATGTCACCTGTATTAATCTCGGGAGAGGTTTTTGGCATTATAGGTGATTCGACTATTGATAATTCTCTTTCTTAAGATAACTTTTCCATACTCACATAGTAATTACCAATGGGGCACGTTTCCGCGTTGTTGTGATTAAACCGAATTTTATTAAAATTAAAATCTTTATTCTTACCATTATGATTTAAACATAAACCTAAGTAATACAGTTTTTTGTTTTGTATAGTAGAGAATCAATACAACCCTCTCCAACTTTTTCCCATGCGTTTCCAATTAGTGCATACCCTCCGTAAAATCAAGTACCTGACAATAGTAAATCCTTGAGCCATTTCGGCACGCAGCTCACTTTTTTATACTCCTGAATTTTATTTATCACTTCTGCAGCAAATCAATCTGGCCTTTGATTTCTTACTTGTATTAGGATTCTTAATCGGATGCTCACAGCAACCAAAAATTAGTCTCATGAATTCAGGTCTTATTTCCTTTTTGGTTCCGCTAATCCCTTCATCTGAATAAATACCCGCAAACTCCCATAGGGAGTTGCTTTGAATATATTTGGTGTAATGGCTTACCTGCGCTTCAAATGAATTTTGCTGTTCCTTATGCATGGAACTGACTCTGCAATATGCACAAACTCGAATTTTCCTATTATCAGCCGCTTCATTTTCCTTATTGCTTGCTTCAATAACAGTAACCTTTTTCACTACTCACTCCTCCTCTTCCTTTAAAAAGTAGTGCTATGTTACCGTACTAATTTGGGGAATTCAAGTGTGACATTTAGTGTTGTCCACCATTTATACATACTATGTTTGTACAAAATAAAAAACTTGCCTTCGATGATATATAGTGGTATTATTCTTCATTGTAGGTATTTCCATATTTTCAATTTAGTGGAAAATACTTTGTATTCATAACGACTACGGTTTAAATAACTAAAGGCGTAGTAGCCCTGCATAGATAAGTAGGTATAATTGTATATAATACCTCAAAGGGGAATTTGTGAAGGGTGATTATTAAAAAAGGAGGGTAAGTTATTATTATTCCCTAACTTAAAAGATATAAATTAACTCGGAGGTTTAAATGAAAAATCTAAAAAAAATAGTATGTTTACTTCTTGTTCTTTCCACTCTTTTTATAGGTACATTAACAATCAACTTAAATGCTTTGACAGATGTCATTCAGTATAATGAAAAGAATTTAGTTTATATTTCTGATAACGAAAATATTACTGAAAACATTACCACTAGAGAAAATGACAAAGACGTTAAAGTAGATCTCAATAATTTGAAATCTAAAGATATTGACAAAGTAAAGACAAAAAAATTTAAAAATATTTGTGTAGATAGCACAACCTATGAAAATGCAGAAATTAAGCAGACTTTAAAAGACCAGCTTAATAACGGAGCTAAGATTATTATCCGCAAGGATAAGATGTCGGTAAAAGAAATATATCAATATTTTGATATAAAAAGCAACTCAGACGTTCCTAATACAATTGATGAAGATGGAAATGACAAACTAAAGGTTGTTGCTGTTTCAATAAAAAGGGACAATTTAGGAGAAATACATACTGAAGTTATTAGTGTTGAAGATTTTACAAATGATCAATCTATAAAAAAAGCCATTGCTTATTCAGTAATTCATAATACTAATACAAACCCAACTGAAAAGCAAGAAACAGCACTTATTGGGTTCAGTAATAATGTAGCAAATGCAACTGGTTTAACTTGGAACCCTGTTGCAAGTAATACTTGGATTGATTATTGGGACACTATAACTGTTTCTTATTCAGTAGTTTTACAAAAAAACCCTAGCTCTCCAGATATTCAGGGTAAATATTATACTATGGTATATTCCTCAGTGGATGTACAGCCAAAAGATGGATATTTATATAAAGATGTATATTTCAGACATACTGGAAATACTGATGCAACCATTTACGATTTTGGTCCTTCATCAACTTCAAGTACTGACACAATAAATATTGGTTTTTCTTACCCGACACCTGCAATATCAATGTCCGCTGATATTGGCATAACTTCAGGTATTTCGATACCGGAAGGTGGAATAGGAAGCTCAAGCGTCAAATGGGACTTCTATCCAGTTGCTTTATATTTAAAACAATTTTCTTTTCGTGCTGCACGTTTTACAATATCCAGTGAATTTTATCAAAAATCTCAATTTTATAAGGGTTCATTAAATTATTCTATAGAAGTTTATAAATATCAAAGTGCCGGAAATGGTTACTATTGTGCAACTGCTTCCAGAACAGATAGATCAGTATCTAATATATTATAGGCCTAAATGCTTCACTATAACGAAAGTGGGATTATGTTAAAGTCTATATACTTTTAACAAAAATCTTACCTATTTTATTTCTTTAATAGGTAAGATTTTTGTTCCATATTTATCGCTTTTTAGATGATAATATCTTATGAAATATTCTCCCGGTTTAATACTTTCTATTACTTCTTTACCATTAGAAATAATCCTATATTTTTGAGTATCACCTTGATTGATAATCCCATAAAATATCGTATAATATAAATCATTTTTATTTTTATTTTGTGTAGATAGTGTAGCTATGTGTGTATGCTCAGTGCTTGCTATATAATTATCATATTTAAATTTTCCATTTCCAATACTATGAAAAAATGAGATAGCAACAAAATTACTATTCGTTCCTTTTTTAGTGAATGTAAAAAGAAGTAAATGCTTATTATCAATATCTTTTTCTGCTTTTAGAGAAAAATCATACCCGTTTTTAATAATTTTTTTATCAAGATAACCAATCAATTCATCTTTTGTTAATTGCGAATTGTTAATATACATTACGCATATTCCATATATAATAAGGCCAATTGAAATAACAACCAAAGTAATTACGTGTGACTTTTTCATTAAAAATACCTCTGTTCATAAAATAATTTTTCTAATGGACAATTTTATATAAATAATATCTTAACATATTGATACATGTTTTTCCACATATGTATTTTTATGTTTTACATTATATGTAGAATAACAATACAAGAGATACAATTAATCAAAAATACAGAAAGCATAACAATAGTGCATTTTTATTAGCATAGTATTAAACAGTTTGCAATAACTTTTCAAACACCAAATATCTTTAAAGTATTCACAAATTCAAAAGATATCTATCAGTGGCTTAACCGCTATGCTTTTTGTATAGTAAATACAGGCGGCTCTATGCTATCACCCATCGCCAGTGGAGTCTAATTTGAATTAAGAAATAAATGCTTGTTTCTTGCCAAACACTAAAATAGCCAGGAGTGTAAATAGTATTTATTCAATGCCACACTCAAATTCTGACCCATCCAGCAAACTAACAATTACCCTAGAATCTTCATAGACTGTTATCTTCTCCACCAGCATAAAATACAACTCAGTGTCAAACTGTTCTACTGGCTTAGCATCTTTGAAAATATCAATAAATCTTTTAGCAGTAACTCTTTTAAGAATATCCTCACTATTAATCTGTTCATTCCACTTGCTCATAAAATGCTCCTTGCTTTCCAGTACTGCATTTAAAGCACTGACAAATGCAATATAAAGAACCTCATCATCAATATGTCTGCTGCCACAGCCCCTCTTTCCCTTAATCGCATACTTGTTATTGCATTGCCAAACGATTCTTTTTAATCTTTCATCATTAGAGTTCCATATCTTCCTTCCATAGACTCCGCTACAGCAGCCACATATAACTCTGCCCATAAATGGGTTTTCATTCGTAGTATAGTCCAGTCTTTTAATGTTGTACTTCTCCATATAGGCTTTTCTTCTCTCTATTTCAAGTTGTACTGCCTCCCATATTTCTTTGTCTATAATTGGCTGGTGGCTCTCCTCAACATAATACTGTGCTACTTCTCCTTTATTCTCTACTCGCTTTTTTGAAAGAAAATCCACCGTGTAGGTTTTTTGAAGTAAAGCCTCTCCCTTATACTTCTCGTTGTTCAACATCTTTTTGATGCTGCTTTCGTACCACTTTGCCTTACCGTTCCAGTTTGAGATGCCCTCATTTTCCAGTTCATACGCTATCCTATTAGTGCCTTTTCCGTTAAGATAATCAGAAAATATTCGTCTTACCACCTTTGCCTGCTTTTCATTTATAACAAGGTTGCCACTTTCATCTTTGTCATAGCCCATAAATTTTGTATGGTTGACTATAACCTTACCCTGTTCAAAGCGCCTTCTGATGCCCCATGTAGCATTTTTGCTAATGGAAAAGCTTTCCTCC
>NZ_ATAY01000102.1 GCF_000421965.1 Ruminiclostridium papyrosolvens C7 | reverse complement strand
GCCAGTTCACCTTGTATGAAGTCTGCTACAGCCCTGCCCCTGAAGCTCTGTACCGACGGTCTTCTATAATCCAGCGGCATATTCAGCACAGGAACCTCATCTGAAAACATTTCTTTCCAGTATTCTCCTTGGGCTGTAGTATCCACTGTCTTTAGCCATTCACAGTAATCCTTGAACTGTACCCTCAATTCAGGAAGGGTACAGTTGCCATACAGACATGACAGCTCGTCCAGCAGCACATTCATGCTTATCCCGTCTGCAATGATATGATGCATATCCAGTAGAAGGAGACTTGAATTGTCACCTGTATTTATTACCATGACTCTCATAAGCGGAGCCCGGCTTAGATCAAAAGGCCTTACAAAACCTTTTAGTATCTCATCAATTTCTTCTTTTTCGGCGTTTACAAACTCCAAAGCCACGTGGGCATCTTTTGAAATAGTCTGTACCGGTTCTCCATTTACCATTGCAAAGCTTGTCCTGAGGATTTCATGGCGCCTGACAAGCCCCTTTGCTGCATTTTCAAATCTTTCCACTTCAATCATGCCCTTGATTTCATACACGCAGGGCAAATTATATGCAATGCCTGTCTCATCTATCTGAGCAACCATATACAGCCTTTGCTGGGCCGGCGA
>NZ_ATAY01000101.1 GCF_000421965.1 Ruminiclostridium papyrosolvens C7 | reverse complement strand
CAAATGGATTGTGTACAAATTTCTCTGCCGTCAGCTCAGGCCTGTTGAGATATCCTCTTGCCAAGCCGTCCCCGGATATACACAATTCTCCCGGTATCCCTACAGGCTGCAAGTTGTTGTGCTTGTCCACCACATAGAGTTGTATATTATCTATTGGCTTTCCGATTGGTACAAGGTCAATCTCCTGTCCTTCGGGGCAATCAAAGTAGGATACATCCACCGTAGCTTCTGTAGGGCCATACAGATTGATAAGCTTTGTGCCGTATCTGCTGCCTACCACTTGGTTAAATCTCTGTACCTGTTTTACCTGTAAGGCCTCTCCACTGGCAAATACCTGTTTCAGGCTAGAAACTTTATCCGCTGATTTTCCGTTTTCCATATATTCAAGGAACATGTTTAACATTGACGGAACAAAGTGCATTGTAGTGACACCCTGCTTTTCTATTGCATCTGTTATTGCTCCCGAGTCTTTTTCTCCTCCCGGTGCCAGAAAATACACCTTTGCCCCTGCAAAAAACCACCAGAACAGCTCCCATACAGATACATCAAAGGTAT
>NZ_ATAY01000100.1 GCF_000421965.1 Ruminiclostridium papyrosolvens C7 | reverse complement strand
AAGTTGTTTTTTGCAGTATTACATCCTCACTCCCAATCGGATACTTTCTCTGCATCCAATTTATCCTGTTTATCACCGAGTAATGCTCTATCATGGCACCCTTCGGCTTTCCAGTTGAGCCGGACGTATAGATTATGTATGCAAGGTTTCCGGAAGTATTTACTTTTTCAAGGTTTGAGCTGTCGCCTTCGTATAGCGCACTGTCATCCAGATTTATTACCGTTACCTCTAAAGAAGCCATAACCTCCGGAGTCCATCTCCCGATAGCATCGCTATTTGTAAGAAGTATATTTGTACCGCTGTCCTTTAAAATATACCTTACTCTTTCCTCAGGATAGTCAGGGCTCACAGGCAGATACGCTCCCCCTGCCTTTAGTACCGCAAGTATACCCGTTATCATTTCAAGGGAACGGTCAAGCATTACCGCAACTATGCTGTCCCCCTTGACTCCCTGTTTTCTCAATACTCTTGCCAGAGAATTGGCACGTTGGTTAAGCTCTCTATATGTAAGCTTTTTATCCCCAAACATTACCGCAACATTGTCAGGAGTTTTTTGGACCTGCTCTTCAAAAACGCAGGAAATGGTTTTTTCTTTTGGGTATTCATATTCTGTATTAATAAAATCCAATAATATCTGACTTTTTTCCTGTGGAGTCAGCATTTCAATCTCACATATATTTTTATCCGGGTTTTTAACTATTTCATTAACAATATTTATAAAATGCAGTACAAACCTCTCCATTGTTTCTTTCTTAAAGATTCCGGTATTATACTCCAGTACACAATTCATAATACTTGATTTACCCATGTAAATATCCAACTTAAAATCCAGCTTTGAAGTAAATGAATTTAAATCATATATTTCAAATGAGAGACCGTCTATTTTAGGTACAATGTCTTGGTGAAGTTCATTATGCAATATCAGCATTGTGTCAAAAAGAGGATTTCTTGTTATATCCGTTCGTCCTGCAAAATTCTCAACCATCCTGTCATATGGATAATCTTGATTCTCATACGCTTTTAAAACCGTATCGTTTACAACACTAATAAAATCCTTAAAGGTTCCTGATGGCTCAATCCTGCTTCTTATGGGAAGAAAGTTGTTAAACATTCCAATCATGCCTTCCACATCAGGATGATTTCTTCCCGCAACTAACGAACCTACGGCAATATCCTGCTGCCCGGTGTATCTATATAACAAAGTGGTGTAAAAAGCTAAAAGCAGCACATTTATGGTTACTCCGCATTTATGTGAAAGTAAGTTAAGAGATTCGCAAATTCCAGACTCCAGATTAAACAAAATCCTATCTCCGTAAAAGGTTCTGCTGTCAGCTCTGGAATAATCCGAAGGCATATTAATTGTTGAATCTATACCTTCAAGCACATTCCTCCAGTATTCTGCCTGTTTTTTTATTACGGCTCCTTCAAGAAAATTATTGTGCCAATATGAAAAATCCTTATATTGAATTTCAGGTTCAGCAATTTTTAAACCCTTATAAATCTGTTCAAATTCGCTTACCATAACTGTTATGGAAATTCCATCAGATATTATGTGATGCATATCAAGAAGTAAAATATGTTTCTTGTCCCCTGTCTTCAACACAGTCGCTCTGATTAATGGCGCCTTACCGAGATTAAAAGGCTTTATCAATTCTCTTAGAACCTTGTCCCTGCTTTTAGTATCAATTTCCGAATATGTAACTTCAAAGTCAACTTCTTTATGAATTCTTTGAACTATCTCACCATTGTATATCTCAAATGATGTTCTGAAAGGTTCATGTCTCATTACCAAAGTTTTAAGAGTCTCTTCTACTCTGGTAATGTCAAGTTCACCTTCTACATTCATTGCCAAAGGCATGTTATAGCTTGTACCAATTCCTTCAAACTGCTGCTGAACATACATTCTCTGCTGTGATGCAGATGAAGGGTAAACCCCCTCAGGATAGGCTGCATTAATATAAGATTCATCCGCATTTACAGGTTTTATTTGTGAGTAAACTTTTTCTTCAGCATCCTCCAAATACCCGGCCAATTCCCTTAAATCCCGGGTATTGAGTACTCTTTCCAAAGGTACTGATTTATTGAAATCTTTATGTATACGTGTAGCAAGAACAGTAGCTTTCAGAGAGTGACCTCCGAGTTCAAAAAAATTGTCTTTTGCACCCACTGTCTCAACTCCAAGAACCTCCTGCCACAATCCGGCTAACTTAACCTCTGTTTCACCTTTTGGATCCACGTATTCTTTTTCCTCCAAATAAGGTTCGGGGAGCTTTTTCTTATCTATCTTACCGTTAGGATTTAACGGAACACTCTCCATTCTTACAAAACAAGACGGTACCATATAAACAGGAAGCTTGCTTCCCAAATAATCCCTTAACTCTGATAATACGATTTCAGTCTTCGAGGTATAGTAGGCACAAAGAAATTTACTGCCCCTTTTATCTTCTTTAGCCAATACCACTGTTTCTTTAATGCCATTATACTGCAGTAGACATGCCTCAATTTCTCCCAGTTCAATTCTGAACCCTCTCAGCTTCACCTGTGAGTCTATTCTATCCAGAAATTCAATACTTCCATCCGGCAGCCATTTTACAAGGTCTCCGGTTTTGTACATCAGTTCCTGCTTACCTTGACCATTTCCATTCCAAAATGGGTCAGGCACAAACTTTTCCGCTGTTAACTCGGGGCGATTCAGGTATCCCCTAGCCAATCCATCCCCTGCTATACATAATTCGCCCTGTGCCCCAAAAGGCTGGAGCTTATTGTTTTTATCAATGATGTACAGTCTTGTATTTGCAAGTGGTTTTCCTATAGGAATAGTAATTGCTTCACTGTCAACTTTGTCTATTGGATAGAATGATGCAAAAACAGTACTTTCAGTGGGCCCATAAACATGTATCATCCTGCCGGGCCCCATGTATCCAAATGCTTTTCTGACATGAGGTACAGATACTCGTTCTCCTCCAAAAAGCACTTTCCTGACATTTTTAAAGCATTCAACATTAACATCAACCAGTGTATTAAACAAGGCTGTTGTCACAAAAAATACAGATATATTCTGTTCTCTTATGATTAGAGACAATTCTTCCATATCCAAAAGGGATTTTTTGCTTACCAGAACCAGCTTAGTCCCATTTAACAACGCACCGAAAATATCGAAGGTAGAGCCGTCAAAAGCATAGTTTGACAACTGTAGCAGTGTATCTTTATCCGTTATATCAATATAATTTGTATTCTTAACAACTCTGCTTATGTTGTGGTGCATTGTGAGAGTTCCTTTAGGCACGCCTGTGGAACCCGATGTATACATAACATAGGCGAAATTATCTGAAGTACTTATACACTCAAGATTTTCCGGGCTCTCATTTTCAAACTCAGTATCTGCTCCGTTCATAAGGAGTATATCTATTGAAGAGTCCTCAAAATATTCTGAAAGACCAATGTTTTCATAAATTTCTTTTTGAGTAACAAGCACTTTTGTACTAGAGTCATTTATAATTGATACAATCCTTTCACAAGGATACTCAGGGTCTATTGGAAGATAAGCTCCTCCCGCCTTTAAAACACCTAAAATGGCCGTTATCATATCAAAAGAACGTTCCAACAGCAAAGCGACTACACTGTCTTCCCCTACCCCTTTATTACTTAGGAAACGTGCAAATTTGTTTGCTTTTTCATTTAGTTCTCTATAAGTCACTTGATTTTTACCAAATACAAGTGCAGTGTTTTCAGGCACCCTATTGACCTGATCTTCAAACAATTGACTTAAGGTCTTTTCACGAGGATATAAAGTAGCTGTGTCGTTATAACTGTTTATTAGCCAATCCCGTTGGTCTCCCATTGAAATTTCAATATCTGATATCTTGCACTGTGGATTGTCAATTATTTGTTGGACTATATTTTGAAAATACTCTGCCAATCTTTTGATGGTGTTGGAGTAAAATTTATTTCCGTTATAAATAAACTTTATTTCTACATTTTCAAATACGGAAACCGCAACAGCTAAATCAAAATTTGTCATTTCAAACATTGAAAAATCTTCAATTTTAATAAGGCTATTCTCATTACCCAGTTGCTTATCAAGAGGGTAATTTTCGATTACCATAATTGAATCAAATAGTGCATCACTTCCCCTCAAAGAACTGTATTCTTTAATTTTAGTAAGCGATGTATTTTCAAATAAGCTACGTTCTCTTATGGAATTCTCTACCCCGTTAAGAAATTCAAGTACATTTTCACCATTTTTTGACCTTATTCTCAGAGGTGGAGTATTTATAAAAAGTCCTGCTATGTTCTCGATGTCTTTTATTTTAGCCGTTCTGCCTGACACTGTTGTTCCAAAAATCACATCATCAGTGTCACTAAATCTTAGTAACATAATTCCCCATGCAGCATAAATAACCGATGCTAAAGCTAATCTATGCTCTCTGGCAAAGTTTTTTATCCCCTCCGAATTGCTTTTGGAAAGGCTCAGTGTAAAATTTTCACCGTTTTCAGCATTTTCATGGTTCCTTTTATCCCATGGAAGCAGCGTTTTATTATCAAAATCTTGCAGGTATTCCGTCCAATACTTTTTATGTGAATCTGTTTCATGATTTTTCTGCCATTTTACAAATTCCCTATATCTGTTTTTGACGGGCCTCACTGGGTACTTACCTTTAAAAATGGCTTGATAGGCGTGAAAAAATTCCTTAAGCAGAATAGCATTGCTCCAGCCGTCATAAAGTATATGATGATTTGAAATTATCATCTCATAATTATCAACTTCAAGCTTGCAAACTGTTATCCTGAAAGGTTCTTCACTTATATCCAGACTTTCTTCCCTATCCTTTAACTTTATATCTTCCAGATTCATAATTTTTACGTTCTTTTCTTGCACTGAAAAATCATAATATCTAACCGGTATCTCGTAATTTTTTAAAACAATCTGGACAGGTTTTTCAAGCTTATCCCACCGGAAAAAGGTTCTTAGGACTTCGTTGTTCTCAGCAACAAAGTTCCAAGTCTTTTGAAACACCTCCAAATCAAACGGTCCGTTTATCCTCAAGCTTAGTTGTTCAAAATATTGCTTGCTTTTGGGATTACTTATATAATGGAAAAGAATCCCCTCCTGCATTGGAGTTAATGCAAGAATATCCTCAATGTTTTTCTTATCAAGCTTCTTATTGTTCATGTAAAAACCCCCAGTTTAATTTGGCAAACCAGTAGTGCTACTCAAACAGTGAATCAAGCTCTTCCTGATTCATATCAAGTGTTTCAAAATCAGATGGTGTAAAATAAACCTCATCACTGCCAACAGTGTAGCTTATGATATTTTCAAGATTTCTCAGATATCTGTCCCTAAAGTCGGACATGGTTTCTTCCTTATATGCCTTTTCGTTGTAGAATATCTCAATTTCAAACATGTTATTTATCACCATACAATTAATCTCCAACTTTGCTGTCATTGTATTGGTCAGACATGTTTCACTTCCCGTTTTCAGATGTGAATAAGAAAATATATCGTTATCAGACTCTTTATCAAATCGTCCAAGATAATTAAATCTAAGTTCCGTCATTCTTTCATCTATTTCAGTATCCGCCTCGGTTAAGTATTTTAATATTCCGTAACCTACTCCATTTTGCGGAACTTCCCTTATGCTTTCTTTTATTTGTTTTATCTGCTCTCCCGTATCTGCACTATTTATAGAAATTTTCAGAGGATAAATTGCGGTAAACCAGCCAACGGTTCTTGAAATATTTATTCCTTCTATATTTCTTCCGTTGTTCTCCATTTCAATTACAAATTCATTCAATTCCGTCCACTCTTTTACGGTTTTTGCTATAGCTGTTACGAGAAGCTCCTCAACCGAAGTATTATATACTTTATTGGCATCATTCAAAAGTTTTTCAGTCTTTTCTTTATCAAGGTATCCTTTTACCAAAGATCTCGAAGCAATACTCCAGTCTTTCGTGTCAAAATCCATAGGAAACTCAAACTTGAAATCAGAATATTTCTTCCAAAATCCTTTTTCTAAAATTAGCTTTTCACTGTCTTTTATACTTAACAGCTTTTCATACCAATCCATTAAGGATGCTGTCTTATTAGGCATAATAACTTCCCGATTGTTTTCAATTGCCTCATATGCCGCAAATAAATCCTCTAGAATAATCCTCCATGAAACTCCGTCAACCGCCAAATGATGAATTGTTATTAGCAGCTTGTCATTGTCTTCCAAATGAATAATAGCAGCTTTAATAAGTAATCCATCTTTTATATCAAATCCTGACTTTAATTCCATACCTATTTTAATCAATTCATTTTCCTGCTTTTGCGGTGGTAATCCGACAATATTAAAGGTTTCAATATCAAAATCTTTGGTTATTTCCCCATTATTAAAGAAAAATTCATCTCTATCGTGGGAATAATTAACCCTCAATGCGTCATGGTGTTCTATTATTTTTACAAAAGCCATTTTAAGTTTTTGAATATCCATGTACTTCTTAAGTTCCAATAGAATTGATTGATTAAAATAATTGGGGTTATTAAACCTTTGGCTAAAAAACCATTTAACTACAGGAGTAAAACCAAAGCTTCCTTGAATAAACCCTTGCTCATAATCATTGGATCTTTGAATATTATCAACATTTAAAATAACTTTTGAAATAGTGCGATGTACAAGAATATCTTTTACCTCTATAGTTAAACCTTCCCCGGCAAGTAAGGAAACCACCTGTATTGCTTTAATGGAATCTCCCCCAAGTTCAAAAAAATCATCATTAATACCAACTCTGGCTAACCCAAGAACTTTTTTCCATATTTCTGCCATTATATGTTCTTCGTCACAAGAAGGCTCAACATACTCCATACTCGTATTAATACTGCCTTCCGGCTCCGTCAGAGCCTTTCTGTCCACTTTTCCGTTCTGTGAAAGGGGCATTTTTTCAAGCCTTACAAAATATGACGGAACCATATACTCC
>NZ_ATAY01000099.1 GCF_000421965.1 Ruminiclostridium papyrosolvens C7 | reverse complement strand
AGGGTTATTTTTCACAACCAGTGCAGCCCATATGATTACTATGCGGCTAAAGACCCTACTATCGTTTATTATAACGGTAAATACCTTGTTTATTACACAGGTGCAAATAAAAGCGGCGGCTGGCAAATGTGTTTTACATCTGCTAGCACAATTGCAGGACTGAAAACAGCTCCACGTACCTATATGAGTAAAATAGGAGAAAGCTATTTCTGTGCTCCGGAATTGTTCTACTATGAACCTCAGAAATTATGGTACCTTGTTTACCAGGATGGTACATATGGGGCAGCGTACGCTACAACAACAACTCCTGATGATCCGAATTCATGGTCCGGGCCGAAATCCTTTGGCATTTCCGGCAACATGGGGTGGGATTACTATGTAATATGCGATGATCAGTACGCTTATATGTACAATACACCAAGTGACGGATCAGGAAAACTGTATATGAGAAAAACCACTCTGGCGAATTTCCCTAATAAGGGCTGGAGCACACCTACTGTTGCATGCTCAAGTGTCTTTGAAGGAGCAGCCATCTACAAAAGCCTTGCAGACAATCAGTACTATATGCTTATTGAAGCCATGATTGACGGCAGAAGCTACGAGTTGTTTACCTCATCAAGTGCTGGAGGACCTTGGACTCTGGTCAACAATAAATGGGCAACAAGAAGCAATCTTACAAAATATAATTCGGACAAATGGACAACTAATGTATCACACGGTGACTTATACGTGCAGGATACAATCAAAAATTAGAAATTAACGATATAAACAAGGTAGATTTCCTTATTCAGGGTACTAACGATATGACTCCTGAATATCAGCAAATTATCTGGGATCTTGGTCTAATCAGAAATTATACCGGAAGCCCTGATACACCCGTTACCCCAAGATCAGCCTTTGAAAAAATAGAAGCTGAGAGCTGGAATGACCAGTCCGGAATCCAGAATGTAACCTGTGATGAAGGAACCGAGGCTGTAGGTTATACCGAAAACGGAGATTACAGCGTATACAAGAGCATAGATTTCGGCAGTGGTGCTAC
>NZ_ATAY01000098.1 GCF_000421965.1 Ruminiclostridium papyrosolvens C7 | reverse complement strand
AAAAATGTGAAGCTGTAAGAGACAGCATTCCGATTGGCAAACCAATACCAAATACAAAGGTTTACATATTAAACGGCACGGATTTATGCGGTATCGGAATGCCGGGAGAATTGTGCATTGCAGGTGCCGGAATAGCAAGAGGGTACTTGAAACGGACTGAGCTGACCCATGAGAGATTCATTGACAATCCTTATGGAATGGGTAAGATTTACCGCTCAGGAGATTTGGCTAGATGGCTTCCTGATGGAAATATCGAGTATCTCGGAAGAATAGACGAGCAGGTAAAGATAAGAGGATACCGTATTGAGTTGGGAGAGATAGACAGCGTTCTTAAAAGTCTGGACAAAATTAAAGATGCTGTCACTATTATCCGGGAGCAAAATAATGAAAAATTCCTTTGTTCTTATATCGTATCTGATATGAAGCAAAATACAGACTTGATACGAGAGAAGATAAAAAATACCCTGCCGGAATATATGATGCCGTCCTTTATAATGCAGGTTGAAAGCATAGCTCTTAACCGCAACGGGAAAGTAAATAAAGAACTGCTTCCTGAAATACAGTCAGTGAGCGGGGAAGATTATGTGCCTCCTCAAAATGAGGATGAGAAGGTTCTATGTCAGACCTTCGAAGAAATACTATCCCTTGATAAAGTCAGTGTAAACGTTGACTTTTTTGAACTCGGAGGCGATTCCATAAAGGCAATACGAATTATATCCAAATTGAAGGATTTGGGATATAGAGTATCTGTTAAGGATATTATGCTGGGCAGGAGTATACGGAATATATCAAAATATATCAAGAAAGATAATGCTGTTATATTACAAGAAGATGGGGAAGTTACAGGTGAAGTTAAACTTACACCAATTCAAAAAATATTTTATCAATGGGAACTGTCAAATTTAAACCACCTGAATCAATCAGTTATGGTTAAGACACAACACTTTGACAGGGAGGCACTAAAGGCGGTACTGGGTGAAATAGCCATTCACCATGATATGCTTCGGGCAGTTTTCTGCAATGGCAGACAATATGTACTTAGCGCGAAAGAGAGCAGCCTTTATGAACTTGAAGAATACGACGTTTCTCATATCCCATTTGAGAAGCTTCAGGTGTACATAAACGAGAAGTGTAATATAATACAAGGCTCTTTTAACTTGGAAAAAGGCCCCTTAATAAAAGGTGTTTTGTTTTCGAACAACGAGGAAGAACATTTGATGCTTTGTATACACCATCTGGTAGTTGACGGGGTATCTTGGAGGATAATCCTTGATGACTTGAACAATGGTTATAAACAATATATATCAGGGCATAAAATAAAGCTTCCACCTAAATCGGCCTCATACAAAAGTTGGTCTGATAAATTGGAGCAGTATTCTCAAAGCCAGGAAATACTGTCTCAATTGGAATATTGGAATAACGTAAAAAATCAAGTTGAAAAGTTTTCTTTAGGTGAGAGATTTTTACCATCTGAAGGCAGACGACAGAGAGACCTGATAAAGGAAACGCTATATATAGACCGGGAGTTCACATATAAGCTCACACGTTCTGCCTGGAGAAAATATAATACTGAGATAAACGACCTACTGCTCACGGCTCTGGGCTGTACACTCTATAAAGCAACTCATTCTGAGAGTATTGCAATTACATTGGAAAGTCATGGTAGACATGAAATTGATTCTTCCGTGCAGATTGAACGGACGGTAGGATGGTTTACAAACATTTATCCGGTCGTACTTGTTATATCAGGAGATCTGAAAAAAGATATTATTTCTGTAAAAGAAACTCTAAGGAAGGTTCCGGGCAACGGTATCGGGTTTGGTCTGATTAAAGAAATGGAAGGCGTCAAAACGGAGGTTAGTTTTAATTATCTAGGGGAAATCAATGAGTCTGACACTTTATCCAGTGTGGAAATAAAGAGTTCCGAATATACAACAGGGAAAGACAGAGGCAGGGACAATTATTTTGATAACTCATTACTAATTGACGGCCAGATAGTTAACGGAAATCTAGTCTTTGAAATACTGTATGATTGCAGTAAATACGGTAATGAATTTATTGCAGGAATAAAAAAGGAATTCAAGGGAACGTTGGAGGAGATTATTTTGCATTGCACTGAAAACGATGAGGTTATAAAAACAGTATCTGACGTTGGGGCAGAAAGCCTGGAGGATTTTGAACTGGATGAGCTGAGTAAATTGATGGACTTATTATAAAACATAAAAATATTTCAGGAGTGATTGCTATGACAAAACTATTTTGTATTCCATATTCAGGGGCATCTGCCATGGTCTATTCCAAATGGACTAAACTTATAAATAAAGAAATCAAGGTAATCCCTTTAGAGCTTGCCGGAAGGGGAAGAAGATTTGGCGACAAATTCTACAGAGATATAGATCAAGCTGCAGAGGATTTGTCTAATACCATAATTAACGAGGCCAAAGATGATGATTACGCCATCTTTGGACACAGTATGGGAGCTCGTGTAACATACGAAGTTTACTATAGGTTGAAGGAAAAAGGCTTTAAGGAACCTGTTAAGATTTTCTTTTCGGGTTCAAAGGCACCACAGCTTCCTCCAGATGAAATTAAAAGGTATCAGTTACCCGATAACCAGTTCAAGCAAGTGGTATTACAATACGGTGGTAATAGCGAAGATGTATTCAAAAACAAGGAATTATGTGATTTGTTCATTCCGATTCTAAGAGCTGATTTCCGTATATATGAGGAATATAAATTTGTTCCCGGAAGAGAAAAAATAAAAACCGATGTGGTTGTATATTATGGAAGGAGCGACAGCAGCATAACGTATGATAATATGACTGCGTGGCAGGAAGTTGCAGGCTCCGGCATTAAGCTTGTTGCATTTGACGGGTCGCATTTTTATCTGAATGAGGATGTTAATGGTATAACTGCTTCAATCAATAAAGAGCTGGCCGGACGAAAATAACTATTGCTTAAGGTATGAATATAAAAACTGGGGAGTGTTATACATGAGCAAAGAAATAAACAATAAGGTTGAAGGTATATATCTTTTAACTTCCATGCAGGAAGGAATGTTGTTTTATAAAAATCTGAATGAAAAAGATACCAGCTATTTTATACAATCTGTATTAAATCTGAAGGGTGTCATTGATATAAAAAACATTCAGGAAGCTATTGATTTATTGGCCGTAAAACATGATGCCTTAAGAACGGCATTTTTATATAAAAAGGTTGTCAAGCCGCGTCAGGTTGTTATGACGGAAAGAAAGCTTGAAAATCAATACATTGATTTATCAAATGTTCAAGATAGAAACACTGAATTAGAGAGAATTAAAAAAGAAGATGTTGACAGAGGATTTGACTTATCCAGAGATCCGTTAATGAGAGCTATACTTGTAAAAATCAGCAATGATGAGTATAAAATGATATGGAGTTTTCACCATATCATTATGGACGGCTGGTGCTTTTCCTTAATTCTTAAAGATTTTATGTCAAATTATGAACGGCTGCAAAAGGGTAGTTCACGAGAAGAGCTTGTAAAGGTAATTAAAGAATGCAATGCAGGACGAACAAGCTATGGTGAATATTTGAAATGGCTGGAAAAGCAGGACAGAAACGAAGGCCTGAAATTCTGGAAGGAAGTTCTGGAGGACTACGGAAGTACTGCGGACATTATTCCCCAGACTGCGGGGATAGCAACTGAGGAACAGGTTAAGACCGCTGAACTGCGTATAGAAAAGGAATTGTGTAGTGCAATAAAAGAAATTAGCAAGAAGAACAAAGTAACTGTTAATACATATCTGGAAGTTGCCTGGGGTGTATTACTTCAGAAATATAACAGGACAAATGATGTTGTTTTCGGTAAAGTTGTTTCGGGAAGAAATGCAGATTTGAAAGGAATAAATGAAACGGTTGGTCTTTTCATAAATTCAATTCCTGCCCGTATTAAAGCAGATGATAATATTTCAGTAAAAGAGCTGGTTGACGGGACGATGGAGCAATCAGTGGAAAGTTCTAATTATGTTTATAATTCCCTTGCTGATATACAGGAAATTACCGGGCTCGGCAAGGACTTAATAAAGACGCTGTTTGTATTTGAGAATTATTATGTAGATAAAGAGGCATATGAAAAGGGGATAGAGGACTTAAGTATGCAAATGGAATCTGCCAGAGAGCAGACAAACTATGCCATCTCATTCAAAGCCTCTTTTTCAGATCAGGGATTTATGCTTGCCGGTGAGGACAGTTTAGATTTAAGTATCATGTATGACCCTAAAAGATATACATCTCAGGAGATAGAGCAACTACTCAGAAGATATGAAATTATTCTGGCTCAGATTCTTTATAAGCAGGATATAAGAATATCAGACATTGAATTGATTTCGGAAGAAGAGATAGACAGGATAAAGTATGTATTTAACAATACACACAAAGACTATCCTCAGAATTTATGTCTGCATGAATTATTCGAAAAGCAGGTGGAGGAAAATCCTGATAGTGTAGCAGCATCTTTTAAGGGAACAGAGATAACCTACAAACAGCTGAATTCAAAGGCCAACCAGATTGCAAGAAAGCTGAAAGAGCTTGGTGTAATGCCTAAAGACACAGTTGTAATCATGGCCGAAAGAAGCATAGAACTTTTAATTGCATTGTACGCTGTCATGAAAGCAGGAGGTACATATATTCCGGTGGACCCGACTTATCCTCAGGAAAGACTGGAATATATCGTAAGTGACTGTAAACCAAAGGCAATACTGACACGCCAGGATTGCCCGGGTTTTAACACAGAGGTGCCCTTCATATCATTAATTGATGACAACAATTATACATGTGAGGAAGCAAATCTGCCAATTGTAAATTCACCTGAGGACCCGGTATATATTATATATACCTCGGGAACCACCGGGAAGCCAAAAGGAGTTGTGGTAAGGCATAAATCCGTTGTCAACCATTTATATATTGTCAGGGATAGATTTTACAAAGGGGATGTAGGAGTAACGCCTCTATTTACCAACCCTTCATTTGACTTGACAGTTCCATCTATATTCGGACCGATTTCCTTTGGAAGCAAATGCTTCATTTATGAAAATATTGATGAAGGTATAGCAGATATTTTCAAAAACGATGAAATCGCATTGGTTAAGCTTACTCCATCCTTGCTAAAAACAATCTGTATGGACAAGAATCTGAAAAAGCCTAAAAATCTAAAATGTATTGTTCTTGGAGGAGAAAAACTGGACAAGGCACTTTTAAATAAAGCCTATGATCTTCTTGGGGGAGAAGTTGAGATTCATAATGAATACGGTCCCACCGAAGCCACTGTTTTTGCTACCAGCACACTTATGGAAAAAGACAGTGAAAAAATCGTCACTATAGGAAATCCTGTTGAAAATATGCATATTTATATTCTGGATGGAATCAGGCTTTGTGGTATCGGCATCGTGGGAGAATTATGCATCAGCGGTATAGGTTTGGCTACTGGATATTTGAATAAAGCTGAACTGACAGCGGAAAAGTTTATAGATAATCCATTTGAAGAAGGAAAGCTGTATAGATCAGGAGATCTGGCACGATGGCTGCCTGACGGTACCATTGAATTTATTGACAGAATAGATGATCAGGTGAAAATCAGAGGATTCAGAATTGAAACAGCAGAGATTGAAAATGTTCTACATAGTATCGAAGGTATCAATGATGCTGTTGTAATACCCAGAAAAGACGAAAACGGAGAAAATGAGCTTTATGCTTACCTTGTGTCAGATATAGCCATGAGATATGATCAGGTAAGGGAGAAAATGAGAAGAATACTCCCGGATTACATGATACCGAATTACATGATGACAATAGATGAAATACCTCTTACGCTGAATGGAAAGCTTGACAAGAGAAAGCTGCCGGTAATAGATGTCAAGAGCAGTACAGAATATCTGGCTCCAAGAAATGAGATTGAAAAAAATATTTGTAGCATATTTGAAGAGGTCTTAAATAAAGAAAAAATAGGCGTTCGGGACAATTTTTTTGAAATTGGAGGCCATAGCCTGAGAGCCACACGGGTCATAAACCAGATTGAGATCAATACCGGAATAAGACTTCCGTTACAGCTTATATTCGGCAAACCTACAGCTGAAGAGATTGCAGAGGAACTGGCAACCCGGATTGAGGGCCAGCATACTTCTATACCCAAAGCTGAAACTAAAAAATATTACCCCATGTCTTCAACTCAAAAGAGAATGTACTTTATGTACCAGATTGACGAATCAGGTATTTCGTATAATATGCCAAATATTATGCGAGTAAGGGGCAGTCTGAACGTTGAAAGGCTAAAGGATGCTTTTTCATTTCTTCTATGCAGGCATGAGATTTTAAGAACTGAGTTTCACATGCAGGACGGTAATATGGTTCAGGAAATCCACGAAAATCCTGTTGTTGACTTTACATATATTGAATCCCAGCTGTCGGTTGACGAACTTGCAGAATCATTTGTCAGAAGATTTGAACTGGAAAAGCTTCCGCTGATAAGAATGCAGGTTGCAAAAACAAATGATGAAATGTACATTCTTCTTGATATGCATCATATTGTTTCAGATGGTGTAAGTGAGGGTGTATTTATCAATGAACTCTTAAAACGCTATAATGGTATGGAGCTGGAAGAACTCAGAATCCAATACAAGGATTATAGTGAGTGGATGAATATCAGAGATTTTTCCAAGCAAAAAGAATTCTGGATAAAGACCTTTGAGGGAGAAATACCTGTTATTGACCTGCCCTATGATTTTACCCGCCCACAAAATCGCAGTTATAAAGGTAAAATGGTAAAAACGTCATTCGGTAAAGAAATAAAGGACCAGATTTTGAAGGTTTCAAAGAGTACGGGTTCAACAGAGTATATGATACTATTGTCTGCTGTAATGATTTTGCTTGGCAAATACAGCCGACAGGAAGATATCGTTGTGGGAAGTCCTATATCCGGAAGAACTCACAAGGATATTGAAAATATGATGGGTATGTTTATCAATACACTTGCAATGAGGGCCAGACCCCGTAAAGATGAGACGGTTCTTGGATTTATTAATACCGTAAAGGAAATGACCCTGCAAGCCTATGAGAATCAGGAATACCCATTTGAGCAACTTGTAGAAGATCTGAATATTCAAAGTGAAATTTCAAGAAATGCTCTTTTTGATGTAATGTTTGTATATCAGAATTATGAAAAGCGTAACCTGAAATCAAAGGAACTTACTCTGGAGGCTTGCGCTCCTGAAATAGATATTGAGAAGTTTGATTTGACAATACACGTAGACGTCGCTGATGATGAATACCTTGTTGCATTCAACTATTGCTTGGATTTGTTTTGCGAAGAGTCAATAAGAATCATGATGAAGCATCTGGAAGTAATTCTATGCAGTATGATGGCGGATACCAATCAAAAAATCAAGGATGTAGGTATTCTTACAGTTGATGAGAAGGATCAGGTAATCTATCAGTTTAATAATACATTTGAATCTTACCCACTTGAGAGAACTGTAATTGAGATGTTTGAAGAACAGGTAAAACGGTGTCCTGATAATATTGCATTGGAGTACGGTGATATCCGTTTGACATATGGTGACCTTAATGCAAGAGCAAATTGTATTGCCTCCAAATTGAGAAATCTGGGAGTGAAAAGTGACGACAGAGTGGCGATAATTGCGGAACGCAGTATTGAGACAGTTCTCGGTATTGTGGCTGTTCTTAAGGCCGGAGGAGCATATGTTCCCGTTGATCCCGGCTATCCGGTGGACAGGATACAGTTTATGCTTGAGGATTGCAGTCCGAAAGCCATACTCGTGGGTAAGACGGAACAATCCGTTAAGGTTTGCATAATGACATTGGATATAGAAACAGTAGATTTAAAAAACTTGGAAAATTATAGCGGTAAACAGGACAACATACCTTTGATTTGCAGTGAGGATAGTCTTGTTTACATCATTTATACATCAGGAACTACCGGTAAACCAAAGGGTGTAATGATTGAACACAGATCTTTGATGAATTATATTACATATGCCAGAAACAGCTATGTAAAGTCTGAGATTTGCATGCCATTTTTCACGAATCCTAGCTTTGATTTAACACAGACATCTATATTTCTGCCATTATGCTTCGGCGGAAAATTAGTAGTGTATAATGATACGGTTGATAATGACATAAACAATATATTCCGAAATCAGGAGCTGACGTCAGTAAAGCTAACACCATTACATTTGAAGGAAGCTGCGGCACTTCAGGATGTGGGCAGACTTCCTAATCTGAATTCACTTATACTCGGAGGAGAGGAACTGGATTCACATACTTCGGGACTTATAGTGGGAAAATATGGGGAGCACATAGATATCCATAACGAGTATGGACCAACTGAAACTACTATCGGCTGCTGTGATTATGTATATCATAAAAAAGTTAAAACCAGAACTGTATCAATCGGTAAGCCGATTGCGAACACACAGATATTTATTATGAACGATGCGGAGCCTTGCGGTATCGGAGTACCCGGAGAATTATGCATAGCGGGTATTGGAGTGGCAAGGGGGTATTTGAACAGACCTGAATTAAATGCTGAGAAATTCATTGATAATCCTTTCGGTGAGGGGAAAATGTACCGCTCGGGAGATTTGGCCCGCTGGACCTCCGATGGAAACCTTGAATACATGGGAAGAATTGATGAACAGGTAAAAATTAGGGGCTTCCGGGTTGAGCCTGGTGAAATAGAAAATGTTATTAAAAAATTTGAAGATATAAAAGAAGCGGTTGTAATTGCAAGAGAAAAGGATGGGGTAAAGTATCTGCTTGCATACGTAGTTTCGGACAAAACTATAGACATCGGTAAAATAAAAAATCTGTTAAATAGTGAACTGCCCAATTACATGGTGCCGGCAAGAATAATGCAAATTGAATCCTTACCAATGAACAAAAACGGAAAGCTGGACAAGAAAAGTCTGCCGGAGATTGAACTGGCGGGTTCCGATGAATATGAAGCACCCCGTAACGAGACAGAAGAGAAAATATGCGGGATTTTTATGGAGATTCTTGGGGTACAGAAAGTTGGAATACACGATGGGTTCTTTGATCTGGGAGGACATTCTCTCAGTGCAACCAAACTTGTTAACCGCATAGGGGCAGAGTTGGGGGTTAAAGTTCCGCTGAAAACGATTTTTAGGGCCGGAAGTCCCGGGGAAATAACCAAGGAACTGGACAAATTAAGAGAAAACGTATATTCGGCAATTCCAAAGGCAAAGGATATGGAATACTACCCAATGTCTTCAGCCCAGAGGCGTTTGTATTTAATTAACCAAATCGGTGATGTATCAACTGTATATAACATTTCCGGTTCATTTTCTCTCTACGGTGAGTTTGATGAAATGAAAATAAAGCATGCAGTTGAAAAAATAACAGAACGCCATGAAATATTAAGAACAAGCTTTCATATAATAAATGGCGAAATGGTACAAAAAATAAGTCAGAATAATAAAATTGATTTTTCTGTTATTGAAAATGCTACAACTGAACTAAGTAAGCTCCGGGATGATTTCAGAAAGCCCTTTGACCTTCAGGAAGCACCTCTTATGAGACTATGTGCAGTAAAAAGGGAAACTGAGACAGTACTGCTCGTTGATATCCACCATATCATATCAGACGGTATGAGTATGGATATATTGAAGGATGAACTGCTGAAGTTATATGCAGGTGAAGAACTTAATGAAATAAGGGTTCACTATAAGGACTACAGCCAATGGATGAATCATAGGGATTTATCAAGGCAAAAAGAATACTGGGTCAGCCGATTCAGTGATGAGGTACCTGTCTTAAATCTGCCTCTGGACTATAAGAGACCTTCCATTCAGTCATTTAAAGGCGGTGGTGTGAGTACTTTTATAGGACCTGATCGGACTGCGGCTATCAAAAATCTGGCACGCAGGACCGGAACAACGGAATATATGGTACTTCTTAGTGCTGTATTTATTTTACTTGGAAAGTACAGCAGGCAAGATGATATTGCAGTAGGCAGCCCGGTTTCAGGAAGAACCCATAAGGATACCGAGAGTATGCTGGGTATGTTCGTTAATACCCTTGTGATGAGGGCAAAACCCGAAACAACAAAACAGTATATTGATTTCCTGTCAGAGGTAAGGGAAATCTGTTTATCTGCATATGAGAATCAAGAGTTTCCTTTTGAAGAACTTCTGGAAGAAATCAAGGTTAACAGGGACATATCACGTAACCCTCTGTTTGATGTTATGTTTTCAGTCCAGAATAACAGGAATTTTGATGATGAATTTGAAGGTATAAATATAAATGAAACTGCAGAGGTTTTAAACCACAATATTGCAAAATTTGATTTGGCAATCAGTGCCGGTGAAAGCAATGGCGGATATCTGGTTCTGTTTGAATATTGCAGCGATCTATTTAGAAAAGAAAGCATACTTGCTATGGCCGGGCATTTTAAAAAGATTATCGATGAAATAACGGACAGTAACGATTTGACTTTAGCGGAAATCAATACTGTAACAAACGAAGAAAAGAACATCATACTCAACGCATTTAATAATACCTCAAAGCAGTATGCAAAAGAAAAAACCGTTGTTGAATTATTTGAAGAACAAGTCAGAAATTCACCTGACCGTATGGCAATAACTTATGAAGACACAAAAATAACATATTCAGAACTGAATAGCAGGGTAAATTGTGTTGCAGCAAGATTACGCGAAATGGGCATCCGGCCGGATGATTTTGTGGCTGTTATGGCTGAGCGTAGTATTGAAATGATAGTGGGAATGCTGGCGGTTATAAAGGCCGGAGGAGCTTATGTACCAATAGATGCCTCATACCCTGCTGAAAGGATTGACTATATATTGGAGGACAGCGGAGCCAAAGCTGTGCTCATATATAATGCTGATGTTAAAACAGATATTCCGGTCATTGACCTTGCAAACCAACAGCTATGGGAAGGAGCACAGGACAATCTTCCCCTTGTAAATAAACCAAATGATCTGATGTATTTAATTTATACTTCGGGTACCTCCGGAAAACCTAAAGGTGTAATGCTGGAACACAGGGGTGTTGTATCAATGACATCATATCTTGCTGACTTGTACCAAATGAGCGGAGATGATGTAGTTCTGCAGTTCGCAAACTGCATATTTGATGCGTCGGTTTGGGAACTTACGATTTCACTATTCACCGGAGCAAGTCTGTGCCTGATACCACAGGAAGTAATAGCCGACGTAAAATTATTTGAAGAATATGTAGAGGAGCACAGAGTAACAGTTACACTTCTCCCACCACAGTTCTGTCTTCAGACGTCGGTAAAGGGACTCAGAGTATTGACCACCGGAGGTTCTGCAGCTAATAGAGAGGTTATTAGGAAATATGGTGAAAAGACCAGATTTATAAATGCTTATGGCCCTACAGAGAATACGGTACTGGCAACCCACTGGGAATATGCTCCCAATACTGAAATACCGAATAATGTTCCTATCGGAAAACCGATATACAACAGCAGGATATATATCCTCGATGGGAATAACCTGTGTGGTACGGGTATACCGGGTGAATTGTGCATTACGGGTGACGGATTGGCGAGAGGATATTTGAATCTTTCTGATTTAACAAATGAAAAGTTCATTGATAATCTCTTTGGAGAAGGCAAAATGTACAGGTCGGGGGATTTGGCACGCTGGCTGCCTGACGGAAATATAGAGTACCTTGGCAGAATTGATGAACAGGTGAAAATCAGAGGTTTTAGAATCGAGCTTGAGGAAATAGAGAATGTTATCAGAAAAATCCCATACATAAACGACTCAGTAGCAATAGCCAAGCCGGATAATAGCGGTGACAATGCCATTTATGCATACGTGGTGTCTGATGAAGAAGTTGATTTAGGTACGTTGAAGGATGAAATCAGAAAATCCCTGCCGGAATATATGATTCCCGGATACATGATGCAGATTGATTCTATTCCGGTTACCGGAAGCGGAAAGGTCGATAAACGTGCTCTGCCGGATATAGAAATCAGAAGTTCCGGTGAGTATCACGCTCCACAGAACGAAACGGAAACAATAATTTGTGCGGCCTTTTGCGATGTGCTGAATTTAGAGCAGACGGGAATCCATGATGATTTCTTCGAATTGGGCGGGCACTCATTGAGAGCCACTAAACTGGTAAATAAAATAGAGGCTGATACAGGTGTAAGATTATCATTGAAAGACATATTCAGCAGTCCAACACCCGAGCTTATCGCCTCATTGGTTGACGCACATTCTGGCAAGGTATACAACGGCATAACCCCGGCTGTCCAAAAAGAATACTATGCTGTTTCATCGGCTCAGAAAAGGATGTACTTGCTTAATGAACTTGATAATACAGGAGTGGCTTATAATATATCAGGTATTTTGGAACTGTCCGGAAAATTAGATAGTGTTAAGTTCAGGAGAGCTGTTGAGCAGCTGACCCATAGACATGAGGCTTTAAGAACGAGCTTTACTGTTGTTAATGGTGAAACAGTTCAAGTTATTAATGATAATGTTAATATTGACATAACTTTTGCCGAAGCAGAGGAAGCTGATATTATGAAGCTCTACAGGGGATTCGTTAAACCATTTGATCTGAGCAAGGCTCCTCTTATGCAGTTAATGGTGGTTTATTCCAAAAATGGGATTACAAATATACTGATTGACATGCATCATATCATTTCAGATGGAATGAGCTTAAATATTATTCAAAATGATCTTATAAGGCTGTACAACGGTGAGGAACTTCCCACACTGGATTTACAATACAAAGATTATAGCGAGTGGATGCTTTCAAGGGATTTGACTACCCAACAGGAATACTGGAAAAATCAATTTAGCGATGATATTCCTGTACTGGAAATGCCCTTGGATTATCCAAGACCTTCAAAGCAAAGATTTAACGGAAGCTCTGTGAAATCCTTCATTGGAGGAGCTCTGAAGGAGCGCCTGTGTCAGCTGGCCCAAAAATCAGGAACAACAGAGTACATGGTGCTTTTCAGTGCTTTGATGATAATCCTTTCAAAATACAGCAGACAGCATGACATTATAGTAGGAAGTCCTGTATCAGGGAGAAATCATAAAGATACCGAGGGGATAGCCGGTATGTTTGTAAATACCCTGCCATTGCGAGCTAAACCGGAGGGTGGAAAAAAATTCCTTGATTTTCTTGGAGAAATAAAAGAGACATGTCTCAAAGCATATGAAAATCAGGACTTTCCATTTGAAGAGATAGTAGAAGCAGCCGGTGTAAGCAGAGACTTATCAAGAAATCCGCTTTTTGATGTAATGTTTGTAATGGAAAACAATGATCAGAATACGGAAAACTTTGAGGGGCTTGTTTTCAATGACTCGGCACAGGATGACAGACACACTACTTCAAAATTCGATTTGACATTTACTTTGTTGCCATATAAGGAAGGATATCAGCTTCTGTTGGAATACAGTACGGATTTGTACAGAGAAGACAGTGTTCTTGGAATAATGAATCATTATATACAAGTACTAGATTCAATTACAGCCAACTATTACGGAACCGTTGGTGATATTGAGATACTTACAGAGGGGGACAGGGTTAGTATTGCCATGTTCAACAGGACTGAAACGGGCTATCCCAAGGACAAAACTCTAGTCGAACTCTTTGAGGAGCAGGTTAACAAAGCTCCAGACAGTATTGCTGTGGTGTTCGATGACACCAATATAACCTATTATGAATTGAATAAACGCTCCAATATATTGGCCAACAAGCTACGGAGTATGGGAGTACAGCCGGATGACAGGATTGCTGTTCTGGCAGAACGAAGTGCAGAAATGATTATAGGCATCTGTGCAATTCTTAAGGCGGGTGGAGCATATGTACCTATAGACACCAGATATCCCGAAACAAGAATCAGATATATAATAGAAGATTGTTCTGCAAAAGCGGTTCTTGTCCACAAGAACTTTATAGATGCAGGAGTACCTGTAATTGATCTGGCAGAAAAGAGTACATGGGAAGGCAGCAGTGATAATCTGCCTACGGTTAATAAACCTTCGAATTTGGCATACATTATTTATACCTCGGGTACTACCGGGAATCCAAAAGGTTCCATGATAGAACACAGGAGTGTTATCAGGCTTGTAAAGGACACCAACTATATCACCTTTGGAGCTGATTCGGTAATCCTGCAAACAGGTGCAATGGCTTTTGATGCTTCAACCATGGAAGTCTGGGGGCCATTGCTGAATGGAGGAAAGCTTGTTCTGGCTGACTACGATGTAATCCTCGAAGCAAATGCATTGGAAAATGTTATTTTAAAGAACAAGGTCAATACAATGTGGCTTACATCAACATTATTCAACCAGCTGGTAGAAATGAAATGCAGTATTTTTGACTCTTTGGATACCCTCCTGATAGGAGGAGAGAAGCTGTCTGACAAACACGTAAGGATATTTAAGAAGGAAAATGTTAAAACCAGACTGATTAACGGATACGGCCCAACTGAAAACACTACATTCACAACAACCTTCTGTATTCCAGATGACTTTGAGAGAATCCCAATAGGAACTCCTATTGCAAATACCAGAGTTTATATTGTTGATGAACGGAAAGCACTTTGTGGCATCGGGATTCCGGGCGAGATATGTGCTGCGGGAGCAGGTGTTTCCCGGGGATATCTTAACAAACCTGAACTCACTGAGGAAAAGTTTATTCCGGGTGCTTTAGGTGAAGACATGCTGTATTGCACCGGGGATTTGGGAAGGTGGCTTCCTGACGGTAACATTGAGTATTTAGGAAGAATTGACGAGCAAATAAAAATAAGAGGTTTCAGAATTGAGCTTAGTGAAATAGAAGCTGTTATAAAAGGGCTTGATGAAGTCAGTGACTGTGCAGTAATGGTTCATGAGGATGAAGCGGCACAGAAGGCAATATATGCATATATTGTCCCTAAAAATACCATTTCGACTACGGACGTAAAAGAACAATTACGAAAGCTGCTGCCGGATTACATGATACCTTCTTTTATAGCGATACTGGATAAATTACCCGTAACAGCAAACGGAAAACTGGATAAAAGGGCTTTGCAGAACATAAAGGCATCAAGCCTCAGAGAACAGGTTGCACCGGGTACTCAAACTGAAAAGGCGATATATTCGATTTTCAGTAGTGTATTGCAGACAGACGAGCTATCCATAAAGGATGATTTCTTTGAAATGGGTGGGCACAGCCTCAGGGCTATGCGTGTTATCAATGAGATTGAAGAAGCAATGGGGATTCGACTTTCATTAAAAGATATTTTTGAATATCCTACGATTGAGAGATTGTCTCAATTTGCAGAAAAATCTATAAACGGTGGATTTGAACCTATTCCTGCTGTTGAACAAAATAAATATTACCCAATGTCATCAGCCCAGAAGAGAATGTACATGATTTATCATATGGATGAAACAGGGCTTTCATACAATATGCCTTTTATAATGAAGGTGTCTGGAGGTCAGCTTGATTATGGAAGATTGGAACGTGCTTTCTCGGAACTGCTGAGACGGCATGAAATTCTGAGAACCGTATTTAAAATGATAGACGGTAATTTGATTCAGAAAATTCAAGACAAGCCTCTGGTGGAGTGTACATATGAAGAAAACAATGATTCACTTGAAAATATAATTAATGGTTTTGTAAGAAAGTTCAAGCTGGAGGAACTACCCCTCATTAGATTAAAGGTAGTTCGTACGAAATCTGATGAATATGTGATGCTGGATATGCACCATATTATATCTGACGGAATGAGCTCAGTAATTTTGTTTGATGAGCTTATGAAACTGTATGGCAAACAGGAACTCATGCCATTAAGAGTACAGTACAAGGATTACAGCCAGTGGATTAATTCGAGAGATTTCCGTAATCAAAGGCAGTACTGGAAAGATCAATTCAAAGGCGATATACCGGTACTTGATTTTCCTCTGGACTTTACCAGACCCCAGCTTCAAACCTTCCGGGGCAAGACTATAGAGACGACTATTACCGATGAGACAAGAAATAAGATAATTAAGCTTACTAAGGATACAGGTACAACAGAATATATGGTGCTATTGGCTGCATTCACAATGCTGCTGGGCAAATACACCAGACAGGAAGACATAATCGTAGGCAGCCCTATATCAGGAAGAACGCACAAGGATACCGAAAGTATGTTGGGTATGTTTGTAAACACTCTGGCTTTCAGAACATTCCCGGAAAAGGAAAAGAGCTTTGGAGAATTCCTGAAAGAAGTAAAAAGCACAGTTATGAATGGATACGATAATCAAGAATATCCATTTGAAGAATTGCTGGAAGACTTAAATATAGAAAGAACCATATCCAGAAATCCATTGTTTGATGTGATGTTTGTCTACCAGAATAATGAGAGGATAAGCTTAACCACAGAGGAATTCAGCCTTGAACCTTGTGCTTCAGGCAATGATATTGAAAAATTTGATATGACTGTAATTATAAGTCCTGCGGAGAAGGGATATACCGTATCCGCAAGTTATTGTACCGACCTATTCAGAGAAGAATCAATTGATTTATTATTGGTACACTTTAAAAATGCTATAGAAAACGCTATTGGAAATACAAGTCTTAAGCTCAGGGAAATAAGTGCCCTGGATAATGATGAGTATACAAAAGTAACACATAGGTTTAATGACAATAAAACAGATTACCCTTCACATAAGACTATCGGAGAGTTGTTTGTAGAACAGGCAAGGCAATTACCAGATGCGGTAGCACTAATGTCCGACAGCACTGCCATAACATACGCTGAGCTTGACATCCTATCCGGTAAAATAGCCGCAGCTTTGAGAAATGAAGGAGTAAGAGCAGGTGATTTTGTTGCGGTAACCACTGAGAGAACCTTGGAGACTATTATAGGAATTTTGGGTATTGTAAAGGCAGGAGGTGCGTACGTACCTATTGATTTAAACTATCCTGAGGAAAGGCTCAGGTATATTCTCGAGGATTGTAAACCAAAAGTTTGTTTGCAGGGTAAGGAAAAATTACCGTTAGATACCGGGTATATAATTTTTGATATTACAGATATAGGTGACTATCCGGCCGAAACTCCGGAAAATATCAATGGCCCGGAGGATTTGGCATATCTGATTTATACATCGGGAACAACGGGAACCCCAAAGGGGGTTATGGTGAAGCATAGGAATGTTGTCAGACTGGTCAAAAATACAAATTATGTATCCCTTGATAGAAATACTGTAATAATGCAAACAGGTTCACTTGCATTTGATGCCTCTACATTTGAAATCTGGGGAGCTCTGTTAAACGGCGGAAAGCTTGTTATTGCGTCCAATGAGGTGCTTACAAATGAGAAATATCTATACAAGGAGATAATAAACAAGAGCGTTAATACAATGTGGCTGACAGCATCCCTCTATAATCAGATGATTACAGGCAATAGTAATATGTTTGACAGTATTTTATACCTTTTGATAGGTGGAGAAAAATTGTCCGAAAAGCATGTTAATATGCTAAAGACCGTGAATAATACAACACATTTGATTAACGGCTATGGTCCTACTGAGAATACTACATTTACGACTACATATGAAATTAAAGAATGCATGAACCAGATACCAATTGGACGCCCCATTGCAAATACACAGGTATACATAATGAATGGGCATGAGGTGTGCGGAATAGGAATGCCCGGAGAATTATGCACATCAGGGGACGGTTTATCTGATGGTTATCTCAATAATCCTCAGCTGACTACTGAGAAGTTTGAACCTAATATTTTCGGAGAAGGAAACATGTACCACACAGGAGACCTTGTCAGATGGCTTCCTGACGGAAATATTGAATACCTTGGAAGGATTGACCAACAGGTTAAAATAAGGGGCTTCAGAATCGAGCTGGGTGAGATTGAAGCAACAATAAGGAAAAGTGACACTGTAAAAGATGTGGCGGTGGTATTAAAAGAGAAGCCCGATGACGAAAAGTATATCTGTGCATACGTGGTCATGAGAGACGGAAATAATGCTTCCGGATTGAAAAAGGAGTTGCGTAAAACCTTGCCGGAATATATGATCCCGTCCAGAGTAATTCAATTGAATGAACTTCCTTTGACTATAAATGGAAAACTGGACAGAAAACGGCTTCCAGAGGTTGATTTCACCGAAGATACAGAATATATTGCTCCAAGAAATGAGCTTGAAAATACTGTTGCCGGAATATTTGCGGATATTCTTAATATTGAAAAAGTAGGAGTGACAGACAACTTCTTCGAATTGGGTGGTCATTCGCTGCGTGCAACAAGGCTTATTAACCGTATTGAAGAAACAGCTGGAGCAAGAATTTCATTAAAGGAAATATTCGTTTATCCTACAGTCGAAATGCTTTGTTCATTTATAGCTGAAAATAAAAACAACAATAAATATGAACACATCCCAAAGGCTGAAATTAAAACATATTATGATATGTCTTCTGTTCAGAGGAGGATTTATCTGCTGAATCAGATGGAGCCGGATGGTATTGCATACAATATGCCAAGGTTTATGAAGATTGAGGGAACTCTGGATGCTGAAAAAATGAAGCAGGCATTTATAAATATGATTGAAAGGCATGAAATACTGAGAACCTCCTTTATGATGCTTGACGGAAGAATGGTTCAGAAGATAGAACCTTCAGCAAATGTAGATTTTGAATATAGTAGCTTAAGTAATAGTGAATTGGAAAAAACCATGAAGGACTTTGTCCGTCCTTTTGATTTAGGTAAGGCGCCGTTATTCCGTGTTAGGCTGATAGAAAACAGCGGTTGTTGGTATATGCTCGTTGATATCCATCACATTATATCGGATGGAATGAGCAGTTCAATGTTCTGGAAAGAAGTAATGCAGTACTACATTGGAAAGAATCCCGGTGAATTAAACCAACAGTACAGGGATTACAGTGAATGGATGCTTTCTAAGGATATGAAACCGCAGGAAGACTATTGGGTATCCAAGTTTCAGAATCATGTACCGGAGCTTGATCTCAGGCTGGACTATCCGCGTTCAAGAGTTCAGGGATTCAGTGGAGATACGGTGGAATATGCTATCGGAAGAGAACTGAAGCAGAAAATAGACCAATTTTGCAAGACAGAGAATGTGACTCCATATATGGTATTCATGTCAGCGGCTATGGTGCTGCTTTCCATACACAGCGGAAAGGAGGAAATACTATTAGGAACTGCAATGTCAGGCAGAACTCACAAAGACGTGGAAGAAATGCTGGGAATGTTTGTAAATACAGTGGTTATTGACGGTAAACCTGCACCAGACAAGCAATGTCTGGAATTTATAAATGAAGTAAGGACTGCCGCTTTAAAAGCTGCCGAAAATCAGGAGTACCCCTTTAATGAATTACTTGACAAGCTGGAGATTAAAAGGGATATATCCAGAAATCCGTTATTTGATGTAATGTTTGTTATGCAGAATAATGAAAAGTACATGTTTGATGCCGGCGACATTAGAATAACAGATATCTCGGCAGAGTTTAAGGTTGAGAAATTCGACATTACAATAGCGGTTGGTGAACAGGACAGCGAATATATAGTCAATCTGGGATATCGGAATGATTTGTTTAAAGAGTCCTCAATGAATGTTATGCTATCACACCTTAATACTATTATCAGCAACATGGTGCAGGACCCTTATCAGAGTATCAAAGACATTCAGCGGATTAGCAGGGATGAGGAGCATAAAGTTTTAAATATATTCAACAACACGGACGCCGAGTATCCAAGAGACAAGACAGTGTCTGAAATCCTGAACGAACAAGCGGACGAGAACCCTGATGAAATAGCAGTCATATGTGGTAATGATGAAATTTCATATGCAGAACTTGTAAGGAAATCCGATATATTGGCAGTCAAACTGAGAGCCATGGGTGTTGGACAGGATGATACGGTTGCTGTTCTGGCACAAACAAGTATAGAAATGATTATTGGCATATGTGCCATACTGAAAGCCGGAGGAGCGTATGTACCTATTGATATCAGGTATCCGGAGGCGAGGGCACAGTTTATAATTAAAGATTGTAATCCTAAAGCGGTACTTACATGTAATTCGAGGATTGACACGGATGTTCCTTTTATAGATCTGGCAGACGCACGTATATTTGAAGGAGCTTGCAGTAAGATTGAGGTTATAAATAGGCCTACAGATTTGGCATATATTATTTATACATCAGGAACAACAGGAAATCCTAAAGGTACAATGATTGAACACAGGAGCATATTGCGGCTTGTTAAAAACAATAATTTCTTGGAACTGAACAGGGACACTGTCATTATGCAGACAGGTGCTATGGCTTTTGATGCTTCAACATTAGAAGTCTGGGGTTCATTGCTGAACGGAGGAAGGCTGGTCTTGGCAGAACAGGAGGTAATATTAAATGCAAGTCTTCTGGGTGCTGCTATAGAAAAATACCATGTAAATACCATGTGGCTGACTTCTACTTTGTTTAACCAACTTGTTGAAACTGATTGTGGGATATTTGATCCTCTGAAGTATTTGCTGATAGGTGGAGAGAAACTGTCTGACAAGCACGTAAGAATGTTTAAGGAAAATAATATATCGACTAGGCTGATAAACGGGTATGGGCCTACTGAAAATACAACCTTTACTACTACATATTCCATACCGGACAAGTTTGAAAGGATGTCCATAGGTAGCCCGGTTTCAAATTCAAAGGTATATATACTTGATAAAAATAACTATCTTTGTGGAATAAATGTACCGGGTGAATTGTGCACAACAGGAGATGGTGTGGCACGAGGATATCTCAACAGAGAACAGCTAACCGGAGAAAAGTTTACGGATAATCCTTTCGGAGAAGGCAGGATGTACCGTACTGGAGATTTAGCCAGATGGCTTCCAGACGGAAATATCGAATTTCTTGGAAGAATTGACGAGCAGGTAAAAATAAGAGGGTTCAGGGTTGAACTCGGTGAGATTGAGACAGTAATAAAAGGAATTGACGGTATAAAGGATTGTGCTGTCATTGTCCGTGAAGATGATAAGGGAGACAAAAGAATATGTGCATTTATTGTTGGGGACGGTACTGGTAGAGAGGTTGATGTCAGGGCGTCTCTTAGAAATCTGTTCCCTGATTATATGATACCTTCATATATTGCCAAGGTGGATTTCCTGCCGGTAACCAGAAATGGAAAGCTGGATGTGAGGGCTTTGCCTGACATTATTATGGAAGAAACGGATACATATGCTGCACCTGAAAATGATACACAAAATATAATAGCCGGTATTTTTGAAGATGTATTGGGAATTAAGAAAGTGGGAATTAAAGACGATTTCTTTGAACTGGGAGGACATTCCCTGAAAGCCACAAAGGTGATAAACAGGCTTGAAGCAGAGACGGGTTGCAGAGTTTCCCTGAAGGATATATTTACATATTCCACAGTTGAAAAACTTAGTGAAATAGTAGATAAAAGTAATAACAATTTTACTGAAATACCGGTATATGAAGTAAAACCGTATTATCTGATGAGCTCTGCACAAAAGAGAATATTTATTGTAAGCCAGTTTGATGAAACCCGTACAGCATATAATATGCCAATGGTATACGTTGTCAAAGGTGAATTGGATATAGAAAAACTAAAGTCTGCATTTGGCAGACTGGTATGCCGCCATGAGATATTACATACCCGCTTTTACATGAAACAGAATGAGGCGGTACAGGAAATTATAGATTCCTGCCGGGTAGATTTCGAATACGAAGAAAGCAACAGCTTTAATGTGGACGAAGCTGTGAGAAAATTTGTAAGACCTTTTGATTTCATGGAGGGATGCCTGTTAAGGGTAAAGGTTGTAAAGTATTGTGACAGTTATTACCTGTTTATCGACACTCACCATATAATTTCAGACGGCATGAGCGTGTCAATAATGTTTAAAGAATTATCCAAGTTATATATGGGCAAAGAGCTGCCGGAATTGAGAATTCAATATACGGATTATTGCCAATGGATGACTGCAAGGGGCATTGAGAAGCAGAAAGAATATTGGTTGCAGGAATTTTCCGATGAAATACCTGTACTCGAGTTACCTCTTGATTTTAAACGTGAAAAGACACAAAGCTTTAATGGTAAAATAATAAATTCATCCATTGACGAATGCATAAGGGAAAATGTAAAAAAATTGTCAAAGAGTACCGGAGCTACGGAATACATGGTGCTTTTATCAGCTATTATGATTACTTTGGGAAGGTTCAGCAATCAGGAGGATATTGTGGTGGGAAGCCCTATATTCGGAAGGACTCACAAGGATGTTGAGAACCTCATAGGTGTATTTGTCAATACTCTGGCATTACGGGGCAAACCGGAAGGTCATAAGAAATATATTGATTTCCTGAATGAAATCAAGGAAAAATCATTGAGGGCATACCAAAACCAGGATTACCAGTTTGATGATCTTGTGGAAGCACTGGACATAAAAAGGGACTTCTCCAGAAATCCACTTTTTGACGTTATGTTTTCATTCCAGAATAATGATAATGCAATACTGGAGATGGATAATATAACAATGGAACCGGTAGAGCATTGTATGGAAAGTCAGAAGTTTGATCTGACAATATATATCGGAGAATCTGAAAATTCCGGCTATGATATGAGTATAGGCTATTGCACAGATTTGTTCAAAGAAGATACCATCCGAAATATTAGCAGTCATTTTATGCTTATACTTAAAAATACACTGGAAAACCCGGAACAAAAAATTATGGATATTGAGATTTTGAGTCCGGAAGAAAAGGACAGGCTGCTGAATCAGTTCAACAATACAGGGACAACGTATCCAAGCAATTTTACAATATGTCATCTGTTTGAAAAACAGGCTTATTCAGCCCCGGATGCCATAGCGGCAGTATATAAGGGCGTCAGGCAGTCATACTCGGAGCTGAATAGTGCGGCAAACCGCATTGCCAATCATTTGAAGAGACATAATGTGGGTAAGGAAGACATAGTAGGGATAATGCTTGAGCCATCCGAGTTTATTTTGTCAGGACTACTCGGAATACTGAAATCAGGAGCAGCGTATTTGCCGGTAGACCCTGATTATCCTGAGGAACGAATTGAATACATGCTTGAGGACAGCAAAGCGGAAATTTTGCTGACACAACAAAGTCTGGCGGGTAAAGTGAAGTTTTCGGGAAAGACAATATGCATTGATAATGATTTTTCATATGAATCTGCGGAATTTGAATCAGATAACAAACCGTCTGATCTGGCATATGTCATTTATACTTCAGGGTCCACAGGGAAGCCAAAGGGAGTAATGGTTGAGCACAGATGTATAACCAATCTGGTTTATTGGCACAACCGTGTGTATAGTATTACAGAAAAAGACATAGCCACCAAGTACGCCGGCTTTGGATTTGATGCGTCTGTATGGGAGATATATCCTTATTTGGCGGTAGGTGCACAGATACACATAATTGAGAAGGATTTACGAATGAATATGGCCGGACTTAATAAGTACTTTGAGGAAAACGGTGTTACTGTCAGCTTCCTGCCAACTCAGATATGTGAACAGTTCATAAAACAGGATAACAGGTCCCTCAGGGTATTGTTAACAGGAGGAGACAAGCTGAGAAGCTTCATTTCCAGAGGATATTCATTGGTGAATAATTACGGGCCTACGGAAAATACTGTAGTGTCCACTTACTTCACGGTTGACAGGGAATATGACAATATACCGATAGGAAAGCCCGTGGATAACGTCAGAGCTTATGTAATAGATAAAAATTATAAACTGGTTCCGGAAGGAATGCCAGGCCAGCTTGCCGTTGCAGGAGACAGTCTGGCTCGGGGATATTTATTTAATGAAAGTCTTACAAAGGAGAAGTTTATAGAAAATGCTTTCTCCTATGATTCAAGGATATACCTAACGGGAGACATTGTCAGGTGGACCAAGGATGGAAATCTGGAGTATCTGGGAAGATGTGATGAGCAGGTTAAAATAAGAGGCAACAGAGTAGAAATAGGCGAAATTGAAAAGGTGGCATTGCAGTTCCAAGGTATTACAGATTGCGTGGCAACAGTGTGGGAGACAAAATCGGCTGATAAAAGGATAGCTTTGTATTACTGTGCTTCGGAGACTATTGATGCACAGGAGCTGAAAGCTTTTATTGCAAGGTTCCTCCCGGGATATATGATACCAAATGCATACTGCTTACTGGATAATATGCCTGTAACTTCAAACGGGAAAGTTGATAAAAAGAAGCTGCCTGATCCGGAAGCTTTTGAAGAAAAAGTAGAAATTACAGTTGAAATGACAGAAATAATGGAAAATGTGCTGGATGTATGGAAAGAAGTATTGGAAACAGAAAATATAGGTGTATATGATAATTTCTTTGATGTGGGTGGAAACTCCATATTATTAATCAGTATGCACGAAAAACTAGAAGAAATTTATCCGAAAGCACTTAGTATTTCCGACATTTTTGCAAACCCTTCAATTGTTATGCTGGCAGAAGTTATTGAGAAACATCAGAACAGAAATGGTGAATACAGGCGATTAAAGGGAATCGTTTTACCTGAGGTATTTTTCAGTGGGGACATTGAAAATGGGGGAACCGGCAGATACAATTATTCATGTACTCAGGAACAGGTAAACGGTATACTCAGACAAGAGGCTGATTACACTGAATTACAGAATATATTTACAGGTATATACTATTATTTGCTGAATAATATCAGTAAGCAGGAGAAAATACAAATTCAATGCAGGAACAGTGACAGTAAATATTACTCTTTGGACATTGATCTGGAGGATAATCATTTGCTGGACAGTATAGTAAATAAGGTTAAAGAGGCTAGGGAACATGCAGTAAAGAATTCTTACGATTTAAATGAAATATCAAGGGCCTTCATAGAAAATCTGGATGGAGCTCAGGTTGTACCTCTCCTGAAGTTTGGTAATAAGTCTTCAAAAGAAGAGGCCGTGCTATTTGACTATGAGATTTGTATAAAAATCATGCAGGATACTATTTCCTTTGATTTGATTCAATTTAATGAAAGGCTCAACGGACAATATATGGAACATATGCTGAATTCATATATCAACCTGATACTTAAGCTTTTCGGCTTGTAATAACATTTTTTCCGGAGGGGCGTAGCAGCCCCTCCGGCTTGTTTATGCAGATATATGGAAAGAAATAAGTGTTCCAATTTCAAATTAGCTGGATCAATATATGCCACACTTACTATAAATGCGGGCCCTAAAAATTTAAGTAAGGTTCTAATTCTACCAATTGATTTACGATTATGTGGTATAACCCTTCCAACATTTAAAGATTCCGTTTGAGAACCCATAGTTGGAACATAGCTCTCATCCAACAAAATTAACACCTCTTGACATTTTTATACTTAACTAATAACTTTAGCTGAGTCTAATTTCGTTTACCTAATCTAAAATATGTATCATTATATAAAAGTGTTACACATGGGTACAAAAATTAAAAAGCTGCTTTGCGATTAGTCACAAAGCAGCTGAATTAAAAACTTTTTACCCGGTATCTTGTTTACAGAAATCCCGGAATTTTTGAATCAAATCCGGATTTAATAACAGAAATTTGTTAAACATATTTAACGTTGATAAGGTTCCGGCGGAAATACTGTGTTCCACCAGTTCTGTTTCAACAAGGACATCTTCATCTGTCCCAAGATTTATTAGAAAGCTTTCTATAATATTGTGTCTATCTAACAAAAACTTGCCAAGCTCACGTCCATTATCAGTCAGGGAAATGATCCCATACTTTTTATATTGCAGCAATCCAATCTTGCTTAGCTTTTGAACCATTTTAGTTGCAGAGGGAGCTGCTACGTTAAGAAGCTCGGAAATGGTATTAATTCTCATATAGCCCTCTGTCAGGCTGTTTCTGTATATCATTTCAAGATAATCTTCCATTGAGGAGGTGAGGAGATTTTTATTCTGCATTAAAAGCTGGTATCCTCTTACTGTATGAAATTTTGATAACTCTTCCATTAATGTCACTTCCTTCTGTGATACTGCCTGAAAAGTATCTATAGACATTTATATTCATTTTTAAAAAATATATCACATAAAATTCCCTGTATGGTGCATAAACCATAGGGACTGAGCACAAACCAACCATTTATTATATTGTTTTTGATGTCATAATATAATAAAATTAGGATGTTAAAAAAATAAAGGGTAATGTCTTGGATAAATATGGAGGTTAAAAATGCTTTTAATATATAACGGCAAAATAGTAACAATGTCAGATACAGATTATGAAAATGGATACGTGCTTATTGATAATGATAAAATAATAGCTGTAGGAAAGGATCTATCAGAGGTAAAAGAACAACTGCAGCCGGATACAAAGAGGATAGATGCAAACGGAGGCTATGTATTACCGGGGTTAATAGACCCTCACAGTCATATCGGAATGTGGGAGGATGCAGTTGGTTTTGAAGGTGATGATGGAAATGAGTCCACTGACCCGGTAACACCCCAATTGAGGGCAATAGATGCTATTTACCACGCAGACAGGTCTTTTGTGGAAGCGTATGAAAGTGGTGTGACAGCTGTTGTTACAGGCCCGGGCAGTGCCAATGTAATAGGAGGACAGTTTGCTGCTCTGAAAACCTACGGACGATGTGTAGATGAGATGGTTATAAAACATCCTATAGCAATGAAAGTGGCATTCGGAGAAAATCCAAAAACAGTGTATAACGAAAAACATCAGGCACCTATGACCAGAATGGCCACTGCTGCAATACTTCGTGAAAGTCTGTTTAAGGCAAAAGAATATAAGGAACTTTGGGAAGAATATAAAAAAGACCCTGAAGAATATGATAAGCCGGAGTTTGACTTTAAAATGGAAGCTTTGCTTCAGGTATTAAACAGGCAGATACCTTTAAAAGCTCATGCACATAGAGCCGATGATATAATAACTGCTATCAGGATAGCTAAAGAATTTGATGTAGATATAACTCTTGACCACTGTACGGAAGGATATCTTATAAAAGACATTCTCGCAGAAGCAGGACTTCCTGTAATTATAGGGCCAATGCTTACCGACAGGTCAAAAATAGAATTGAGAAACCAAAACCTGAAAACACCGGGGATTCTTTCAAAAGCAGGATTAAAGGTTGCAATAATGACCGACCACCCATGTGTTCCCGAACATCATCTGTGCCTGTGTGCCGCAATCGCTGCCCGTGAAGGTATGGATGAAAAAGAAGCCTTAAAGGCAATAACAATAAATGCGGCAGAAATAACAGGCATCAGTGACCGGGTAGGTTCTCTTGAAAAAGGAAAGGATGCCGACATCGTTATATTTAACGGTAATCCGTTGGAATTGAAAACCACCGTACAGAAGACTATAATAAACGGTGTTGTAATTTATGAAAGGAAACAGGATGAATAAACTTGAAACACATTCATTTGAAGAAACAGTTGAAGCAGGACTAAAGCTCGGTAATATTCTTAAACCCGGCGATGTTATCTGGCTATCAGGGGATCTGGGAACGGGAAAAACCGCTTTGACCAACGGTATAGCAAAAGCCTTGGGAATAGACGCCTATATAACCAGCCCTACATTCAATCTGGTAAATGAATATGAAGGAATAATGCCGTTATATCACTTCGATGTGTACAGGATTGCCGACCCGGATGAGATGTTTGATATTGGTTTCGACGAATATTTGAATAATGGCGGTGTGACGGTAATTGAGTGGGGAGAGCAGATAGCAGAAATTCTTCCGTCAGATATAATACGTGTTACTATAGAGAAAAATCTTCAAAAGGGATTGGATGTAAGAGAAATAACAATAGAATTTATGGGCAGTCGGTATTCCGACTACAGGATTTAAGCGGAGGCTAATATGAGAATACTTGCTGTGGACACTTCAACAAATGTTGCGTCAGCTGCAATATTAGAAGACGATGTAATAATAGGAGAATATAACTGCAACAGGGGAAAAACACATTCCCAACGGCTTATGCCTATGGTACAGCACCTTATGGAAACAGTGGGGCTGACTGTAAGTGATATGGATGCCTTTTCTGCGTCAATAGGGCCAGGCTCCTTTACAGGACTGCGAATAGGGGTTACAACAGTAAAGGCAATGGCATTTGCAGCAGAAAAGCCTGTAATAAGCGTACACACCCTTGATGCATTGGCATATAATATCCCATTTGCAGAAAATCTTATTTGTCCAATGATAGATGCACGTAACAATCAGGTGTTTACCGCCATATATAGATTTATAGGGAATAAACTTGAAAGGCTTACCGACTACATGGGAATACCCGTTACAGAATTGGCCGATATATTAAGGAATATGGAAGGGGATACAGTCTTTCTGGGAGATGCCTGCAATATGCACATGGAATACTTTGTTAGTGAACTGGGTAATAGAGTAAAGATTGCACCTCCCGGCACAGCGCTGGCAAAAGCATCATCAGTAGCCATACTTGCGGGAAAAGCCTATAGGGAAGGAAAACTGGAAAGCTGCTATGATATGGTACCTTTTTATTTGAGAAAATCCCAGGCTGAACGAGAAAGAGAGAATCAAAAGGTAAAATCAGATGATTAACAGATTTGAAATAAAGGAAATGACAGCTGACCATATAGATGGCGTGATGGTTGTAGAAAATCTCAGTTTTAAAATACCCTGGTCAAGACAGGCTTTTGTGGATGAGATAACTACTAATGATATGGCCGTATATTTTGTGGCGTTGTGTAATGAGCAGGTTATCGGATATGGAGGTATGTGGAAGATATTCGATGAGGGACACATAACCAATATTGCTGTACACCCTGAATTCCGCCGCTGTAGAGCAGCCTCGGGCATAATAGAGAAAATACTTGAAACGTCAGAGGAAAAAGGGATAAAAAGCCTTACCCTTGAAGTTCGGAAAGGCAATGTTGCAGCCCAAAATCTGTACTGCAAATATGGTTTTAAACCGGAGGGCATTCGCAAAGGTTATTATTCCGATACCGGAGAGGATGCACTGATAATGTGGAAACACGGTATCTAGAAATATCAGCTTCAAACATAAAAAATGCAAAGCGGAGGTTAAACATGTCAAAGCTAAAAGAGCTTTCATATCAAGATCTTGACAACAGATGTAAACTTGAATCATTACCATTTAAGAACACATCACAGTTAGAAACCTATGAAGGCATTATAGGTCAGGAAAGAGCTTCAAAGGCTATGAAATTCGGTCTCAAGATGAAAATGAGAGGCTACAATATATATATGTCGGGGCCTACGGGAACAGGAAAAACGAGTTTTGCCAGACAAATATTGAATGAAACTGCCGCAAATCAGAAGATACCTGATGATTGGTGCTACATATACAACTTCAGTCAGCCTAATCAGCCGTTGGCTATAAACCTTCCTGCCGGAACAGGAAAGCAGTTTCAGCAAGACATGGACGAATTTACAAAAATAATAAAACAGGAAATAGTCAATGCATTTGACAATGACCAGTATGAAAAAGAAAAATCAGAAATAATGGATGAATATGAGGACAAGAAAGACGAGCTCCTTGATAAACTGAGTAAAGATGCTGAAGAGCATGGTTTCAAGGTTAATACAGGCAGCTCCGGAATATACTTTCTGCCTATAATAGAAGGAAAAACTATCAGTGAAGAAGAATTCAGTAGTCTGGATGAGGAAACAAAAGATGAAATAAACCAAAAAACAAATATTCTGCAACAGGAAACTCTGGATATAATAAGAAAGCTGAAAAACAACGACAAGGAAACAGAGAAAAAGGTGTCGGAATGGGAAAATAAAATCGCTTTACTGGCACTGGGAGTACATATAGATGATTTAAAGGAAAAATACAAAAAATTTGATATAATACAGAAGTACCTTGAAGAGGTGCAGAAGGACATTCTAGATAATCTGGATGACTTCAAGGAAGAAGAAGTTTCTGAAGAACAGCAACAGCTGGTTATTCCTTGGATGCAAAAACCGGAAACATCCATTACAAAATATAAGGTAAATGTATTGGTTGATAATAGCACACTAAAAGGAGCGCCGGTAATTCTGGATTCCAATCCTACATATTCCAACCTCATTGGAAAAATTGAATACGAAAATGAGTTTGGCTCTGTGTCAACTGACTATACAAAAATAAAGCCCGGATTATTTCATGTGGCAAACGGAGGATATCTAATATTACAAGCAAAGGATGTTCTCGGCAATCCACAGGCATATGAGGCTATAAACAGAGTACTGAAAACAAAGAAAATAATAATAGAGAATATGAAGGATCAAACCGGTGTAGTGGCTGTTACAGCAATCAAGCCTCAACCCATACCTGTAGATCTAAAGGTAATACTGGTTGGAAGTACTACCATTTACGAGTTGCTGTATGAGTACGAGGAGGATTTCAGAAAGCTATTTAAAGTCAAGGTGGACTTTGATGAGGAAATGGAAAGAAATGATGAAAACATATTAAAGCTGGCCCAATTCATAAGCGGCTTCTGCAAAAAAGAAGATACACTTCATTTTGATAAATCTGGTGTAGCCAAGGTAGTTGAATATGCTTCAGGGCTGGTAGAGGATAAAAACAAGCTGTCTACAAGGTTTAATGAAATAGTTGAAATACTTTGTGAATCATGTATGTGGGCAGAGGATGACGGTGCAAAGCTTGTAAAAGCAAAGCATGTTCAGCAGGCTATTTCTGAAAAAGCTTACAGATGTGACCGTTTGGATAAAAAGCTTTTGGAAATGCTGAATGAGGGAACAATAATGGTAGACACCGAAGGCAGTGAAATTGGCCAGATTAACGGACTTACGGTAATGGATATGGGAGATTACTCCTTTGGAAAGCCTTCCAGAATAACTGCGTCAACCTACATTGGAGAAAGTGGAATAGTCAACGTTGAAAGGGAAGTTGATTTAAGCGGAACATCCCACAGTAAGGGTGTACTCATATTAAGCGGATATATAGGTCAAAAATATGCGCAGGAATTCCCGCTTTCACTTACGGCAAGCCTTTGCTTTGAACAAATGTATGGAGGGGTTGACGGAGACAGCGCATCAAGTGCTGAGTTATACGCAATATTATCCAGTTTGGCAGAAGTACCCATAAAGCAATCAATAGCAGTAACAGGCTCAGTTAACCAGAAAGGTGAAATACAGCCTGTAGGCGGTGTAGGATATAAAATAGAAGGGTTTTTTGAACTATGTAAACTCAGAGGTTTGACAGGTGAGCAGGGAGTAATCATACCTTGCCAGAATGTAAAAAATCTTGTTTTAAAGGACGAAGTAATAGATGCCGTAAAGAAAAAACTATTTCATATATATCCTGTTGAAACCATTGATCAGGGAATTGAAATATTGACCGGCAAAAAAGCAGGTGAAAAAGAGAAGAATGGAGAATATAAAAATGATACCATAAATTACCTGGTAAGTGAAAAATTGAGAAGATTTGCCGCTACAGTATCATCATCAGGAGGAAAAAGAAAAAAATAAAGAGATAATATAATTCAGACATATTTTAATTCTTCACGTAACTATTGTATTAACTCTTTTGGGGAAAGATAAATTAAAACCTTTAAGATGATATTCGATAAGGGGGTGAATCAACTCTTGGCACTTACGGATGCAGAGCTGGTGTCTCAGTGCGTGAATGGTGATAGCAGTGCGTTTGAGGAAATAGTTACCAGATATAAGAAGCTGGTCTACAGCGTTGTATATAAAATGATATCGGATAAGGAAGAGGTACATGATGTATGTCAGGAGGTTTTTATAAGGCTTTACCGTTCCCTTGATAAATACAATCCAGAGTTTAAAATGTCTACATGGATTGTAAAAATCACCTCCAATTTATGTCTGGATACCCTCAGAAAGAAAAAACAGGACACTGTTACGCTGGACGATGCAATCGGAGTTTCAAGTGAGGTTGATACACCTGAAGAAGCAGTAATAAAGCATCAAAGATCTCAATTGATAAAAAAGGCTATAGATGAACTGCCGGAAAAGTATAAAATATTAATAGTACTTTTTCATAACAGGGGAATGTCATATGAAGAAATGACAAAGATATTAAACGAACCGATGTCAATTATAAAAAATCGCCTTTACAGAGCGAGGCTAATGTTGAAGGAAAAGCTTGAGAGTGCAAGAAAGGAGGAGGTATTATGAACTGTAACGAATCACAAAACTATATAATGAGATATTTTGACAGAGACTTAAATGATATTGAGCAGGCAAAGCTTAAACAGCATCTCAAAAACTGTGAAAAATGTTCGGAAGAATTTACTAATATGCAGCAGATATTTACCGAAATCGAACAGGATACAGAGTTTCTGGAACCTCCTGAAGACTTTGAACTTCAAGTTATGAACAGGATCGAAAAAGAAGCTTATATGTATCAAAAGCAAAAAAATGATAATGTTTTTGTGTACAATATATTATTAACGGCTGTTTCCCTGATATTTGTATTTGTTTTTGGAAGTATAATGTGGGAAGTATTAAACAAGCCTATCGGATTAATACAGCAGACTCACCTGACATTGGAGATGGTCAAGGACTTTATATCAGCAGCTTTAAGTATGATTAAGGGCTTAGCCATAGCTGTTGTGGGTGTTACAGCTTCGATTTACAAAACATACTATTATGCATATATGATACTGGGTATTCTACTGCTCGTAACACAAGGACTTTTTATCCGAATGGTAAAAGCGGGTAATGGAGGAACACAATGAACAGAAAGATCAAGGCAATTTTAGTATCACTGTTGTTCATACTATTTATACCCTGCATAGCATCGGCATCGCAGTTTGACTTTTCAAATAGGTTGGTATTTTTTGAGGATAAAGTAATAAAACACCATAATATGGGAAATGTTACCGTTGTTATTGGAGATGCTGATATTCAGACCAATATAAATGGAAGCGTAATTGTTGTTTTCGGAAAAGCTTCTATAAACGGCATGATAGGCGGAGATATTGTTTCGGTTTTTGGTGATGTTTATATTAAAGATAAATCTTTAATACAGGGAAATGTTGTATCTCTGGGAAAACTAAAAAATGATAATGATGTAATAATAAACGGTACTAAAGTTAATATAGACGTTGATATTATATCAATGTTTAAATCACACGGAATAATTATAAACGGCCTTATTATATTGTCGTTAATAACACTTGCCGCCGGACTTATACTAATAAGTATATTTTCCGGAAGATATCGTGTTATGTCCTATAAGATGAGTAAAGGAATCTCCAGACGTATGATAATGGGCGGGCTGGTAGTTATAGGATTTACAATTATTGTAATATTTCTTTTATTCTTGATGGTTGCTCCCATATTTTACGTACTGCTCCTTATGTTCGCTGATATAGTTGCCAGTATTTTCGTCGGGACATTAATTTTTAAAGAAAATTATGATAGGACAACAATATATCTTCAGTTTTTAGTAGGCCAAATACTTGTAAGCATCCTTAAAATAGTTCCCTTAATACTGATACCAAGCGGCTCCTATACGGCTATGTTAATATACGGAATCTGTTTTATTATACTGCAATACTCAATGGCGTTTTTTGGAATAGGTACAATTATTGATACCGGTTTTGGAAAGAAAACGAATTGCTACAAATAAAAAATGACCTATTTGATTTTATGGGTTGTTTTTTGTATAATAGATGATATATTGGCGAGTTTATAAAAAAATGGGGGAGCACAAGGATGATATCTACTAAAGTTACGATAAACTGCCCTGCAGGATTGGATTCCAAAGCTGCGGCATTGCTTGTTCAGAAAGTATCCGGTTATAGTTCCAGCATATGGTTGGAAAAGGGTGAGAGAAGAGCAAATGCAAAAAGCCTCTTAGGGTTGCTTTCACTGGGAGTTGAAAGGAACGCTGCCATTACAATAATTACTGACGGAGAAGATGAAAAAAAAGCAGCAGATGAAATATCAGAATATTTTACTGTTGGATTTTAGAGACAAACCATAAATTTTAAATTTATTTGATATTGATTTGCGGCTGTGGCTTAGAATACTGAGGTCACAGCTTTTTGTCCTATTTGCCGCTTCTGCTCCCGCTTAAAAAGCGTGATACAGGCGGCATTATGTTTAATTAAAGCAAAACGAACATATTAAGAGGTGAGATAATTGTTTGATATTCAGGAAGAACTGAAAAAGTTACCCGATAAATCAGGTGTGTATATAATGAAGGACGCCACCGGAGTGGTTATATATGTAGGTAAGGCTGTTGTACTCAAAAACCGGGTAAGACAGTACTTCCAGCAGTCTGCAAACCACCCTCCCAAGGTTCAGGCAATGGTTTCTAAGGTCAGCGAATTTGAGTATATTGTGGTTGACTCGGAAGTTGAAGCACTTATGCTTGAATGTAACCTTATAAAAAAGTACAAGCCCAAATATAATATACTTCTTAAAGATGATAAACATTATCCATATATAAAGGTGACTTTAAATGAGGAATACCCCAGAATTCTGAAGACCAGAAGAGTAGAAAAGGACGGTGCCAGATATTTTGGTCCTTACTCCAGCGGTTTTGCGGTTAATGATACCATAGATACTTTAAAAAAACTTTTTCCTTTGAAAACCTGTAATAAAAATTTGCCCAGAGATATAGGCAAAACCCGTCCCTGTCTGAACTACCACATGAAGCAGTGCCTGGCTCCCTGTCAAGGTGGGGTAAACAGGGATGAATACAGAGAAATGATGAAGAAAATATGCAGATTTTTAGGCGGGCAGTATGACGAAATATTAAATGATATTCGTATACAAATGGAAAGTGCCGCAGAACAGTTGGACTTTGAGAAGGCTGCACAGCTTAGAAATAAAATATCAAGCATAAAGCAGTTGTCTGAATCTCAGAAGGTATTATCTACAGATTTGGAAGACAGGGATATAATAGGCTATTATGCAGATTCCACAGACCTCTGCGTGCAGGTGTTTTTTGTAAGAAATGGTAGAGTTATAGGTAGGGAGCATTTTATATTTGAAGGGGAGGCAAACGAGGACAAGAGATATTCCCTTTCAACCTTTATAAAGCAGTTTTACACCACAGTCCAGTATGTTCCTTCGGAAATAGTGCTCCAGAGTGAAATAGACGATAGCGAGACTATATCAAAATGGCTTACTGAAAAGAGAGGCTTTAAAGTAGCTTTAAGGGTGCCCCAAAGAGGGGACTTGGTAAAGCTTGTTCATATGGTATCGGAAAATGCGGAAATTACATTAAAGCTACACAGAGAGCGTCAAAGCAGAGAAGGTACAGTTCCTGCGGAGGGAATGTCTCAGCTGGTTAAACTTTTGGAACTGGAAGAGACTCCGGCAAGGATTGAATCCTATGATATATCCAATACGGGCTCATCGGAAATAGTAGCCTCTATGGTAGTATTTGAAAATGGAAGACCTGCCCGTCAGGAATACAGAAAATTTAAAATGAAGTCCATAGAGCAGCAAAACGATTATGGAAGTATGCAGGAGACTTTGTTCAGAAGGTTAAACCGTGCAAAGCGTGAAAAGGAAGAGGCGGCCGAAAATGCCAAATTCTCAAAACTGCCCGACTTAATACTTGTGGATGGAGGCTTAAACCATGTGAATGCAGCCAAACAGGTTATTGAAGAACTTGGCTATAGTTTTAAAATAGCAGGTATGGCCAAAGACGACCGACACCGTACAAAATCACTGGTTTACATGGGAAATGAGTATGATTTAACGGCGAATATGCCTTTATTAAGGCTGATTACGGAAATACAGGATGAGACTCACAGAGTTGCCGTAGAGTATAATAGAAAACTCAGGGAAAAACGTTACGTCAAATCAGAGCTTGATGAAATAGAGGGTATAGGCCAAACCCGTAAAAAAGCCCTTATCAAGCATTTTAAATCAGTTGCGGCTATTAAAAAAGCAGATATTGCACAGTTGCAGGAAGTAGACGGTATAAGCGAGAAAATAGCAATAAAGATTTATGAATATTTTAATTAAACAGGAAAGAGAAAAGTTTATATGTCAATTTTTACGATAGCAGACCTTCATCTTGCCTTGGGAATAGACAAGCCTATGGATGTATTCGGAGGAAGATGGTCAAACTATATGGAAAAGCTTAAAGAAAACTGGATAAGCGATGTTTCTGAAAAGGACACTGTAATTATTCCCGGAGATGTTTCCTGGGCCACATATATAGAAAGCGCATATGAGGATTTCAGGTTTATTGAGGATTTACCGGGGAAAAAAGTAATTTCCAAGGGAAATCATGATTACTGGTGGACAACTTCGTCAAAGCTTAATAAGTATCTGACAGAGAACAACTTGACTACCATATCTTTTATGCATAACAATGCCTTTGAATTGGAAGGAGTTGCGGTATGCGGTACCAGGGGATGGAAGGGCCCCGGAGAAGACGATTTTAAAAAAGATGATGAGAAAATATACAAGAGGGAAATAGAACGACTGGAGTTATCCGTCAAGGCAGCGTTAAAGCTGGAACTTTCACGTATGCTGGTATTTATGCATTATCCTCCGGTTACTGTCAAAAGCCCTATGACAGGATTTATTGATATAATGAAGAAGTACGGAATAAAAGAGTGTTATTACGGTCATTTGCATGGTGAAGGTATAAAAGGGGCAATCGAAGGAGAGTATGAAGGTATCGATTTAAAACTTGTTTCAGCGGATTATTTGAACTTTAAACCATTAAAAATCATATAGGTTTTCCCAAACAAAAAAAGCGTTGAAAAGACTGATATAAGCGAAAGTTTAAAAATTAACATATAATTAAGGTTACACTTGGAATTGTAATATCGTTTGTGGTATAATTGAGTGGTTAATTTTTAGAGTGTTAGGGATTAGAGGTAACATAATTGTGCTGCAGTTTTGCAGCCTATGTAAATGACGGATAAAATTAATAAAAATAAAACTAAATACCGGGAGGAAGTTTGTTAAATGAAAGTAAAAGTTGAAAATGTTGAAAAGAATGTTGTACAGCTTGAGATAGAAGTTGATGCAGCTAAATTTGAAGAGGGAATGCAGCAATCATACTTGAAGAATGTAAAGAAGTTCAATGTACCGGGCTTCAGAAAAGGTAAAGCTCCAAGAAATATCATTGAACGTTATTACGGCGAACAGGCACTTTATGATGATGCAATAAATATTGTATGCTCCGAAGCATATGATAATGCTATAGAAGAGAACAATATTCATCCAGTAGACAGACCTGAAATTGATATAGTACAAATAGGAAACAAGGAAAACCTGATCTTTACAGCAAAGGTTACTGTTAAGCCTGAAGTTGAGCTTGGAGCTTACATGGGCGTAGAGGTTAAAAAGGCTGAAGCTAACGTAACTGATGAAGATATTGAAAATGAATTCAACAAGGTTGTTGAAAAGAATGCACGTCTTGTTTCTGTTACAGACAGACCTATACAATCAGGCGACACAGCGGTAATTGACTTTGAAGGATTTATTGATTCAGTTCCTTTCGAAGGCGGAAAAGGTGAGGACTACAGTCTTGTTATAGGTTCAGGAACATTTATTCCAGGCTTTGAAGACCAGCTTATCGGAAAGAATATTGCTGATGATGTTGATGTAAAGGTAGCTTTTCCTGAAGAATACGGCAAAGAAGATTTGAATGGTAAAGAAGCATTATTCAAAGTATTAGTTAAGGAAATAAAAGTAAAGGAATTGCCTACGGTTGATGATGAATTTGCCAAGGATATAAGCGAGTTTGACACTCTCGAAGAATATAAGAATGACTTGAGAAATAAACTTGAAGAAAGTGCAAAAAACAAAGCGGAACGCGATAATGAAGAAAGCGTAATCCAAGCTGTTGTTGGAAATGCAACTGTTGATGTACCAAACGTTATGGTTGAAAAGCATATTGACGCCATGGCAAGAGATTTTGATATGAGACTCCGTTATCAGGGACTTGACCTTCAGAGATATCTGGAAATGATGGGAACTGATTTTGAAGGCTTTAGAGAACAGTTCAGAGAAAGAGCTGCAAATGAAGTTAAGATACAGCTGGTAATTGAAAAGATCAGCAAGGTTGAAAATGTTGAAGCAACTGACGCAGACGTAGAAGAAGAAATCACAAAGACAGCAGAAGCTTACAAACAACCTGCTGAAGAGCTTAAAAAGACATTGAGACCGGAAGACCTTGAATACGTAAAGAATGATATCGCATTCAGAAAGACAATTAAGCTTTTGACAGATAACGCAAAATTTAACTAATTTGTGTTATTTAATTGTTGGTAAAATGGGTATCATTATATAAAAAGCAATGTTAAGGTTCCATCAATAATAACTAAACATATATTAAATAAGGGAGGTATGCATATGAGTTTAGTACCTATGGTTGTTGAACAAACTAATCGTGGTGAGAGATCATACGATATATTTTCGAGACTATTAAATGACAGAATTATTGTATTAAGTGATGAGGTTAATGACGCTACGGCCAGTTTGGTTGTTGCACAAATGCTTTATCTTGAAGCTCAGGACCCTGATAAGGATATACAGTTTTATATAAACAGCCCTGGGGGGTCAGTAGCATCAGGTTTTGCAATATATGATACTATGCAGTATGTAAAGTGCGATGTATCAACTATATGTATGGGAATGGCAGCAAGTATGGGTGCTTTCCTGTTAGCCGCAGGAGAAAAGGGAAAAAGATTTGCACTGCCAAACAGTGAAATTATGATTCACCAGCCTCTTGGAGGAGCAAAAGGTCAAGCTACAGACATTAAGATTCATGCAGAGAATATACTTAGAACCAGAGATAAGCTCAATAAGATACTAAGCGAAAGAACAGGTCAACCTCTTGATAAGATTGAGAGAGACACTGAGAGAGACTTCTTTATGTCTGCTGATGAGGCTATGGCCTACGGTATTATTGATGATATTATGGTTAGAAGAAAATAATTGAGGTGCAATGATGACCAGATATGATGAGAAGAAGCAGTTAAAGTGCTCTTTTTGTGGGAAATCTCAGGAGCAGGTTAAACGGCTGGTTGCAGGACCGGGTGTATATATCTGTGACGAGTGTATCGAGCTGTGTTCCGAAATTATAGAAGAAGAATTTGAAGACACAAAGATTGATGCAGAAGTTAGTGAGATACCGAAACCAAAAGAGATAAAGGAAATTCTCGACCAGTATGTAGTTGGTCAGGATACGGCTAAAAGGTCTCTTTCGGTGGCTGTTTACAACCACTATAAGAGAATAAACAGCGATGTAAAGACCTCTGATATAGAACTTCAGAAAAGTAACATAGTTATGCTGGGACCTACCGGTAGCGGAAAAACTTTTCTTGCTCAAACACTTGCTAAGATACTCAATGTTCCTTTTGCTATAGCCGATGCTACTTCTCTCACTGAAGCGGGCTACGTAGGTGAAGATGTAGAAAATATCCTTTTAAGGCTTATACAGGCTGCGGATTATGACATTGAAAAGGCTGAAAAGGGAATTATCTACATTGATGAAATAGACAAGATTGCAAGAAAATCAGAGAATCCTTCCATAACAAGGGATGTCAGCGGTGAAGGTGTTCAGCAGGCACTCTTGAAGATTCTGGAAGGAACACTGGCTTCAGTACCACCACAGGGCGGTAGGAAGCACCCCCATCAGGAGTTTATACAAATAGATACTACTAATATTTTGTTTATTTGCGGTGGTGCTTTTGACGGAATAGACAAGATAATACAAAATAGAATAGGCAAGAAATCATTAGGCTTTGGTGCAAAAATTGAAAGCAACAAGGACAAGGATGTTGGACAATTACTGAAAGACATACTTCCTCAGGATTTGCTGAAATTCGGGCTTATTCCTGAGTTTGTAGGAAGACTTCCAATAGTTGTAACTCTTCAGTCTCTTGATAAAAATGCTCTTGTTCAAATACTTACCGAACCCAAGAATGCTTTGGTAAAGCAGTATCAGAAGCTTTTTGAAATGGATGACGTTATACTTGAAATACAGGATGAGGCTTTGGAGCTTATTGCTGAAAAAGCAATAGAGCGAAACACCGGAGCGAGAGGACTGCGTGCCATTCTGGAAGAAGCAATGATGGGAGTTATGTATGACATTCCTTCAATGACAAATGTCGAGAAATGCATTATAGGGAAGGAAGTGATTGCGGAACATTCAGAACCTGAAATGATTCTCAATGAAAACCGCAAATCGCTAAAAAAAGCCGGGGCCAAAAAAACAAGAGTTAAGAAGGAATCAGTTTCCTAGTTCATTCTTATTAAAACAGGCAGGATGTATGTGTTTATCAGAACATATACACCCTGTTTTTTTATTTTCAGATTTTCCATATTTTTTGGATAAAATAAAACTTGTTGCCAATAATAACTTTATAGGAATTGATCCAAGTTTAAGGAGGATATGATGTTTACGACAACTTTGTTTATTATACAGTTCTTCTTCTCAGTTATTATCGGAATATACTTTTTATCTCTTCTAAAGAACCAGCAAGGTAATAAAAGTGCTATAGAAAAAGAATCCAAAAAAGAACTGGAAAAGTTAAGAAGAATGAGGGATATTCATCTAACAGAGCCTTTGTCGGAAAAGACAAGGCCCGCCACCTTATCAGACATAGTAGGGCAGGAGCAGGGGCTAAAGGCACTCAGGGCTGCTTTGTGCGGAACGAATCCACAGCACGTAATTATATACGGCCCTCCCGGAGTAGGTAAAACTGCGGCTGCAAGGGTAATACTTGAAGAAGCCAAGAAGAACAGCATGTCGCCTTTCAGGAGAGAAGCAAAGTTCATAGAAATGGATGCTACAACATTGAGATTTGACGAAAGAGGGATTGCAGATCCTCTGATAGGCTCAGTACATGACCCGATATATCAGGGAGCAGGTGCATACGGTGTAGCAGGGATACCTCAGCCAAAGCAGGGAGCCGTTACAAAAGCACATGGTGGAGTCCTTTTTATTGATGAGATAGGGGAACTTCATTCCATTCAGATGAACAAGCTGCTTAAAGTTCTGGAGGATAGGAAGGTATACCTTGAAAGTGCGTATTACAGTGCAGAGGACAGCAATATACCCTCCCATATACATGATATTTTCCAAAAGGGTCTGCCTGCCGATTTCAGACTGGTGGGAGCCACTACAAGAACTCCTGATGAGATACCGGCAGCAATAAGGTCAAGATGTGTTGAAATACATTTCCGTTCCTTACGTGCAGATGAAATATGCAAAATATGCGAAAATGCAGCAACCAAAGGAGGCTTTGAACTGAGACCCGGATGCAGCGAGCTGGTGTCAAGATACGCCCAAAATGGAAGAGATGCAGTCAATATTATTCAAATTGCCGGTGGTGTTTCCATGATAGAGAACAGGAGCACTATTGATATAAAAGACATAGAATGGGTTATAGAGTTCGGTCACTACAGCCCCAGACTTGATAAAAAAGTCAGTCCTGCAAATCAGATAGGCTGTATCAACGGTTTAGCTGTCTTCGGAGATAGTACCGGGATGGTTATTGATGTGGAGGTTACGGCAATACCTGTTGCAAGTGGAACAGGAAATATAAGAATAACAGGCATTGTTGAAGAAGAAGAAATGGATAACAGGGGCCATAAGCTCAAAAGGACAAGTTCAGCCAAGGCTTCCGTTGAAAACGTTTTAACTGTTTTAAGAAAATATATGGATGTTGACTTTAAGAATTACGAAATACATTTGAACTTTCCCGGAGGTATTCCTATTGATGGACCTTCTGCGGGAATTGCTATTGCAACAGCGGTATATTCTGCGGTCAAAAATATACCTGTAAGCGGAGAACTGGCAATGACAGGGGAATTATCAATCAAGGGAAAAGTAAAGCCTGTTGGAGGCGTTGTGGCTAAAGTAGATGCTGCTAAAGCCGCAGGTATAAAAAAGGTGTTTATTCCAAAAGATAATTATCAGGAGATATTCGAAGATATGGATATCGACATTATACCGGTTGAAAATATCAGTGAAGTTATGAAGGCAGTATTTGATATTGATCTGGTAGAAAAAAAGGACGAAACAGTTCCCAGCGGTTCTGCACCTATTACGGTGCTTACTGCACAAGGAACCTAGATGTTTTTTAACAGCCCTATGTAATTTGAATCAGCTTACGTGATATCGGCCAATACAATCTGAAACGCTGAAAAGCCCTGTTCCTACATTGAAAGGAACAGGGCTTTTCAGCGAGTTCGTAAGGTGTTAGAATATCAAGGTCATAATATTTATACTTTAAAAAGAGAGGAAAATACATGAAGAAAAAAACTATAGCATCGGTAGCATCTATAATAACTGCTGTTTTTGTGATTTTCGGTGGCTACTTCTATCAGGACGGAAACAAGACAGCCGTTAATGATAAATCAGGTTCATACAGCAGTATCCATACACTGGAAAAAGTAGAGTTTCCGGATTCTATAATTGACGTGTCCGGAGAGGGTATTGAACCTTTTGGCTACATAAATGCTTTTGTTACAAAAGTTACAGATGGCGACACTTTTCGTGCTGAATATAAAGACAAGGAATACAAGGTCAGAATGCTTGACATAGATACTCCCGAATCAGTTAAATCAGGTGTTGATCCCCAACCATATTCCGGTGAGGCCTCGGAGTTAACCAAAAAGACTCTTACAAATAAGACTGTAAAGCTGATTTTCGAAGAGGGTACCACAGATCAGTACGGCAGACTTCTAGCTCATGTAGTTCTCGATGACGGAAGCTTTTACAATGCCATGATGGTAAACGAAGGCTATGCTGTTTCAGTTTTTTATAGTCCCAACACCCTTTTAAAGTCCTTTTACGATAAACTGCAAAATGATGCAATTACAGAGGGCAAGGGCTTTTGGGAACTGCCCGAAAGAAAACGACCATTTATTAAAAACCAAAAAGGAAAATATGTAGCGTCCTACAAAAATAGTAAATAGCAATACTAATTAATCGAAATTTCACAAAATTTGGGACTTCAGAACTATTATATTGGTAAAATTTTTCTATATATTGTATAAGGATTTTTTGGTAATATAATATTGAACATTAGCATTTCTCCTTTTTAGGGGCATGGAGCCCGTAGGCTCCATGTTTTTTTGTGCCCTTTTTTCAAATTGAACAAATAAGTAAACATAAAGTACGAACTTTCATATTATGTACTATGACGTTAAAATGGTATATTATAGGAGGCATTTTATGAACAGATTGAGAAGCCCGGTTGCATGGGCAGCTTTTGTTGCTTTGGTATTGTTTGTACTGAAAACCTTTAACCTTCTAGCACCTATAGGCTTGAGCGAAGATAGTTTTAAGGAATTGACAACCCTTATTTTTGCTGCATTAACGGCTTTCGGTATTTTTAACAACCCAACGAACAAAGACTCATTCTAGCAGCACTTTACTTTAATGACAAATCAAAAATATCTGTATGAATATATTGTTTTCCCTGAAAAGGGGCTGATTCATACAGATATTTTTTTATATGAAAAAGGTGGATTTGGGGCTTTTCCCAATCCTTGATTATTGAAGGCCATTAAGCTATGATAAAATAAAGCATATGAAAAATCGGAGGAAAATTGATGGATACACTTATACTTGGTATAGAAAGCAGCTGTGATGAAACCGCTGCTTCGGTTATAAAAAATGGAAGATATATAATGTCAAATGTTATTTCATCTCAAATAGATTTGCATAAAAAGTATGGTGGAGTTGTTCCGGAAATCGCATCAAGAAAACATGTGGAATTGATTATGCCGGTTGTACATCAGGCACTGGAAGAGGCGGGTGTTTCCTTAAAGGAAATTGATGCGGTAGGTGTTACCTATGGCCCAGGTTTGGTAGGAGCTCTACTTGTGGGATTGACTGCTGCCAAGGCAATTGCATTTGCTGCCAACAAACCACTTGTGGGAGTACATCACATAGAGGGACATATTGCGGCAAACTACTTGCAGGAGCCGGAGTTGGAGCCGCCTTTCATATGTCTTGTGGCTTCCGGCGGACACAGTCATATTGTCCATGTTAAAAGCTACAGCGAATTTGAAATTCTGGGGCAGACCAGGGACGATGCCGCCGGAGAGGCTTTTGATAAGATTTCCAGAGCAATAGGGCTTGGATATCCGGGAGGCCCTTTAATTGATAAGAATGCATTGAACGGTAATAGTAAAGCAATTCAATTTCCACGTGTAACCTTTGAGGATGGTTCTCTGGATTTTAGTTTCAGTGGACTAAAAACCGCAGTTTTGAATTATCTTAACAGGATGGAACAAACCGGTGAGAAGATTAATATTCCTGATGTAGCAGCAAGCTTTCAGCAGGCAGTTGTGGATGTCCTGGTTAGGAATACAATAGCAGCAGCAAAAATGAAGAACATAAACAAAATAGCTTTAGCAGGTGGAGTTGCTGCAAATACGCAACTGCGAAATGACATGAAGCAAAAAGCAGAAAAGCAAGGTATCAAGGTAATGTATCCGGGTTTAATACTTTGTACTGATAATGCCGCTATGATAGGTTGTGCTGCTTACTACGAGTTTATAAACGGAAAAAGAGCAGGGATGGATTTAAATGCCGTTCCGGGATTAAAGTTATCCACAAGTGTCTCCAAAGACAAGAATAACCCCCTTTCACAGTGATATAAGTAAATAGAACCGTATTACATTTTTTTACACTATTTTTAGAATCACCTTTAAACCTTGTAACCATCGGCGTTCTGGCCTTTAGAGTCTTAAATGTGAATAAAAAACTGTGAATAATTTATAGATTCTGTGGAAACTTGATAGAACATTTGGGAAATAAGTGTTTGAGACTTGTGGATAAATTTGTGGATAGTGTGGATAAGTATTGGGTTGTCTGTTCTAAAATTCAGGAAATGTAATAGCTAGAAATAAAATACAAGCAGGTATTTACCTGCTTGTTGACATTTTATACTGATTAAAATATTCTGTGACATTTTTTACATAATTTTGGGTTTCCGTATAGGGTGGAATTCCACCGTATTTGTCCACACTGTTTGGGCCGGCGTTATAAGCAGCCAAGGCAAGACTTATATTTCCGTTGAATCTTTCCAACTGGTTTTTTAAATAACGTGTTCCACCGTCAATGTTTTGGGCAATATCAAAGGGGTCCTTAATGCCAAGTCCATCTGCGGTACCGGGCATAAGTTGCATTAAGCCTTCTGCTCCTGCGTTAGAAATAGCAGTAGGGTCAAAGGAGGATTCCTGCTTAATGACTGCTCTAATTAATTCTTTGTCTACTCCATACTTTGCCGAGGCATTGTCAATACTTGAATTGATTAAATTCATAAGTTCAGTTATATCAGTGGGTATATAAGCTTTTGAATTTGCCAGAGCCGTACGAGCTTTTAAAATGTTATTCGTACTACTGTTATCAAGCTGACCAAGTAAGTTTGTCAGTGACGTATCCTGCAAAGGGTTATCTTCAAGTCCGTTGAGGGAATTGGCCAAACCCGGCTGGGTTACGTCATCAAGATACTTCTGAAAAGGAATATCTGAGCTGCCGGAGTTTCCTGTATTCATTCCGGGAATTCCAGCCAGCCTGTTTTCTATCTCTGCCAGTTTTTGTTTAAAAATTGCATCTATATCAATATTCATATAATCACCTAACTACATTTCATTTGTAAGTATAAGCTACAATAACTATATCGGTATAACTGAATAAACATTTAACAGACATTTTAAGGGTTTGAATATACACTGCATTATGATATTAGTATTTTTTTACTGAATTTGGAACAAGGGTTTCTGTTTGTACCATCAAAATGTCTTTCTGAGAAGAGCTTGCAACGGCCTACATTTTCATTCGGAGAGTCAATATGTACAATAAAATTCTCACAGTGAATACATTTAAGGCTAACGTCTTTTGAAGCGGTTAAAATGGTACTCTCCTTATATCTGAAACAAACGTAATCCGGCGTTACAACCCCGTGGTATTTGCATAGTATATCATTTGTCAGATGCAGGGATAAACCTCTCTCACAGCTTTTGCAGCACTTCTTATGCTTCATAATTAAAAACCTCCGTGACCCGAACTGCCATAAAAATAAAATAATTTACTACATTATAGCATTAACTGCTAGAGAAGTGATAAAATGGGAAATACATTTAGCATATAATAGATAGATACTTCAAAAATAACTATTTGTAATGTATAATAACCATAAGAATTTTGATGACTTTAGGAGATAAAATGAATAAGCCAAGCATATTTCGAACCAGATATATCCCATTTGAGACTGTTGATATTTCCAGCGATGAACTTTTGTTTAGGGATGAGGAGCTATTAATCACAAGGTGGAAGGCAATTAAGCCGAGAAATGATATTTCCGGTGGAATTTCATATACTTTTTTGAAAGAAGGCATTAAGATAAGCCGATTCTACGACGCAGACAAAAGGTTTGCGTATTGGTACTGTGATATAATTGATGTTGAGTATGATAATGAAACCGACAGGTTTACATTGATTGACTTACTTCTGGATGTCAAGCTGATGCCGGACGGTACTATGAAAGTACTTGATGCTGACGAGCTTGCAGAAGCACTGGAAAAAGGACTGATAACACAGGAGCAGGCGTGCAGTTCTCTTAAAAAAATGGATAACATTTTACAGAATATTTATAAAGGTGTTTTTCCTCCTGCAATATGTATGGAAGAAAAATATTGGAAGGTTTAGTTAATGTTTTTACGATTTAAGAAAAGAATACGCGGGATATCCCCACTACTTTAAACACGGAGATGATTGGATGGAGAAATTTATTGATTTGCATACGCATAGTACAGCATCAGATGGAAGCATGAGTCCGGCAGAACTTGTCCGCCATGCTAAGGATAGAGGGCTTGCAGCAGTAGCGTTAACCGATCATGATACTGTGGATGGCATTGAAGAGGCTATCAAGGAAGGAAAGCGGTCAGGTGTTGAAGTTATACCTGGGATAGAAATAAGCGTCAGATATAAACCTGAAATGCACATTTTGGGCCTGTTCCCCGATACTGATAATTATCTGAATATTCGTTCTGAGCTATTGACTGTAAAGAAGGGCAGAGAAGACAGAAACAAAAAAATCATAAATAGGCTTAATGAGTTGGGTATTGAAATTACAGAGGATGAGATAAAGGATGTGGCAATGGGTGATATTACGGGAAGGCCCCATATCGCCAGAGTTTTGGTGGCTAAAGGATATGTCAAAACCATAGACGAAGCCTTTGACATTTATTTATGTAAGGAAGGCCTTGCTTATTTTCAGAGATTCGAACTTGAGCCTGTGGATGGGATTAAGGCTATAAGAAAATCCGGTGGTGTACCGGTTATTGCTCATCCCGTTTTTTTGAGGAAAAGTTATGATGAGATGGATAAACTGCTGCAAGAACTTAAAGGGTACGGTCTGGGAGGTATAGAAGCTCATTATAGTGAAAATACTAAAGAGGATACGGGCAATTTTTTAAGGCTTGCTATTAAGCATGAACTGGTTGCAACCGGGGGTAGTGATTTTCATGGAAATTTTAAACCCGGAATTGAGCTAGGTAGCGGAAGAGGCGGCCTCAAGGTTCCATATGAGTTGCTGGACAAACTAAGAGAATACCAGAATAACATGAAGAGATAGGTATACTTGACCTTTGTGTTATTGTAGTGATATAATTAATTTTAGCCCTTTCCCAAAAGGGTTATTTTTATCTTGATGAAATTTAGTATTAATTAAAATTAGCAGTGGGCGGTAAGAAAATGGTTAAGGAAGCAGTTAAGATTGTTGCTCAAAATAAAAAAGCTCGTCATGATTATTTTATCGAAGAAACGATAGAGGCAGGCATTGTGCTGTCCGGTACAGAGGTAAAGTCTGTCAGACAGGGTAAGCTCAATTTAAAGGAAAGCTATGCATCTATTATTGATGGTGAAGTTATTGTCAGCGGAATGCATATAAGCCCTTATGAACAAGGTAATATTTTTAACAAAGATCCCTTGCGTGACAGAAAGCTTCTTTTACACAAGTCTGAAATAAACAGGCTTATAGGGTTGACCCAGCAAAAGGGGTTTACGTTGGTACCTGTTCAGGCATACTTAAAACGCGGTATGGTTAAAATAGAGCTGGGCGTTGCTCGCGGTAAGAAATTGTATGACAAAAGAGATGATATTGCAGCCCGTGATGCTAAAAGAGAAATTGACAGAAAGTTGAAAGAACAGCTTAGGTAATATATGTGAATTTTCCATAAATCAGTTGTTGTAGTTCTGCATATCAGATGATATCATAATAGTCTGATTATTGATAATTTAATATTGTTTAAAAGCTTATTTGTTCGCCTTTAATTTGTTAGATTAATCTGTTACAATTTATTTATAGGTCAATATTTTTTGATTCTATAATATTTTATACATGGGGGCGTAATGGTTTCGACGGGATTGTTGAGACTTGATAAGCGGGTAGAGGATTCTCGTGGGCCTCTTAAAAAACGAGAACTTAAAATTAAACGCTAAAAACGATAATTTCGCTTTAGCTGCTGCCTAATGGCAGCCCGTCAGTCCCAGGTTGCTGCACCTGGGGGCACTGGCGTCGACAAGTCAGCCCTTTTGCATAGGAAGGTTAAATGCTAGCACTGATTCGGTAGTAGCCTTGAGCCGAGTCGGAATTTAAAGGCTACCGAAGTTGATACCTTGCCTGTGGGGGAACAACCTAGGGAAGCGCAAGATCATCGTCCCGCAAGGGAAACGTGATTTTGCACAAATCATAGGCTACACCCGTAGAAGTTCTTGAGGATATGGTTTCGGACAGGGGTTCGACTCCCCTCGCCTCCACCATCAAAGTCCACAATTGTATAGGTGTCAATCCTATCATTGTAGACAATAATTTTAACGACATAAGTCTGGATGATCCGTTTCTGATCTTCCGGGCTTTTGTTTTTTATATCGGAATCCTGTTCCAGATAGGAGCGGATGAAATCTCTTGAGGGAGAATTTATTTCCGCCTGCCGTTTTGCTTCCTCGATCCTGATTACCAAAGCTGATTTTCTTGCCTCCAATTCGTCCATTTTCTGCTTCATGGAAGGGTGGAACATTCCGTTGGCAATTGCATTTACAGTATTGCTTATTTGTGTCTGAATTCCTGCTAATTCATTTTCATATTCCCTAATGTTTTTTGAAATCTCAGATGTTCTGGTTTTCGCATACTCAGCAATCCTGTCTGCAATTCTTTCTATGGCATCGGGAGCAAAAATATCAGTTAATAGCTGGTCAATAACCAGATTTTCGATAAAATTCTTTTCAATGGACTTCATGCAGCAGGTACGTTTACGTTTTCTGGTGGTACACTCATATGTTACATACAGGTTTTTATTACGTCCCGAAAATTTACGGTTTCCTGCAAAGGATCCACCGCATACACCGCAAAAAACCAGACCACTCAGAAGGTAGTTTTCCTTTGCAGAGTTGGCGGCCCTGGCACGTTTATTTCCGTTCATCTTTTTGCTCACCTCATTCCATAATTCCTTTGATATAATAGCAGGCATTCCGTTTTCCACCCGGATTATATCTATATCCGACTTTGAACTGTGGTTATTACGCTTGCCTCCGGCTTTGCTAACAGTACGGTTGAAAATATATGTACCGGTATATTTCTCATTTCTCAGTATATCGTGGAGGCTGTTCTTGCCGAAGGATCGCCCGGACTTGCTCTTGTAACCCTCACGGTTCATGGTGTCAATTATCTCGCTGTAGCTGTGGCCGGATGCGTACATTTCAAATATGGTTCTCACAATCCGTGCTTCAGATTCATTTATAGAATAGCTTTTGTCAGGAAGCACATCGTAACCAAGGGGCGGAGTACCTCCGTTGTGCCTGCACTGTAGAGCAGTTTCCTTCATGCCTTTCATAACCTCACGGGCAAGGTTTGCACTGTAGTACTCGGCCATGCCTTCCAGTACCGATTCAAGAATGATACTCTCCGGGCTGTCATCCAGATTTTCCAGAACAGATATAAGCTTCACACCGTTCTTTTTAAGCTGTCTTTTGTAGAAGGCAGAATCGTACCTGTCACGGCTAAACCTGTCCAGCTTGTGGACTATAACAGCGTTGAACAGACCTAATGCACTGTCTTTCATCATCTGCAAAAACTGTGGCCTGTTGTCTGTTGTGGCGGATCGTGCCTCGTCCGAATATATTTTGACTATGCTATAACCGTTTCTCTGGGCATATTCATTAATCGCCCTTACCTGAGCATCAATAGATTCCTCTCTCTGGTTGTCGCTTGAATATCTTGCATATATAGCAGCTATCATGACATACACCTCCATGTTATATTCTTTCATAAATATGTACTGACGGAAAGTTGGCAAGGTACAAACTTCTTTTACCGTCTATGTCCCAGAGACAATTCTGCTTTGACATAAATTCCAGCTTATGCAGCATAAATTCGTTAGTTACCTGAAAGTATTCCACCAGACCATCAAGTGTCGGCTGTAGCCATTCTCTAAGCGAATCAATTAGCATACCTGTAGGTACCATGAAATCGGTTGCCCACCGTAAGGCCAAATGTTCCATTTTGTCCACTGTGAGCCTGTCCCTGTAGCACATGTATTTACGTGGGGTTATATCACCGATAGTGGTCCTGTAGTGTCCTATCTCTTCCGCAAGAACACAGCGGTAAAGCTTCTCATCATCCCTAATACTCTCGTTAATCAAAATAACATAGTAGTTCCCGTCACAATAATAGTAGCCTAGTATTGATTCGGGTAAGGGGGCAAACTCCTTGATAATGTGACATTTTCTACATATTAATTCTAGTTTGTCTGTTGATATCATATGGTACCTCGAATAATTTGTCGAACATACGTTCTATTATAGCATGTGTATGAGAATTATAAAAGGCAAAAATTAGTTGAATGTGTTATGTTATTGAACCTTTGGGGCAAATTTGATATTATCAATGTATAATTGTGGAGGTGATTTTTTGAATAATGGTATTGAAGAAAAGAATAGAAATTGTGAAGTTACACCTGAGCAAATGAATATTTTTTTCAAAAAAATTCATAAAAACAAGTTTGAGAGAAGAATAGTAAATATAAATAAAAATTTGTGGATTCTTATTCTGTTAACCCCTTTACCATTTATTATTTCCATGATAAATGCCTTAAGTGTATTTAAAATATCACAAATTTATTTTTACCTTTTGTATTGCTTAAGTTTTATCTTTATAGCACATGCCTATATAAAGACTTATAACAGAGCATTCAATAATCTCGATACATATAATAAGCAATTTTACATATTATATCTTTTAAGAAATCGGTTAGAGGTATGTTCAAATGAATGCAAAGTAGAAGATGAACGTAAAAAAATTATAAAAGAACTTAATCAAATAGGTATGCATTTTAACTGGCTTATATATGATTCTTTAAAATTCTACCGGAAGATTAACTTATTTAATATTTCTGTAGAAGAACAATATCTTAGGGATTTCTATATTAGCTTGAACAAGAGAGTATTACCAAATCTTAGAAAAGGACTGTATCTTTCAGAAATCTCAATAGTAATTAAAAATCTTTTGAAGATTACTTATAATTTAATACCCAATTATGAAAATATTAATAAGATTACCAATCCACATAAATATAGTATTGATTTATTTGCTGAATGCATTAATGACTTAAATACTATTCCAATTGTTGAAGAGGATAAAGATGAGAAAAAGTCGATAAAATTAAAAATTAAGAGATTTTTTAAATTAGAAAATAACCTCAATTTAATTATAATCCCAATTTTGATTTTCTGTTTATATTTACTCATGTGTAAGGCTTCTATTAGTGAGGTTACAGCAAGTGTTTTTGTTGGAATTGCAACGGCTACACTTATACCGCTATTAAAAAAGCAGTAGCATGTAGTAAAAAATTTATACGATGTGTCATTATATTGCACAATTTAGCTTACTTTGGTACAATTTGGTGTATAAGATTATATAATCCATGATAAGAGATTTAGGAGAAACTTATGCCAAATATATCAATAGATGATGCTAATAACGAATATGCTAAAATTTTATCTGAAAAAACATGCAATATAAGTGGTACAGTTACAGATAAAAAAATTGCAAGTCTTCGAACAGATACAATTCATGAGGTTTTTAGCAGCTTGGTCTCAAAGTTTCCGGGAGAAAATCCGGGGCATGTCTGGAGAATGGTTCAAAAGGCACATATAAATTCATATATAGATAACAAGAGAGAAACAATAAAAACCATTTTACAGGCCAAAAATATAGATGAAGATAAAGCCTTTGAATTGCTGACAGATGATGAATTACTGTCGATATTTGATAGTGCCACTCAAAGCTGGAAACGTGCATCAGGTATAGCATGGGAAAACTTCTTTAGACAGGGACTCACATTGGGTGACAATTCCGGAGAAATTATTGTTGTTAATGATAGCATGATGAATAAATTGTTCAAGGGTGGAAGTCAACCAAGGCAGAATGGAGAAGAAGCAGAGCTGCATATAAGTAATGACTCTCAAAGATCATATATTGGGGAAATATTAAAGAGTAAGAATTTTGATTTATTTTTATTATATTTAACGCAGTTTTCTAGGAAATGGACATTATTCGGATTAATTCAGTGTAAGACATCTATAAGGGATAGAGTAAAGATAAATACAAGTTCAAGTCGGAAAGCTATGGATAATAACCTATGGTCAATATTACTTGCACTTGACCCAGATTATTTTCTAAAAGGCCAGTATTACAAAGCTGCTAAGGAAGACTGGCATGGAGTGTATTTGATTGATGAGGACAAGCCGAATGACGATAGTATATATTTTGGGAGTATGGATAGGATCCAGGAACTTATAAAAAACCATGCACTTCAAGTTCTAGAAATGGTTACAGATATAAACAATAGTAACTTCAATGCGAATTGGCGTCCACGGTAAAATAAGAAAAGCTGCTTATAGCAGCTTTTTTAGTCTTCATAAATTTTTGATGATATCTTGTCAATTACCTCGGTAGGTATCTCCACTATTCCGGACAGAATATCGGAAAGTTCAAAATTATTAATTTTAAACTTAGACATTACATCTTGAATTTTAATATTATGACTATATATATACTTTACAAGAAGCTTTCTTAATTCGGCATTCTTGGCGTGTCCTGAATGTTCAATATTTTTCTTTACTTCTTTAGCTATTGCTGCTGCCATTAACGGTGGAACTGCATCCCCTAGCTGTTGGTAATAGTCACGGCCTGCTCCTATCTCTCTATCCGGATCACCCTTATAAGGTTTTTGGTTATCTCCGGTTATTTTGTACCAGTCAGGGAATCCTTGTAATCTTGCAACTTCTCGTGCTGTTAAATTTCTATTAAAGTCAGGATGTACCAACTCTTCTCGGGCATGGGAGGTAACTGTCCGGGCAGGAATATTTGCGGGTAACTTTCTATTTTTTTGAACAAATATTTTTTTGGGGATTACCTGCCTTTTAAGCAAATTTTGAAACTGTTCCTCTGATAACTGTGACTTTAACCTTTTTACCAAATCCCCCTGATTCTCATCTTCTTCCAGAAGAGAATACCTTTCAATAATCCTTTCCTTATGTTCTGGTACAATAAACAGTGAAAGCTGATTAGGATCGTAAGCAGTCCATGGAAAAGGCAGATATCCATAAGAGCTTTCAAATCCCCTACAATACCGGGTATAATCATTCCTTGGATTACTAGCATACTGGTAACAAACATAATTTTTACCAACATGATGCAATAGTTCTTGGTTTGCACCACGCTCATTATCACTTGGAGATGTTACCTTTGGAAGGTCTTCAAAAGCTTCACTGACGGATATCCACTTTGGTTCCCTGTCTGGATAATGTGTAGGTTTTGGATAAGTTATCTGAAGGTTAGGATCTTTTGTTGCAATGATAATAATCCTTTCCCTTGTCTGAGGAACACCGTAATCCGCAGATTTTAATATTTTAAAGTTAATATAATGAAACCCCGCAATCTGTAGGTCTTCTAGTAACCGGTGGAAAACTTTTTTACTGTTTCCCTTTTCAACAGACTTAGATAAAATATCCTCAACATTCTCCATAATGAAATATTTGGCATTAAGTTGGCTTGCAACATAAACCAAGGATTTATACAAGTAGTCCCTATGGTCACCATGCTCCCTCTTGGAATTTGAAGTTGAAAAACTCCTACAAGGAGGGCCACCCATGACAACGTCAATTAGAGGACTACCATTATTTCTGATAAATTCCTTCAAGCTTTCTATATCAGTTTCGGAGAAACTTTTTAAGTCCTTTTTTTCAACATATGTTTCAGGAAAGTTTGCCTTATATGTATTAATGCAATCGTCTTCATATTCAAAAGCAGCAAGTGTTTTAAATCCTGCCATATGAAATCCAAGTCCAAGACCTCCAGGACCAGAGAAAAGCTCTATCGTGGTTCCCATTTAGTTACTCCTTAAATATATCTTTTGTATTCTTACACTTGAATATTCTACATTATTTTTTTTACTTATTAAAGAGAAAAAAATTATATTATTTAATTTAGCATAATTGTAATTAAACAAATGTTATCTAACTATGTAATTATGAGTAAATTGTGACAATTAATTGCACAATTTTTTCATTTATGATAAGGTTATTTAAAGCTATTTATTTTAGTACCTATATAGGTAATTTTGAGGTGGTAAAAATAAAAAAGTTATTCTTGATACTGGGAAATGGATTTTCTATTGATTTAATTTCTCAAATTGGAATTAAAGATATAGATGTAATGAACCTTTTTAGTAACGGAGCCAGAGTTCCTTGGCCTGAAAATGGGGAAAAGGGATTTCTATCTTATAAATACTCTCCTTTTTTATGGAATTTAGGAGCACATCCTAATATTTCTAAGGAGGAATCTTTAGAGATAATTGAAGAAATTGTTACATGTGCGAATGCCACTGAAAGTGCAATATTTAAAAATCCAAGTAGCAGACAAGATATTTATAATAGAAACACTAAGCCTACTGGGAATGTGTACATAAATGCATATTTAGAATTATCTCATTATTTAAAATACCTATTTATTAATTATGATAAAATTATGGATTTTGGTTCAATTATAAATAACAGTGACTTTTTAAAATGGAAGTGGCTAAAATTTTTTGCAAAGTTTAAAAGTGGAAGTGGGGAATATGATAAAATATTCATAGTAACATATAATTATGATATATGGCTTGAACGTATGTTGAAGTATTTAGAGATCACTTTTGATATTGTAAAGATTGATGTAAATCGAAATAGCTCAGTAAAGATTATTAAGCCGCATGGATCAATAAGTTTTTATGATAAACGAATATTTAGTGGTGATATTAATATTTATAACAAAGAGATATCTGGCCCTTCTTTAAATGAACTAGGTGTAAGATATGAAGATTTAACTAGGCCTACATTAACTAATTCAATAATACCTCCTGCAGGAGATTCGGGGCGAATTTATAATGAATGGTCTGTAAAACTTAGAAAAGAAGCCGTCAAAATAGCAAAAACATTAAAAGATAATGACGATGTCATACTCTGTGGAGTATCTTATTGGCATGTTGATAGATCTGAGATAGATGAGTTGCTGACATCCTTTGACCCAAATGTTAATATTAAGCTTATTAACCCAAAACCACCAAAGACATTAAATGCGGTTTTAACTAGCTTATTTAATAATTATCAATGTTATACGGATACAGATATTTTAGGAGTGTGAAAACTATGGAAAATTTTTTGCCAAGATCATCGAATAATATTTCATTATCGGAGTTTTATCAAGGTTATAAATTAACACCTAGTAAGTATAATTTAAGTCCACCATATCAAAGAAGAGGAGATGTGTGGAGCTTAGAACTAAAGTCGTTCTTAATTGATTCGATTTTAAAAAATTTCCCCTTACCTCCAATATTTCTGCATCAGATTATATTAAAGGATGGTACATCTAGATATGATGTTATTGATGGGAAACAACGACTAACATCTATAATAGATTTTATTGAAGATAAGGTTCCAGTACCTGATTTCTTTGGAGATGATATTTTTGGAGATGACAGACTAAACGGATTACTTTTTTCAGAAATAAAAAAAGACGATGCCCTATCAGCTTATATACGACATTTTTGGAAATATCAATTAACAATTGAATATATAGATACCGATTCGGGCGAAACAATTGATAATATCTTCGACAGGCTAAATAGAAATGGTGAAGTACTTACACCGCAAGAACTTAGAAAAGCACAATTCTATCATTCTGATTTGTATAAAATAATTATTGAATTAGCAGAAATACCTTTTTGGAAAACAAGATTAAGTAATCTTAGGGTAAATAGAATGGCTGATCACGAATTCATATCAGAGATATTATTTGTTTTGCTAGAGGATGGGAAAGTAAATTCGGCTGAACCTAAAGATATAGATGATCTGTATAAAAAGTGGAATGATAATTTTGATGATATTGATATTTCAGAGATTAAAAACAGGTTTATTTTAAATACTAAATTTATTGAAAGTTTAAAATTAGATTTTAAAAAATATAAAATCGGACGGAGTAGTCATCTTTACGGATTATGGGCTTTTGCTGACTATTGTGTTAAAAATAGCATCGGCCCTGAGAAGGTTAGAGCCAAACTTGTTAAAATGTTTGAAGGTTTAAGATCCGGAAACACCAAAGACAAAAATATTTTAGATTATAAGAAGAGTATGGATTACGGTACTAGAACAAAAGCGCAAAGAGCTAAAAGGTTGGAAGCAATAAAAAAATATTGTAGTTTAGAATAACAAAAAGGTGCCCGTTATAAAGGGTACCTTTGTCATTCTAAATCTTTTTAGGTTTAAATTCTAATTTCCTATAAAATTATTTAGGACTGTTTGAAGAGTCAGTCATTAAAAATAATTTTCAGACTATCATTTAATAAGGTAACAAATTTATTTGACTTTGAGATATTTATTATATTTTCTTTCGGATTAGATTCCCTGTACTTGTAAATTACCTGTGCCAAAAAATCATTTGCATCTTTTATTTTTTCTATAGAAATGGAATCTTCTCTTATTCTTGCTATTTCATCAGAGTTATAATTATGCTTACATAAAATAAATGATACAGTAACTCTAGCTAAGTGATACATAAAATTTCTTTGAATGCCTTTCTCATCCGAATTCACATTATTCTTAATAAAGTCTGCTACTTTTTGGCAAATTATTGAACAAGTAAGATATGCACCAAAATCTATATTGGGATTAAATATTTTTTTATATGATATTTCTTCTTTAATAAGCGTAGTTGGTTTCGATCTAGCGTTAGCAGGACTATAATTTAAAATAGCTTCTATTGCTTGAGCCATATTTTGAATACTTATTATTTTATTTGCGGGTTTTTGCTTGTTCTTATAGTAATTTTTTCGCCTATCATAATAATATCCTTTATTTAAACAATAGATCTCTAAATCTCTTTGAATATCGTCTGTAGCCCTCAATAGTGAAGGTGGGACAGGATTTTGACTATTGGAGGCAGAAATGATTTTATCGATAGTTTTCTTATTATTTGATTGTATAACTTTTATTAAAATTGATCTGTTTTCATTTTTAGGTTCAGAATAATATTTACCTATTGTATAAGATGTTTGTAAACCGTTTACTATTTGAGGATCTTCTAGAAAAAGGGTTTTTAAAAGAGGCCTGCAATTCGACGCTATAATAGTAATTCCGTTATTTAGCCACCAAAAATCGTTTTCATTGTCATTCCTTAAGGTCAATGAAATATTATTATTAACATCAACTGCCCCTTGATAGTGCCTAATATTATTTTCGAAAATATTTTCTCTAATGGAATTACCGTCATTAGTAATAAAATTATAGTAGTCGTTTAAGGCCACTATACCAATGTAACCAAACTCTGTTTCCCTAAAAGAAACAGGAACTGGATTTTCTTTAAATTTTAGTTCTAGTTCTTTAGATGTTTGCTTACTATATATTGTTAGGAGTTCTTTTGCACTATATAATTTAAATCCGATATTATCAATATTCATGTTATTCTTTGTAAATGCAATTAGCTGATCTACTTTAGACTGAAATGATTTGTTAATACATATTTCGTTTGATTTACTGCTATATGTATACTTTAAATTTATACTTGCCTTTTTCTTAATACATAATCTCCAGATTGATCTAAATAATAATATTTTTTCAACTAATAAAGGGTTAAATCTCTCTAGTAGAATATCCTCTAAAGCGTCAATATCTAATATAATAGGCATTGATGATTGAAGGTTATTTATTGGGCCTTCTTTAAAAGAATTTTCATATTTCGATTGGTTAATGAAAATCTGTATGTTAGAACTTTCAATAATCTTAATTTCAGGTAACTGATCTTCTGAGTTTATGGCCTTATCGTTAACTAAAATAATAAATGAATCTATTCCACCATCTAGACCACCATCTACGATGCAAGAACTTAACTCGTCATAAGAGGTTTCGGATTCCTTCGTAATTTGTAATATTGAGAACATTTCAAAAGCATCTTGATGCTTAATTTCGCCCAGTTCATTTTGACAAATGAATTCCTCAAGACAATCCTGTAAAATTAAAGTGTTGTTCATTTAAACCCTCCTATTATATACTCATCAATTATACCAGTTATTTCAAATAAATGGTATAATATGTTATAAATTAAATAAATAAGATATTATATTGAAAAACTGATGAGAAAATTAATGTAAATAGTAAAATAATAGCGGGGAATGTTTAATTGACAACTGGTACTGAAATAATCATAATCCCTACAAGGAATGGTTATGCAAAATAAGCCCCAATTTTATTTTATAGATAATATTTTATAGATAATTTAGAAATAAAAAATATAAAAAGAACAGCAATAACTGTTCTTCTTATATTTTACAAGCCTTTTTTATAACTCCCATCCGGTTTATATTTAAGTTTTATAAGTTCTATATAATCTTCCACTTGCTTTACTGCTTCATCCGGCAAGCCAGTAACATCAAGATTGTGATATGCTTTTGTTTTAATTTTTGATTCCTGATAATTGCGAATATCAGTACGTCCAAGAAGGTAATCAACAGAAACACCGAAATAATCAGCTATTTTGATTAGCATTTCGGAGACTGGTTTACTTTTTCCGGACTCATATTTAGTATACGTGCTTCTTCCAATTTCAAGAGCAGAAGCCACATCTGCTTGGGTCAGTTTTTTTGATTTTCTTAATTTCCGAAGTAATTTTTCTTCCATAAGTACACCTCTTTATTATTGCATGTGAATTATTTTCACCTCGTAAATGTGAACATTACCATTCAATTGATATGGCGGTAAATTAGAAATGAAGTGGTTTAAAACCATTAGAGAAAACTCAGACTTATCACGGGAAAAGCTCCCACAAAAGATAGGTGTTGAGAGAAGCCTGATTAGTAAATTTGAAACTGAAAGTGTGAGACCTTCACATGATACAGCAAAAGCGATTGCTGAGGTCTTGGGTTTTGAATTTAGCCAAGATTGAAAACCAGAAGTTTTCTCCGAAACCGGGTTTATGTAGAAAGTTTGCTTATTTTTTGGCAAGGAGTTGGGAGAAGTATTCTGTATTATACTTATTTATTGGATGCATATGTACTCCTTTAGTAAAGTGGTTCATGTATTTTAGACAGTACCCTTAATAAATACAAAATAACAATAACTTAGACCCAAATGGCTTGTACTTTTTATTTATAATTTACTTACTTTTTCAAACTCCCATCCGGGTTATATTTTAGCTTTACCAGTTCAATATAATCCTCAACCTTTTTTATGGCTTCGTCCGGCAGGCCAGCAACATCAAGATTATGGTATGCTCTGGTTTCAACTTTTGATTCTGATAAATCACGAATATCAGTACGTCCGAGAAGGTAGTCAACGGAAACATGAAAAAAGTCTGCCAGCAGATTTAAAGTTTCAGTATCGGGGTCTCTTTTCCCAAGTTCATAAAGGGATAAAGCGGAGCGAGTTATTTTTAGTTTTTTAGATAGTTCTTCTTGAGTTAAGTTAACCTCTTTGCGTAATTGTGAAATACGTACTTTTAGCATTATTTACACCTCTAAATTAATTGTATACTACAAATTGTAGCATTGAAATAACTGCTACAAAAAGAAGCAAAAAGTATAATTTCATATTGACAGCTACAATAAGTAGCATTATAATACTTATTAAAGCTACAATATGTCGCAGGAGGTTAGAATGAAGAGAGAAAAACTTATTACCCTTAGAAAAAAAAGTAACTTAACTCAGGTTCAAGTTGCAGATATGGTTGCCATTAATAGAAGTCATTATGGGTTTATTGAGAATGGAGAAAGGAACCCAAGCTTTGAGGTTGCACATAAAATATCAGATGCTTTTGGTGTCACTATTGAAGAAGCATTTCCGGAGGAAATTTTTTTTGGGAACCGTTGCTACATTAAGAAGCAAGAATCCGCATAGGAGGCAAGGGAAATATGAACATTCCTATCAAAAACAATATTCAAAAATTACGGGAGTCCAGAGGACTTAATCAGGAGGAACTTTCAGAAGTCTTGGGAGTGACCCGTACATATTTATCCAAGCTTGAGAACCAGAGGTTTTCTCCCGGGCCGGGTCTTATGCTGAAAGTTTGCTTATTCTTTGGGAAGGAGCTGGGAGAAGTATTCTATATTGCCGGAGGTGATGGAAGTGGCAGTTGAAGCAGATGTGAAGGTTAAGCAGTACATCCATAAGGTATCGATTGACAGGAAAACAGGGGAAAAGCTTTCCGAGACTTATGAGCCATATGGGGAAGTGCCGGAGATAACACTTGAGGAACATACCAACAAGCTTTTGAGGGCTACAGTCGGAGATGTTGACAGCTATGTTGGCAAGATGCTTGAGGATTTGAAGATGCAGGAGAGGGAGAGAACTCCCCAAGGACTGGAACACCGGGCGGAAGGGGCTTGAGAAGTGAAGGCTTGGTATGAAGTGGTTTGACAATGCCATTATATTACCAGCTACATTGCAAGTCTATTTCAGTTGGTACATTTCTACTTTACGAATAGGAGGTGAAAGTAAAATGAAGTTTGGAGAAATTGCACGGCAGGCCCGGATCACTTGTGGGCTTGGCACAAAGGAAGCCGCCGGAAAGCTACACGTCACACGGCAGACTCTTTCAAATATGGAGAATGGCGAAACAATGCCTGATCCTCAGAATGTTTTTAATATGGCCCGGCTTTATAATGAACCTGCTCTGCTGAATGCACACTGCAAATGTAATTGTCCTATAGGAAGGAAACTGAATTTCATACTTCCAAATAAGATGCCTAAAAATCTGACTGCCATTACTGTTAGGAATATGAAGGAAGCCGAGGAGCATGTGAACAGTCTCAAGGAGTTTGCATACCAGAGTGTCACAAACACTGATATGTCGCGTATGCGGAAGATGGTCAAGGAAATATTGGAGGCTGAATACTGGATTGAAACCCTTAAAGAACAGCTTATCAGGGAGTATGGTGTTGGTGAGCTTGAAAGTCTGATAAGGGAAGTAAACTGCGGATATATTGACGAAGGTCTTGTGTGTTTGTAGGGAGGGACAGAGTTTATGACAGTCAAACTTGCATTATTGCTCAGAAAGCTGGGCTTGAGTGTTTCCTATGATGGAGACAGAAAGATTGTTTTAGTAGAAAAAGACATAAAAAAAGCAGCTATTGAAAGCCGCTAAGATAAAAACGTTAATTTGATTCTAGCATGGGCAGTTGGCATGTGTCAATGAGTATAAACACACAATGCTGCCTATTTAGAAGGTCGAATAGGAATATTGAGTTATTTATAATATTACAAATTCTAAGGAGGATTTAATTATATGAAAGCTACAGGTATTGTAAGAAAAGTTGATGAGTTGGGTAGAGTTGTTTTACCAGTTGAGCTGAGAAGAACACTTGATATTGAGGAGAAGGATGCTTTAGAGATTTTTGTGGATGAAGAAACTATTATTTTGAAAAAGTATGAGCCGGCTTGCATATTCTGCGGTAATGCCAAGAATATAACTAATTTTAAGGGTAAAAATATATGTCCTCATTGTATAGCTGATATAAGTGAGGGAGTGAAGGAATGAGCAGTTTGATAAGGTTTTGTTATAAGAAATATTTCTTCAGCCAAAGCAACTTTCATTATTTGATTTAGCGGGGGCTGTAGTTCAAATATACAGGGGGCGGTAATATACAAGGGTTTATAAAAGAATATAGAAATATTGTTGATCATTGGGTTTTTCAAGATGCATATGCTTTTAAAGTTTGGAACTATATTCTCCTTAGTGCTGCATACAAAGACTATAAAAAGCCCTGTAAGGGAACAATGGTGACTATTCATTCAGGGCAGCTAATTTATGGCCGTCCTGAATGGAGTAGGCTACTTAATATTCCAGAAGGTAAGCTTAGAAGCATTATTGACCTCTTGAAGCAGGATTCAATGATCACACTTGACACTGTAGGCAGAAGGTATTCTGTTATTACGGTTGTAAACTGGGAGAAGTACCAGTCAAATGACACTTTGGACACTGATAGGGTAAATATACGCCAAAACATAACCAACGAAACAACCAACGGCAACGCTAGTAATGATAAGGCTTTAAAGGATATCGACAACCAACAAAATAACCAACAGAAAACCAACCGAGAACCAAATAAAAAGAATATAAAGAATATTAAGAATATAAAAGAATTAAAAGATATATATGTGTCAAATCCTAAAACACAAAAATTTGTTCCACCTACACTTGAGGAAGTACAAGATTATTGTCAGGAACGAAATAATAGTGTGGATCCTGAAAAATTTGTTGACCATTACATAGCTAACGGATGGACGAGAGGTAAATCAAAAGTGAAGGATTGGAAAGCTTGTGTAAGGACATGGGAAAAGAACAGTACCTTGTTTTCCTCTCAGAAAAAGGAGCAGCCATCTAACAGGAGCAACTTTGAACAGAGGACATACGGAGACGAATACTTTGATGGGTTCTTCAATAACACGGGCTGAAAATATAAAAATTTAGAAATAGATTGAGAAGGAAATGGAGTGATATTTTTATGGTTGAATACACTGACACCTTAATTGTTTCTGAATTTAGGAGCGGTAAATCAATTGATAGAATTGCACAAGATATGCTTCTAGCGGAGAAAGGCAGAGGAAACAAGGTGAATAAATTGAATTGCAAACAGAAGGCTGAAACCGCTATTTTAAACTACTTGATACTAAACAACAGGTGTAAAAAAAGAGTAATAGGGTAACAGAAATTTTGAGTTGGTTGAACCTTGAAAATTTAATAGTGCGGTGAAAGATGACTTGTGTACTCAGACAACATAATTGACACACCGAGATAACACGGGATACTACGAGAGGTGACGAGAAACCTCAGTATTTATGCGGGTTTGTAAGAGATAATAAAAGATTCGTTGGACAAATATAATGAGAATAGCATTGATTAATACGGTGCTATTTTTTTTATACTTTCTGTGAACAAGCTAAACGTCTAGAATCCTTGTAATTAAACAAGAAGGACCGCTCAAACATTCTGGAAGTACTAGCAGCATAGAGGATAAAGAATGTCATCACGGCCCATGTATGTATTATATCAGTGCACATTATAAAAGTCGATATCAGTAGCGTGCTAACGCAGCGTGCGAAACATTAACATATTTGATATGTAAAAATAAAAGCCTGTAGAATTAAGCGTTTGCAGATGCTCAAATGATAAATACGTCGTGCGAAAAACGTGCGGGATTACTATTACACATAATAAAATAAATAAAAATCAATTCCGCAAAATGAAACATTTGAAAGTAAAATGCAGAAATGCACCGTTATCAAGCGTTTCAGTGTTAATAAGAGGTTAAAAAAAACATGTAATGAATTCTGCAAAAAAATGATAGAATAATCCATCAAATATAGATAAAAAAATCAAGCTATTTCACTTGTTGCGGCTTCCTCCCCTGTGTCGTTCTCTCCATTGTTCAAGGTCGACGATGGCAGAGCCGCACGACCCTTCTCCAAGTTCCGTTTAAACTTTACAAAAGTAGTCACCTCTTTTTTATCTCGGTCAGTTAACTGTCTGAATTCCTGAATCAATTCTTGTTCTATTTCCGATAAACTTTCTGTAGTACTCTCTAAGTTCTCACTTGAGGGAGCTGAGCTATCTTCTCCAGTTAATAACCATTCCATAGAAACTTTTAGAGCTTTAGAAAGTTTATAACTAGATAAAGTATCAGGTATTCTATTTCCGTTCACATAATTACTAATTGCATTCTTGGATATTTCGGTATCTTTGCATATGTCAACTTGTTTTATTTTTAATTTTTTCATCTGAGAGGATATTCTATCTCCCACACCCTCAAAGTTCTCAATCATGGTAAAGCCCCCTTTCTACTTACAAAGTCACAATTAAAAGTCATACAAATGAGAACTATTATATTGACAAGTTCTCATTTGTGGTATAAAATTAACTAAGATAGATAAATACATCAGAAATATATTAACACAGTATGTTCTCGAATGCGAGATTTTTCTCGGAAAGATTTTCAATATTTTTCCAAATGCATTCATATATCCAACAAATGAGCACTCTTGCCTATATGGTGCTAAAAATAATTTGGAGGTGATATTTTGAAATACGGTGAGGTCGGCTTAATTGGAAAATTGGGCTCGTCATTAGGGATACAAAAGAAGGACTTGATATGATGCATAAGAACTCTGGGAAAACATGATATATTTCCCCATCAAGTGGAAAAGAAGCGACAAGTCAAGGAGGATGAAAATGAAAACTACACTTCAATACTTATTGGAGCGAAAGGACTTAGCATGGCATAATCGCTTATGTTATTCCATGACATATGAGATGGATACACCAAAAGAAGGTTATAGAAATGAACATTCTGAAGCTGTCAGGGACTGTGAAATTGTAGAGGAATTAATCACTATGGTTAAGGCAAAAGAAGCTGAAGAAGCTGAACTTCAAGGGATTAGGTTGTTGGATAAAGGTTATTCTCCTGTTTATTAAACTTTGTAGCAATGAGTCGGCACAATGGCCGTCTTAGTAAACCAATTTGAAGTACATCTAAGAGACGGGAAGGAGGATGCTTGATGCGAAAAAGGCAACTCACACAGTTTGGAATGACTGTAAAAAAGAGGCTTATAGAAAAAGGTATGACACAGGTTTTGCTTGCTGAAAAGGTAGGAACAAGCAACAAATATTTAAACCTAATCCTTTACGGGGATAGGACTGGCGAGAAGTACATACATAAGATTATTTCAGTACTAGAAATAGACCCTGAAGAATTGCAAAAATCGGCATAAGGAGGAATTTATTTGAAAAATATTAGTAATTTTATCGTGGAACTTGAGAACCTTAAATCAGATATGGGAAAAGGCAAAAATGCACTAACACAAGAAGATATCAAATTTATTAACGAGAGGAAACTCAGAGAGTTTCAAGACAAAGTAAATCAGCTTGATGAAGAAATTCAAAGAGAGATAGACGACCTATTTGCTTACGTTAATATGAAGCAGGCTAGTATTGAAAGTTTTAGTTTAATAAAGGGATATGTTACATCAGAAATCAAGAAACTTGAGCAATCATTAAAGGAGCTCAATATAAATGTTGTTAAATAGTCGGGGGGAATTAATGTGCATAGGGGTAAGAGAAAAGAGCGTCCACTCGAAAAGGAAACGCTCTTATCTGGAACTGATGAAAATATTCATCCCCTCTATTCTACCAAGTCCACAAAAGAAAGTAAAGTGCAAAGGAGGGACAGGGATTGGAAGAAACATTTATTTCACTAGAACAGGCAGCTCAGCTCGAAGGTATAAGCTATAAAGGAATGACATCAAGAATTGAAAGAAATCCGGGTAGCTTCAAAACGAAAACAGAATCAAGATGCGGAGGAAAAGACAGAGTCTTTGTGGCCATTTCCTCTCTCTCTACAAAAGCACGAAAAGCTCATAAGGCAGAGCGTAAGGTTTATAGAGAGGATTCGGAAATTGTTCAAAAAAGTCAAGAGTCCCCTTGGTACTTAGATATTGACCTAAATTGGTATATTGAAACACACAAAAGAGAATATTATGAGGCTGTTGAACTCTCAAGAAAAATTCAGGAGTTTGTCTCCTACGGTGAAGGTGAGCGGACTGCCTTTGCTGAAATGTTTGCAGCAAAGCTTAACATCAGCAAGCGTACACTCTACCGATATGCTGAGGGATACCTTGAGTCAAGTGCATGGGCTTCCAAGCTTGAACGAGAAGAAGGTGAAAACTTTGAATTCTTCAAAGTACTTGCACTTTGCAGGAAGCCAAAAGAATCGCACACTTTTCCTAGTTTAACCGAAGAACAAAAAGTCCTTATTGAAAACATTTGGTTTGACCCGGGTTTTTCACAGAACCACGGCACAATAGAAATGCTTTATTGGAAATTCAAAGATATAGCTGACTGTAAGGGATGGAATGATTATCCCTCAATTAAGACAGTAGCCCGATACATCAAGTACCTTATGGATAATCTTCGGGGCCGTAACGCCCACTATCTTGCTGCAAATGGATTAAGGGAGTTCAAAAATGCACGAATGCTAAAGGGTAAACGAGATACGACAGCTCTTGAGGTAATGGAATTTGTACAGGGTGACGAGCACACTTTTGATTGTTGGGTACAGTATACCCACCCGAACGGGAAAATTAAAGCAGTCCGACCGAAGCTTGTCGCATGGCTTGACACTCGGTCACGCTGCATCATGGGTGATGTGCTTTGTGTGGATGCTAATTCACAGATACTCAAAGAAAGCCTTGTTAAGATGCTGTACTCACACCCGGGGGGTGTTCCGAAACACTTGCACATTGACAACGGAAAAGATTACACTTCAAAGACCAATACCGGGCAGAGTCGAAATGACCGTAGAATGCAGGAACTTAACTTTGACAGCGAGACAAAAGGCTTCTACCGCTCCATAGGAATTGAGGAGTGGTCAAGGTCTCTCCCCTATGAGCCGTGGAGTAAAGGACAAATTGAGAGGTTCTTCGGAACTGTATGCTCTATGTTTACCAAATGGATAGGCTCCTATGTTGGAACTCTCACTGGTTCGAAGACTTCAGGTAAACGAAAAAAAGATATACCCGGTATGTTAGAACGTGGTGAACTTCTTACAATGGAAGAGTTCTACGGATATTGGACTAAGTGGAAAAACGAAGTTTACCACAAAAGAGAACATTCTTCTCTCAGGAAAAGCCGTGAGAAATACATCACACCGATAGAATTATTTGAAAACGGCGAACGATATTATAAGGCATCACCACCTAGGGAATATGCATCAATGCTCTTATTAAAAGCGGACACTGCTCTCGTTCGTAATCAAGGCATTATCAAATTTGGCACACTCTACACGGATTATGAGCTTTGCCATTACATCGGAGAAACTGTCAATATCAAATGGGATATAGACGATGTTACAAAGCTATATGTATTCAACAAAGAGGGCAAGAAAATTTGTGAGGCTGTCTCCGCTGAATTGCTTCAGATTGCGCCCCGTGTTCCACAGGCAGCACTCGAAGAGCACATCAAGAAGCAAAAGCGACAGCTCCGAGAGACAAAGCAAGAGCTTGAATGGTATCAGACACCATATGAACTCAGGGTACAGAACAACGGTACTCCCGCCGTGGTTGGAGGTGTAGACCTCACGGTCAAGGCTAAGAAAAACGAAAAGCTTATTCAGCTCCCGAACGATAAGGAGTTCCGGGATGATGTCAAGGCAGGAAGTGTTTCTAAGAAACAAAAGCAGCATAAAGAAACAGATGACGAGTTTTTTAACCAAAAGGCTCAACAAGCCCTCGAACGGCTGAGAGCCCTCGGATAATAAGGAGGATAATGATATGGAAGCAGCAGCAAAGACTTACACATATGAATCAAAAACCCTTGCAGATAAGGTTAATGAGTTTATACAGAGTAAGGGTAAGACCATCACAGAAATTGCAAGCACTATTAACTATTCACGGTCTACGGTTTCCCGGTATCTCTCAGGGAAATATGACAGTGATGCAACAGAGCTTGAGTCAAAACTAACAGCTTTCCTTGCGGAAGTGTCAGGAGAAGAACTTTCCGCTGCAACTACTGAGCAAGGAAGAGTCGTAAACTTCTCAAAACAACGGAAGAGCTTTTTTGAAAGTAGGGATGCACAGAACATCATTGGCGTGTGTAGCTCCTGTCAGGAGTATATTGGTCTCGGTATTGTGGTCGGAAAATCCGGTTTCGGAAAAACTCATGCCCTAAAGTATTACTCAAAGATGCCCCGAGTCGCCTACATCGAATGTGACGACACCATGTCAAGCCGTGACCTTGTTGAAGCTATAGAGAGGACGCTTGGTATCCCTACTACTTACGGGACAATATGGAAACGTGTCAACGGTATTCGGGAGTTTTTCAATGTAAACAGAGGATATCTTCTCATTATCGACGAGGCGGACAAGTTGATTAATAAGTACACTCAAAAGAAAATGGAAATACTCAGGGCGATATTCGACCAGTCCGATATTGGTATGGTTATTGCAGGAGAACCGAAGCTTGAGGCCCAGATTAAGTCCTATCTCACCCGTTTTGCAAACCGTGTAGACTTTTATGCAAGTTTGAAAGGCCTCTCTGATAAGGAGGTCGAGGGTTTCCTTGAAGGTTATGAGGTTGAGGTGGATGCACTTGCAGAACTAAAGGCCCGGGCGTGCAATACTCAGACAGGCTGCTTCCGATTACTTGACCGTACACTCAATAATGTTTTCAGAATTCTCAAAGAGCGTGGGAATGACACAATCACACTGAACACAATTAATCAAGCATCTAACATGATGATGCTTTAATCTCAGAATATTCAGAGGAGGGTTATACATGAAAAACACAGCAGAATTAAGAATTGAGGAGGTCGTTTCGGTCGGCCTCGCCTGTCTTGAACAGGGCCTAGATAATAAAACTACCGTTAAGAACAACATACTGAAGGCTGTTTCACAAAACAGTATTTTAATACATGAGACACACTCTCTTGAGGAATTTCCTACTGATGTTTTCTATTGGCTTCATAATGAATTCGGCCTCGGGTTTGAAATCCACGATGGGAAAATAATTAGTGCATACGTTGAAGAAGGTGGATTAAACCCGTTAAAAAAAGGTAAAGTTGAAAGACTCTTCAGCTTATCTCATGTCATATCTGAAAAAGGGATTGACTTCGGCTCCACGCCGGATGTCGGCATATACAACACATTTATGAAAGGAGGCGAAGAACATTGACGAGAATAAGAATCAAGGAAACTCCAACATACAAGTCATGGGAAGATGTAGACAAGGCACTGAAGGAAATCGCAGAAGCTGAGCTTGACCTTCTGGACATCGAAGGCGATATGAACAAACAAATACAGGGCATCAAACTCACGGCTGCTCAAGAGGCTAAGCCTGTTCAAGACCGTATTGTGGCAATCGGCAAGGACATTAAGGCTTTTGTCGAGGAACATAGAGACGAGCTTGACGGCAAGACGAAGACTTTAAACTTTGGGAAAACGGGTTTTCGTAAGAGCACAAAGGTCGTACTTCCCAAAGCGAAAGAAAAGCTTGCTGCTATCGTCAAAAGCCTAAAGGCTAGAAAGATGAACGATTGCATCATTACAACGGAAACTATAAACAAAGATGTACTCAAGAAGTACACCGAGGATGAAATCATCCGGGTTGGAGCATCTCTAAAAAAAGAGGACACATTTTGGTATGAAACCGACCGTGAGAAACTTCAAGCTGTGCAGTGTTAGGAGGAGGTATCATGCAAGGAAAAATTTACGGGGGGCGTAATCGCCCCCACTACTCTATCCGCACAATTTGGGGACTTGCAAAGTCACCTGAGCTTTCCCTAGATGATGAAGACCTATATGGTATCATCGGTAGAGAAACAAAGAAGGACAGTATGAAGAAACTCACTCAGGGTGAAATTGACAAGGTATGCCGTGTACTCTCCAATTTGAAGGATGGTATTCAAAAGGCCGAGCAACGAAAACGGACAGACGAAGGCGGAAATCTTTTGACAGAGAATTTACGCCGTAAGATATACGCCCTTACTGGTGAGCTTGGTTGGAATGATAATAACGAGAGAATAAACGGATTTTGCAAGAAAATGTTTAAGGTCGAGCGTCTTGAATGGTTGACAGTTTCACAGAGTCACAAGCTGATTGAGGCCCTCAAAAAGATGGTCGACAGAAAGGAGAACTCTGATGGCAGCAACTAAGACAAAAAAGCCAAGGGAATTAACCAATCGTGAAAAGACTGAACGGGCCGAATTTAAAAAAATGCTTCAGGATAAAGGTTTAATTCCTCCCGATAAACCCAAACTCAACCGCAAGAAATTTGCCGAGGAGGTTTGGAAGGAATTCAAAGAAGAATGCAGCACTTTTGAGGCAGTCCTTGAACTCAGACAATCTCTCGGATGCATGGTATCGGATAAGATGAACAAGGTTACTGAGGAGCAAGTCGGAGTTCTGAAGCTTATGAAGATAACCGTTGAAGTTACTCGGTTTAAGAAAAGGCTCAAGGATGAAGGCCGCAGCTCTTACACCATAGGGGAATTACTGGACATAGTAACCCCAATATTAAGACTTTAGGAGATTATCAATGCCAAGAGCTATTTTAGAAATTGACATGCCTGACAATTGCTTAAAATGCACTATTTCAGATTTTGAAATGTCAGGAAGTTCAGAAAACTTATTTTGTCCAGTGCTCAGTATTGAAATAGAAAATTTTATTGAAAGGCATAAGGACTGCCCTTTGAAGGAGGTTAAATCAGAATGATTAAATTAAACCATGATGTAGTTGATAACGGTCAGGTACTGCTATACAAGGATAAAATGTATCCCATAAAAGCAGAAGAGCCTTCAGATAAGCCCGGTAAAGTAATTCTAGTGATTAACAGTGAGATTGAAGGCGAAGAAGTCTTAATTGAGACAGACATAGAAGAATAACCCTAATTTTAAAAGGAGATTGAGAGATATGGCACAGATAAACAAGAACGGTATTGATGTTTCAAAACATCAGGGAGTAATTGATTGGAACAAGGTGAAGGCTGCCGGAATTGAGTTCGCAATTCTGAGGGCGGGTTTTGGGAACAACAATATTGACGAGCAGTTCAAAAGAAACATTTCGGAGTGTAACAGGCTTGGAATCCCGGTGGGAGTTTATTGGTTCAGCTACGCTTTGAACGCTGAGAATGCAGTTCGTGAAGCTCGGCAGTGTATAGCATTGATTAAGCCTTATAAGGTGGAATACCCCGTTTGCTATGACATTGAGTATGACACAGTAACTCGGGCCAGAAAGAAAGGCGTTACAATCGGCAAGGTACAAGCTACGGCTTTTGTAAAAGCATTCTGCACCGAGGTTCAAAAGGCCGGATACTATGCAACGAATTATGCTAACAAGGACTACATAAGGAATATGCTGGATATGAATGCCTTGAGAGGTTTTGACTTATGGTATGCATGGTACAATAAGAATTGTGACCGCAATGATGTCGGGCTGTGGCAGTATACAAGCAGCGGAAAGGTTCCGGGCATTAGCGGAAACGTAGACCTTAACATATCATTCAAAGATTACCCATCAATAATAAGGAGTGCCGGACTGAACGGTTTCAGTAATGGAATCACTCCTCCGAGCAAAGATATAAAGCCCCCCACTAACAACTATAACAAAGGTAAGCCGATTGTCAAAGGCGGAAAAGTAAAGATACTGAAAGCTATACAATACAACGGCAAGCCGTTTAAAGCCTATTACGGTTCATACGATGTTATAAGCGTGAGCGGTGACAAAGTTGTAATAGGTATCGGTAAGACAGTAACCGCAGCCGTCAAAGCTTCGAACCTTTCAGCTATATAAATAAGGTAATGCTCCGGGAAAGGAGGACAACCGATGGAAGCAGCATATGCAAAGGAGCTGACACTTGAACAAATTCCCGATGGCCTATATAGGCAAATTGCAGAAGCAATCGGTATTATGAATTTTGTTGAGCTCACCCAAATAGTCGGAGGCTCCACAATATATCTACCAAAGACCGAGAGCATTGTCCGTCCTGTAAGAGACGCAAAGATTAGGGCAGAGTTCAATGGTTACAATCATTTAGAACTCTCGAAGAAGTACGAAGTTACAGAGCGGTGGGTTCGGCAATTATGTGGAGAAGGACACGCCGAAGGACAGCTTTCCCTCTTTGATTATGACCAGGGAGGCAATGGATAAATACCCCAAAATTAGGAAGAAAACCTCAGAAGTACTACATATATAAGGTTCTCAAGAAACACTGTAATATTAACCATAGGAGCTATGCTCCTATGGTTTTTTATTTTAGTCAAAATTTTTGGATAGGAGGAATCAACATGGAAGCGATTCAATCGACAGTCAGTCAGGCACTTGTCACCGTTACCATTTCTCTCATTGGGTTACTTGCTGCATATGCTACATATGGCATACACAAGGCTACTCAGAAGGTGAAAACTCAGACGGCACAGCTCAAGGATGAAGATGCTCGTCGTTTGCTCAACAATGCACTTGAGGATGTTGAAGAATTGACGATTGTCACCGTTGCATCTATTGAGCAGACTACAGCAAAACAGCTCAGGGAGGCTGTTAAGGATGGAAAAGCCGAACGTGAAGAACTTGTTGCCTTGTCAAAACAGGCAGTCAATGAAATTACGGCCTCAGTCAAGCCCGGTACACAGAAAATTATTGAAGAGAATCTCGGCAACTTCAGAGATTACATCTCCAAACTTGTTGAGGAGAAGGTTCTCAAACTGAAGACACTAACTTAAACAAGGAGTGAGCACATGCAAGGAAGTCAAATTCTCATGTACGCACTTCAAACCATTACAACACTTGTTATTGCCCTTATAGGTTGGGGCGTAAAAAGTGCTATCTCCGACATGAAGGACGCTATTAAAAAGAATACGTTTGACATCGAGAAGGTAAAAACGGAGCTATCGGAATTAAAGAGTGACCTTCCTCTCGTTTATGTACTGAGGGAGGACTTCATCCGAACACTTAACAATGTTGACAAGAATATGGGCGACATGAACGGTAAGTTGGACAGAATTTTACAAATAAAAGTAACAAAGGAGGGATGACATCATGGACGATATGAGCGAGCTTGAGGTAAGCCGCAACAAAGCTATTCGTGGTTACATTATCCGCAGCCTCGTTAAAGGTCATCAGAACACACTTCTCTTGAGACAGATAACAAACGCACTGGTCGCTGATGGGATGATTGTCTCCCCTGACATCAGTAAGCCGCTTGATTATCTATTGGAAGGCGGATATATCACTTTTGTGGATAAGGCAGTTAATGCATATAATGCGTATCGCAAGGATGCAGTTATAAAACTAACCAAAAAAGGCGTTGACCTTGTTGAATCCACAATCGAAGACGCGGGAGTTGATGTGTAATGGCTGAGAGAAGACGAACAAGAGTTAACTCAAAGATTACACAGCTACCTGAAGATATTAAGGAGCAGCTAGATGCACAACTCCTTGATACTTCTAACACATATGATGATATTGCAAAGTGGCTCAAAGGCGAAGGCTTCAACATAAGCAAAAGTGCAGTCGGTCGCTATGCGATAAGAGCCAATCAAGCTGCTCAGCGTGTTGCTGAGACACTAGAAAGGACAAAAGCAATAGCCGCAGCCGTCGAAAAAAATCCAGACCTTGACTTCACAAAGGCATCAAGAATGGTTTTGATGGACGGCCTAATGCAAAGGGTGTCTACAGCAGAGGATGACTTTGCAGAAATGCCACTTGATAAAGCCGGAAAGCTTATAGCTTCCCTTTCCCGTGTGGGAGTTTATGAGCAGAAGGTCAAACGAGATTATAAAAGTAAGATGGAGCTCGCCTTTGAGGCCCTTGAGGAAGACCTTTTAAAGGCAATCAAGGCAGACCCGCAGCTTTCAAAAGAGCTACACGCAGTCCTCCAAAAGGCCCGCGACCGGATACTGACAGATGATTAACCTGAAGGAATACATCGAAAAGCTTGAGGAGCCTGAAGACCGTGAGGAGGTTGCAAACCGACAATATCAGCGTGAGCTCTTCGAGAAATACGCAACACGGGAAGGAAAACACAAGGAAGAACGGGAGCAGCTCCTGAAGGAGTTTCATAACGGAGCTGAACTTGCAGGCCCGAAGGGATTGAGAAAACGTCTCGGAGCATTTGACCTTGAATATTTTGGTAGGGCTTACCTTCCCCACTATTTTGTCAGGGAATCACCGAAGTTTCATAATGAGCTTGATAACATATGGGAAGTCGGTGTAATGAAGGATAAGAACGCAATCCGGGATGCAAAAGAAATCTCCCGGGCTGAAGGATGCAGGAGAGCGATAGAAGCTCCACGTGGACACGCTAAGTCTACGACATTCACCTTTAAGGATACGCTTCATGCTTCAGTCTATGCATACAAGCATTATGTCATTATACTTTCGGACAGCTCTGACCAAGCAGAAGGATTTCTGACAGATATCAAAACAGAGTACGAAGAGAATGCAGCTATCCGGGAGGATTTTGAAATATGCCAAGGCAAGGTTTGGAAAGCAGGAATAATCCTCTTATCAAACGGAGTAAAGATTGAAGCAATCGGCAGCGGTAAGAAAATCCGTGGTCGTCGTCATAAGCAATGGCGTCCCGACCTTATTATCTGTGATGACCTTAAAATGACGAGAATGTCAATACACCTGAGCAGAGAAAGAAGCTTCGGAACTGGTTCTATAAAGCAGTGTCAAAAGCAGGAGACACTTACACCGACATTGTGTATATCGGAACCCTCCTCCACTTTGACGCCTTACTTGCAAATGTTGCAAACAACCCAAGCTATAAAACTGTAAAATACCGTGGTGTTATAAGTTTTGCAACCGATGACACATTATGGGACGCTTGGGAAAGAATCTATACCAACCTTGCAAATGAGAACAGACAGGAAGACGCTAAGGAGTTCTTTGAGGCTAATCGTGAAGAGATGCTTGAAGGCACTGAGGTGCTATGGGAAGCTAAGCTCAGTTACTACGACCTTATGGTTATTCGTGTATCTGAAGGAGAAGCTTCATTCAATTCTGAAATTCAGAACGACCCTATTGACCCAGAAAGTTGTTCATTTCAGGAAGAGTGGTTTGACTTCTATGATGACGACGGAAAAACTGTACCTGACTTCTCGGATACAAAATTTTTGTTCATTGGCTCTAATGACCCGTCGCTTGGTAAGAATAAGAAGTCTGATACATCCTCAATATTTGCACTTGCAAAAGATATAAAAACTGGATTCATGTATGTGGTCATAGCAGATATTGAAAAGCGAAAGCCTGACAAGATAATTGACGATGCAATCGAAGCATCCAAGCGACTCAAGCGAGAATACAAGCGGCCTTATTATAAGTTTGGAGTCGAAGCAGTGCAGTTTCAATATTACTTTGCAGAGATTATGAGACAAAAATCTGCTGAGGTTGGAGAGTTTCTCCCAATAGAGGAAATCAACAGTACACAAAATAAGGATGCCAGAATACAGAGTTTACAACCATTTATTAAAAACGGCTATATAAAATTTAGTAAGAAGCATAAAGCACTTTTAAAACAAATGTTTGAGTATCCTATGGGCAAGAATGACGATGGCCCTGATGGATTGGAAATGGCTGTTAAGCTCGCATTATCTGTAAAAATAGGAACTAAGGTTGATTATAAGTCGGTAATCAGCAGAGCTCTTAAATTTAGGAGTGGCTCATATTAAAGGGGTGAAACGATGAAAAAAGTTCAGAAAAGATTAAAAGTGGTTACTCCCAAGAGGCCAGACTTGACTGAGATTGCAGTTGCTCAAGTTCAGGACAAATATTCTGACTATCCAAGCAACGGCCTCACACCTGTTAAACTTGCAAATATTTTCAGGGAAGCCGACTCTGGGGATGTACTTCGTCAGATGGAGCTTTTTGAAGAAATGGAAGAGAAAGACCCTCACCTCTTTAGTCAGCTTCAGACTCGAAAAAATGCTGTCACTGGCCTTGACTATGAGATTATTCCTTTTGACGCTGATGATGAACGTGACAAACAAATTGCTGAGTTTGTTGCACAGGAAATCAAAAGCATTGAAAACTTTGAGGATGTTCAAATGGACTTACTCGATGCAATAGGTAAAGGTTTCTCAGTATCTGAAATCATATGGGACTATGACAATGGGAATACCGTAATTAAAGACATTAAGAGTAGATATCAAAAACGTTTCTTTTGGGATTATAACGATGACTTCAAAGTTATAACAAAGGAGTCACCAAGTGGTATTCATATCCCTGAGAACAAATTCATAGTTCATAGGTACAAAGCTCGCAGCGGACATCCATCCAGAGCAGGAGTACTCAGGGTAGTTGCTTGGATGTATTTGTTCAAAAACTATGACCTTAAAGATTGGGTCAGTTTTTGCGAAATATTCGGGATGCCGCTTAGACTTGGCAAATATGCTCAAGGTTCAAGTGAAGATGATAAAAAAGCACTGATGCAAGCCCTTATTCAAATTGGCACTGATGCAGCGGGAATAATCCCAGACGGAACGGAAATTGATTTTAAAGAAGCTGCAAAGACTTCAAGTACAGATGTATACGAGAGACTTGCCCGGTACTGTGACGAGCAAATGTCAAAGGCAATTCTCGGTCAGACACTTACTTCAGATAGCGGCGGTGGAAGCTTCGCACAGTCAAAGACGCATAATGAAGTAAGACACGACCTGACGGTCGCAGACTGCAAGGCTCTTGCTGCTACATTGCGAAGGGATATTATACGTCCACTTGTTCTATTCAACTTCGGAGAAGACAGACGAATTCCATATATACGGTATGACTGTGAAGAAGCTGAAGACCAGAAGGAAACGGTTGGGATATATAAACAGCTTATTTGTGACATTGGCCTCAAGGTTCCGACTGCTCACCTTTACAAGAAATTTTCTATTCCAAAGCCGGAGAATGGCGAGGAGGTTGCTACTCCAAGTAACGGAACAAGCTTTCCACTTCCGATGAAACAAAGGACACAATTAATAGCCAATAAGGAGACAGCCAAAGAAGAACTTGGAACACAGAAGCACATTGATAACCTTGCAACAGTGGTGACAAGGAAAAGCTCAGGCTTATTTCAAAAGCTTTTTGCCCCTGTTCTCAAGATGCTTGACAATGCTGAAGACCTTGACGAGGTTAAGAAACTGTTTGAAAACGAACAGCTTGTAACTAAGCTTGCAGAGGATATGGATGTCAGAGACATTGAGGAGCTCCTTCAAAGGGCAATGCTTGTAGCAGACCTTTCAGGGCAGGTGACGAATGATGGATGACATTGAAAGCATTATCTCTCTGAATAAAGAGATGACCTTTGAGGAAGCAGTTGATTACTTCAAAGGGAAAATTCCTATAACAATGAAGCAGTTCTATGAACTTTCAGCAGAGTATCAAACTCTCGCCTTCACTGTCTCAGGATATACAAAGGTTCAAGTCCTCAAAAAGTTTCATGACGAGCTTCTCCGGGCCATCAAGGATGGAGAGACTATGCAGAGCTTCAGGGACAAGATGAACGAATTCCTTGAAATTGAAGGTTACGAAGGAATAACAAATTTTCAGGCGGACAATATTTTCAGAACAAACACACAAGCAGCTTACCAAGTTGGACACTACAGGCAAATGACAGACCCGGATGTTTTGAAGCTTCGCCCCTATTGGATATATGACGCTGTAAACGATACTCATACTCGCCCTTCCCATTTGGCTATGGATGGAAAAGTTTTTCCGGCAGACTCCCCTGTTTGGGATGTATGGTATCCACCGAATGGATTTCGTTGTCGTTGCACGGTTCGCTCGCTTTCAAGGAGACAAGTCGAACAGCAGAACCTGACAATAGAAAATGAGATTCCCAAGGCTGCACAGCTTCAGGACGGTCGCTTTGTAAATGTCATACCTGACCCGAGATTCCAAACTAATCCGGCAAAGGTGCCATTTACTCCTGACCTCAAAGGATATCCTGAAACACTTGTGAAAGCATACAACAAACAGGTAAAAGGTAAAAAGTAGATATTGGAGTTTAAAAGACCTGTAGAGTATTTAAAAATAGTAAGAGGGTAATTTTCCCACTTATCAAAATATCATGCGTTAGCACGCGTGCTAACGGGGTTAACGGCGAATAAATACACATTATGATTGTTAGAGGTGAGTAAATGGCAAAATTATTTGTTTGTAGCGGTAGCCAATCGGAAATAAACGGAGCTCCCGGAAAAATAAAGATACTTCCTATTGGACACGTTAAAAGCCAAAAGGGTGACTTCAATGTTGACGAGGAAAGCTTCCGTCTGATGAAACAGACATTTCAGGAACGGGGTATCGACATTGTGATTGATTATGAGCACCAAACACTTGAAGACGTACAAGCTCCGGCGGGCGGATGGATTAAAGACTTATCCCTCGAGGACGGAGCAATTGTGGCAAAGGTAGAATGGACTCCAAAGGGAAAACAGTACCTTGAAAATAAAGAATACCGTTATCTCTCACCCGTTGTACTTGTTAGAAAAAAAGACAGTAAGGCAATAGTTTTGCATTCAGTCGCATTGACGAACACACCCGCCATTGACGGAATGTTCCCAATAATAAATTCTATCGAAATTGAGGATTATGAAGGAGGAAACAGTATGAATATTTTAAAACAGCTTGCAGCTCTTTTGGGACTCGGCGAGGATGCAACCGAAGAACAGGTCATCGAAGCATTAAAGGCCCTCGTTGAGGATGCAAAAAAGCTTAAAGAAAAGGCTGTAAATACTGAAGCCGAGGGTAAGGTTGTAGCAAATAAGGTCATTTGTGAGATGTTGGGACTTAAAGCAGGAGCTAAGACTGAAGATGTGGCTGCTGCAATTATAGCCTTGAAGAACACAAATACTTCGAACACCATTGAAACTGAGTTTAAAGCACTCAAGGAAAGACTCGCCCAGAGGGATGCGGATGATGCTGTACTTATGGCCCTTAAAGCGGGGAAACTTACTCCGGCTCAAAAGGATTGGGCTACAGAGTACGCTTTGAAAGACCCGGAGGGCTTCAAGTCTTTTGTTGAGAAAGCCCCTCAAGGTGTTCCTATGGGTGAACTTGAAATTGAGACAAAGGCTAACAAAGAGGATAGCTTTGATGAAGCAACATTGCGTATTTGCAAGCAGCTCGGCGTAGGTGAAGAAGACCTTAAAAAATATGGAAAGGACGTGAGATAACATGGCATTATCAGCAGGAAGAAATACAGCAGAGCTACTTTTGAATGGACAGAGTATTGTTCTTCCGGTTGCAGCAGGAGCAGTCATTTTTGATGGTAGTCTAGTTGTACTAAATGCAACAGGTTACGCAGAGGCTGCAACCAAAGCCGAAGGATTAACAGCGGCAGGCCGTGCTGAGGAGTACGTTGATAACAGAAACGGTGTAGATGGAGACTTGACTGTTAAGGTTAAAAGAGGTGCTTTTGTTTGGGACAACACAATTACAGAAGCTAACAAGGTTAAACCCGAACATGTCCTGAAGGACTGCTACATTGAAGATGACTGCACTGTAACAGCATTAGCAACAGGTAGCTCTCGGGCAGGAAAAGTACTTGCAGTATCAGACGACGGCAGTGTTACCGTTGAAACTCTTTAATAAAAACAGGAGGAATCATTAACTATGATAGTTAATCAACAATCTTTAAGAGGTATTTTTACAGGTTTTAAAACTATTTTTGCCAAAGCTTTCGACCAATCAAAAACTCTCTGGGACAGGGTGGCAACAAAAGTTCCTTCAGAGGCAGGAGAAGAAAGTTACAAATGGCTCGGTATGATACCAAGAATGCGAGAATGGATTGGAGACCGACAGATTCAGAATTTGAGTGCAAGTGACTACACTATCAAAAACAAGGATTTTGAGCTTACGATTGGTGTAGACCGTAACGACATTGAAGACGATAAGGTTGGATTATACACTCCGGCCATTCAGGATATAGGTCAGAGTGCTGTTACTTTCCCGGATGACCTTGTTTTTACACTACTAAAGAATGGATTTGTAAACAAGTGCTACGACGGGCAACCGTTTTTCTCCGACGCTCATAAGGTTGGAAAAAAGACAGTCAGCAACAAAGGGGACAAAAAACTTTCCCCGACTTCATATGGAGCAGCCAGAAGCTCCATGATGTCACTCACAGATGAAAACGGTAAAAGCTTGAAGTTAATTCCAGACCTTCTTGTTGTAGCTCCAAATGAAGAAGCAAACGGAAGAAAGATACTTCTTGCCGATGAAATTGATGGCACAACCAACATATACAAGGATACAGCGGAATTACTTGTTGTTCCTGAGCTTGCAGGAGCGGACACTCAGTGGTATCTCCTTTGTACTTCAAGACCTTTAAAACCGCTTATTTACCAAGAAAGAAAGGCACCTCAATTTGTTGCTATGGTAAATGACGCAGATACTAATGTATTTATGAAAAAGCAATTCCTTTATGGTGTCGATGGAAGAGCAAATGCAGGATATGGTTTTTGGCAGATGGCTTACGGAAGCACTGGTGAGAAAGAGTAAAGGATGATGCGAAATGACTTACTGTACAGTTGGAGAAGTTCGAGGAATGTTAAAGGATGACGCTCTGAACACAATAATTGGCAGTGAATACATAGAGGATGTTGCAGAGCGTGAAGCAAAAATCGTTCCTATCATCGAAGGTGCAATAACTGACGCTGAGGCAGAGATTGACGGATATATCGCAAAAAGATACTCACTTCCTCTATTTCCTGTCCCTCAAGTCATTAACAAGTTCGCCAAGGACATTACCGTTTATAACTTATATTCACGAATAGGCATAGATGAAAGCGACAGAGAAAAGAACTATCTCAACAGGTATAAAGCAGCAATTAGGTTCTTTGAACTGCTTGCTGATGGAAAGGTTGAAATCGGAAAGGTAAATACAACTCAGGCAGCAAAAACGGGCTTTTCAGTTTCATCTAATCCTCGCCTATTCTCACGGAACCAACTGAGGGGGATGTGAAATGTACAGTATACGCCTTGATGGTGATACACGAAGATTGATAAACCGAATGAGACAACTCAAGGAAATCGACAAAAAGGGTATTAATGATACTATTGCTGAGGCTGTCAGAGGTTCAACCGTAGAACGGTTCCGAACCGAAAAGACCCGGACGGAAAGAAGTGGAAGAAATCAATCCGGGCTGAGCAGGAAGGCGGTGTCACTCTGGTTGTAAGTGCTGGCCTGAAGAACTCTATCAAGTCAAAGTCCGATGCTTCAGGTTTTACGGTTGGTACTAATAAAATTTATGCAGCAACTCAGCAACTAGGTGCAAAGAATAGACGTATCACCATCCGGGCCAAGACATCAAAGGGCCTTGTTTTCCAAATGGAAGGTCGTTGGATACGAAAAAAACAAGTAAATGTGAGAGTAAATATTCCTGCCCGCCCCTTCCTCGGTCTGAGCGATGAAGACATTGAAGAAATCAGGGGAACTCTTGAGGATTATTTTATGGAGGATTAGCAATGTTTACAGAATGCAGAGAATACCTATTAACAAAGCTAAAGGAAGCAGGAATCCATTCAAAACCCTACACTAGCATGAAGAGACTTAGGGCCTCTCAAGAGACTCATGTTGGGGCTGTACTCTTTGAGGAGGAGTCTTTCAACCGAAGCGGCACAAAAACTATATTCAGTGACCAAACAGGTGAACGACATAAGAGGCGAAAGATTTTCTCCCGAGAGACAACCTTCAGTGTGATAATAGGAGACCCAGACCCAACGAAAACTGAAACGATATTTGAAGCGTTTCTAAGAATCATTGATTCAGGAATTTATATCAATGGAGACTATACTCCCATCCAAGTTGAGGAGGCAGAATGGGTTGACGACGATGACAGTATACTCAAGGCAAAGGTTGCAGTTAATTTTAAGGTTAAGTTTTTAGGTGGCGTATATAAAGACTCAGACTTTGTAAAGATTTCGGATGTGGTGATTGAATCGGTAAAGAAATGAAAGGAGACTCAAAATGGCAGAAAAGGAAAAACAACAGGAATCGGCTACAATTACAGCTCCACTCTTCCTCGTTGATGAACTTCAGAGAAAAAAGAAAATTCCAACACCAATTTTAAACGGTGTATGTGCTGCTCAAGGGTGGAAGTCAGGAAAGATGGTGGAGGAGGAAGAATTCGATGCAGCAGTTAAAAATTTCTCTGGTACTCCAATCGGAAAGAAGGTGAAATAATTGCTTAGAGACGTTACAACAAACATAACAGATGGCCTTCTTGGTCTTAATTCCAATAAGGGCGATGGAGTACATTTAAAAATAGGAGTCTCCCCTGTTATCTCTGACACTCCTATTGTTATAACTGGAAACATGACAGCAACAAAAATTAAAGAATTACTTGGGTTGAGTCCCCTTGCTGATAAGGTTATGGATTCAATTGAAAATGGTTCAAGTCGTATATATTGTATCCCGGTTTCTGCCTCTACAGCAGGAAGCAGAAGCACAGTTGAAAAGATTGCAACAGGTTCAGGGTCTTTGTCGGTTAGTGGAAACCCATACAATGCTTTTAATGTGATAATTAAAATTACAGGACAAGGCCGCAGAAATTCAGCATTATTTATATACTCAATAGATGGCGGATACAGCTATTCCGATGAACTGACAGTGCCTTTGACTGGTCAATATGAAATACCATTAACTGGCTTAACAATTACTTTTACTGAAGGCGCGGAATCTGACGTTGAAACATCATTTCTTGTCGGAGATGTATTCAAGTTCAAAACTACTGCACCTACCATGACCAATAGCGACGCTCTTGCATCCATTGATAAGCTGAAGTATTTCAATGAGTATTATGAATTGGTTCATATAGTCGGGGAATCACAAAAGGCTTTATGGTCGGCAGTATCAGAACAACAGGTCGTTCTTGCAACTTCTTATCATAAACCGCTCCTCTTTGTGCTTGAAGCATATGCCCCAGATGATAATGAAAATGTTTCAGCATACGCCCAGAGACTTGAAGCAGATAAAAAGGATGTCAAAAACACCGACATACAGGTTGTCGCTGCACGCTCGCTTTACATAGGAATGGATGGTATAACAAGAGAAATCAATAACGCCGGAATAGTATGCGGATTGTATTCTAAGTCGGAAGTACATCAGAGTATAGGCAAGACAAGGGATACCTCTGGAATGGGAATATCCAAAACAAAGATGCTTGAGCTGAGACCAAATGGAATAGAGGAATACATAGAGCTTCTTGATACTGCAAAATATCTGACATTCCGTTCATATGACGGACTTGATAGCTTCTTTGTTACAAATGCACGGGTCATGTCTCCTGAAGGTTCTGACTATCGCTATGCGGAAGATGTTCGTGTTAAGAATAAAATCATCAGAGAAGTACGCAAGGAAGCTCTTCAGCTCCTTCAGGATGATATCGACCTTGAGGATGTTCAGAATGAACTTGAGACCAGAGCGAAATTCATGCAGACTCCGCTTGATGATATGGTCAAGCTGAAGGAAATAACCTCGGCTACAATTACCGTCCTAGAGGGACAGGATATAATTATGACTGAAAAAATGTCTATAGTTATAAGATATGTCTCCCGTGGCTATATCAGAGAAATAGAAGTTGACCTCGGCAGAACCAAACCGAGTTCGGACTAGAAGGAGGCTGAACAATGTTAAAAGTAAATGGAAAAGCGTATGATTGGGGCGATGTCGATGTCAAGCTCCCCGGTCTTTCTCTTGAAGTTCAAGAAATTTCATATGATGACGAGCTTGAAAAAGAACTTGCATATGGTAAAGGCCAAAAACCGAGAGGTTATGGCGAAGGTAATTACAAGGCAGAAGGCAAGCTCAGTATGCTCCGTGATGATTATGATGCTCTGCTTGATTATTGTAAAAGCAAAAAGACCCCAATTTTCAAGCTTGTAATCCCCATGATTATAGTGTCATATGCAAATGATGGAGACCGTACAAGAAGCGATGTACTTAAAACTGTCACTTTTACTAAGAGAAGTAATAAGGCAGCTCAAGGGGACAAGAGCTTGAAAATAGACCTTGATATTCTTATAGTTGGAGGAATCGAAAGCGACGGCGTTGCTGCATTATAAATCTCAAAATAAATGTCAAATTCAATAGGAGGATTTTTTTATGGATGACAAGACAATTAAGAATAATACTGGAGTTGAAAGTAGCTCTTCTACTCCCAATGTTGATGAACTGAAGGCAAAACACGGAAAGGTGTATAAGCTCGATTTGACACTGAACCCTGACGATAATACAGAGATTGAAAAATCGTATATCTTTATAAAGCCAACTACTGCAAGCTATGACCGTTATGTCAAGACATCATCCAATGGCATGACCAAGGCACTCAAAACCTTTATGTTTGATAATATCATTCCTGAACACCGTGACAAATTAGAGGCTGACCTTGAAGAATATCCGGCTCTTACTTTAAGTGCGGGTGAGAAACTTCTCTCCATGCTCGGATTATCTAAAAGTGCAAATTTAATGAAGCTGTAGAAGAGCAGCTCGGGAGGGTGAGGACAGATTTTATAGAAGCGGCATCACTTGAGATTCATAGATTCGTCCCCCCTGCTCTTCTGCCGGATGATATAGGGAAGCTTGATTTAGAGGATTTTATCAGGCTCCTTGCTCGGGCGAGGTATATTGAAGAAATTGAGGAGGACATTGTTGCAAGGGCAATCTCAAAAGTATTCTCGGATTAAAAAAACCAACCTCTTTTAAAAGGTCGGTTTCTGTCTGGTAATCCATGATTTATACAGTTTAGTTGCATTCCGAGCGGCTCGAAAAATACTTTCTTTTGATTTGTCTTTATGCCTACCCATTGTGTTTTCACGACCTACCCATAAGGTATATGGAATCGTATATAAAAATGTTGGAATAAGAATTACTACGGAGACAATAGCTCCGGCACATAAGGCAAATACCAAGACCTTTAACATAACAAATATCAGTGTCAAGATAATCCCTCCTCTGACTTATTATACCAATTAGAAACGAGGTGAGCAATAGTGTGAGCTTAGAATCGGTATTTAAATTATCTCTTATTATGAATATGGTCGACAATCTGACGAGCCCTATGGCAAGAGTTCAGTCAGTAACTGAAGGCTCTGTATCAAAGCTTCAAGGAATGCAGCAGACTTTTGGTGATGTAACAAAAGCAGGAGCAGTTATGGCGGGCATTGGTGCTCAAATATCTGATGCAGCTTTATCCCCAGTTGAGGCAACATTTGAGACACGTCGAGCCCTTGGAGAATTGGCTTCTCTCGGAGTCAAAAACCTAAAAGCCCTTGAGAATGCGGCAACAGATTTTTCGAATACTTGGGCGGGTAATACAAAAGCAGACTTTATAACGGCAGCTTATGATATAAAATCTGGAATATCTTCACTGTCGGACGAATCAGTTGCCAAATTTACCGAAATTGCTGGTATTACTGCTAAAGGCACAAAGTCAAGCATTGCTGAAATGACAAGCCTTTTTGCGACTGGATATGGAATTTATAAAGACTTTTACAAAAATATTAGCGACACAGACTTCGGTGAGATGTTCTCTGCCGGGATATCTAAATCGGTGCAGGCTTTTAAAACGACAGGCTCGGGAATGGCTCAAGCAATACAGACGATGGGTGCAGCTGCAACAAGTGCAAAAGTGCCGATGGAAGAGCAACTTTCCATCCTCGGAATGCTTCAAGCCACAATGAGCGGGAGTGAGGCAGGGACAAAATATAGGGCTTTCCTACAAACAGCAGCAAAAGCTGGGCAAGAATTAGGACTAAAATTTACTGATACCAATAATCAGCTTTTGTCAATGCCTCAGATACTTGCACTCTTGAGGGGCAAATTCGGAGAGACGATGGATGCGGCAGAGAAAATGAAGTTGACAAAAGCATTTGGAACTGATGAAGCCGTTAGCTTGATAGATTTACTTTACACAAAAACGGGAGACCTCCAGTCAAACATATTATCATTATACAGTAGTATGGGCCAAGGCATAGGTGTTGCTAAAGATATGGCAAACGCAATTAATCAGCCGGAGGGAGAAAAATATGAGGTATTACAGCAAAAGCTCCACAACATAGCGGAAGAAATCGGTAAAAGCCTACTTCCTACCTTTAACGAGATGCTAGGCAAGGGTTCGGAAATCCTGACGAAGTTTAGTGAATGGGTCAAAAACAATCAGGAACTTGTCAAGGTTATCATGCTCATAGTGATTGCAATAGGAGCATTTTTAACAGTAGCAGGAACGACAATAGCAGTTGTTGGAGGCGTGGGACTTGTATTTACTAAAACGGCAGGACTTATAAATGGTATGCGTATAGCTTTAAAAGCACTTCCGGGGTTATTTGACACAATATATATAAAAGCTCTTTACGCAGGGGATGGATTAAAAAAAGGCTTCAGTGCAGTAAAGACCTTTGCTTCAACAGCAGTAACGGGAATTAAAAATGTTGCTGTAAGTATTGGAACTATGGCAAAGACCGCAGTAATTAACGGAGCCACAGCATTGAAAAATATGGTTGTTGGCCTTGTTGGAATGGCAAGGCAGGCAATTACAACAGCAGTAACAGCAATGCCCGGACTTATTGCTTCAGTATGGAGCTTCACAGCGGCCTTGATTGCAAACCCTATCACATGGGTGGTTGTTGGTATTGTTGCTTTGATTGCCGCAATTATTCTGCTCTGGCAAAATTGGGATTCGGTGGTCTCTTGGATTCAGGGTGTATGGAACGAGTTTGTAAGCGGTATCAAGTCCGGGTTTGATTGGATAAAAAACCTATTCTCGGGTATGCCAATATGGTTACAAATTGCAATAGCAGCATTTATGCCATTTATCGGAATACCGCTGCTTATAATTACTCATTGGAATTCCATAGTTACCTTCTTTACTGATATGTGGGCTCGAATCAAAGAGGGCTTTGTAAATGGTATTAATGCCATTAAAAACTTCTTTATGGGTGTTCCTGAATGGTTTAAGCAAAGTGGTGGGAAAATCATAGACACACTTGTTGAAGGAATCAAAGGGGCTGCAATGAAACCTTACCACGCTGTTAAAGATATATTTCATAAAGTCAGACAGCTACTTCCCTTTTCAGATGCACACGAAGGGCCTCTTAGTGAATTGACACTTTCAGGACATAGGACAATGTCGACTATTGCTGAAGGTATTGATAAGGGTTCTAACCTTCCATACAAAGCAGTTGAACAGGGCCTCGGGAAGATTGATACTGAACGCAAGCCTATAAAGAAGGTCGACCTCAAAGAAGTTACAAAAGAAAAAGAGAGTTCAGAAACCACTACCGAAAAGGACAGACAGGTTGTAATTCAGAAGTTTCTTATGAATGTGGACTTTTCTAAAATAAAAGAGCTTTCGCAGCTCCTGAAGCTTATAAAAGAAATTGAAGATTTTACAAACGGTAACGGACTTATTGTTGCGGGGGAGGGATAACCGATGATATTTGTTGATGACAGTTCAATAAAAGTGAGCGGGGTTGTCCTCCCCGGCCTCATTAAAAGTATTGAGGTCAAAGACGATGCTTTAATTGACGAACAGGAGGTCAAGGGTAGCACGGTGAAAGTAAAACAGGCAACGGGCTATGAGGATGCAAAAATCACAATAGAGCTTGTTCTTGAGGATGGCCCGAAAGCCACAAAGAGAGATAAGCTCAATAAAATTCAAAACCTTTTCAAGAAAGCCGGACAGACAAAGCCAGTTGTCCATGAGATTATCAATGAGCATTTGGCAGCTCGCCGTATTAAAAAGGTTATATTTAAAAGCCTTGGAACTAAAGAAGAAAATAAAAAGCAGCAGCTTGTAGTAAGCTTGGAGTTTTGGGCCTATAACACAATTACTATAAAAGCAAAAAAACCAAGTAAAAGTAAAAAGAAAAGTACCTCCAAAACAGCAAGCGGCCTTGACCCTGCATATCAAAACTACCTGAAAAATGACAGAGGCAAGGTTCCAAAAACCAAAAATACTCCCGCTGTGGATGATGCAAAAACTGCGAACTACACAAATAGGCTCTCAAAAATGCCATACTGAAAGGAAGTGATTCTAAGATGGACACAACAGAACTGTTTTACCCTGAAATTAGTGTTGAACTTGGAACATATAGTTTTACTGAAGGTATTGAAATTGAGGTATATTCAAGTCAAAGTAGTTATTTTGATTGGGCAAAAGTACGTTTTACAGAACAGTTCAAGGATAAGCTCTCTCTTTCGTCAAAGGAAAAAGCTTTAATTCAGCTAGGATACAATAGTGTATTTGATGACGTGTTTGAAGGATATATCACAAAGTCATATAATAGCGGTACATACGCTAACGAAATACTTCTGAAGGATGAAATGATTTTCCTAGAGGAGACCACAATCAGCAACACATTTCTTGATTCAACACCGCAGGAAATTATATCATTTTGCCTTTCGAAAGCCGGGGTCACAAATGTTAAGCTTTCAAATGTTTCCTATCCTACAAAGGCACGGATTCCTATATTTCAAAAGAGTGTAATCGCCGTTCTGAAAGAAATAAATGCAGTTTGGAATATTTCACAAAAGTTTTTCTTTTCAGGAGGTATATTCTATTGGGGCGAAAAACCAGAACAAGAAAAGGTTTATTCATTTGAATATGGCACTAACATTATATCCCTGAACAGGCCCGGTGGTGTGTGGGAATTGGAAACGGTATCGGCTCCATTTATCAAACACTCACAGAAAATCAGTATTTCACACCCTGAAGTGTCTGGAGAATTTGAAGTAAAAAAGGTTGTGTTTACAACAAATGAGGCAGGATTTATTCGAACATATATCTACTTTTAGGGGTGAAAACAATGCTTGAGGAAATGATAAAAAGTGTTATTGATAAACAAATAGCCGACACCTACCCTCATTTGCAGCTCCCCTCTCTGCTTCGTGCGAAGATAACAAAAGTAACTCCTTCAGGTGAGTGGTTTGAATACAGTCTCAAGATTATTGGCAAAACAGGTGAATTTGATGAACGCTATCCTGAAATACCAGGAGTCCTTTCAAAGCTTCAGGTTGATTCCGGGAAGTATGTTGCAATCGGACTTCTATATGGAGAGCTTAATCCTTATATTTTTGGGGAGGTGGCTTGATGGCGGGACTCGATGATACAGATATAAAACTTGATGAATCATGGCAGCTCACACAGGCAGCGACAGGAGACGCTCCCATTGCTTCTGGGTTCGAATGTATAATGCAGGATATTCGTCTTGAAGCTGTTTCGCAGGAAGGAGAACTTTTTTACGATGATACATGGGGATGGTCACTTGTAGACTTCTTCCAAAGTGAAGAAGATGACTTAACTATTATCGAAATAAAGGAACGTGTAAGAGAAAAGCTTGAAAAAAGAGAAGTAATTGACGCTGAGACAGTATCAACAGAAGTGAACTTTGAATCTGACGCACTGAAGGTTATTGTTACATTTTGCTTTGTTGGCGACTCAACTACCTATAGTGTTAGCGTTACAGTAGACAGAGTGAATGTGGAGGTGATTGAAATTGATTGACGAAAAAATTCTTGATGAAATTATTCCGCTCCCGGACATAAACGACCTGAAGGATGAAAAAGTTGCCGAGCTTGAAAGTGAAGGCTTTGTGATAACAAACTTTAGCTCGGGAGGTATCTTTTACACACTCTTAATGATTGCATTACAGATAAAAGTTGAATTCATAACGCTCCTTCGCAGCATCCTAAACAATTTGTTTGTGACACATGCAGATGGAACATGGCTCAAATTAAAGGCCGCAGACTTCAGTAAAAAACAGAAAGAAGCTATAAAAACACAAGGCTATGTAATTGTGACCCGAGGAAACAGTTCTGACGCCGTTAAAATTCCTAAAGGACACGTTTTTAAAACTATCAAGGATGTAAACGGTGAAGAACTTAGATTCTTTGTGGTCGAGGATACTGTCCTTCAAAAGGGTTCCAACACGGTAAATGTTCTTGTAGAGGCTGAACTTGAAGGCACAAAATATAATGTCCCACAAGGACAAATAACCCGGTCACTTACATATTTGGATGGAGGCTGTACTGTTTCAAATAACGTAGATTGGATAACTCAAGAAGGCAGCGATACTGAGGATTTGGAAAGTCTGAGGGAACGTACTCTCCGCTCATGGTCAGAACTGGCTACAAGGCCCACCGCTGAAAAATATCAAAATGTATGCGAATCAATTTCAGGAGTACTCTTTGCCAAGGTGAATGATTTGCATCCTCGAGGACAAGGAACGGTAGATATAATCATAACAGGTACGGCGGGAGAAGCCACAGAGAGCCTTCTTACAAAAGTCCGTACAGCTGTTAATGAAATTAAAGGCACTTATGATGATGTGCTTGTAAAAAGTTCTACAACCATTGCACAACCTGTTTCTGTGGTTGTTACTATACCAAACTCTGTAACTGATAATACCGTTTCAGAGAGTGTCATAGCAGCAGTTACACAGCTACTTAAAATAAGTAAAGACCGAGCCCTTAATGAACTTACTCACGCTGACATTATTTATGCTATTAAAAGAAAAGTCTCCTTTGCCCGTAATGTCAAGGTAACAGTTCCAAGCGAGGACTTATTCCTAGAAAATGATAAGGTTATTATTCTCGGTGAAATAAACGTGACAGTTGAAAGGGTGTGATGTGATGGCAAAGTTCGAAAGTTTTGGAGAATATATGTTCAGCCTATTGTTTACGCCTTTGAGAAAAGGACTAAAAGCAGCTAATCAATTTTATATATTTTTTAAGGTTATAGGAAAATTGTTTGATGACTGCAAAGAATACCTGTTTCGGGTAAGAGATGAATCAATGATAATAAGTGCAAATGAACTTATGCTCAATGAACATGGAAAAGACCGAGGAATGCCAAGGCTAAAAGGTGAAGACATAGAAACCTATAGAACACGGCTCTCCATGAAAGCCATTATCGCAGAAAAGGCCGGAACAAAAGAAGGTGTACTTTTGGCAGTCAAGGCCCTTGGTTATGAGAAATCTTACATTGAGCCTATGTATTTGTCAGACCCCTCTCGATGGGCAGAATTTATTGTATTTCTTCAAAGTAAAACACCAAGCACTATTAATGACTTATATGTTATAGATGCCGAAGTCATGAAGGTAAAGGAAGCATCAGCAAAGCCAAACTATGGACTGAGTACCGAAGGAAGTATAAGCCTATCATGTAGGTTTGACTTCTTTTTATATGAATTTCCGATTTGTAATGTGCTTATTTGTGGAGGTGATTATTGATGCTTACAAGTCAAGGTATTAGCGAAATAACTCAAGCAGTAAAGAACTTAATTGACCACGGACAATATGATATTGACGGACAGACAAATATTATTGCTCCCTATAGTGTAACCGTTCAGGGTAGTAAAATCAGCGTATATTTTAATTTTGGAGAAGGTGTGAGTGGAAGCTTCAGCAATTTTAAACTCATATCAACAAGTGGGAATGTATTAGCTGAAAAGGCGGATATAATCACAAAGCCAAGCGAAAAGGGATTATTGAGAAGATTCAATATTGAGATAAAGGAAGTGTAACAGATGGCTGAAGTATACCAAAAAACTACTTGGATAGACCATATTGTTGACCCTGAAAGCGGTCAAGTTTTACAGCAAGGGACTAGGTTCACCGCAGAGAAAATGAACAATATAGAGCAAGGAATTGAGGATGCTCAAAACCTTGCAAGCAATACACAATCAGTTTTAAAGCAGTATACAGATGACAAAATTGCTGAACTTATTGCATCAGCTCCGGCTGCTCTCGACACTTTAAATGAGCTGTCAGATGCTCTGGGAGCTGACCCAAACTTTGCAACTACTATCACTAACCTAATAGGAACAAAGGCCAACCAAACTGACCTTGATACACATAAGTTGGATTATGTCAGGCAACCCTATAGCGGTAGAGTAGATAGTGATAGTACACCAACCAACTATAAAGTAACGCTTACTCCCCCCTTAACAGCATATGAAGACGGCTTACCAATAACAATAATACCAAATGTTGATTGCGGTGAATCACCAACATTGGACATTTGCGGTTTAGGTGCTACACCACTTTTAGATGCTGAGGGTGCACGATTAACAACGGGAGTAATGAAAGCTAATAAACCTTATAGTTTTGTGAGGGTAGGTAGTAATTTTTTTATTCGTAGTGGTAGTGGTGGTAAACCTCTGGAAGTTAATTATACAGGTTCATGTAAAATCGTTGCAGAAACAGCTACAAAAGGTTATATAGAATGTTATTCTTCAGGCACTCTTTCTTTCATTGATAGACTTCCACAAACAGTTGACGTATTTCTAGTAGGTGGCGGTGGAGGTGGTAGCAGTTCAGGTAGCACCTACACAGGCGGTGGCGGCGGTGGTGGTGGTTACACCAAAACTTTCTTTAAGGTAAAACCCTCAACGCCTATAGCCATTTACGTAGGTGCAGGAGGTGCTTCTGGTTCATCTGGTGGGTCAAGTACTTATACTGGATTGACTTCAGCTTCGGGTGGTAATGGTGCAACTTCTAGTAATGGAGCAAATGGCGGTTCTGCCGGAGGAGGAGGGAATATTTTGTCAAGTACCACTTGGTCATACAACGGGGTAGCGGGTTCAAATGGAGGTAACGGCATTAATCCTATCTATTCTTCCGGGGGTAATTCAGGAGCAGGTGTAAACGGTTCAGGACAAGGAACACCTACAACGGATTTCTTTGGTCGTATACATGCCGGAGGCGGTGCTGGCGGAGGCGGCGGAAATACTTCTGGAAGTAATTATTCTGGTGGAGGTTCTGGTAATGCTCCGGGAGCTTCAGCGTTTATAACTGGTTCAGGTTCAGAGGGCGGTCTTGGAACTGTAGGTTTGGTAATGTCTAGTGGTGGGCCGGGCGGCGGCGGTTATGGCGGAGGCGGTGGTGGCGGAGGATATGGCAGTCCTCGAGGAAATGGCGGTACTGGTGGTAGTGGGATAGTAATTATACGTTGGGGGTATTGATATGGATTTAGCTTTAAGATGTGCAATATTGGCGGAGGATAAAACGACAGTAGAAAATATAATAATAGCTGACCAATCCTTTGCATACAGTATTGGTGCGGTTATTTGTGGTACAGTTCCTGTCAGTATTGGTGATACATACCAAGATGGTTATTTTTATAGAGACGGAGTAAAACTTATCGCAGAGAAAACAGAAATTGAAAAACTACAGAAAATGGTTGACACTTTAATCTTGGACAATCTTAATATGCAGGCACAAATTGACACTCTAATCACATCAAATTTATAGGAGGTATAAAGATATGTTTGAAAGATTACATTATTTATATAATATAGGAAAACTAACAGCAGAACAACTGGGCATTGCAGTATCAAAGGGATGGATAACCGCCGAGGAAAAATCCAAAATAATTGGTTAAGGAGGTTACTGAACTTATGTTAAAATCACTATGCATTAAATTTCAACGTTTTATAAAGAAAATAAGATATAAAAAAGAATATAGTAATATTATTAAATGTCCCTATTGGCATAAATTGTCCGAGGGTGGTGGTGTAGGGTTATTTGATTATTGTATATATAATCGTAAACGTAAGACCTGTACGTGCAATGAGAGTAAAATCATAAAAAATGATGTTAATAATTCTGGTGGTGGTGGTAGAGGGTCAACCTCTTATAACGCAAATTGTACTTTTGTTGATAATATAGATAATCGTATAAGCATATCTGGAGGCGGTGGAGGTACAGTAACAAAAAGTAAATTATCAAATGGCGAGATTATTCTAGTAGTTGGATAAGGATAAAAAAACGACCTAGATTAAATAATTCCTAGAGTATATAATAAAAATATTCTCTAGGAATTATTTCAAAGAAACAATAAAATTTTTGCCAAATATTTTGAGAATTTGTGCCAAAAATTTTGAGCGGCTACAACTTGAGTAAGTCTAACATATAGTATATATTGGAATTATTAAAATGTATTATTATATATGAGTCGGACAAATGAAAAAAGTTAAAATTATATTTGGAGGATACCTTATTGAGAAACATGGGGATATGTTTTGAAATAACTAACGGTTATGGGCATTACTTATCTGACCTACTAGAGCCTTTGGAAGCCCAGAATTTCATGTGGTTACTTAGCCGGGATGAGATACACTTGCTTGAAGATGGTGAATTTACAAACGAATTCTTATTTAAGGCTGAAGAACGAATTATATCCGGAGATATTTTATATAATAGGGCAAAAGACAATACTTATTACATGGTATTTGCTACGCTTAAGGCTTTCAATGAAGAGGGAGCTGTTGAAGATATTACAAATTATCAAGAGTTCCTACAAAGTGATTGCCAAATGGCACTATGTGTATACGATTGCTCGGGGGTTATCCTTTGGTGCAAAGACAAACAATTGTTGGGGAAAATGTACAATTACACTCTGAAAATGGGATACGAGAATGTTAAGTATATTAGTGAAACGGAGTTACTGGCCAATAGATTTAGAATTGAGTAGGAAGAAGTTTTGGTATTTTATATAATTTATAAGAGTAAAATAGTCACGACCGCACATTCATTTTTTAAGAAGTGCGGTTTTTTGTGCAAAAAAAATGGGCTCTCTCGCCCAAACAAATGTTCACTTTTATTATAACACAGATGCAGTAGAAAACAAGTTCAAAGAGAGAAAGGCGGGAGATGGAGTGGAATTTTCAATTGACAAGATTATTCAGATTGGGGTACAAGCCGGAGTCAGGGAAGCTCTGGACAGGATCAGCAAGGAGAAGGAGGAAAAAAGGAAATCACGGTTTGATAGGAGGCTAAGGAATACTGATTTACTGCTAAAGAACTACAACAAATTTGTGGCACACTGCAACACGGCACTGTACACCAGCAAACAGCTGAAGCAGGCTAATGCAATTGACATTCTGGATGAGGTGGAGGACGATGAGGACGAAGTTTATGTCCGTTCAATTATGAGGACAAGAGAAAGAACCTTTCTTATTGTTAACCACATTAAAAGGATCCTCGGGTACTACAAGTACATAACAAAATCGGAGCCGGAGAAGGAGAGAAAATACAGGGTGCTTGTGGGTCTGTATATTGACAAAAAGACATACAGTCAGATGGCCGAAGAGCTGTATTGCAGTACAAAGACTATTGAAAGGGACAGAAAAGAAGCTATTGAAGAATTATCGGTTTTGATATTCGGTGTGGATGGGTTGAAGCTGGATGCATAAGTGAAATATAAAATTTTAGTATAATATCTTTGATAAAAATATCGCTCTCTGTTGAAAATTGAGCGATATTTTTTCTGTGAAATTGAAGTAAAATTATTTAATTATTTGAAATATATGTTAATATAATGCATATAATTGTATTAGCGGAGGTAATTATGGCTTTTGAAATACATATTCCAGATGGGTTAGTTGCAAATTTTGAATTATTAAATAAGAATATACCTGACGAAAAAGAGCAGACAAAATACTATAATAATTGGATGAGTAGATATAGTAAAATATTCAAATCTTGTGATGAAAATAAATTGATAGAGTGGACTATTAGGACAAGAAAATCATTAAAGGAAATAGCAACGTCATCTACTTTTTTTACAGAAGCACAATTTGCATTTCAAAATGGTATTTATTCTGCATATTATTTTTTAAGTTACTATTCTTTATTTCATGCAATGCTGTCTACATTATACTTAGATGATAAAGAAACTGTAGAAAAGCTTATTAATATTAATCATTCTAAAGTTATAAACTGTTTTTCTTCCAATTTTGCTATAGGGAAAAAACCGATAATTTCCTTCAATGCTCGCGAACATTTTGAAACATTGAAATTTTTAAGGGAATATAGTTCATACTCTATGCCGTTAAATGAGTTTTTTATGAAAAATAAGGATATTATTAACCCTCAAGAATTTTTAGAAGATGATTTGATGCAATGTTATCAGCTTACCAATTTCCATTCTATAATGCTAAAAAATAGTTACGAGAATAATAAATGTAATTTAGTCAAAACAAATCAAAATAATATAAATTATATTTATGAGTTATTTCTCAAAAATAAATAGGAAAAAAACACCCTTTTAATGAAAGATATTTATTGGATCCTGCTGATAAATGTGCTTTAAATGAATTAGTAGAGTATGGGTGCTTTATAGAAGGGATTACTATGGATATAGAACACTTTTTTGATGAGTTTCGCCATTATTGCTTTGAAAATGATAGATATGGGGATGTCAGCGAAAATTATCACGAAATTAGTGAAAAATCAGAAGCTCGAATGTATAAAGCATTATGTATGTATTAAATTAACTATGGTTAGAAAATTTGTGGCTGAATAAATTGAGTTATAAGATTCTTTATTATAAAAATATTGAAACGATTATTAATGTCCAAAACATGTCGATGCAATGTCACATTAAATGATGTTATTATGTAATCTGAAAAGTACCGTTTCGGGGTGAAGGCCGGGGCGGTATTTTTGTTTTCCTAAAAGTATTTATGCAAAGAAGGTGGTTTAAGATGAACACTGTTGACCCTATAAGGGATCCTGAGAAAATCAAACAAATTTGTTCGTACCTAAAGATGAATAATAAAAGGGATTTTATTATGTTCTACACTGGTGCTTATTCAGGACTTAGAATTTCAGACATTCTTAAACTACGGATATGTGATGTTAAAAATAAAGACGTAATCAGGATTCGTGAAAAGAAAACTAAGAAAGAGAAAAAGTTTGAAATAAATCCTGAGACTAAAAAAAGAATTAAAAAAATATTGTGAAGGGAAGAACCCTAACGAATATTTAATACCAAGTAGACAGGGTAAGAATACTCCCTTAAGCCGGGTAAGAGCATATCAGATAATGAAAGAGGTTGGCAATTTATTTGACATACCTGACCTCGGTACTCACACGTTAAGAAAAACATTTGGTTATCAACACTATAAACAATTCAAAGATGCAGCATTGTTAATGACAATATTCAATCATTCAAGCCAAAAAATCACTTTAAGGTACATTGGAATAGAGCAGGAAGACATCAATAAGAGCATGAAGAAATTTCGTTTATTTTGATTTGACATTAACATAACGAGAATGTGTTAAACTCATTTGCAATGTTATCCTAAGATGCATTAATTCAAGGCTTTACAAGGGAAATGCCAGTTTAACAGAATAGTAGATATGTTAAAGTGAAAAAATTTTTCCTTCTATAATGTATGTAAATTTTAATTAGTTGAGGTGTTAATATGATTGATTATAATTCCAAGCGGTGGGAACGGAAACGGGAACACATTTTAAAGCGTGACGGTTACATGTGTCAGGAAAGCAAACGGTATGGAAAAAGAATCGATGCTGATATGGTTCATCACATATGGCCTGCTGATGAATATCCAGAGTATGCATGGGAGGATTGGAACCTTATATCCCTTGCAAATAGGGTACACAACAAAATGCATCACAGACTTACCAAGAAATTGACACCACAGGGAGAAGCATTGAGGAAAAGAACCCCCCCACCCAAGGACAAAAATAATTAATTTTGGGACACCGGGGATAGGGAGGCTTTTCCAATAGACCGGAATTTTTAAAAAAAGGGGGTTATTAAAAAATGTCAATGTCACCGGAACAAAAAGAAGTTAACAAAATCATTAAAAACACAATTAAAGAAATGCAGGAAGTCAATACCTACAAACCGCAATTTGATGCCACTGTTAAAATTTATGCTGAGACTCAGCAGATTTACAATCGGGCATACAAGGATTTCATTATCAGCGGCGGCAAGATGATGGAGGAGTACACCAATAATTCAGGATTCACGAACATAAGAAAAACAGCAACGTACTTGGCTATTGAAAATTTACGGAGTGACCTTGTTAACTACAGGAGCATTTTGGGATTGACTCCATTAGGCTTGAAAAAAATAAACGACGAAATGAAAGCTAAGAAAAAAACAAGCAAGCTCACACAGGTGATGAGTAAGAATGGCTGATTCTAAAGTTAACAATTTTGATATTATAATGGAGTATGCCAGAAGTATCACAGGCCATAGAAAAATTGCTTGTAAAGAACAGATCCAATGCTGTCAAAGGTTTTTAAAGGACTTAGAGAATCCACTATACGACTTTAAAACTGATGATGCAGAATTCGTTATTGAGTTGATTGAGAACACTTTCGTACATATGCAGGGGGAAAAGTTGGACGGCACTCCACTCCGGGGTACGCCTTTTTTATTGGAACCGTTTCATAAATTTATTGTATATAACATTTTAGGGTTTTACCACAAAGGGACTAAAAGAAGGCGCTTCAAAGAGGCGTTTATTTTTATTCCCAGAAAAAATATCAAGACAAGTTTTGCCGCTGCTCTTGCATGGGCCCTTGGTATTTTGGAAAGGCGAAGTGGCAGCAAGGTATATATTGTTGCTGCTGCTTTGAAACAATCCCTTGAAAGCTTCAACTTCATTAATTTTAATTTGGAACAGATGGGAGAGAAGGAAAACTTCCGGGTTATTGACAATAATCAGGAGCATAGCATTAGCGGGGATTTGGATGACGGTTCTTTATTTATTCAGGCACTGGCGGCGAACCCTGACAGTCAGGATTCTCTTAACTGTAACATCGGTATAGCTGATGAAATACATGCATACAAGACACCGAAGCAGTACAACATTATAAAGGAAGCAATGAAGGCATACACAAATAAATTGATGATAGGTATTACTACTGCCGGAGACAGTATGACAAGCTTCTGTTATCAAAAGCTTCAGTATTGTAAAAAGATTCTTGATAAGACAGTAACCGATGAACAGTACTTTGTCTTTATTTGCAAGGCAGATGAAAAAGAAAACGGGGATGTTGACTATACAAACCCGGTTATTCATGAGATGGCAAACCCGGCATATGGAGTCTCAATACGGCCCGACGATATTTTAAATGATTCCTTGCAAGCCATGAACGATCCTCAGTTGAGAAAAGACTTTTTTGCCAAATCTTTAAATGTATTTACTGCCGCATTAAGAGCATATTTCAACATTGATGAATTCAGGAAGTCTGACACAGCTTGCGAAGCAAAGCTCAACATCAAGCCGGAGTGGAAACTGGATAAAAAGATTGAGTTTCTGAAAAACTTGCCCATTGAATGGTATGGCGGTGCAGACTTGTCAAAGCTCCATGACTTGACGGCGGCTGCTTTATATGGAAGTTATATGACCGGGCGGATGATTAAAATCACAAATGAAAAGGGAGAAGTAATAGAAGTACCCGAGGAAATAGATATTATAATCTCTCATGCATGGTTTCCAATAGTTGCGGCAGCTCAAAAGGCAGATGAAGACAGCATTCCGCTATTTGGCTGGAAGGATGACGGCTGGCTTGACATGAGTAATTCGGCAACAGTTAATCATGCCGAGATTGTCAACTGGTTTAAAAAAATGAGAAACATGGGTTTTAAAATAAAGCAGGTTGGGCATGATAGAAAATTCTGTAGAGAATATTTTATTGGAATGAAGAAAGCAAACTTCAATATTATTGACCAGCCTCAATATTTCTATAAAAAGTCCGAGGGGTTCAGACGGATAGAGCAGAAGGCAAAAGACGGAAATTTATATTATCTCAGCTCCCAGGCATATGAATACTGTGTTCAGAATGTAAGGGCAATTGAGAAAACGGATGACATGGTACAGTATGAAAAGGTTGAGGATTCACAGAGGATTGATATATTCGATGCCTCTGTTTTTGCATGTGTAAGGAAATTGGAAGCATTGGAAAAAGGTAAGCTAAGCGGATGGTTTTAGAAGGGTGGTGATGAAATTGAAAAATCCATTTAGAAGGAATAAGACACGGGCAGACCCGGTAATGTTGTGGCTTAACGGTACGGATGCCAGAGATATACTTTGCCCGGAAGGCTATACGCCATTATCTAAAAATGAAGAAATAAGAAGGTGTGTTTTTAAGATTGCTGATCTGGTGTCCAACATGACAATCATGTTAATGGAGAATGGAGAAAACGGAGATATACGGCTGAAAAATGAATTATCAAAGAAGATTGACATATACCCAAACAATAACATGACCCGAAAAAACTTCATTCACAAGCTTGTAACAGATATGATACTGACCGGTAATGCAGTTGCATACCCTCAGATAAAAAACGGCTTGATTGATAACCTGAAAATACTTAATGCCGACAGTCTAAATTTTGATGAGGTGGGGGACAGTTATCAAATAAGGTATAGAGGCACACCATATTACCCTGACGAAGTACTGCATTTTGTTTTGAATCCCGATGATGATTACCCATTTAAAGGGCAAGGCTACACACAGTTGATTAAAGAAACGGTGATGAACCTTCTGCAAGCAAATGCAACTAAAAAAGGGTTCCTGAAAAGTAAATGGAAACCGAGCATGATAATATCAATCAATTCTGATGCAGAAGAATTGCAGGATCCTGAAAAACGGGCAAAAATTCTCGGTAGTTACACTAAGACAACTGAAATAGGGGAGCCGTGGTTGATTCCGGCGGGGGAGATAGATGTAAAAACAATACAGCCCCTTACCCTTAATGACCTTGCAATACAGGACAGTATAACCCTAGACCTAAAAGTCATAGCGGCGGCAATAGGAGTTCCCGGCTTTATGGTTGGGGTAGGTGCTTTTAATAAGGAAGAGTACAACAATTTTATTTCTACAACGATAATGTCCATAGCCATGATCCTGCAGCAAGAGCTGTCCAAGAAACTTTTATTTTCACCGACAATGTACTTTAAATTCAACCCTAAATCCCTTATGCAGTATGATTTAGGTGAAAAAGACGAGCATGTAGTTAAAATGGTTACAACTGGCATGTTAAGTAAAAATGAAGGTAGAGCCGAGTTTGATTACTCACCTGTAGATGTTGATGGCATGAACGATTATACAGTGTTAGAAAACTATTTGAAAGTTTCTGATTTAAGTAAACAAAAGAAACTGGAACAAGGAGGTGGTAACGGTGGATAAAAGACACTCCTATTTCAAAAGTGAACTTAAGACCCGGGCAGAGGGTGAAAATGACAAATACATAGAAGGATATTTCGCAGTATTTGAGCAGGAAACCGAACTCTGGCCCCGGTGTTTTGAGAAGATAGCAAGAGGGGCATTCGACAATTCAATAAAAAATAACGATATCCGCTGTTTGTTCAACCATGACAGCGGATTTGTTTTGGGCAGAACAGCAAGTAAAACACTTGAACTGAAAGTGGATGCATATGGCTTGTGGGGCAGGGTAAAGATTAACCCCAATGATTCACAGGCAATGGATGTCTATGCACGGGTTGAAAGAGGGGATATATCAGGCTGTTCCTTCGGGTTTGAGCCTAAAGGAGAGGACTATGAGGAACGGGATGACGGATTGCACTGGACAGTAAATGAAGCAGATACCATGGAGGTTTCTATATGTACATTTCCGGCATACCCACAGACAGAAATACAGGCAAGGCAGAAAGACTTCGAGGTGTCTCAAAATAGAAGCCGGGAGCAAAGAAAAATAGATTTAAAAAAGAAACTGGAGGGGATTAGATGCTAAAACAGCTGAAATTACAGGCAGAGTTAAAGCAAAGAAATGCTGAGATGCAGATTCTACAAGAGAAGAGAACCGATTTTAAAAAAAGGCAGAACGAACTTAGAACAGCTTTAGAGGAAGCAAAGACTGACGAAGATATCGCTCTTGTACAACAGGGCATTGATGAGCTGGAAAATGAAATTGCTGAAGCTGGTACAGATGAAAAAATTACAAGTGTCTCAGCTGAAATCACACGTATTGAAGGTGAACTTGCTGAAATTGAAGCAAGAGGAAACAATCCAAAACCACCTAAAAAAGATATTGAAGAAAGAGGAGGAAACAGTATGAACAGATACCAAGTAAGGGAGCTTTTAAAATCAGGTGCATACTACGAGAGGTCAGAAGTAAAAGAGTTTTACGAGAAATTTAAAAATCTAAGGGCAGTCGGCGGAGAAGGCCTGACAATTCCAGAGGTTGTTATCAACCGTATCATGGATATTATGGGAGACTTTACGACTTTGTATCCGTTGGTTGACAAGATAAGGGTAACGGGGACTGCAAGAATTCTGATTGATACTGATACAGCAGCTGCAACCTGGATTGAACAGACTGGTACATTACCAACCTCGGAAGTCGGAACAATCACAGATATCAGCTTTGACGGTTACAAGATTGGAAAGGTTACCTTTGTTGACAATGCCATGCTTCAGGACAGTATCATAAATCTTGATGATTATGTTACAAAGAAAATCGCCCGTGCTATAGCTAAGGGTCTTGACCTTGCGATATTAAAAGGGACAGGTTCAGCCAATAAGCAACCTGATGGCATTATTCCTAAACTTGCAGAAGATCATAAAGTAACTGTTACAGACCCGACAGGATATGTTGATATTGTTAAGCCTATCGGATTGATTGATTCTGGGGACGACAGTGTTGGCGAGATTGTTGCTGTTATGAAAAGATCTACATATTATAACAGACTATTGGGATACAGCATTCAACCAACTGCAACAGGTGAGGTTGTTGCAAAACTTCCAAACCTTAAAAATCCTGACTTGTTAGGATTACGGGTTGTATTCAACAACAATATGGATACTGATGAAATCCTATACGGTGAGTTTGACAAGTATACCCTTGTTGAACGTGAAAGCATTGTGATTGATAAATCAGAGCATGTCAAGTTTTCTGAGGACCAGATGGCATTCAGAGGTAAAGGAAGATTTGACGGAAAACCGACTAAAAATGATGCTTTTGTACTTGTTACGCTGGAATATACATCTGAGGCATAGGACATGGAAATTATATTAAATCTTCTGAAAATTGACCTTGGTATAACTCATGACTTAAGAGATGCTTATTTCACTTCAACGATTTTGGCAGCACAAAAGGAAATTGAGGATAGGGGAATAACTCTGGATTTAAGTAATGTGGAAGACCAAATGCTATTATCCGACTATGCCGCATGGAAGTATCGAAAACGGCAGGAAGATGTAGGACTACCTCAAAACTTGACATATAGGTTGAGAAACCGGGTAGTGAAAGCGAGGTCCCGATATGCTGAAACGTAAAAGTATATCTAATAAGGAAAGCATATCGCTGGACCTTGTTTGCTATCTGCTATCAACAACCGTTAGTGATGACAATATAGGAAATCAGTTGAAAACTCCAATGGAGAGGCTTGTTTACTGTGCTGAATTACCTGTCAACTCATCCGAATTTTATAATGCAGGACAGTCTGGAATAAAACCTGAACATTTGCTCGTTATAGATTTAGAGGAATACGATGGGGAAACGACCATTAAATATGAGGACAAGACATATAGCATATACCGTACATATCCACGGGGTGGCGGGTTGTTGGAATTGTACTGCAACAGGAAAGCAGGTGTTGTATGAGTGACCTGGAAGCACAATTGGCAGCAGTATTGTCTGAGTATTCTACAGAGGTAACTCAGGAGGTAAAAAAGACCTGCAAGGATGTAAGCAAGGAAATGACCGAAGCTATTAGACAGGATAGTAAAACCCTGTTTGACGGTACGGGGAAATATGCTAAAGGTTGGCGGTCAAAGGTGGAATACGAAGATAGAGACAATATCCGGCTGACTACTTACAATGCCACGGACTATCAGCTGACACACCTACTGGAATTCGGACACGCTAAGACAGGCGGCGGAAGGGTAGAAGGTAGGCCGCATATTTCTACAAATGAAGAAAAGGCGAAGAAAGAACTTGTTGAACGGATTGAAAGGGCGGTGCAAAAATGACACAAATTGAGCTGTGCAATCAGTTAAAATCAACTGGATATCCCGTGGCATACCATCATTTTACAACATCGCCGGATCCGCCGTACATCGTTTACATTAGGACTACTGATGAGAATATTTCATCAGACTACAAAGTGCATGGAAAGTTTAAAAATTATCAGATCGAACTTTACACTGTTAAAAAAGACTTGGAAGCAGAGCACAAAATCGAAGAAATATTGAACACAATAGACCCAGAATACAAAACCTTTGAAGAATACATACAATCAGAGGCTTTATATCAGGTTGTTTATCAAATTACGTTAACCGAAAGGAGCAGATAAAATGGCCACAGAGGGAGAAAAAATAGTTTTAGGCAGTGGGTATTTGTATTGTACCGAGTTCACGGGAACGGTGCCTGAAAACAATGTAATTGAAACAGAGGAAAATTTGCTTGGATTAATACAGGGTGGTGCAAGCTTAGAGTATAAGCCCAAATTTTATGAAGCTAAGGACGATATGGGGAAAGTCACGAAAGTAATAATTACTGAAGAAGAAGCTACTCTAAAATCCGGAATAATGACATGGAACGGAAAAACACTTGGAAAACTCTGTAGTACAGCACGAGTAACCGAGGCCGCCGGAGTAAGAACCGTAAAAATCGGTGGAGTAGGAAATGACAACGGCAAAAAATATGTCTTACATTTTGTACATGAAGACCCGGTGGATGGTGATATCAGGGTTACTATAGTTGGTCAAAATCAGGCGGGATTTTCCTTGGCTTTCAAGAAGGATAAGGAAACAGTCATTGATGCAGAATTTAAGGCACAGCCACAGGATAACGAAGGAACACTTATAAAATATGAAGAGAAAATTCCGTTAGCAGGTTAATTGACAGGGGCCTTATGGCCCCTTGAATTATAAAGAGGTGATAAAAATATGTTTGATATTAATTCTGCAAATAAGAGATATTTTACAATAAAAATTGGAGGTATTGTACTTGATGTAGAGCCTCCAACAAAGAAAGTTCTAAATAAAGTTATCGAATTAACCCAAAGTAAAGGGCCGGAGGTAGTTGATGGTTTATTTAAATCTTTGGAAATGATTTTGAATAAAAATAAATCAGGGTATACAGTTCCAGACAGTGTCATTGATGATCTTGACATGGATCAAGTAAGTCTTATTCTTACAGAGTACTTCAAATGGATTAGCGAAACCAAGAACAGCCCAAACTAAAAATCCCTCGCTGTCCTGATGATACAGACGAGGGGCATTATAAACTAAATTATATTGAAGAAAAGCTGGTATCTGAATATACTGGCTTTAATTTTGCTCAAATATATGAACTTAATGTTTTTGAGTATCAAGCTATACTTCGAGATGCAGTTATATATAAATACATGCAATCAGAAGAGGGGCAAAAGTATTTAGAAAGGAGCTGGATCCTTGAGCAGACCAAACCAGATAGAGCTAAGTTGAGGAAGAACTTCGGAAAGGAGGAATGACATTGGCAGGAGGAACAATAAAAGGAATAACAGTTGAAATTGGCGGTAATACAGGGCCATTAAATAAAGCACTTGGTGATGTAGATAAGACAAGTAGGGGTTTACAGAACGAGTTAAGACAGGTTGAAAGGCTTTTAAAGCTTGACCCCACCAATACTGAACTTCTAGCACAGAAGCAGAAACTTCTTGCAGATTCGGTTGACAATACAAAAAGTAAACTGAATACCCTCAAAGAAGCTGAAAAACAGGTTCAAGAGCAAGTTAAGCAAGGAAAAATATCCGAAGAGCAATACAGAGCCTTTCAAAGAGAAGTTGCAAAAACCGAAATCGAACTAAAGAAGATAGAAGACCAGGCTAAAAAGACCAATAAAGAAATTGATTTTCTTGGAGAAAAATCTGAGAAAATGAATAACTTTATGAAGGGCGCAACAGTTGCGGCAGCTGGAATAGGTACTGGGTTAATAGGTATGGCTGTACAAGCAGGAGCTGCAGCTGATGATATCAATACACTGGCAAAACAGACGGGATTATCAACTGAACAGATACAGAAATTCCAGTATGCTAGTGATAGAATAGATGTATCCATGGAAACTTTAACAGGCTCTATGGCAAAACTCACAAGAAATATGGAAAGCGCACGACAAGGTAGCAAAAACCAAGAAGAAGCATTCAAGGCTTTAGGAATAACCATAACAGACAATGAAGGGAAATTAAGAGATAATCAAGATGTGTTTAATGAAGTAATAGATGCTCTTGGTAAAATGGAGAATGAAACCCAAAGAGATGCACTTGCTATGCAAATATTTGGTAAGTCTGCTCAAGATTTAAATCCATTGATACTTGGCGGTGCCGAAGATTTAAAGAAATATGGAGAAGAAGCGGAAGCCGCAGGTTTGATTTTATCCCAAGAAGCTTTAGATGGTGCTAATGCCTTTGCTGATGGGGTAGACAAATTGAAGGCAACTGCTATGAGCAGTTTCGGAGTAATTGGAGGTCAAATCGCTGAAAAGTTAGTTCCTGCTATAGAAAACTTGTCTAAATTAATTGAAAATGTTGTCAGATGGATAGTAGATAATCAAGCTATTGTTTTAGCGACTATCACGGCAATTGGAGTTGGTTTGGCTGCTTGGAATATAGTTACTATGGTGCAGGGGATTATTGGGTTTACAAAAGCGCTAGAAGGTGCTACATTAGCTCAAAAACTATTCAATCTTGCAATGACAGCAAATCCAATAGCTTTAATAGCAACATTGGTGGCTGGATTAGTTGCTGCAATAATAGTGTTGTGGAACACAAATGAAGATTTTAGAGATGCCATAATCGGAATATGGGAAAAGATAAAAAGTGCCGTTTTTACAGCCGTTGAAAAAGTGAAAGGTGTTTTTAATACCGTAATTGACTTTATAAAAGGTAATTGGCAAGCACTGCTATTAATGATAGTCAATCCTTTTGCCGGAGCATTCAAATTGCTGTATGACAACTGTGACGGTTTTAAGAACTTTGTGGATGGTTTTGTCAATGATGTCGTTAAATTTTTTAAGGGACTGCCGGGCAAGGTGTGGAATGCAATAATCGGGATTAAGGATAAATTCAATAATCTCAAATCAGAACTTATCAATTGGGCTAATAATAACCTGCCTTCGTTTATAGCAAAATTTGTTGGGTTCATGTTGGAGCTGCCAAACAAAATGGCTAATATAGGCAAAAACATTGTTGAAGGGATATGGAATGGCATGACGGGTGCAGTAGGATGGCTAAAAGATAAAATTACCGGATTTGCAAATGGAATAGTAAACAGTATTAAGTCGGTTCTTGATATACATTCCCCTTCTCGTGTGTTAGCTGACGAGGTAGGTAAATACATGGCCCAGGGAATCGGCATGGGCTTTGAAGCAGAAATGGGAAGTGTATCGTCAAACATGGCAAAGGCGATACCTGTTAACAAAAAGGATTATATACCGGGCAACAACAGTTCATCCAGTGGCTCTGGTCATCCGGGAGATTACAACCAGACTGTTAACATTTACAGTCCTACACCTTTAACACCAGCAGAAGTTGCAAGGCAGACCAGAAATGCTTCAAGGCGTTTGGTTCTGGGGGTGTAAAATGCCAAAGATATTAACATATATAAATAATAAGGGTCGAAGTATTAAAATAGGGTACTTCGATCCTTTTTATTTAGTCAACTTTGATGGAGGTACAAGTACCCCTAAGACAAAAATCAATACATCCAAAGGCTCGGGTCAGGACGGTGAAAGCTATATAGGCAGCACATTAGCAATGAGGAATATTGTTATTGATTTTCAGATTGAGAACAACTATTCAGCCAATAGGAATCTTCTATACAGTGTTTTTATCCCTAAGTCGGAAGGTACTCTGATATTTGAACAGGATAACATAAAGAGAAAAATTTCATGCAGAGTTGAAAGTCTTGAAATTAATGATAATAAAATTCTAAAGACCGCATCACTAAGTTTACTATGTCCAAGCCCATTTTGGGAGGATATCAACAGTATCCGTAATAATATTGCTTCCTGGTTGCCAGCATTTGAATTTCCACTTGAAATAATACCTAATGGAATTGAAATGGGCCAAAGACAATTGAGTCTTGTGGTCAATGTAATCAATTACGGAGACATACCACTTGGAATGGTAGTCGAATTTAAAGCTTTGGGAAGTGTGTTAAATCCGAGTATTTTTGATGTTTACAAGCAGCAGGAGCTTAAAATTAATATTGAAATGGAGGCCGGAGATATTATAACAGTAAGTACCCTATATGGAAAGAAAAGAGCAGAATTAAACAGATCAGGAATTATAACAAACGTGATTAATGCTCTTGATTCTGACAGCGTATTTCTGCAATTTGGGCCGGGAGATAATCTTATCAGGTACAACGCAGACCAAAACCTCAACAACTTGGAAGTATCAATTTACTATACTCCGGCCTATTTGGGGGTGTGATATGGAACTTTACATATATAACAGAAGCCTTGATTTAATTGGACTTATTGATGTGTTTGACAGTTTGAGGTGGCGGAGAAGGTATTTTCAGCCCGGAGAATTTGGACTTCATTTAAAGTACACTGCTGAAAATATGAAGCTACTTGAAGAGGACAATATAATTGCCCGGCGGGATGCAAATGAAGCCGGAATAATTGAGGGAATCAGTATAGATAAAGATGACCTTGCAGTTAAAGGACGTTTTTTATCGTCCCTCACTGAACGGCGAATCGTAATGAAGGAAACCGTGTTGAATACCACAGCTGAACTTGCCATGCGGACACTTGTAAGTAATATGAATTCAATACCGTTTCTGGAACTGGGAGAGCTAAAAAACTATACAGAAACAGTTGATTTGCAGATAACTTACAAAAATGTATGCACCACATTAACTAAAATCGCTCAGGTAAGCAATATCGGATACAGGGTTAGATTCGACAGAAAAGATAAAAAGCTTTTGTTTGAATGTTATCAGGGGATTAACAGAAGTGCAGCACAGAAAGTATATCCAAGGGCCATTTTCTCCGAAGAGTTTGAAAATGTAACCGATAGTAAATATTCTCTTGAAACTGAAAATTATAAGACAGTGGCTATAGTTGGCGGAGAGGGAGAAGGAACAGCCAGAATAATTGTTACGGTGGGAGATACAACAGGCCTTGAAAGACGGGAATTATTCGTTGATGCCAAGGACATACAAAAAGGTGATTTAACGGAGAATGTCTACAAGGCATTGTTAATCCAACGTGGAAATGAAGCTTTGGCTCAGTCAGTCAAAAATGAAACTTTTGAAAGCAATGTAAATTTTCAATCTAGTTTGGTATATAAAAAGGATTTTGACCTTGGAGATATTGTCACCTGTAGAAATCGAGCTTGGAACAAAGTCATTGATGTTCGTATAACCGAAATCGAAGAGGTATATGAAAACGGTATCATAACACTAACACCTACTTTCGGGAGTCCACTTCCGGAATTGAAGGATATATTGAAGGGGGAATAAACAGTGCAGAAAAGCAGTTTTTTTAACAGTATAAACGGGGACAGAAAATACAATGCCTCCGATTATGCTGCCTATTTCGGGAGCTTTATCGGTAACGGAGTGTATCCAAATCCGGGTAACAATTTAGCCGTGACAGCTTCAGGTGGAATGAACATTTCAGTCGCTGCTGGGAAAGCATGGATAAATGGATATTACTATGAAAATACCGGTACATTCAATATGTCAATAGATGTGGCTGACGGTGTATTAAAGAGAATTGACAGGATTGTATTGAGGCTGGATCATCTGAATAGGCAAATTGCTTTATCAGTTTTGAAAGGGACTCCGGCAAGTACACCAACAGCCCGAACATTGACAAGGAATGCAGATATATATGAACTTGCTATAGCTGACATCTTAATTAATAATGGAGACACCGCAATATTACAAGCAAACATTACAGATCAAAGATTGAACAGTGATTTATGTGGAATAGTTCATGGAACAGTAGAACAGGTAAATACTTCAGAAATTTTCAATCAATATCAGGCTGCACTAGATAGTTTTAAGAAAGAAAAAAATGAGGATTTTATAACATGGGTAGAGAACTTAAAGGATATCCTTGACGAAAATACTGCCGGTAATCTTTTAAATTTGATTAATGATAATACATCCAACCTTGACACTCATTTATCCGATTATGTGAGACAACCGTATAGTGGGAAAGTAGATAGTGATAGTACATCAACCGAATATAAAGTAACTCTTACTCCTCCGTTAACCGCATATGAAGATGGCCTACCAATAACTATAATACCGAATGTTGATTGCAGTGCATCACCAAAGTTAAATGTTAGTGGGTTAGGTGCAACACCGCTTTTAGATGCAGACGGTGTTGCATTAACAGAAGGAGCAATGAAAGCTAATAAGCCTTACAGTTTTGTGAGGGTAGGTAGCAATTTTTTTATTCGTAGTGGTAGCGGTGGTAAACCTTTGCAAGTTAACTATACAGGTTCATGTAAAATCGTTGCAGAAACAGCTACAAAAGGTTATATAGAATGTTATTCCTCAGGTACGCTTTCTTTCAGTGATAGACTTCCCCAAACTGTTGACGTATTCCTGGTAGGTGGAGGTGGCGGAGGTAGTAGTTCAGGGAATTCATATGTAGGTGGCGGTGGAGGGGCAGGAGGTTATACAAAGACTTTCTATAAGGTAAAACCCTCAACTCCTGTAACCATTACTGTAGGTGCAGGGGGCACAGCAGGCTCCACAGGTGGCTCAAGTACTTATACCTGGTTGACTTCAGCTTCTGGAGGTGGGGGTGCAACTTCCAGTAATGGAGCCAATGGTGGTTCTGCTGGAGGAGGAGGTATGATTTTATCATCTAGTACATGGTCTGCGGGTGGTGTAGCAGGTTCTAATGGTGGCAATGGTACTCCCGCATATTATATTAAAGGTTCTTCTGGTGCTGGCTCCAACGGTACGGGACAGGGCACACCAACTACTGATTTTTGGGGTAGGATACATGCCGGAGGTGGTGCTGGGGGAGCAGGGGGAAATACATCAACTGGTGTAGGAACGTCTGGAGACCCCGGGACATCATCTTTTACAGCTGGGTCTGGAAGTGCTGGTCAAACTGGTAGTGTAGGAGTCATGGGATGTGGTGGAGGTAATGGTGGTGGTGGCTACGGTGGAGGAGGTGGTGGCGGTGGCTACGGAAGTAGTACTAGAGGAACTGGTGGTAGTGGAATAGTAATTATACGATGGGGTTATTAGAGGAGGGTATCATGGAAAATCTAAGATGTGCGATACTAGCACAGGACGGAACAACTGTAGAAAATATTATTATAGCTGATCAATCATTTGCTTATTCAAATGGTCTTATCATTTGTGGAACCATTCCCGTTGCTATAGGAGATTCTTACAAGGACGGGTATTTTTATAGGGACGGTCAAAAACTTATTGTAGAGAAAACAGAAATTGAAAAGCTACAGAAAATGGTTGATACATTAATCTTGGACAATCTTAATATGCAGGCACAAATTGACACTCTAATCACATCAAATTTACAGGAGGTATAAAGTATGTTTGAAAGGTTGAATTACTTACATAAGGTAAATGAACTCACAGAAAAACAGCTTGATATTGCGGTATCAAAGGGGTGGATAACGGCAGAGGAAAAATCCAAAATAATTGGTTAACATAATACCTGAAATGATTACTCAGAAATGGGTAGTCCTTTTATATTTTAGGACAGAAAGAAGTGAGTCGATGGCAGGTGAATGTGGGTACCACTGTTTAAACGAAGAACGGATAAGAACATTGGAGCAAAACCATTCGGAAACAAAAGTTTACGTCAAAGCGATAAAGGAGGACTTAACCGAGATAAAGGCAGATATTAAAAAAAGAAACGAGAGCGACAACAAAGCTTGGTCGCCAATTATGTTAGAGCTTATAAAAGCCCTTACTACAGCAATAACCGTTATCGGTGCTATAGTAGGGGCTTTAAAATTTACGGGTAAATAGGAGGAAAACATGTTAACAAATATAGGGTTAGTTGAACACGTCAAAAAGGCATTAAATGAACGTTGGGGATATGTCCGGGGAACGTACGGACAGGTATTAACAGAATCTATCTTACAGGCAAAATTAAAGCAATGTGGGGATGATGTTGGGCGGTATTTGAATTTTATTAAAGGACATTACATAGAAAGACGAACAGCAGACTGTGTCAACCTTATCAAGTCATATCTATGGTGGGATTGGGGGAAAAACAATCCTGTTTACACAAGTAAATATGATGTGAACGCTGACGGAATGTACACGGCTGCAAAAGAAAAAGGGCCTATTAGTACTATTCCCGAAATATCAGGGGTATGTGTGTGGCACAAGGGACATATAGGAGTATACGTAGGCAACGGTCAAGTAATAGAAGCTCACGGGACAAAAGCAGGCGTAATAAAAACACCACTTAAAGGTTCAGGAGCTACACCATGGACACATTGGCTTAAATGCCCATACATACAATATGTAGTGCCTGAAATGACATATGGTGAGGCATTAAAAATCATATGTAATAAGGTTGATTCGCCGCTTGAATATTGGTTATCAAAACTGCCGGAAGATAAAGCAAAAAAGACCGTATCAAGTTTACCTGCATTATTTATTAAAATAGCCAATGCAATTAAATAAGGAGGATTGAGATCTATGAAAGAAAAAATTGCAAAACTAATAGATGTTAAAACTATAGTAACCTTTGCCCTTGTAGGTGCTGTGATAGGATTTACAGCAACGGACAGAATAGACCCAGAAAAGCTTGCATCTATGGCAACCATGGCAGTATCGTTTTTCTTTGCTGTAAAACTTAAGGATCAAAAATAAGGATATGAATACCCGGGACTAAAACTCCCGGGTAAAAAAATTTTACCATTTATACGAACATATGTTCTAAAAAATAGTATTAAAAATAAAAAACTTGGAGCAGGCATTTGCTCCTAATTAAGTGGAGGATATTTATGAATAGTTTTATCGGATGGATCGGCGGAAAGAATTGTTTGAAAAAGGAAATAACAAATAGATTCCCGGAAGGTATGAAAAGATACATAGAGGTTTTCGGAGGAGCGGCATGGGTGCTTTTCTACAAGGATTCTCATGCAGATATGGAAGTTTATAATGACTATAACAGTGAGCTTGTGAACCTGTTCAGATGTGTAAAGTATCATTGTGGTGGGCTACAGAGAGAGTTGCAATATTTTTTAAATTCTAGGGAGCTTTTTAATGATTTCAAATCACAATACAATGTGCAAGGCTTAACAGATATTCAGCGTGCGGCAAGATTCTTTATGATACTTAAAACCAGCTATGGTAGTAATCAGAGAACCTTTGGCTGTATGAAAAAGAATATTGCCAATATGACAGAATATCTGGACAGGATTAGTGAGAGACTGGCCGGAGTGATAGTGGAGAACAGAGACTTCGAAAACCTGATTAAAATATACGATAGGCCTGAAGCATTCTTCTATCTGGATCCGCCGTATTATGGAACAGAAAAGTATTATCAGGCTGAATTCAAAACGGAGGATCATGAAAGGCTTGCCAAAACCTTGAAAAGTATAAAAGGTAAATTTCTGCTGTCATACAATGACTGTGAGTATGTAAGGGAGCTTTACAGTGACTTTACTATTGAGGAAATTCAGAGGAATCATAATTTACTAAGTAGGTATGAGGGAAAGGAAAAGACGTACTGTGAGGTGTTGGTGAGGAATTATTGAGGATTAATTTAATTATATACATAGCACGTTGGAATATTACATTAAGGGAATAAATAAAAATATAGGGTTTCAACCCATTGCTTTTGGTTGAAACCCCACTTATACTTAATTTCTCTGTTATTTAAACGGAAACATCGTTTGTAAGCTTTCCATCTTTTGCAGTTATATATGGGTTTATATGCCTGAAGTCGCATTACCTTGATTATTTGAATTCTGCTGATAAATACAAGGTTCTGTTTTTTATACTTTATGAAGAATCAAAAAATATATTATAGTTTATATAAATTACTAATTAAATAAATCATCAAACATAACAAAAGAAGGGAATCACCAAAATCTATTTTTTTCTTAATGAAAAAATTCAATAACATATCAATAAAGCATAAAACTAATATAGAAACAATAAGCAAAGGATTTGAAAAGACTAATAAACAGATAGAAGCTATTATAATTATACTTATATTAAATACTATGCTTAGGAAGGCAATTACACTAAAACGGTTATTTACTAACATACATTTTATAGGATTGAAAATATTTGATATGAAAAGAACAGAACAACCAGCTAATATAGCTGATATATTTAAATAATAATTATCCCTTATAATTGCTGACGAAAAAAAGATTATGATTACAATAATTAATAATATACTTTTCACATTTAATTTGCCTCTCATATAATTTCACCATCCTATTTGAGTAATAATATATATTATATAGAATTTATTTCAAAAGTCTATATTCACTATCCAAATAAAATGAGTCCATAGGTATATTCCTTTTGGACTCATTCAGGCATTGATAACCGGTACTAGTTGTTATTTGCAGTAAAGGTACCTACACAACCCGTCGGATTATAAACATAAGTTGAACTCCAATCATCGTAAGCTGTATAAGGGTTATAAGAGATACCAGTATATGTGAAACCGGTACTAATCGCAATTCCATGTTTTCTAGATATTGCTTGAGCAAATCTAGCATCTGTTATAAATGAACATAAACCATTAAAAAAGTCATATGCAAGTATTGCGTTACCAATATATGGAACAAACTTTTTGGCAATAGTTGAACCTAATTTTTTAGTTAAACTTTCTAATACATATGAAATACCTTTATCTATAGCAAGCCTAGCTAAAGAGTATAAATCACTTGAGGTTAATTTGTTAGCTTGAATAAGTGCGAGTTGGTCATATGTAATATATACAATCTTTTGAGGACGTAATATTCCAGAGGCAGGAATATTATTGTTGACATTCCAGGTTCCTCCATAAGGCGCATACCATACACCCGAAGGCTCCGAAGGCAGAGATTGTATCGATGCTCCACCAAGTGTGCCCGAAGGCTGTATCGGAGCTGCACAAACAGGCAAACTTGAAAGTAACATACAAACTATTAACAAAAATGGAATAATAACTTTTTTAAAATATTTCATAAATACCTCCACTAATTATATTTTGAATTCAGTTACGGCCGCACGTATAATTCTTAGTTATTATATATTAACTAAGTGGGAAAAAATAGTGAATATTATTACCTTGATTTTATATAGAATTATCAATAAAATATCTACATTTATACCTAATATCGGATAATAATATAAGTATTTACAATATAATCCTTACGATGCTATAATGTTTGAAATGCTAAATTTAGAAGGGTGTATAGTACCAATGGATGTGGAAATAGTCAAAAACCTAATAAGTAGAGTATTTATCAATACTATTACAGAAATATCGAACACTAAGACTTTTCAAGATTTATGTGATGAAACGCTATTTTTGTTAAATGATAATAAATATACTAATATTGTTTCGTTAAAATACAGAAAATATAAGTTTATAAAGTTTAATATTGGAAGAGAACTAGAATGTAAAATCAATGATAATATCAATTCGTCAAAAAAAAGAAAATCGTTTTCAATAGATATATTGAGTGAAAAATATGGAAATATTATTTCAATGCCAGTACAGAAAACAAGTGGTGAAATGATATTATTTATTTCAATGGTTACATTCTCGGAGCCTAGCGATATTATTTTATTATTTTTGGAAATGTTAGTTAATAATTTTTATAGAAATTTTATAATTGAGTATATAATGGATACTTTAAAAGTACCAGTATATTTAAATACCAAAGTTTCGTTACAATTTAGTGATAAAGAAAGAAGAATAGTGGAGCTTCTAAAAGAAGGATATGAGGATAAACATATATGCAACGAATGCAATATTAGCATTTCTACATTAAGAAAATATATAAGCAATGTTTTTAATAATTTAGGGGTCAGAAATAGAACCGAGTTTGTTAATACATATAATATAATAAAAATTTTAGAGATATATGAATCAATGTAATATATTATTTGGTTGCATGGTTAAATGATAATCAGTTAAGGAGTTCATCTTAGGGAACATAATTACTACCTATGCTAAGCAATCTTTTTGTATTACTATAGGTACGAAAAGACTTCAATAATTTATCTAGAGTATATTTTATGCCTATACCCACTTATATCAGTTGTTATCTTTGACTGGTACGGTTCGCCTCCACCACAAATTAGCGGATTACAGGTCATTTGACATCCTTTTTGACATCCGATTTCCTAACAATCGTATCAAGGACGTCAGCTGGCCTGTTTTTCATATTATTTAATACATGTTGATATTTTTTAGTCATGTTGGTATCTGAATGGCCTAACCTTTCAGCCGATTCCTTATCTGAAATTCCTTTTTTCAACATCATGGTTGCATTGAAATGCCTGAGATCGTGGAAACGTGTGTGCGGTAGCCCTGCATTTTTTAATTTTCTTGTAAATCGTTTTCCATAATTACCACCATGCTCTGCAGCTCCATTTTTCCTAGGGTACACAAAATCAACATTTTTATTAATTGTCAAGCGTTCAATGACGTATGCAGGAGCCTTTATGCTTCGGTAGGATGTTCTTGTCTTAGTGGTTTTACTTATTACTTCGCCGTTTACGTGAACTTTTACTTTCCGGACATTGATTATGTGAGTATCAAAATTAATGTCATTCCATGTCAGTCCCATTATTTCGCTGGCTCTTAATCCACACAGACCAGCCAATAGGATTGGTATTTCTTCCTTTGTTCCAGTAACAACATCTAATAGTGCATTAAATTCATTTTCGTCATAGATGTAGTATTCATATTTATCAGTGTCTTTGGGCACCTTTATACCTTCACATGGGTTTGTTTTAATAGATTTATTCAATATTGCATATTTAAAAACTCCACCGACATCACCTAAGAAATTTCGGCATGTTTTTTCGGAATGTGTTTTAGAAAAATCGTTTATCATTTCTTGTATATGGAGAAGACGTATTGTGAGGTGCTGGTAAGGAATTATTATTAATAAATTAACTTAAAGTGATTACCTGGTTAAACGAAAAAGCATGAAAGATAAGGTACTCTTTCATGCTTAATTTATTTATGTTTCCTTATTGAAAAAGCTGTATTCTATACAGGGAAAGCTGATATACTACCAAGCAGATACTTTTTAAGCAATGCAAAGTCAATGGAGTCAACTTGGCCGTTTCTGTCCACATCAGCATTTTTAAGAGCATCTCCCGTAAGCGGTGTTATATTGAGCATATGCATTTTTAAGAGAGCATAATCTGTTGAGTCAACTGAACCATCGTTATTCAGATCACCCAAGGTTTGAACTGGTGCTATATCTTTAAACAAATCCGGTAATACGTTATAAATGTACTGATTAATCCAAGTCCATGCATGTGTACCACCATTTGCAACCATAAAATAGAAATTTCCGTTTTTTATGTCAGATGAATATACGAAAGTATCTGTTAGTTTTTTCATTGCATCTATCTGGGGTTTCATATTAGGATATGCAATATCGTCACTGCCTGTAGCACAGAACAGTTTGAAGTCATGTGGTGCTTTATAACCGGCTTTCTTTGCAACATCTGCCAGATACTGTGCTGTTTCCGTTGGTTTACTGCTTCCGGCTGTCGAACCTAAAGCCCAACAGTCACCGCTATAAGGCATAAAATATTTAATATAGTCAAGGCAGTTGATATATGTATACCAGGTACATACCGAACCCATTGAGAATCCACCAAATGCCCTGTGATCTCTGGAAGACTTCATATCAGCAGTGCTTTTTGATTTTAAATAGGTATTATATTTGGTTTCAACCAAAGGAATAAGTGTAGTGCTTAATTCCTGAGGAAAACCAGCAACATCATTATTACCTTTGTAAAATGAAGGTGTAACAACTATAACCGGTTCAATATCTCCCTTTGCAATCATATTATCAATTATTACCTTTAATTCCTTGTTCTGACCCGGTCCGCCGAATAATAAATTCTCATCTTCGCCGCCACCGTGCATCAGATATACAACATTATACTTTTTAGAAGTATCAGACTGATTATATCCGTTAGGAAGATAGACGTTAAAATATTTTGTATCATTACCGAAATTGTAGCTTAACCTTTCAATAGTACCTTGCTTTGAACTAGTCATTTTGTACTCATAAGGAAGCGGTTTGAAAACTTTATCACTAGCATCAGCTGCAGATACCGATATATTAGCAGTAGACACCACGCTGAGGGTCATGATACTCGACAGAACAAAACACAAGCTCTTTTTAAAACCTTTTTTCCAAAACATGATACATCCTCCTTTAAAATTAAATGAAATTGTTACTTCCCACTCCTTAGTATCAAGGCTCAATATAAATATTTTATTTGTGCCCTTCTTTTTATATATGGAAAAATGTAGAAGTTTGAAAATATAGGAGTAGTTTATAATTATTATATAATATTCTGTGAAAATATACACCAACAATTTACATTATATCAATCTATAGGAAATAACATAAAGGTTCCCGGAAGGAGCAAAAAGATACATAGAGGTTTTTGGCGGAGCTGCATTGGTGCTTTTCTACAACGATTCCCATAAGATATGGAAATTTATAATGACTATAACAGTGAGCTTATGAACCTGTTTCAGATGTGTAAAGTATCACTGTGGACAAGCTGCAGAGAGTTGCAATATTTTTAAATTCTAGAGCTTTTTAATGATTCACAATACAATCTGCAAGGTTTAGCAGATATTCAGCGAGTGGCAAGATTCTTTATAATACTCAAAACCAACTACGGTAGTAACCGGAGAACTTTTGGCTGTATGAAAAAGAATATTGTCAATATACCAGAATATCTGGATGGATTAGTGAAAAACTGGCCGGAGTGATAGTGGAGAACAGAGACTAAAATCTGAGGTTTTATTATAATTTTCCTCTGTATATTATTGGCTTCCCCTGATAATTTTATTTTTAAAGCAAATGAAAAAAACCGCATACAGACAGGTTCAGGTTGATTCAGACGTCTAAACCTTTTTGTTGTGCTATTATCTGAGAAGTTTACCTGCTTTATCATAAAAAAGATATTCTGCATTGGTGGCTTCGATTGGATATTTGAGTACTGTCAGCGAGGGGGTGGATTTGATCTCCTTATATATTGGTTTTCCATCATCCACAGTCATCTTTATCCTGGATAATTCAGGATTCATACTGAGAATAACCAAATAACGCTCAAACCCTAATTCATATTTTTCGTCCTTTAAATCAATATACTGGATATATGTATCTAAGGCTCTTTTCATAAGCCTATCAAATCTATTAACACTTATTAATTCAAACCGTGAATTAATATCCTGTTTTAACACGGAAAACCCACACTTATCACTGCCAACTTCTATGAAACCGGCTATTTTATAGTCTAAGACTTCATAAGTATCAAAAATCCCTATTTTTGTTTTATCTTTATATTGTTTAGACAGAGTCTTTTCAATAAGCTTAGACATATCAGTACTTTTATCCGGCATGCTATTGATTATTGCAGATATTAAAGCAACAAATATTATAGTGATTATAATGAGTTTTGACCTTCTCTTAATCATTTAACACCCCCGAAGTTGAGTAGAGATACAAATACATCAACTCTGTTTTATTATACCAGAATTTCCATATAATTATATACCTATTTTCAATCTAGATTCTGTGTAATAAAAGAGGCCACATTACTGTGACCCCTTACTACTTGCTTTTATGTGAGTATGTTATCAGGTAATTGATACTGATACATCGTGATCAAAATAAAGTGGATATACATCAAGAGTAGCTGCATTGAGAATGTTTATATGCCATCTTGATTTTAATGTTTGTGCTGAACGAGTTGTGTTTCCATAATCTCTTAATGCTGAGCGAACCATAAAATAATGTCCCTCCTGGGTAAGTCTGAAACCGCTATCCATTTCAGTATTAATGCTGCGGGTATAATCTCCGTTTACACCGTTTAGATATGAATTATATAATCCATCTATATCAACTGAACCCACATCAGAAAATGATACAGGTATACTGTACGAGAGACTTAACAATCCATAAGTTACACTTATGCTTGCAGAAAGATCACCAGCAAATGCACTTTTTTGCACAAGTCCATCTATCTTTGTACTTTTCCATGCGGTATACGGAATAGAGGTCTGGTCAAGACTTAATGCATCAACATGAAGACACGATTCAGAATCCGAATTAAGGTTTGTATTAACACTGTATCTACATGTCTTATCAGTAACTTTCAGTGTATAATATTCATAAGTTTCCTGTCCTACAGGGACATTACTATAATCCACATTTGTAAGCCATTTGATAGTATGGGTCTCATTTTCCCCCATATTATTAAAAGACTTAGTGCAATACCAATTTTTTGTATTAGATGTAGACATAATTGATATATCACTTTTGACTTCTCCACTATATGATTCTATTGGCTTAAACTGAGTAGCTGCCCAGGCACCTAGCATTGTGTTCTTAGGAAGATTGGAGATAAATTGCTCGTCAAAAGTAGGTTTAAAATTAAAAGCCTCAAAAAATATGTAGTCACGAGTATCAGAACCGTTTACTTTTAGATAAATCTTTAGGAGCGACGAAGGTTTAGAATTCTTTTGTTCTTTATAGCTCTTAAAGTACATGCTGGATTCCGAAATGTTTTTTTCATATGAAAAATTAATAATTGAATATTTAGGATCAGAAGATTTACCTGTAAAAAAAACTGCATTGCTATTTTCACTTCTTCCAGCAGGAATACCGTTAAACGTAACATCAGCACCATTTATATTTGTAAAAACATTCATGGAATTATCAGGGTTTATACTGATTTTAAGTTTCGTGTCTTGTTTTACATTTTTGTTGCCATCAATAACATCATTGTTTAAGTTTGTACCATTCTCATTTACATCTTTAACATATGCGGTTTTGGCAAGAATGACTTGAGTATCGGCTTTTTCAGCATCAATATTGGTCGCGAATATTGTTTGGCTCATACCTACCATGATACTTATTGCTAAGAAAGTACTTAAAATCTTTTTGAACATAATGTTCTCCTAACGTTTATTTTTTTATTTTGAAAACCCTGCAGGTGTTTTTCCAGACTTAAATATTCTATAAGTAGAACTTTATAGTATGATACTATAAAAAACAAAAGTTTTTCCTCAATACTTTACACACTAATAATATGTTTTACAAACGGTAGCTATTTACCAATATTTAACATATTAAGAATTATATTACATGTATTTTATATTGTCAAGTTACGTCTTTATTCTGTCTCCTTAAGAGCAGTCCTCTCTAAAACATGTGACTAACATATTAATGTTTAAATATAAAAATGATTGAAATTAGTTGTAAAAGATGTTATTCTGTCAACGGTAAACTGAACACTAAAATCGATTTTGTTAACTACATATTATTCAATTGCAATAGGGAATATTATATTAGAAAGAGCTTATTTAATAGGCTCTTCTTTAGTTATAAAGAAAGGTAATACTATGATAAAAGTTAATAATTTATCCTACTCATTTCCGCAAAAAGATTTATTTAAAAATATTTCATTTACATTAGAAGATGGTCAACATTGCGCTTTTGTAGGAACAAGCGGCAGTGGAAAAAGCACACTGATAGATATACTGATGAATCCGGAAAAATATACGTACGATGGCGAGATAGATATGGAACCAACTTGTAGGGTTGGGTATGTAAGTCAGTTTTCACAACTAGACAAGACTAAAGAAACAACAGTTTTTGAATATTTATTAGAAGAATTTACTAAGGTACAAAATGAAATAACATCTATTTGTACTGCAATGGAAACATCTTCGGAGATTGATTCTTTACTGGAAGAATATCAACTAGCATTAGATGTATTTGATTCAATTGGTGGGGAAGATTTTGAAAGCAATGTCAATAAGAAATTAAATCTTGCAAACCTAACCAAGCTTAAGCATCAAAGGGTATCTGAACTTAGTGGTGGGGAATTCAAACTTATTCAAGTAATCAAGGAAATGCTTAGTAGTCCAAATTTAATGATAATGGATGAACCTGAAGTATTTTTAGATTTTGATAATCTTAATTCTCTTAGAAATCTAATTAATAATCACAAGGGAATAATGCTGATTATTACACACAACAGATATTTACTGAACCATTGTTTTAACAAAATTATTCACCTTGAAAATATGGAGCTTCAAGAGTTTAATGGAAGATATCTTGATTATAACTTAACATTACTTCAATCTAAAATTGAGTTACAAGAAATTACTGCCGCTGAGAATGAAGAAATTGAGAGAAATGAGGATGTAGTCATTAATCTTAGAAAAATTGCAACTTTTAATGCTGATGCCTCCAGAGGCAAAGCGCTAAAAGCAAGAGTTAAATATTTAGAAAGATTAGAAGCACGTAAAATTAAAGCCCCATTTGTAGATATTAAGCAACCAAATATCAGCTTTGATATAGAGGATGAAATCGAAGACACCGTTGTTTTGAAAGTCAATAGTTGTAGTATCGCCTTTGATGAGTTGCTTTTAGAAAATGTTAACTTTGAGATAAAGTCTACCGATAAAGTAGCTCTCGTAGGTTCGAACGGTACCGGGAAAACGACTTTATTACGAGAAATCTATAAAAATAATAATGATTTAATTGAAATAAATGATAACGCTAAAGTAGCCTATTTATCTCAGCTTCAAGGCGAAAGGCTAAATGAGTCTAATACCATATTTGAAGAATTGTTCGATGCTGGGCTTAAAACCTATGACGATATCAGGTCCTATATTTCAAACTATGGTTTTGAAGGAGAAATTCTCAATCAAAAGATAGAAGAATTATCTGGTGGAGAAAAAAATATGCTTCAATTAGCTAAAGTTTCTGCCAGTAAAGCTAACCTATTGCTTCTGGATGAACCGACAAGTCATTTAGACACATACTCACAAATGGCATTGGAAAAGGCTATTCAAAACTATAAAGGTGCTATTCTAATGATTTCTCATGATTTCTATACTATAGCAAACTGTATGGATTATGTTTTGATCATTGAAGATAAGACAATTAGACAAATAAGTATACGAAAATTTAGAAAAATGATTTATGCTAGTTATTTTGATAAAGACTATTTAGAGATAGAACAAAAGAAAAAATTAGTAGAGACCAAAATTGAATTAGCTTTAAAGGATAATAATTTTGTACGTGCAAATAAATTGTGTCTAGAACTAGAAGATTTGATTAAGATGCTTTAAAACATTAAAATCAAATAAAGCGCAGTCATTAAACATATAATGGAAATGGAAGAATAGCTCAATCAAAAGGTAACATTGGGTCGCATGTAGTTAATGGAGATTTTGCAACGTACTCATCTATTGCAACTTTTGATTCTTTAAATACTGTACCCCAATATTTGACTCTAAATATAATAGATTCTAGTGAAAGTAAAATATTAGACAATGTAAAAGATATTTTGTTAAGTACGAAATTAGATTTGAGGGCTAATGATAAGTAGTTAATAATTTGATGCCTTTTACCATATATTTTCCCATTCAGATAATTAATCCGAATGGTTCTATTTTTTCATGGACAAATATCAGGCAACTTTGCCTCTTTCATCGCCACTTTTATTTTTAATTTTTTCATAGAAGCTGTCTGTTGCCGGATAACACCCCGGACATGCTTTTCTAAACTTCTCTAAAACGTAATCACCATTTGCCGGATTATATAAATATTGAAACTGTTCCCTGATTATCTTATTATCAGCTACACCATTATGACTTGCACTTAGAACCGATTCCAACATGTTTAAATAGCAAATTATAATCCATCGAAGTTCGGAACTTTCCTCCATAGTCAGCTTTCTTTCGTATTCTTTACCTGCTTCTAAGTTGATTGATAATAGTTTTCTGATTTTACTGCAAAGTTCCGTCTCATTTTCATTAAAAATAACTTCTTCCTGATTAATAAGACTTCTTGCCTGTTTCTCATCAAATTTTTCCACATATTTTCTGGCAAGACTTGACTTTCGATTACTACTTAGATTTATACTCCACTGCATTACAAGGTCCAATGCCTTTTCACGTCTTGAACGTTCATGGTCCTTTCTGATAGTGTATAAAACCGTGACGGCACTTATGATTATTGCCGTAATACTTATTATCATTGTTAATATAGATATCCACATATGTATCTCTCCTACGCTTACCTTTTATAGTATACAGATTTGTCAATATTATAGCACAGTTTGAAATTTATCCCAATAAAAGTTATTCTGGGTTCAATGCTTTTTGAAGTTCCACTCTTACTTATATCATTCTTGGTAATAATGGAGATTATTTCAAATATAACGTATAATTAAAACAAAGGCTAGATTGTTGCTTTATATCAAAAATAGGAGGTGATACTTCAAAAGCAACAGCCAGTTATATGATTCTTCTTTCTTGAGTTTACCTGCATTATTCTTTGCATAACTCTGCCGAATACTCATTTTTTTACTATCCATATAAACATTTTCATTTTATTTATACTAACCGGTTTCATAAAGGAAAGGCTGTTGATTTGGTTATACGAAAGCAGCAAGACCGGCTTTTTAATCAGCCGATTTATGGTTGAAATATTATTTATAGGAGATGAAAAGAATGACTTCGAGCTTTAAAAGGACGATTAGTGTTTTAATGGTTTGCTTGGTTGTATTTTCAATGGTATTTGTTGTTCCTGTGTCTGAGGTCTTTGCAGCCAGCGATGTAACAGTAAATCTATCTTCAGAAAAGCAAGTGATTCGTGGCTTTGGCGGAATGAACTACCCTGCTTGGCAAGGTTCAGATTTGACAGCTGATCAAAGACAGACTGCTTTTGGTAATGGAAACGGTCAGTTGGGTTTTTCTATTTTAAGAATACATGTAGACCCGGATAAAACTACTTGGTCTAAAGAAGTGGATACTGCAAAAGCAGCAATTAAAAACGGTGCAATAGTTTTTGCTTCACCATGGAATCCTCCTTCTGACATGGTTCAGACTGTTAATGGTCAAAAGCATGTTATCCCGGCAAAATACGGTGCATATGCACAGCATCTCAACGATTTTGTTGCGTACATGAAGGAAAACGGTGTTGATTTGTATGCTATTTCAATCCAGAATGAGCCGGATTACGCAAATGAATGGACCTGGTGGACTCCGCAAGAAATGCTTACTTTTATGAAGGATTATGCCGGAACTATCAATTGCAGAGTAATAGCGCCTGAATCCTTTCAATATATCAAAAGTATGTCAGACCCTATTTTAAATGATCCTCAGGCTCTTGCCAATATGGATATTCTCGGTGCTCACCTTTATGGTACTCAAGTGAGCAATTTCCCTTATCCACTCTTCAAACAGAAGGGTGCAGGAAAAGATTTGTGGATGACGGAAGTTTACTATCCTAACAGTGAAGCTAATTCCGCCGATCGCTGGCCGGAAGCTTTGGAAGTTGCAAACCATATGCACAATGCAATGGTTGAAGCTGAGTTCCAGACATATGTGTGGTGGTTTATCCGCAGACAATACGGCCCCATGAAAGAGGACGGTACCATGAGTAAACGTGGTGCCATGATGTCTCAGTTCTCAAAGTTTGTTCGTCCCGGATATACAAGAGTTGACGCAACCAAAAATCCTGATACCAACGTTTTCGTTTCCTCCTATAAAGGGGATAACAAAGTTGTTATTGTTGCAATCAACAAAGGCACTTCTGCAATAAGCCAAAAATTTATTATGCAAAATGGTGCTTCAGCATCAGCAACAAAGGTAGCTACATGGATAACTGACAGCAGCAAGAATGTTGCAGCAGGTTCAGATATTAATGTATCAGCAGGTACATTTACAGCTCAACTTCCTGCTCAAAGCGTTACGACCTTTGTTGCAGACCTTGGAACTCCAACACCGGTTATTAAATTAGGTGATATTAATTCGGACGGCGATATAGATGCATTGGATTTAATGGCTATGAAAAAGCATCTTTTAGGAGTGGAAACCTTGGTCGACATAAAGCCGGCTGATGTAGATGCCAGCGGAACAGTAGACGCATTGGATTTCTCACTGCTTAAACAATACTTGCTGGGTAAAATAACTACTTTCCCAGGTAAAATTTAAGTATAATCCAAATAATCAAATACTATCTGATTTATAATACAAGCCCCCAAGAAAGGGAATTAACTTTCTTGGGGGCTTAGATTATGTTATTCAAAAGTAGTTCCTGTAAAATCAACATTAAGAAAAAGATTGGGGTCAAATGAGTTGTTATTTTTGAATTTACAATTTGTAAATTTAACGCCATTAGATAAACTTACCGTCAAAACATCACTTGATGTATTATCAGATATCTCACATTTGTCGTATACAATATTTGTTGAAGAATCAATTTCAATCAAATTAAAGTTTTCACACTTTCTGATTACACTATTGGCAAAGACGAAATCATTGCAATCATATAATGTCATAGCTCCATATGTACACTCTTCAATTATGGAATTATTAAATTTCAAATTCTCAGTATCTTTTGCTATAATCCCGTAGGTTCCACATCCATATAAAATGCTGTTTGATATATCTATATCCTTTGATACATCAAAGTTAAATACACCTCCTACACACTCACCCTTCTTTATGGTATGCCCGGCTTTAATATTCTTTATAGATATTTTTCTGGAGTTTGTAAATGTCAGAACATTTGCATATCTTGGCTCAACAACTATTTCAACGGGTTTATCCCCTAAACCTTCCAACGTCAGATTATTAATCTCATCCAGAATTAATTCATTACCGTCGTAAACACTTTCCCAATATATATTTTTACTTTTACTGGAATCCTGATTTAAATCGGAAATATTATAAATTCCCGGTTTCAGCTTAATATGTTTATTAGAACCAAGTGCGTCATATAGTTCATTAACATTGTAAACCGTTACTTCTTCAGCCTTTGTATCGGGTTTTCTTCCTATATAAATACTCTTTGCCTTTCCATCCCAACTAACGTCTTTTCCAAGGGCCTTACTTAATGCTGCAACAGGTAGATATGTAATTCCCTTTGAAATAAAAGGCTTAATATCTTTACCGTTAGCGTCCTGAGGTTGGAAAAGGGCTCCATCTACATAGATTTTAATGTTATCATACATAACTGATAGCTTGCTTTCAATAGGCGCTGCAAAAACTGTTACTCCCAATGCAAATACCCCTATGATTATTGAAAATATTATTCCTGAAAAAAAGCCTTTAAGTCTATCCTTGTTTTTCATTTATACACCTCCATAAATAAATGTTTTATAATATTTTACCATATATTAACAAACATGGGCAATGATAAAACCGAGCATTAAACTTTAATTGTAATAGAGTGGCTGTTTTAACACCGGTACTCCCGTATAAAATTATATCAATGATTGCTTCCAAGATATTTGCAAGAGTTTCTAGCGGCTCATCTTAGGATATCCTACCGTCGCTCACATACATGGTCCATGATTAATTGTTTCGCTAAAACCTACATCATGTAAGTCTTCCGGTAAAATATCCGTGTTCAACCATAATGTGATATGAAGTTGTTAATTATCAGTTTTTTACACTTAATATAGTGAGAGAATAATTGAATTTAGTCGCAGAGGATTAGGGATAAATTCTTTGCATACTGATATCCCATTCATTTATTTGTTTCATAATCAATCATTTAGGGAGGATTACTATGGGAAAAATTGAAATTGCAACACAGTGGATGATTGACTTGGCAAATGATAACACCCACGGTTACGATCAAGGATATAGGTGGGGTGAGTATGGTGACTATGATTGTTCTTCTGCCGTCATTACTGCCTGGCAGACTGCAGGTGTGCCGGTAAAAAGCAATGGTGCGACTTATACCGGTAATATGAAAAATGTTTTTCTTAACACCGGTTTTTCTGATGTAATATCATCGGTAGTGCTATCAAGCGGTTCTGGGCTGATACGTGGAGATGTGTTACTAAATACATCTTCACATACTGCAATGTATATCGGAAACGGACAAATCGTTCATGCGAGTATAAATGAAAACGGTACTGTAACCGGAGGACAAGCAGGAGATCAAACGGGAAAAGAAATTTGTATCAGAAGCTATTATAATAAACCATGGGATTGTATTCTCAGATATAATGAAGGAAGTACTCCCCCAACAAATGGTAATGCCATTATACAAGAGGGACAGGTTCAAGCTAACAAATTTACCGGTTCTAGCATTGCTACTGATGGCATAAGAGGGGCTGAAACAAAAAAGGCAGGTATTAAAGTTTTACAAACTGCCATGAATTTAGATTATAATGCAGGTCTTGTTGTTGATGGTATTTGGAGTACTACATCAAGTAATGCTCTTGGAAATCATTATGTAACCAGCGGAGAAACTCAATACATGGTCACCGCAGCTGAAATTCTGGTAATGTTACGTGGATATAATCCAAACGGTGTGGAATATCCGGGAATATTTGGCTCTGGACTAACATCAGCAATAAATTCATTTAAAAGTGCCAATGGGTTACCTGCAAATGGAGTATGTGACAGCTCTACATTTCTTTCACTTATTAGTTAATAAGTGAAAAGCTTATTAAAATTTAAAACTCAGCATCAATCCTGATGTTTACACAAAATTTGAAACGTTCTTCAAAGAGCAGGAGTATAACAGCTTCTGCTCTTTCATTATATTTATACCTATGAAATATGTAAACAACTCCAACATTGGAACATCCCGTCTTAACAAGTGAAACACCTTGTCAGTAATATGCTTTTTAATGCAACTTTACTTTGCTTAATTAGTGTATTTTGACACTATCTTATATTGTTCACCGTTAAATTACTCTGAATGAATACTACCCCAAAAATGTTACAACAAAATAAATGTAAATAAATAAAAAAATAGTTGATAACTGGTAAAATGAGTAATATAATCAATAATATAATTAAAATTGGAAGATATGTTATTTTGTAGCAAAATCTAGGGATAGAAAAAGGGGATAAAAAATAAGGGATAAAAAGAGGAATAGGAGTAGAGAATATGCTGAAAAGAAGACCTATAATGGAAATAATGGAATCTACAAAACAGAATGATGTCATATTTATACAACCGCATCTATTAACAGATGAGTTAAAACACGAACAAAACAAGATAGTTGTAGAATTCTGGGAAGCAATGCATAAACATGCCGTTTTATTAGGCGATATTCCATCGGAGCCTAATCATGGTATTTTTTTTATAGCGGGAACTTTACTGAAGGCAGGGTATGCTGTTGATGCTCTTGATTTTTACGCTTATGACCGTTATCTGAGATATAAGGAAGGAAGAAAGATTGAGTACAGTGATATTGAAAATGCAATAAAGACTAAGAATGCAAGAGTTTATGCCATATCTTCTAAAACCGTTGCAATTAACAGAGCTATTGAGATTGCAAGAATAATTAAAAAGTTCCACCCGGAAGCAATCACAGTTTTTGGAGGGCTCCATCCCACACTTTATGGTGACGAATTGTTGAAAGAGCATTCTGATGTGGTTGACTATGTTTCCAGAGGAGAAGGAGAGGAAAGTACTCTTGAATTTATGGAATACCTTGATGGAAAGAGAGGTATTGAGGAAGTCAAGAACCTGATGTATATGGGCAAAGATGGCAAGGTTGTACATAATCCACGCAGGCTTGTTACAGATGTTGACATAGACAATCTTCCATTTCCGGCATATGAATTGATTTGTCAGGAGTCAAGCCCGATTGTACCGAGAGTTCTTGCTGCAAGAGGCTGCCCGCACGGTTGTGCCTTCTGTACTATTACTCACTATTATGATAGAAAATTTAAGCTGAGAAGTCCTGAATCGGTTATAAATGAAATACAATATATGAAAGATAATTTTGATATTGAATTTTATTGCATGGGTGATCTGACCTATTCAATTAATCGTGAATATGCACACCAGATTTGTAATTTGTTGATTGAGAGAAAATTAAACAATATCAAATGGTGGTGTCAGACAACTGTTGGAAGATTGAATGCGGAGGATCTTGCTTTGATGAAGGAGGCAGGATGCATTCAGGTAGCCTTTGGAGTAGAAGCTGAAGACCAAAGCATATTAAATAACGTTGATAAACCTCATGCAGCAAGTAAGACTGAGGTACAATGTCAACTCGTTAAAGATGCAGGGATGACAGTTCAAACATACTGGTTAATCGGTTTGGGCGGAGATACCAAGGAATCTGTTGAGCATAGAATACAAAAGATTAAGACCTTTATTGAGACAGGTTTGACAGATTCAATACATATTTCAGTTCCTGTTCCATTCCCCGGAACTCCTATATGGTATGAGCCTGAAAAGTATGGATATACAATAAATCATACTGATTTTAGCAAATACTGGATGAACTGTGATGAGTTAGGGTATGGAAAGCCGGTGTTAAATACTGAAAAATTATCGGCAGACCATCTTTATATGTATTGGCAGTTAGCATTATCTACTGCAACGGCAAGTTTTGAAAAAGTTGCAAAACAGCAGGCCAACCATTTTGCTCACTTCCAGCCTAAAGGATTATTTACACCTAAAAGCGAAAGTGAAATGCCTGCATTTGCATAAAGACTTTTATAGATTGGTGAATTAACAGAGTATGGTGCATATATTTTCAATTGCCAGTTACGGATTTTGGCTTTCGATAAGTCTGATATTGCCAATAGGTCCACAGAATATGTTTATTTTATTACATAGCCTTACACAGAAAAACATAAAGCATGATTTTATTATTGCAAGTGCAGCAGCCTTATCCGATACAATTTTGATTTTTTTAGGTGTTAGTGGATTCGCAAATATAATATCAGAAAACAGGATTGTAATATATGCACTGTATATTTTCTCCGTAGGATTCCTTACGTATATTGGAATTGGCCTTTGGCGAAGAAAGTTACAGGTTGAGCAACTAAAAGGCGAAGCCTTTAACAAGAATCTGTTACGGAAAAGTATGCATATATTTGCTATATCAATGTTTAACCCACAGGCTATTTTAGATACTGTTGTGGTAATAGGCATTGCATCCGTTGACTACAACAATACCGCCGATAAGTTTGTATTTGGTTTAGCATGTGTACTTACATCTTTTATATTTTTTTACACTATTGTAATCATAGGAAAACTGGTTAATTCCAACATAAGCCAAAGAAATTATAAGTTGTTGGATCGCTTATCTGCAATCCTTATGTGGATTTTTGCTTGCAGAGCGTTAATTAAGCTTTTTTAAAAGCTAGGTCTTTATAGTTGATTTGAAGGAGGCTAGCTGTGAGTAATGCTAATATAATAACTTTATTTGATAAAGCTGTGGAAATATATAAGAATGAGCCTGCGATTATTTTCGAAGGAAAGACCATAACATATCATGAGTTAGAAAATAATATAAACAAGCTGGCTGAATTATTAATACATAAAAAAATAAAAAAAGGTAATTATGTTGGTGTTTGCATAAGAAAATCACCTGAACTGATATATGCCGCAATGGCAGTTCTGAAATTAGGTGCGGTTTATGTGCCGTTAGCTCCTGAGTATCCTGTGTCCAGAACAGATTATATAATTAAGGATGCCGGTATTGATTCACTCATTGTCAATTCTGATATGCGTGATAAGTTTAATGTGAAAAATGTAATTTGTCCCACAGAAGGCCTCTCTGAAACAAATGTCCCTAAAATAGCAACTGAAATAATGCAGCATGATGACTTAGCTTACGCTATATATACCTCTGGTACAACTGGAAAACCCAAGGGGGTTATGATACATTGCGGAGGTTTTCTGAACAGGATTCAGTGGCAGAGAAAATATTTTAACGTTGATTTCAAGGATAGAATTTTACATAAAGCACCTATAGGCTTCGATATTTCTTTATGGGAGATGTTTTTACCCTTAGTATCCGGTGCATCTTTGGTTATCTCCAAAGAAAACGGATATATGGATGTTGAATATATCATAAATCTTATAGAGAGTACTCGGGTCACAATCTCTCAGTTTGTTCCTTCAATTTTACGTATACTTGTAGAATATACAAATACCAATGGCAGTAGTAAGCTGGCCTGCTTAAGAAAAATCGTTAGCAGTGGAGAAGAACTTACTTTTGGTCTGCTAAAGGCATTTACACAGTATTATCCTGACATAAAGCTATACAACTTTTATGGACCTACAGAGACTTCTATCTGTGTTACATCATGTTGCCTGAACGAATGTGAAAGCAAAAGCTATGTTCCCTTAGGTGATGCCATAGATAATATGGAAGTATTTCTGCTGGATGATGACAACAGGCTGATTATGGATAGTCATATTAAAGGTGAAATATGCATAAGCGGAATAGGAGTAGGAAAGGGCTACATTAACAAGCCTCAGGAAACGGAGTATGCATTTTGCAAACACTACAGCAGAGAGGGCGAGGTAATGTACCGAACCGGTGATATAGGCTACTACTGTGATAATGACCTTGTATATGTGGGACGTAAGGACCAGACAGTTAAGATAAGAGGAAATAGGGTAGATTTAGGTGAAATCGAAGTAAAAATATGTGAAATACGTCAGATAGAGGCTGCGGTTGTAAAATGCTTTAAGACAGAACAGGAATCACAGATATTGGCGGCTTTTTATAAGCCGGTTAATAAGGATTCAGATAGTTTGAAAATCCAGGAACTCTTAACAGAGTATTTAAAAAATGAATTACCTGCATATATGCTCCCTCAGCAATATATTAAAGTTGATGAGTTTGAGCTTACGTCAAACGGCAAAATTGACAGGGAAAAGCTTAAGCTTAAAGAAAAAACATCCCGGATAAGTGTAAATAACGGCTTCTACCCGGATAGGGATAAAAAAGCAATAATAACAGAGCTTTTCACAAAATACCTGAATTGTGAGATTTCTGAGGATGATGACTTCTTTATTTTAGGAGGGTCTTCTCTGGAAGCAATCAGGATGATTATGGAAATTAATAATGAACTGAATATTTCGTTGAAATACACAGACGTAATGCTGGACCTTACCGTTAACGGTATAGTTAATGCATGTGATTCAGTGTGAATATAAGGCGCAGGAGGTTAGACATGTTTGAACTCGATGTTAAAGTTATTACTCGGGAGCTTAGTTTTGAAAACTTCAAATCCCACTTTACCAAACCTCTGATATACTACATGGTTAATAAAAATGATGATATGTCATTTTTTATAACGTATGTGCTTGTTGATTTTAATAATAATAAAATGACATATATTTATTCATATAGTAACAGTAACAAACGAATATTGGATATGCAGGACGAAATAGAACGGTACCATATGTCAAAGTGTCCACATAATTCAATACAAGTTAAGGAAAATGAGAGTTTTTTGACCTTCAATGAGGATGAAAAATTCTTTACTTTTATTAACTACGTTGAAAAAAAGATGTATGTCTGTACAATGAAGGATTTAATACCTGAGTCAGAAATTAAGTTCGAAAAAATCAGCCATACATTTTATAAAGACGATACTGATGCATCGTATTTTTATCTGTCTGCGGTAGATACTGAGCAAATACTACATATCTATAGAATATCCCTTGATCTGAAGGATATTACCGAGGTTAATTCTTTCGAAGGAAAGCCAATCCCTCCTCATGTATTACGGAATCATAAGGACTATTTTTTCTTAAGTGATGAGTTCCGCTACTCACAATTTGAGCTAACAAAAAAAAATAAGATTGTTACGCAGGACGAGCTAAGTCGTATGTATTTTAAGCTATCCATAAAACTTAATGTCGGACGTGAGGTTCCGATGAGTTTTCGTGAGGAAAGAGCGGCATTATATCAGGAGATGCGTAGAAAATATGGAATAAAGTGCATGCAAGGCAGGATTATGATGATCAACCGCAAAACCAACGAACAGACTTACTACAATACTACAGGTGGGAGTCCTGCTCACTTTGAAATCGACAGCCAACAAAATTGCGTCTATACCTCTGCTCACAATTTTTTTGGAGTAAAAGACGGAGTTATCTATTTCGAGCCGGCAATAATAGACAAGTTTGAAATTGTTGAGGACAAATTGGTACATAAGGGAGCATTCAGCTATGAAAAGGGATATCGTTACACGTCCCACAAGATATTCAGTGTAGACGGAAAAACGTATATCTGTACATTCGGTCAGCCCAACAGACTGATTTTCGCTGATGCAGATACAATGGAGCTTTTGTTTTATGAGGATATAGGAGAAGACGAGCTGAGCAGTCAGGATGATGTCAGTTTATATATAAACTCTTGCGGAAACAACACCGAGATTATTGCTATTGAGGTTTCACCGGATAACAGGCTCATAGTTTTTGTAGACGGCACATATCTATATTTATATGATTTTGAAAAACGCCAGATTTGTAAGAAAGTCAGTCATGGATTTGATACCGGAAAAGATGGAATCAACATGGAGGACTTTAAGATCAGAACAGTGCATTTTAACTACTTGAGCTAATATTACGATTAGGAGAAAAATATGAAAATAGAGATTAAAGAATCAAATGAAAACTATAATTTGTATGTAAAATCAGTTGACGGAAAGCAAGTATTTATCACGATTGCAAATCAAAATAAAGACCAAAATATATTGAAGACCGCTTCACTGCTATACAAAAAAGCCTATGAGATATTAACCAAGTATAACATAACAGTATTTCATGAAAGGTTTTTCGGAACCAGCAAGTATTATCATGACGTACAGAAAATAAGGGCTGAAGAACTAAAACTGAATACCCAGGACAAGTGTTTCAGTTATATTGAAGGCTCTCCTTATTGGGGTGAAGGAATATCAGGTATTAACATACACGGTATCATTTTATGCGATGAAGAGATTAAAGATGTGGAGTTCAACGGAATAGTCTGCGGGAAGCTGTATAAAACCGATGCTGTGGACTATATGCTGGTACACACGGTTCATGGCAATAAGGAAAGTGACTACTATGGACAGACATATGAGATGTTCCAATCAATGATTCAAGTGCTTAACAAATACGACTTCCAACTCAAAAATGTTATAAGAACATGGATTTATCTGGATAAAATTTTATTACAGTACGATGAGTTCAATAAAGCACGTACAAAAGTATTTTTAGAAAACGGGTTATGGTCTGATTCCGTAGATGTTGATAAGACCGAAGAAATATACATGCCTGCAAGCACCGGTATCAGCTGCGGCAATCCCCACGGCCTGACTGTAATCTCAGACGTTTTGGCTATAAGAACTAAAAATAGTGAAAAATTTAATTTCTCAAGTGAATCGGGTAAGGACCAGAAGTCTGCAATGCGCTACGGATCTGCTTTTTCAAGGGCTATTCTGCTGGATGACAAGACAAGTAGATACGTTTATTTATCCGGTACGGCATCAATTGATGACTCGGGGAATACAGTATACCTTGACGATATCGGATTGCAGATTGATAAGACATATTCTGTAATTGATGCCCTGTTGGATATAAGCTCAATGAAATTAAACAACATGGTTGAAGGAACGGTATTCTTAAAAAAAGCAGAGTACATAGATGTATTTATTGAATACTGCAAAAGGCGAAATATTGAGCTACCCGCTCTGATTACAGTTGCAGACGTGTGCAGGGATAACTTGCTGTTTGAAATGGATGGAACATTTGCAGGTGGGTGTTAGGTATTTATGATAAAAGGTGGAACAAGAAATGTTAAGATATTTTAATATTATAGTTAAATTTTTAAAATATGCATTTATTCAGGCTTTGGAATATAAGGCTAACTTTATTCTGGGAGGCTTGTTTGAGTTCTTGTGGGTAATTTTAAATGTAATATTTTTTAAGGCATTATATCAAAATACCACTTCCATTGCAGGATGGTCAGTAGATGAAGTACTGTTACTGGTATTTATATGCGGACTTGTAGATAGTGTACACTCATTTTTCTTTGCATCAGGATTTATTGACATACCAAACCTGATACGGCAAGGAAATCTGGATTTACTTTTATTAAAACCCATTAATAAAAGATTCTTTCTGTCTTTTCGGTTAATCAATGTGGGTCAGATTTTAAATGTAATCTTCAATGTGGTAATGATTATAATTTATACAAACAAGATTACCACAAATTTAAGCCTGCCCAATGTATTGTTGTTTATACTGCTGATAATAAGTGCACTGATAATAGTAAATGCCTTCTACTTCTCATTATCCATGCTGGCTTTCTGGGTTATCAAAGTTAATGCGATTATAGGCTATTCACAGGAATTATTTACAGTAGGTAATAAACCTATTAATGTGTACCCGAAAATGATACAGAAAATATTTACTTATTTGATACCTTTGGGTGTAGCATTCAGTTATCCGATTTTATACCTATCCCATAAGTTATCGACTTCCAGCTTAATTGCCGGATTTGCAATTGCAGTTATCTTTTTTGCATTATCCCATGTTTTATACAGACGAGGTATAAAAAAGTATACAAGCGCTACCAGCTGATGATTTATATAAGGGGAGGTAACAATGAAGGTCATAAATGTAAAAGATATTTCAAAAACATATCAATATTATAAAAAACAAGAGGGAATAAGAGGAAGCTTAAAAAACCTGATACATAAGGAAATCCTCAGTAAGGAAGCTGTCAGGAATCTCAGCTTTTCTATAGAAAAAGGTGATATGGTAGGGTTTATTGGGATGAATGGAGCAGGTAAAACTACAACTTTGAAAATGTTATCCGGAATTTTGAAGCCTACGTCCGGTGAAGTTGATGTTTTAGGATACAATCCCTTTGATAAAAAGAACGATTTTTTAAAGAGAATATCAATGGTAATGGGCAGTAGAAGTCAACTGTGGCTTGATATACCTGCAATAGAGGCGTTTGCCCTAAATAAAGAAATCTACGGAATTGAAGAAAAACAGTATAAAGATACACTGGACGAGTTGGTTGAGCTGTTAAATGTGGGTCAATTAATCAACACTCAGGTAAGGAGATTGTCTCTGGGTGAAAGAATGAAAATGGAGTTGATTCTTTCATTACTGCATTCGCCGGAAATTATTTTTCTGGATGAACCCACTATAGGTTTGGACGTTGTATCACAAAATGTTATCCGCAAGATGCTTAAAGCCTACAACCAAAAACATAATATTACAATAATACTAACCAGCCATAATCTGGATGATATTGAGACAGTGTGCAGCAAGCTTATGATAATAGACTCGGGACAGTTGATGTTTAATGGACAGCTGGAGGATTTTATTCAAAAGCAGACATCCACAAAAATTCTCAGGATTAAATGTTCCAGAGACCCTGCCAGAATTAAGGCGGTAATGGGAGAACACAGGGTTGAAATACTCAGTGAAGATAACGAGAGAATGAATGTAAAGGTAAGCAAGGAAAGTGTTATGCAGCTGACAAATATATTGATGAGTGAATGTATGAATGACATAAAGGACATCAGTATAGAGGAGGCAGACATGCAGGAGATTATCTGTAATTTATATATATAGTATTGGAGAAATTTATTTATGAATAAGTATTTAAAAATCATGAATACTAGTTTGCAAAATAACATGGAATACAGATTTCAGTTTATGACTACAATTATCTGCTCCTTCATTCCGTTTGCTGTAAACTCATTAATCTGGTTGTCTATCAATAATTATTCATCTGATCTTTATGGGTATTCGTTAAATGAAATATTTACCTATTATTTTATTATGATGATTGTTAACAACCTTTTGCAATGTGATATTGCTTATACGGTTTGTGATGATATAAGATCCGGGACTATTATACCTTATTTGTTAAAGCCTTTGAACTATATGGGTTATCACTTGTTTAACGAATTGCCCAGAAAAGTAGTGTTTATTTTATGGGGAGCTGCTCCCACAGCAGTTTTATTCCTATTTATCAGAAAATCACTTACCCTGAGCTGGGATCCGATTTTGCTTGTTCAGTTCATGGTCAGTCTTATTATCGGAATACTCATCAGCTTTCTGCTGTACTATTTATTGGGATTACTGGCTTTTACTTTTTCTCAGGTTGGAAACTTTATTATGGGGTATGGTGTTTTGCTAACAATAATATCAGGAAAAATATTTCCCCTAACACTTATGCCCGGGGTTGTTAGAAGAATTTTGGATTTTACGCCTTTTCAATATACGGCATATGTGCCGGTAACTATTTTGCAGAACAAGTACGATGGCTATACCGAGGTATTTGGCGTAATATTGCTGGGGATTGTCTGGATTGCCGTATTATATGGAATTTGCCGATTGCTTTGGAAAAACGGATTGGACAAATATTCTGCATTCGGCGGTTGATAACAGAGGTTAATGGGTGTAGGGGGAGAGATGGATACATACATATCTAATATAAGCTATGCTACAGGTGAACAAAGGGAAATTGTATCATTGTCAGGTAATGGAGTAGATGAACGGACCATTGCAATGTTCTCAAAGTTCGGACTTAAGTATTACCGGGAATTCAACGGGTCAATTTATGATCTGGCAGTAAAGGCAGCTGAACAAACTCTTAAGGAGCATCACAATCAAATAGAGGAAATGATTTTTACCACAGGAAGCTTTCATACCCAACCCGAGCCGTATAACAGAATCTCAAACATTAGAGAGTTGAACACGGTAATTAACAAACTGGGGATAGCTGCTTATCCATATGGAATATTTCTATCTGATTGTGCAAATGTAATCTCTGCCATACATATAGGAAAGAGTTTACTGTCTGAGAATCCGGATAAGGATATACTGATTGTTTCATCAGATGTTACAGGTAAAACGGAATCGAGAATTGTACCACCTGGTTCTTCAATAAAAAGCGACGGAGCGGGGAGCTGTATAATATCCGGTAAACCCAATGGAGCCAGCTTTATGATTCTGGCAGTTAAACAGTATCATAATAGCAGAATGCTGAATAATTCAGGGTTTGCAAATTACTCTATTGAACTTATGAAAAGTATGGACTTCATTAAAGATGAGTTCTTTAATGAGGGCTGTGACAACTACAAATTAGTACTGGTGAATAACTATAGCACCGGGTTTGCCAGAAGTTTGGCAAAACAGATAGACATTCCCATAGAAATAGTATATACGGAGCAAATTGCCGGTTATGCTCATTGCTTTGCATCAGACATATTCATAAACTTATCAAAATTGATTGCAGACGGGGGTATATCCGATGGAGACAATATTCTTGCCATTGCATCAGGGCCCAGTTCTATCAGTGGAATAAGCCTTAAATATGTTAATAAATAACGGGTATTAAAATAAATCTATTAAAATATATCAGAAAAGAGGAGACGGCAATGGATAGTGTTAAGGAAATTTTTCAAAATGACTTAAAGGTTCTTCATCCGCTTCAACATATTTCATCACACAAAGAACCTTTAATTGTTGAACGGGGAGAAGGTGTATATTTATATACTTGTACAGGAGAGAAGATACTTGACGCATTTTCGGGTATGTGGAATGTTGATATCGGATATGGAAATAAGGAGATTGCTCAAACAGCTTATGACCAGATTTGTAAGATAGCATATGGGTCCAACTTTTCAGGTTCATCCACTTTACCTCAAATTTATCTGGCCCAAAAACTTGAAGGATACGCATACAGCAGTCTGAAAACTACGTTCTTTACTTGCGGTGGTTCTGAATCAAATGATTCGGCCTTTAAAACAGCACAGTACTACTGGAAAAGAAAAGGTAAACCCACAAAAACAAAAATTATATGCCTCAACAATGCTTATCACGGCATGACTATGGCAGCTGCAAGTGCTACAGGCATACCTAAGTTCTGGAATATGTTTAACAAGGTACCTGGCTTTATACATATAGCAAATCCATATGCGTATAGATTCTCTGAGGAATTAAAGGCAAATGAAACAGTGGGACAGGCAGCAGCCAGAATTTTTGAAGAAACTATCTTAAAAGAGGGCGCTGACACAATTGCGGCATTTATTGCAGAACCTGTTCAGGGCTCAGGCGGGGGAATTGTACCACCTGAGGATTATTTCCCTCTTATCCGAAAACTTTGTGACAAATATAATATTCTGATGATTGCTGATGAAATCATTACAGGCTTTGGACGTACAGGTAAAATGTTCGCATTGAATCACTGGGGTGTTGAACCTGACGTACTATGCTTTGCAAAAGGTATTACAAGCGGTTACATGCCCTTAGGCGGAATGCAGGTCAACGACAAAATTAATGAAGTTATACAGAATGCGCCCGGTGATGAAGCTTGGCTTCACGGATTTACATATTCGGGGCATGCGGCTTCCTGTGCAGTTGCACTAAAGAATCTTGAAATAATCGAGAGAGATCATTTGCTTGAAAATGCAAATGCAATGGGGGACAAGCTTACAAGGGATTTGGCAAGTATCATGGATTATGACTGTGTAGGAGAAATTCGCAGAATCGGACTTCTGTACACTGTTGAATTCGTTACAGATAAAGCCTCCAGAGAAAAGAATTTTGATCTGGCAGCAAAGATGTATACAAAATGTCTTGAAAAGGGCGTACGAGTAAGGACACTTGGCAATAACATTTCTCTGGCACCTCCATTTATTATAAAGCCGGAGGAAGTTGACTATGTTGTAAAGGTCATTAAGGAAGCACTTAATGAGAGTTTAAGATAATAGAATAATACGGGGTAACATTTATGTGCGGTATCAGCGGTATTTTTAAGACAACAGGACATGAACGAATCAACAAACAAGAAATATTTGACATGATGGACGTACTTGAGCATCGAGGGCCTGACGATTCCGGCCATAGGCTTAGAGAATATTACGGACTTGGTTTCCGAAGATTGAGTATTATTGATCTGCAGTCGGGTAACCAGCCAATAGAAAACGAAGACGGTACCATCTGTGTTATTTGTAATGGGGAAATATTCAATCATATAGAGTTGAGAGAAGAACTTCTTAAAAAAGGACATGTGTTCAGAAGCAAGTCAGATGTTGAAGTTTTAGTGCATCTGTATGAGGATTTGGGTGAAAGGTTTCTGGACAGAATAAACGGCCAGTTTGCGTTGGCCATAATTGATGAAAAACGTCGGAGTATTATGCTGGCTAGAGACCAGTTTGGAGTAATGCCTTTATTCTACACTCTTGTGGACGGCACTTTATTGTTTGCATCAGAGATAAAAGCATTACTTACTAATCCGCTGGTAAGAAGGGAAGTAGATCTGGTCGGAATGGACCAGTTCTTTTCTCTGCCGCACACTGTGAGTCCCAGGACAATGTTCAAAAATATCAAAAACCTTGCTCCCGGCCACTTAATGTATGCAGAAGCCGGGAAACCCGATGTGATTTTAAAACAATACTGGGATTTGGATTATCCGCTGTTAAATGAAGAAATTGAGCGGCGTAGTGAATCGTACTATATGGAACGGATTGAAGAACTGCTTTTGCAATCAATTAAGTTCCGTACCCGGGCCGACGTAGATGTAGGTGCATTCCTAAGCGGAGGACTTGATTCTTCGTTGATTGTATGCATGATGAAGGCATTGTCTCAGAACAGAAGAAAGATATTTTCAGTAGATTTTGAGAATGAAGAATTTTCAGAGAGAAAGTATCAGAAAATTGTAGCTGAACAGTTGGAGTATGAACACTATTCTGTACCGTTTAAAGTGGATGATATCGCAGAGAGATTGGAAAAGGTAATATACCATACCGAAGCACCTGTAAAAGAATCTTATAATTCTGCAACAATGGCTTTGGCAGCGAAGGCCAGAGCGCAGGGAATTAAGGTGATTCTGACAGGTGAGGGATCGGACGAGCTGTTTGCAGGGTATCCCAGTTACCGCTTCGACCAGTTCAGAAAGCTGAGAAACCAAAACGATTTATCTTCTGCTGAGGAGAAAATGCTGCGTAGTAAGGTATGGGGTGATCCTTTATTCAAATATGAAGCAGATTTCTTAAAGCTGAAGGAAGATAAAAAAGCAATTTACAGTCAGCAGTTAAATGGTTGCTTTGATGATTTTGATTTTACAAACCATCAGTTAGTAGATCAATCAAAAATAGCAGGAAGGCATCTTATTCATCAAAGGTCATACATAGATTTAAAAGTTCGCCTAATGGATCATCTGGTATCCGATCACAGTGACAGAATGCTGATGGCAAGTTCTGTTGAAGGTAGATTTCCATTTCTGGATATTAATTTGGTTAATTTTATAAGAACGGTCCCTCCCGATTTTAAACTAAATAATTTTAAGGAAAAATACATATTGAAGCAGACCGCAAAAAAGTTTGTACCTGAAGCAATTATTAACAGGGAAAAATATATTTTCATTGCCCCCGGAAGCCCGTTCCTGCTCAGAAAAAATTACGATTGGATAAATGATTTGCTTTCATATGAAACCATTAAACGGCAAGGTTATTTCAATGCCGACGAAGTAGAGAGATTAAAGAAAAAGTACTTAGATCCCGACTTTTCTCTGAAGACTTCAATTGATACAGACTATATGCTAATGATTATTATGTTTTGCTTGTTTATTAAAACATTTGATATGCCATCTTTATAATTATGGATTTTAGCTCAAGGCAGATAATTGGTAAACTTTTACAGTAATATATAAGACAAGAAGGGGGATTTATTTTGAAAGAGACAGAAGAAGTTTTATTTAATATTTGGAAAGAAATATTGGAGCGTGATGATTTTACCAGTGAAGATGATTTCTACTCATTAGGGGGGACATCCTTACAGGCATTTACACTGATAATGGAGATTAAGAAAAAGTTTGATTTGGAATTACCGCTTATGTATGTATTGACAGAGGCGAGTATCAGCTCTTTAGCAGAAGTAATTGACAGTCAATTGGGATCAAATGAAACATGAGATCTGGAAAGGAAGAGACAACATGAATTTTAGTGAAATGTTTAACACAAACGTTAAGAGCGACGTATTACTCATTCAACCTCACATACTGAAGCATGTATCTGTTGAAGATATTGATATTGTTCAGCAGCATTACTGGGAGGCAAGTGATAAAGTCGGTTCCTTGATAGGGGACTTACCCATTGAGCCAAACTGGGGATTGTTGTATTTATCCTCGGCACTTAAGCAGAATGACTTTTCAGTACATATGCTGGATTTCCATTTGTATGATTATGTTAAATACACCAAAACCGGAAATTTCGTTGATTATGATGATATTGAAAAAATACTATCTACCAAGAAAAGCAAAATGGTAGCAATATCATCTCTGACCCGTTCCCACCACAGGGCGTTGAAGATTGCAGAGATATGCAAAAAAATCAACCCGGAATGCAAGGTAGTATTAGGCGGAATTCATTTTACTTTTATAGCTGAAGAAGCTATAAAAAGCTGTCCATATGTAGATGTCATTATCAGAGGTGAAGGTGAAAAGGCCATAGTTGACCTTATGAAGAATTTAAATGATATAGACAAATGGAGCAATTTTGAAGGTATAGTTTATATTGATAGGAATGGAAAAATCGTAAACGACAATAAAATTAATCATATTGAAGACATAAATAAGCTGGCATATCCTGATTATTCCTTATGGCCAAGGGATGTACCCTTGATTCCACGTATTTATTTATCAAGAGGCTGCATAGGAAATTGTGATTATTGCGTCGCCAACCTGCTGTTTAAGAGCAAACAAAGAAAGAGAAATATGGATGACGTAATGAACGAAATAAAGATGTTGTACTATGAATACAGAATCGAGGAAATGCTTATTGGAGATTTGTGCTTCCCCTCTACAAAAAAGGACACAATTGATTTTTGCAAGAGGATTATTGACAGCGGAATGAAGATAAGATGGTGGTGTCAGACACGTCCTGAAATCCTGGATGACGAGATTCTGGAATATATGGAGAAGTCAGGGTGTGTACAAGTGGCGTTGGGCATTGAAAGCTCCGACCCTGAGGTCTTGGAAAAAACAAATTCAAAGAAATATGGGGCTAAGGCTACACAGTCTATTTTTGATATCTGCAGCAATGTTAAAAAGTATAAAATAGCAATTCAGGGTTATTTTATTATCGGGTTACCGGGAGATACTATTGACACCAGCATCCAGACAATTAAGATGATGGACTATCTTACAGCTGAGGGCCTGGTTGACATTATGCACATCTCGGTTATGGTTCCTTACCCGGGTACAAATCTTATAAGTAATCATGATCAATATGGTCTTGAAATTATAGATAATGATTATTCCCATTATTTAATGAACTGCGATTTGATGAATGCCGGTGTTCCTGTATATAAGACGAATACTCTGGATAATTATCAAATATTCAGCTTATGGCAGCTTGCACTTAGTACGGTTGCTAAGAACTTTGAAAAAAGGGATATCAAAGATCATATAATGTTCAATTCACTTAATAATTTTGTTAACGAAATAGAGGTTTAGTTTTTTGGATAAACATTAAATTCAGGAGGATAACAATGGAAATAAAGGTTGATAAAAGAATCGTGGACCAGTTTGATAATGTACAAATTGGAGTATTAGTTGTTAAAGGATTGACAAATGACTATAAAAATAATTATGACGAAATAGACGGATTGTTAAAAGCTGCAGAGAAATCTGTAAATGACCATTTCAAGGACAAAGAGATAACAGAGGATGAAACTATAATCAGATGGAGAGGAATCTACTCCCAATTTGGTGCTAAACCCAGTAAATTCAGATGCTCTATTGAAAGCTTATGCCGTATGGTAACATCTGAAAAGAATGATTACCAAATAAGAAGAATCAACCCATTAGTAGATATTTACAACTATATTTCTTTAAAGCATCGAATACCTGTCGGGGGAGATGATACTGATAAGGTTGAAGGATACATATGGCTGACAGTAGCAGACGGTACGGAGGAGTTCAGCGTTCTTAATTCAGGAGAAAAAGAATTTGCCTGTGAAAAAGAGGTTATTTACAGAGACGAAAAAGAAGTTCTGTGCAGACGGTGGAATTGGCGTGAAAGTAATAAGACTAAGTTGGATGATACAACCAGGAATGTTTGTCTGTTTGTAGAGGGAGTTTCAGTATATTCTGAGGAGGATATGAGGGGAATTCTTGGTGAAATGGCTGAGTTGGTAAGGAAGTACTGCGGCGGAGAAGCAAGTATTTCTGTACTGAACAGCAATAACCTTAAATTAGAAATTTAATACCACTTATATTAATAGAAAGGATAGTACATGTATGAGTTTATCATTTGAAGAAGTTAAAAAATTAAAAGAGAATGCCGAGATAAAAACACAGGCATTTATTAATGGAAAGTATGCAGACAGTCTTGACGGGGATACCTTTGATAAGGTAAGTCCCATTGATGGCAAGGTTATAGCAAAAATCGCATCATGTAAACAGGCTGATGTGGATTTGGCTGTAAGTGCAGCAAGGCAAGCCTATGAAAAAGGGGTATGGTCTGATATTACTCCGGAACAAAGGAAGAATATTCTCTATGCATTTGCCAATCTGGTTGAGGCTCATCACATGGAGTTAGCTACACTGGAAACTATGGATATGGGAAAGCCCATTTCCAATTCAATAGGAGAGATTCGCAGATGTTTTAACGGTATACGCTGGTTTGCAGAAGCAATTGACAAATTATATGGAGCAGTGGCAACAACACGGCCAAGTATCAATGCTCAGATTGTGCGTGAGCCCTATGGCGTTGTTGCGGCAATTATACCCTGGAACTATCCTCTTATGATGGCAGTCTGGAAGTTTGCACCTGCACTGGCGGCGGGTAACAGTGTTGTATTAAAGCCTGCGGAACAATCACCTCTTACCTTGCTTCGTATAGCTGAATTTGCAAAACAGGCAGGCATACCGGACGGAGTATTCAATGTTGTTCCGGGTTACGGTGAGACTGCCGGACAAGCTCTGGCATTACATATGGATGTTGATAAGATTACTTTTACCGGTTCATCAGAGGTTGGAAAATTAATTATGCAGTATTCGGGACTTTCAAATATGAAGAGGGTCTCCTTGGAATGCGGAGGAAAATGCCCCAATATTGTTTTCCCTGATGCATATGATTTGGACGACGTAGCCAAGCAGACTGCCGGAGCCATGTTTTATAACAGCGGACAAGTATGTGATTCACCTACACGTTTATTGATACATAAGTCAATTAAGGAATCTTTCCTGAAGAAATTAATTGAATACAGCAAAGAATATATGCCCAAAAATCCTTTGGACCCCGCTTGTTCAATGGGAAGTGTGGTAACAGGTGAACAGATGGAGAGGATACTGAACTATATCGAAATCGGAAAGGCAGAGGGTGCAAAGCTAAAAATGGGCGGTAAACAGGTTCTTTGCGAATCAGGCGGATATTATGTAGAACCTACTATCTTTAGTGACGTTAATAACAATATGCGTATTGCACAAGAAGAAATATTTGGGCCTGTCCTGTCTGTGATAGAGTTTGAAACCGAAGAAGAGGCAATTGAGATTGCAAATGATTCAATATATGGGCTATGTGCTTTTGTGTGGACATCGGATTTAAAGAAAGCAGTATCCCTGTCGAAAAAGCTTAAATGTGGAAAGATACTTATAAACAGTACAGGTGACGGGGATTGGAGTGTTCCTCACGGGGGATTCAAGCAGTCAGGTTTTGGCAGAGATAAATCAATTGAATCCATAGAACAGTATACTCAGACAAAACTTACATGGATTGAACTGTAATATTGGGATATTTCATTTAAATAAGAACGGATGATTTAATATGTCTGGAAAAAATGTGAGAATTGAAGAGCTTATACAGAGCGAGCGTATCTTCTTAAAAGAGTATGATAACTTTTGTATACATAACAATGTAAAACAATTATTGGACTATTATGGTGTTGAAAATTCATGGGCATTTATCGATACAGTAATTGGCGTGGATATGTCAATTCCTGAGAACGATATTACTAAACTTGACATCAAATATAATATAGATACCGCCTCTGTACTTGATCCTTTTTTGAGTAAAGTGAAATCTGTTATTCCAATCGCATATAAGGATGAGTTTGCTGACTGGGATACCTTAAAAGAAAAAGTTGAAAAAGGAATACCTGTTATAACAATGGTTGATGTTTATTATCTGAAATATCTGCCTTACTACCTGCAGGCAAATGCAATACACTCTGTGATTTTATGCGGGTATTCCGATGAGCTTCAGGAGGTATATGTTGTTGATTGGTATGAGCCTTACTTTTACAAGGGTACTCTGAAGTATGAGGATTTTATGAAGGCCCGGGCATCTGAAAACCCAAAGGGGATGCTTGTAAACAGTGATTTTCCTATCTTGAATAAGTGGATAGAGATTGAAAAAGATGGTTGGGAAGCAGATTCCAGGACCTTGTTGAGCATTACAATTGACAAGATGCAAAAGGAGTATTATTCAAAGACCTCTATATCTGAGAGTAGTTGTTGCGGAATCGCTGTCTTGTATAAATTGAAGGAAATCATAAATGACATGGGGCAGTTTTCGGAGACTGAGAGGAAGAAGCTGAGTTCAAGATTGCATGGTATGCTGTTCCTGATGCCAAAGTACCGAATGTTTTTTGCAGGGTACATTGAGAGAGCCTTACGGAGTATTACAGTAGAGAACTGCGATTACGAGGTTGAAGTAATCGGAAAAGGTGTAAGTTTGTGGAGTAAATTACTTAAACTGATTGTTAAGTTTTCCTTGCTAAGCACAGATGCTCTGCTTGAGAAGATAAAAGTGCAATTGGATGAAATTCTGGAAAATGAAAAAGAATGTATAGACGTTTTGGACAAAATTAAACACAAATTAACGGATAATAGGTAAATCAGAAAGAGGTGGTATGTTTGAGTTTTCAAAGCATAACAAATATAATCTCACAAAAGGCAGCCGATATCCCTGATGCAGTGGCAATCGTCTGTAACAAGGAAGGTATATCATATAAAGATTTGGACAGAAAATCAAATGCATTTGCCGGTATACTCATTCAGAGAGGGATAAAAAAAGAATCTGTTGTCGGTATTATGATGACCAGGTCTATTGAAATGATTATTGCCATGATCGGCATACTTAAGGCAGGGGCTGCGTATATGCCTATTGATCCCGGTTGTCCTGCTCCACGCATTGAATATATGATTGATGACAGTAACATGGAATTGCTATTAATCAATGACGGGACTAAGGACGGGTTTATCTTTGATGAAAAAACAATTAATATCACCACTGCACTTGCTGAATATCCAAGTCTATTGGAAGATTTTACCAAGACCGATATTTGTCCGGAAGATCTAGCATACATCCTTTACACTTCAGGCTCTACCGGTAAGCCAAAGGGTGTTATGATTGAACATAAATCCGTTACAAATATAGTCAAAGCCATACCAGAGTTTATGGGGTTAGAGGACGGAGGGAAGCTATTAAGTATTACAAAAATAGTATTTGATATATTTGTTATTGAGTCATTACTTGCATTGGCACATGGTATGGAAATTTACCTTGCAAATGAAAGAGAACTCTATAATCCCAGACTTTTAGGTAAAATTATAGTAAAAAACAATATCAATATTATCCAGATGACACCGTCAACAGTACAGTACTTTCTGAGCTGTGACAAAGAACTGAATTATTTGAGAAATATTGAAACAATGATTATCGGAGGAGAAGTATTCCCAAAGTCCCTGAGGGATCAGATAAAAAAACATTCAACTGCCAAAATCTATAATGCTTATGGGCCTACGGAAGCAACAGTGTATTGTTTGGTTTCAGATGTTACGGACAAAGGAATTGTTGACATAGGTAAGCCTTTGTCAAACTATACGACTTTTATTATTAATGAAAATGGAGAGTTGGACAACAAGGGTGAACTATATATCGGGGGAGTGGGAGTAGCCAGAGGGTATATAAATAAGCCCATGTTGACAGAAGAAAACTTTGTTTTTCTGCCGGAAATATCATCTGACAGATTATACAAAACAGGAGATTTGGTTGAAAGGTTGCCCGACGGTAGTATCAATTATTTATACAGGCTGGATTATCAGATTAAAATAAGCGGATATAGAATCGAACTTGGTGAAATTGAGTGTGTTATTATGGAATATGACAATATAAAGCAGGCTGCCGTTGTTGTTAAATCCGATAATGATAATAATCAGTACTTATGTGCTGTTTATTCAACATACAATGAGATATCTGAAAGTGATCTGAAAAAGTATTTAAAGTCTAAATTACCTCAGTATATGATTCCGTCAATTTTTGTTCACACCGAAAAAATGCCTGTTAATAATAACGGGAAAATTGACAGAAATGCCCTTAAGGTTTCAATTTAAAGACTACATATATAAGGAGAATAAGTATGGATACACGGGATAAAGTTATTGATATAATAGTAAAAGTAATGAACATACCGGATTTAAAAGAGAAAGCTGAAACCGAGGATGATTTGTCGGAGGTAGGGATTAATTCCATTAAATTCATAGAAATTGTAGTTGAGCTTGAAAAGGAATTTGATGTTGAATTCGACGACGATGAATTGGATTTTAGGAGCTTTACTACTATCACAAGTATTTGTGACTATCTGGAAAGCCTGACTTAACTAAGATATAATTAATATTATGGCTGTATTTATTCGGCTGCTTTAAAATGAAAAAGGGGTAGGGCTGCAATGAAGGAAATTATAAAAAATATTTTCACATCTTTAGGTTCAGATGTATGTGGAATAGCAGGTATAGAAAGGTTTGAAACTGCTCCGAAAGGATTTCATCCAACAGATTTGTATAGCAAATGCAAGTCGGTTATTGTCTTTGGTATTACTTTACCAAAGGGATTATGGGAAGTAGAACCCCGGCTCATGTATGAACATTTCAATACAATTAGTTGCTCCATGGTTGATTACATAGCTTTATCTGCTTCAAACAGAATGGAAAAAGAATTCAGGTGTACTTGTGTTCCACTTCCATGTGATGCTCCATACAACTCATGGAATGAAGAATCCATGACGGGACATGGGCTGCTCTCCATGAAGCATACAGCTGTGGCTGCCGGTATTGGTACCCTTGGGAAAAACACATTGCTATTGAATGAAGTATATGGTAACCGTTTAACTGTTGGGGCGGTTTTAACCGATATTGAGCTTGAATCCGACCCCTACGCAAAAAGTATCTGTATTGAAGCATGTACACTGTGTCTGGATATATGTGCTGTTAATGCTATTAATAAGGACAAGGTAGAACAAAAAAAGTGCAGACTGAATTCATACGGAAAAACTAAAAAAGGTTTTGATACAGTTGACTGCAATAAATGCAGGACAGTCTGTCCTGTCGGGAAGGGTTTGAAACGCACTCTATAGATTACGGATAGAGTTGTTATTTTGATGATAAAATGTTGCAGCATAAATAGGACAGCGTTAAGGAGTGATCCGAAGTATGCTGCAACTTATACAATGAACGGTGGGCTTTGTAGGCTCACCGTTTTTCTTTGAGAGTTATCGAAGAAATAGCTTATATATTCTGTTTTACAATTCCCTGTAATAAATTAGCTCAATCTTAGTGGCTGCAAATAATTGAACCTTATGGGATAATATGGTAATATTGTCTTACAATTAAAGGAGTTCCATTATTAAGTTTTGCAAATGAAAAATTAGGAGGTCAATTTATGAAAAAAGTCAACTGTGTATTTTACCGTAAACTTGCAATTTTTCTGGTATTTGGGTTGCTTTTTCAATCAGGCGGATTTGTTCGAGCGGCGGCAACTGATACTGTGAACGTGGATTTTAATAATATTTTACGGCCGGTAAATCATAGTAACTTCGGCTATATTCTCACACCTAACTATGATATACCCGATAGCAGGATGAAAATGCTCGGACCGATTCTTAACCGAGAGACTATCCCAGTCCAGACCTTTCAGGGAGTAGGTGATTTGGACAGTACATGCTTTAATAACGAAGACAGTCAGCTCCAGAGGTGCTTGGAAGCATATCAAAGGGCAAAGGCAAATGGATTGAAGTGGTACTTCCTTCTGGGACTTAACCCGTCGTGGACAGCGCCGAATGGCGCTCCCGGTGGCGGTGCCCCTACCAATCAGGCTTGGTTTAAGCAGTATGTGAAAGACGTGCTCCAGTATTTAAAGGATAATGGAGCAACGCCCGACTTTGCAGACCTTACAAATGAGTACTGGACTGGGCGTGAAGAGACTTTCAAGGGTAACTGGGAAGCAGTGAGGGAAGTTTATCCCGACTATATACCTATAGTAGGCCCCGGTGCAGTGGGCTATTCAGGAATAGCGGATTTTTACATCCCGTTTTCAAGCCAAAACCAAATGGATTTGGAAGGGCCTTGCTGGCATGAATACTGGGAAGGTAGCACATTTGCCTCCTATACCCAGACAAATAAATGGAAAGACCCGATTGTCAGCCTTCAGACAAAATATCCTGAAACCAACGGCAAGTATGTGGTATGGGAGGAAAACAACTCTTGGTCAACGTCAACGATTGATTGGACACGAAGTATGGCCAATGTAATACGGTCAGGCATCACCCAAAATATTAAGGGTTGTATCAAATCAGGCAATTGGAATGGTATGAGCGATATATTGACAACAACTGTAAGAAACAGCCAACAAAATGGAGCTGTGAGGACGCCCATATGGTGGGTATACTATATGTTTTCTCAATTGTCGGGACAGTATGTAGGAGTTTCAACAAGTACAGGGGATGACTTTACCGCTTGTGCCAGCAGAGATACTGATGAATGCAAGGTTATCATTGCAAAGAGTGGAACTGCAGGAACCATTAATGTAAATCTGAACAACCAGCCTTTCAGCGGGCAGAATGTTAGGATAGACCTTTACAAGATCACTTCAAGTGAAAATAACGGTTTGACGTACCAATCCAGCATTACCCCTTCGTCAACTTCCAATATAAGCTTTTCAATAAACAATGCGGCAGCTAATGACTCATGGCTAGTTGTTTTGAAAAAGATTGATTCTGCTCCGAACTTCTTCCACCCAATGACTCCTGATGACGGGGAAGTTACTACAGTAGCACCGACACTTACCTGGTCGGCAGCACAAGGTGCTACAAGTTATACGGTGAAAGTATTTGTAAACAAGGATTTGTCCGACCCTGTCATCAACCAGGCAGGCATTACTGATACAAGCTACACGGTTGCAACACCTTTGACAGAAGGCCAAAAATATTACTGGAATGTTACTGCCGTAAACTCCAGTGGAAGTCGGACGGTTTCAAACGATGCGGTGTATTCGTTTATAGCCGGTGCAAATGCCGGTGTACCCGGACAATTTGGACCTTATCTTCCATCACGGAATGCACCCAATGAATCAGTTACACCAAAATTCCTGTGGTCAAGAGCTTATAACGCAACCTCTTATCGTTTGGTAGTTTCCAAAAACAGCGACCTTTCATCCCCGGTAATCAATAAGTCAGGGATTACTACTATAACAGGTACAAATGAGTTCGGCTCCAACACGGCATCAACTTTTACTCCTACCACAGCATTGGAGAACAATACTACATATTATTGGAAGGTATATGCTGTTAATGCAAATGGGGAGAGACCAATAAATGGGCCTACACAGTATTTTACTACAAAGGCTGCAGGAAATTCGCCTACAAGCTTTAGCCTATCCGCTCCTACAAACGGAACAATGGGGGTTTCAAACAGGGCGGTGCTTTCATGGACACCTTCAAGGAACGCATTCTTCTACAAGCTTGAGGTATCTGCAAATGCAGACATGTCTAACCCCATAATCCTGAGGGATCGGATGATCTACAACAAATATACCGTAGAACCGAACCTTTTGAGTCCTGATACCAAGTATTACTGGAGAGTTACAGCATATTCAAAAAATCTGACATACTCCACAGCCTCTTCCAGTGGTATATGGTCATTCACAACAGAAAACAAACCATGCCCGCCATTATTATATTCCCACCAGCCCGGTAACAACAGTGTAAGGCTTTGGTTCAGGCTTTCCAAAGGGGCAACTTCATATAATATCAAATACGGAACGGAACCCGGCGTGTACACCAATACAATAAAAGGTGTTACTGCAAGCCCATACACCGTTTCAGAACTTACCAGCGGAACAAAGTATTACTTTGCTGTAACGGCAGTAAATGAAAACGGAGAAAGCTCCGTCTGGAACGAAAGACCGGAAATAACAGGTGGAGCTGTGATACCTGACCCTGAACTGAGGTCGGCTTTTACACAGATTGAAGCAGAAAGCTTTAACAACCAATCGGGAGTTCAAACGGAAACCTGTTCTGAGGGCGGAGAGGATGTTGGGTACATCGAAAATGGGGATTATGCTGTTTACAGTAATATGGATTTTGGCAATGGTGCGGAAAAATTTCAGGCCAGAGTAGCGAGTAACTCCAGTGGAGGAAATATTGAAATTCATCTCGATAGCATTAACGGTACTTTGATAGGAACTTGTCCCATTGCCGGAAACGGAGATTGGCAAACTTATGTAGATGCATCATGTAGTATCAGCGGTGTTAGCGGAAAACATGACGTATACCTGAAGTTTACAGGAGGAAGCGGATACTTATTCAATTTAAACTGGTTCAAATTTACTGGCGTATCTGTAAAGGCCGGAGATCTTAATGGGGATGCCAGTGTAGATGCAACCGACTATGCACTGATGAAAATGTATATGCTTGGAATTCCTACTAATTTACCAGTACAAATTGACCCTGCAGTGGCGGATCTCAATAGTGACGGCGCAATCGATGCCATTGATTTAGCCGTATTCAAGAAATACCTGCTGGGTGATATTGCAGAATTACCTTATCCTACAAAATAGATATGCTAATATAAGAGGTTGTTGCAAAATTAGTTTTTATCTTTTCTAGCCTGTAAGTGAGTATACATTGTATCAATGGAAGCTTAGTTAAAGATATTTGCAGATGTTTGTCGGCGAACATGGATATTTTACCGGAAAACCTATCACGAGGTAGGTTTTAGCGAAACCATGAATCATGGACGATGAATGTGAGCGACGGTAAAATATCCTATGATGAGCCGCTAGAAACACTTGCAAATATCTTGGAAGCAATCATTGATACAATTTTATACGGGAGTACAGGTGTTAAAACTCAAACTTTCAGTTTTGCAACAGCCCCTTGATTGATACAATATTTAAAAACCAGTTCTAAGTCCAAGTACTACTTGTTTCAAAATGGCAAAATCAATGGCATTGATTTCTCCATTATCATCAACATCAGCAGCTTTTAGCTGTTCGTCCGGCAAATTAAGTTCTCCCATCAAGTACTTTTTCATAAAGGCCAAATCAATTGCATTAACATCTCCATCCCCATTTACATCACCTTTTTGTAATGTTTGAGCAGGGTTACTACCTATCTCAAGTATGTATGCCTCCAACTGGGAGAGTTGCTCAGCAGTAAGCTGTGATGTATATCCATGTTTGTCATTTGCATTCTTCGTTGTCAGTACATCATGGATTGTTGCAGCAGAACCATCATGAAGATATGGAGCAGTCCTCCACAACTCCTTAAGTGTTGGGGTATAATACAATCCATCAGGATCAAGAATATCCTTTGTACCTACATCGTGAGCTTTCAAATCTGTATACAGTGCTCCTGAATGGCAATATGAACATTTTGCTTCCGGACTTTCAAAAATTGCTTTCCCGGCAACAGCATCTGCTGTCATCGTACTCTCATTTGAGTATGGGTCAGGCTCTTCAGAGAGGCTCTTGATATAAGCAGCTACATCATCAAGTTCTTGTTGAGTTGGCTCTTTAAACTTTATGTATTTGAAACCTGCTTTTATGCCAACATGGGCGTCATCCCTTACCCCACGCCACATAGCAGGAGGTGTGTCAAAAACATATAACATTGATTTAGTGTTTTTAGTATTGCCGATACCGTCATTCGGCATATCCCAATTAAGTCCGTCGGCTCTGCCATCAGGATGGCAGGAAGCACAGCTAAGCCATTTTTGTGTGGTGGTTGACGCATCGTAGAATATACGTTCACCACTTCTAATCTGGCTTTCTTGGGGTTGAATACCGAGTTTTGCTGTGCTTTTCAATACACTCCCAAAGGTATCTATAAGATATACTTCTCCTGCAAAATATGCACCTACGGCTACCGTTTTACCATCCGGTGATAATGATATACCCCTTGGCCCCTGACCGGGTAACTCTATCTCTTTTAGCAGACCTGCTCCCCATAATGCTCCAAGGTCGTATTTAAGCTCACTTTTTTTTGTGGGATCGGCTTTGATTTGTAACCATATATCTGAATATGGTTTGTCAAATCCTGATTTTGAACGGAATAATAAGGAATAATTGCTTGACGAAGTTCCTGTACCGGCTTTTGATATTTTCCATTGCTGGCTCAAGCTTGTGCTGCTGCTGTTTGTTACTATACCGGCATTGCTGGCAACCGAAGCACCACTTACATCCATATATTTCTGGCTGGATTTCACCTGAAGCTTGTAGTAACCGTCCCCTGTATCAATCAATTTCCATTTTTGATTATTGGAAGAAGTCACATCCCATTCAACTACAGCTGAATTATCGGCGGTAGCACCTGCATTGTCCAGTGCTTTGTTTGTTCCTCTATTGATAATGGTATAATATCCATCAGTATCAGCGACTAACTTATATTGCTGATTATTATTGCCAACATCATCCCATTGTACCAGTTGTGTGTTGTTTGCAGAATTACCGCCCGGAACATCAACTGCTTTTCCACTATTCCTGTTTACAACCTTATAATAAGAGTTTGAATCAATTTGAGAACTGTCACCGCCGTTCAAATTCCCGGTTAAAAGCTGATGAAGACCATTTAAATCAACTCTCAGCACCTGATGAGTTCCTGACACACTAACCCACATGGTTTTACTGTCTGCTGATATTGCCAGTCCCCATGGGTCTGCTGCTCCTTCCATCATTCTGTCCAATAAGAATGTGGTATATATGTTTTTATTTGCAATATCAATTATTGTAACAGCATTTGTCATTGTCCACCCTCTAGTAATTTGGGTAGTAGGGAGGGAGGTTTTTCCAAATGTGTGAAGAACGTACGCCCACTTGCCATCGGGCGAACATTTAATTCCCCTTACATTTGATGAACCCTGCGGAAGAGCTATATTTGCAACTTCACTATAGGTGTTCATGTCAATAAAGGTAACTGATGCAGCATACTTGGCTTCAGAGGCATTTCCTGATGGCAATGCGTGTCCGACTATTGCATATTTGCCATCGACAGTACTATCCATCAAGTATGGATAATCTTTAACGGTAATATCTTTTTCAACATCACCGGAGGACAAATCAACAACAGATACTTTTTTTAAGCCATAATCAGATACAACAAGTTTATCGTCTACTACTTTTACTCCAAGAGGTTTCGAACCTGTTGCAAACCTTCTTGTTACTTCTCCTGAAGCAGGATTTACTTCGGCAACAGTTCCTGCTCCGTACTCACAAACATATATATTTAGATTTCCGTTCCATGCAAGGGCTTTAGGCTGTCCATCCAATTGTATAACCTTTTGAACTTCACCATCGGATGCCTTCAATATTTCCATCTGTGCTTTAGTTGAATCCGATACCGCAATCAAGCTGCCATCAGGAGAATATGCAGTATCAAAAGGTGAAAAATATGAATTATCAGCTGAATACCCAATATTACTTTCCGGGAAAAGGAAGCTTACTATAGTAATGACTATCGCTATGCAAAGAATCATGGGAATTAGTTTTTTATTTGTAACCCGATTCATTTTTAACACTCCCATCCATTATTATTTTTAGCCAATGTATTTAATTCAGAGATGGCTCGACCTGCTCTCCTCTTAACTGTGCATCTGTATTCTTGTAGTCTCCGAAGAATGGAGCAATTCCTGAATCCATCCAAATTGTAAATGAGTGAAGCTCACTTTGGGTAAGATTACCATGCCCTGTCTTCAGCTTTTGATATAGCTTTGATGCCCTAGAACCAAACTTGCCTGGCTCGGTTCGTGGGTATACATGATCCCAGCTAGCACCCGCATACATTACATCAAATAGTGCAACATATGGCTTCAAATTTTTATATGAACTAAACCATTTTGTCTGGGAATCTAAGTTTCCTTTTCTAAGGTCAGGCACCTGAGAGCCATTGTGACATGATATACATTTTTTATCCAAGATAGGCTGAATAAGCCTTGGAAAACTCATTGGTCTTGCTCCTTCTGATGCATCAGGTGTAATTGTTGAAGGAGCCCTTCTTAATGCAAGGGGAACACTTTCAGGATTCTCTGCTGCCTTGCGGGCAGGTTCGTGGCAGCCCTCACATAACAGCCGGTTTTGTCCGGGAATAAGGAAGGTATCAGATCTCATAGTCTGAACAGCAGTTCCATCCTGATCAATAGCCTGGAAAAAAACAGGTTTTCCGGGTGCCAAATAGAAGGATGCACTTCCATCTTCTTCAACAGGTACTGAACCTAAGAGTCCTCTGGTATTTCTTCCGGCCCATGAACTTTCAGTTCCTTCGTAGCTTACTATGGGGTCTGTTGCAAGTGGAGTAGTCTTTGGATAGACCTGCCATATACGCAGTTCTTTAATCTTTGTCCCCGACGGGAATGGAAGTAGCGTATCATAAATATTCATTATAGATACAACTCCATCTGGAGCTTGTCCCGTTGGTATGGCAGAGCCCGGAATACTATTGGGCACAGTACGTGGCCTTAATGGTATCGGACTGTAGCAGGAAATATTAGGATCGCTATAAAGCATTGTCTTGTTTCCTTTTGTATCTATTGCATATATGCCATATCGCTTGTTTGCGCCATCACTGTTGGCATTTGGATCATATATACATAGAAAATAGTCTTCACTTAAAGGATATGGAGTTCCATATTTTTGATCGGTTGTGGTACCGGTTTCGGTTTCTGGATACATTGCATCAGGTGTAATTTTTGTAATCGTGGAAAGATTATCATCATCTTCAACATCTGGATCAATTACAATAAGCGGTCCATAGTTTTGAGCATGATGAGGAGCGGCTGTTGCAACATATTTATTCGAATTTGGTATCGCCCTTAACGAATTCTGCATCATAGGGACATTTTTCCACCATTCGGCGCCCGAGTTTGGGTAATTTAACGTAATAGCTCTCGCATCAAGGCCATCCGGAGTGGTTATCCATGCAGAATGAGGATGAGTGGCACCTCTGTCCACGTAGTCCCAACGGGTGTATACAATCATGCCGTTGTTATCTACACATGGACTCCATTCATTAGTTTCATGGTAACTTATGCATCTGATATTGCTTCCATCTGCATTCATTGTATGTAGATTAAAGGTGGGAACTGTACGCTGGTGGCAACGTCCATATCCGCCTCTTCTTTCTGATATAAATACAATCCTTCCATCCGGAAGCCAGCGAGGATCAAAATCATTTACACTTCCATCAGTCAGCTGTGTAAGATTTGTCCCATCCACATTTACCTTGAAAATGTGGTAGGTAGTGTTTTCATTCCAAACACCGTAGGAATTTTGTGCATCTGTGTAGGCGAATACAATCTGTTTCGCGTCGTAACTCAGATCAAAGGAATAGAAGGCTCCTCCTGTAAGCTTCTTCCCTGCGTAACGTCCGTTTTTGCAGACAGAATTCTGCAAAACATCGGTTACAGTCGGATTGCCAGAAAAGGCATTATTCAGAATATACAATCCTCCGCCTTTTACTGCTGTAAATCCAAAGTTGCCATCAATCATATGGTTTTCAACACCTGAATATGGCTGATGTTTGGTAAAAACGATTTTGTCAAAGTTAAACTCTGACGTTGTAAGATCAACATTTCCCGACAATACAACAGAAATCTGAGTAACCATTAAAATTGCGGTTATTAACATAACGACAATAATCTTGTGAGATAGTTTTGATACCTTTGTCATTTTTAAACCTCCTGTTCTAAATTATTTTTTATTACTATCTTTGTTTTTTTATTTTCAGAAAAATAGTACAGAATTGTGCATACAACCAATAAAATACTTCCTATCCATACAAGGTTAACCCACTTTACTACCTTAACTTTTAGTGATATATTATCTTTTTCGTCTATCCCTTCAAAAATTATGTACAAATCTTCTTTCAATCCTGATTTTATTACTGCTCTAGAGTGAGACGTTTTCATTTTCTGATAATATGAAAGTTCGGGTTTCAATTGGAATTTTCCCTTAGGACCGTTAACGCCTAAAACAGAAACAGCTGTAGTTTTTCCGGTTTCCTCTTTCCAATAGAGGTTTCTGTATTTTACTTCATATTCTCCAACAACCATGGTATTGCCTTTTTCCAGAGTTTTATCAGTATTCAAAGGCATGCCCATGGACCCTGCAAATCCCACTGCCATTATTATAAGTGGAGCATGTAGTAATAAAACTGCCACTCGTTTCGGATTGGAAATATGCTTTTTATAATTTATTACAAGTTCTATAACCAAATTTACTGCCAGCATTGCACAAACGGATAGAGACAATTTTGTAAGACAGCCATAATCAGAAAGAAATAGCATTAGACCCAATACTGTTAATCCACTTACAGCGCCGGGAATCAGAAGAACTTTCCTTATAAAAAGGCTTGGATTAATTGCAAGAAATAAAAGTACCAGTAAACCAAATATCCCAAAAACATATTCATAAAAACTTATGGGGGTAGCCGATACATCTTTGAGAAAGAGTCCCCCGTACAAGGGGAATGTAGTACCACCGAAAATTAAAACAGCTGTTATAATACTTATTGTAGAAAACAGATTGCAAGGCTTAATTATATTAAGGAATGTTTTTTTAAAGGCTGTTTCATCAGGTTTATTTATTATGTCTTCTGTATGTAATCTTTTAATTTTGAAGTAATAGAAAATGAAAAGCAGTACGAGTACCAGTAATACTACACCGAAAACCACTGTGACACCACGGCTGCTATATGCATGTACCGATTCCAATAAACCGCTTCTTGCAATGTATGTCCCAACAAGTATGGTAAATGCAGTTAAAAATATCAAAACAAAATTCCTTCTTTTATTGTTATTACCTTTGCTTCGCAAGCCATGGAGAAAAGCCGTTGCAAATAACCAGTTAACCAGAGATGAATTTTCTATTGGATCCCATGCCCAGTAACCTCCCCATCCAAGCTCGGTATATGCCCATATGCCGCCGGTAACAATTCCGAAGGTAAGAAGTATCCAACCCCACATTGCCCATTTCCATGTAATATTTACGTGCTCTTCAGTGTTTTTTCTGATGTCAAATAATTGATATCCAAAAGCTATGAAGAAAAAAGAAAATGCGATAATTATAACAGGTGGATGAAAGACCATACCTAGACTTTGGAGCGCTGGATTAAGGCCAAACCCATCACTTTGTTCTGATACCAGTTTAAATGGGTTTTTTATAAATGTTACAACAAACATAAAAAGTGTCATAACAAATAATAAAACACCACTTATAGTTTTCGTTGAACTTTCTTCCTTATTTCTAAAATAGACAATTATAAGAAGAACAGCTAAAACAGAAGTCCAAAAAAGCATTGAACCTGAACTGCCCGACCAGAATGCCGAAATTTTATATATTAACGGAAGTGATTTCTCTGTATTATGATATACATATTCAACTGAATAGTTCCCACTTACAAGGGAATAAAATAAAAGAATTGAAGATATCAGAACTCCAAAGCTTGCAACTATACCTGCTAGTATTCCAAGATTTTTACTTTCCTCTTTTTCATTTTTAAAGGTAATGAGCAAGAACGATATAAGACCACATGTAAAAGCAAATCGTAGCATCCATGTACCCAAAAAGTTCATTTAAAATCCCCCCATTTAGTATTAAATTTTTTACTAACCAAAGTCTTTCGGCATATTCTATCTGCCATCTTGGATAAATGGAATAATTAATTCTAAGTAAAAATGTTGTATCGATTTTAGTTGAAGTGTCTTACAAGAATGATTTTTTGAATAATTACAATTGAATAGCCTAAGTTATTAGAAAAGAAATATGTTTGATTATAAGTAGATTCTATGGTTATTTGTTATCATTTTATATATTTGTAATACATATGTCAATAAATGCCAAAGAATCTTAAATAATCCCGAAAAAATTTCGCATTTATTCCGTAAAAAATTTCCGGCTGGTGTTGCCTTTTCGTTATATTCGGATATAATAAATACGAAGAGGTGAATTATTAATGCTTAAGATATTTGAGGTTACAGGTTTTAAAAGTTTTAAAGATACAATAAAGTTAGATTTTTCGGATGTTCGTGATTATAAATTTAATAGTAATTGCATTACTAAGAATCTATTAGGTAAGGTTATCATTTACGGAAAGAACTCTGTTGGTAAATCTAATTTTGGACTTGCAATATTTGATATTGTTTCTCATTTATCAAACAAAAATGTCACCCCTGGACTTTATGATTATTATTTAAATGCTAATAGTATCAACGACTATGTGGAATTTCACTATGTCTTTAAGTTCGACCAACAGGAGGTTGACTACAGATACCGTAAAAATAACAAGCATATACTGACGTATGAAAAAGTTTCTATTAATGAAACAATGCTTTATGAATATGATTATAAGCAGAATAAAGGTAATACTGAAGGAATAAAGCAGATTGCACCGACATTGAACTGGGCATTTCAAGATGTTGATTCAATTCTTAAATATGTAATGAATAACACCGTGATTGATGACAGCCACCCCCTACGGAGAATGATGAGATACGTTTCTAACATGCTTTGGTTTAGAAGCTTGGATGAAAATAGATATATTGGCTATAAGAATAAAAGTAACGATTACTATGATTTTATATTCGAACCAGAAGTACTATCTGAATTTGAAAGCTTTCTTCACAAATCAGGAGTGGAAGATAATCTGGTTGTTAAAGAGGATAATGATGGTCAAAAACGTTTATACTTCAAGACTGATACTCCATTACCATTTTTTAAAGTTGCATCAAGTGGTACAAGGGCGTTATATACTTTTTTCTATTGGTATAAGACATGCAACGATGTTACATTTATGTTTATAGATGAGTTTGATGCCTACTATCATTATGAACTAGCTGAAAGCATTGTTTCTATGTTGGAAAAGATGACTTATACTCAGATTATTTTGACATCGCATAATACAAATCTGCTTACCAACCGAATAATGCGACCAGACTGCTATTTCATATTAACTAAGGAAAAATTAATATCTCTTGTAAATGCAACTGATCGGGAGCTTCGAGAGGGACATAATTTGGAAAAACTATATATGAGCGGTGAATTTAATGGATAAAACCAGCAGAATACTTATTCTTGTTGAAGGCGCAAAGACTGATTTTCGACTAATGGAGCATCTTCTACATATATATAGTATTGACAAAAACCATGAGATAGTACCGTATAATACGAATATCTATGTATTATATCAGGAGATGTTCGCGGATGGGGATCCTTCTTCCATAGATTTAGTGCAACTTCTTAAAGAAAGAGAAAAAGATCCAACAAAAAAGAAAATTTTTGATGCTCGATATTCTGATATTATTTTAATATTTGATTTTGAGCCGCAGGATCCTCAATTTTCCGGTGATAAAATATTAGAGATGATGCAATATTTCTCTGAGTCCTCGGATATGGGCAAATTATATATAAATTATCCTATGGTTGAAGCATTTTATCACATGAAATCAATACCTGACAAAGACTATAATGATTATATAGTTTCATTAGAAGAACTAATTGAAGGAACATATAAACAAAGAGTAAACAGAGAAAACCGTAACCGTAATTATTCTAAATTTGCTGTTAATCGTGAAGAATGTAATATGGTAATTCATCAAAATATTGATAAAGCTTGGCGCATATCAGAAGCAAGGCAAAAATTAGGTGCTGTCGACCAGCTTCTTCCTGATTTAATAGAGGTTTTAATGAAACAACTTTCTAAAGTAGAGGTCGAAAAGGTTATCCCGATACTTTGTACATGCGTATTCTACATTGCAGATTACAATCCTAAATTTTTAAATGGGTGAATCTTATTAAGAGCGTATCCGTTGTACTTTTTCACGAGTACGGTTTGCCTTCACCACAATTTATCTCAAAAGCCCGATTTTGTCGGGCTTTTCTGCGTTTATAAACCCCCTTCTCAATCGCTACCCAATGCAATTCACCCCAATATTGTAATTACATAGAAAATGTACCAAAGTATTCAATCTAAAAATAAAGTGTTATTTATGCCATACATGGAAAGAATACTACCTAAATAAAATTTTACGACTTAAAGTTTAATATTATTGGTTAATTAGTATAATAATGATGTAGAAATTTTTGGCGAATATTCAAAATAAGAAATGTGAGGTAAATATAATGACTGAAATACTTAAAAACTTACAACCTGTTGAGGTATTTAAATACTTTGAAAAGCTCACGCAGATTCCAAGGGGGTCTGGTAATGAAAAAGAGGTCAGCGATTATTTGGTATCCTTCGCAAAAGAACATCAGTTGGAATACGTTCAGGACTCTGCATTAAATGTTGTTATAAGAAAGAAGGCTACACCGGGGTTCGAGAACAGCCCTGCTGTTGTTTTACAAGGGCATATGGATATGGTATGTGAAAAAAATAAAGATATAGAGCATGATTTTACCAAGGATCCATTAAAGTTAAGAATAATTGATGACATGATATATGCAACTGATACAACTTTAGGGGCTGATAACGGAATTGCAGTTGCCATGGGATTAGCAATTTTGGCATCTGATGAATATCAACATCCGGCCATTGAATTACTTGTTACCACTTCTGAGGAAACAGGAATGGATGGAGCCATGGCACTGGAACCTGAAAATATCAAAGGAAGAATACTTATTAACATAGATTCAGAAGAAGAGGGTACTCTATTAGTGAGCTGTGCCGGTGGACGTACGGCTAAAACAACAATTCCGGCAATATGGGAAGCAGCAGATGCAAACCTTGTTCCATATATAGTAAAAATTAGGGGCTTAAAGGGCGGACACTCCGGAATGGAGATAGATAAAGAAAGAGGAAACTCCAATAAACTGATGGGCCGTATACTTATGTCTATTTTATCTGAAACAGATTTCAGACTTAGCTCATTAAACGGAGGTTCAAAACACAATGCAATTCCACGTGAGTCAGATGCTGTTATTTTAGTAAGAGCTGATGATAAAACCTTAGTTGAGAACAAAATATCTGAATGTGAAAAAATGTTTACAACGGAGTTGAGAACACAAGACCCTGATGTAAGAGTGGAATTTGAAGTTTTACCTGACCACCCCAAAGAAATGCTTTCAGAAGAATCAACTATTAATGCAGTTAACTATTTGTACTTGCTGATAAATGGGGTAACTTCCATGAGTATGGATATTAAGGGTTTAGTGGAAAGCTCCTTGAATCTGGGGGTAATTACGACTTCTAAAGATTGCATAGAATTTATAAGCTCAATCAGAAGTTCAGTAAGAAGTTTAAAGAATGAATTAACTAATAGACTTATTGTAACCGCTAAACTAAATGGTGGAAGTGTTGTTACGGAATCAGATTACCCTGAATGGGCATATAATCCTGATTCCAAAATAAGAACAATTTTCGAAGATGTATATGAAAAAATGTACAAAAAGAAGCCTCAAATAACGGCGATACATGCTGGACTTGAGTGCGGACTTTTTGCTGAAAAATTTGAGCAACTTGATGCAATTTCTTTTGGACCAAATCTATATGACGTTCACACTCCCAATGAGCACATGAGTATTTCTTCGGTTCAGAGGATGTGGGAATACCTATTGGAAGTACTAAAGAATATAAAATAATAGAGGTATATACTATGGATAAAAAGTTATCTAAAGATGCTTATGGCGGCGTAAATGGTAAAGACTATGTGCCCTATGTTTCCGACGGTTCTAAATCAGGTGGGAATATTTCTGTATTAATAATCGGTATTATTTTAGCTGTTTTATTCACGGCATCCACTGCCTATTCAGGTATGAAATCCGGACTTACAGTTGCTGCCGGTATACCCGGTTCTATAATAGGTTCAGCATTTATAGCAGTATTTGCTAAGCATAAAGGTATCCTTGCAAAAAACTTGGTTCAAGGAATGTCAAGTGGTGGGGAATCAGTTGCCAGTGGTGTTATATTTGTTTTACCGGCAGTTCTTTTAATAGGTTTTAAAGTTACGTTCCTGGAAGGTTTTATTGTTAGTGCGGGAGGAGTGTTATTTGGTGTAGGAATAGCTGCTCTTGTTCACAATTACTTAATTGTTGAAGAACATGGTAAATTAATGTACCCGGAGTCAATGGCTATATCTGAAACCCTAGTTGCTTCAGAAGGTGCCGGAGAATCAATGAAGTTTATGGGGATTGGATTTGGTATTGGCGGCATAATAACTGTTATAACCAGTTCATTTTTGAATGTAGCCAACAACGTTATTAGCTATGTAAATGAAACCTTCTACAAGTGGAAATTTGAAATAGAAGTAAACCCACTATTATTAGGTATAGGATTTATTGTTGGAATGGAAGTTTCGGTAGCTATGTTTGCAGGCTCAATATTATCTAACTTCGGTATTACGCCTTTAATCGGTTATTTCGCTGAACTTGGAAAACAAGGTGCAAACATATGGAATAACCCTGACGTTGCTATTAACAGTATGCAAGTTAAGCATATCGCAGGTAGTTATGTAAAATATATGGGTGCCGGTATGATGCTTTCGGGTGGATTAATAGGTGCTTTAAAACTCATACCTACCATAATATCATCTATAAAAGAAACTCTTAATGTCAAGTCTTCTAAAAGCGGTGAGTCTTCATCTATTGAAAGTTTGATATTAATAGGTGGTATAGTAGTAGGGTTTATAGGTGGGTTTATAGTTTCAAGGGGTAATATACTGATGGCAATAACTGCATCTATTTTGTCATTGTTCTTATCATTATTATTTGTCATAGTTGCGGGTCGTTTAACTGGTACCATAGGAACTTCTAACCTCCCTGTATCGGGTATGACTATAGCTTCTATAGTTATTGTAACATTACTGTTCGTTATATTCGGATGGAAAAATACTGAGAATAACAGGTCTCTACTTTTATTTGGTACCTTCATAGTTACTGCTATAGCAATGGCTGGGGGTTATACCCAATCACAAAAAGTTACTTTTTTAATTGGTGGAAGTAAAAATGAAATGCAGAAATACTTTACTATAGCTGGTATAGCTGGTACTGCTGTAGTTATCGGAACTATATTATTACTTTCAAACCAATTGGTAATGACCGGTGATAACGTTGCTTTTGCACTGCCTCAAGCTAACTTAATGGCAACCTTGACAGGTGGTATAATGTCAGGTAAATTACCCTGGGTTATGGTTATAGTTGGTGCTGTTATGGGAGTTGTTTTATTCTTGTTAAGGCTTTCTGTAATGACGGTAGCAATAGGTTTCTATTTGCCAATATCTACGACTTCTATAATTTTAATAGGCGCGTTAGTTAGATATTTTGTTGAAAAAGCCAGTAAATCTGAACAAGAAAAAGATGCAAGGGTTTCTAATGGTATAAGCTTATCTTCCGGACTTGTTGCCGGAGGGTCTATAATAGGACTTATAGGCATAATACTCCAAGTTACAGGAGTTATAAAGGGTTCTGGTCCAAGGGGATTTGTTGCTTCTAATGGAATGGCATTTATATTATTGATAGTACTGGTATTAGCTACAATACTACCTATTCTAAAGGCTAAATATGTTGAAAAATAACGAAGAAATTTATATGCATCCAAATATAAACCACAATAATCCAATACGAATAAAAAAATAAGTGTTTGTAACACTAATTAATAATACATTAAATGATTGGATTGGGGTGCAATATGAAGGCATTTGGAAACTTATTTAAGAAAAAAACACATATATCCAACATTTCTGAATCTGAAAATTTAAGTAGAAATATAAATAAAAATATTGAAAAGATAAAAAATGAGTTAGGCAATTCCAGCGATCTTTCAATTAATCTATGTAAAGACAATATCAATGAAAACTTATGTTATGTAAGCATTTATATTGAAAATATTGTAGATAAGGATACTATAAATAGCCTATCCTCAGAAATAACAAATGTACTTAAGGCAAAAGATAAATTAAAAGATTGCACACCTGAAGGCTATTTCAATTTATTTAAAAATGCCCTTTTTGGATTTAGAAAATCCGAAGAAGGCACTGATTTTAATGTTTTAATATCTAATTTACTATCCGGAAAAACTTTATTTTTTATTGATGGATATAACAAATTCTTTTCAATAGATACTTTTTCTGTTGAAGGCAGAGCTGTTTCAGAACCTACATCACAGAATGTCATTAGAGGCCCTAAGGAGTGCTTTGTTGAAAATATAAATGTCAATGTTTCGTTGCTCAGGAATAGAATAAAAAACAAATCCTTGAGAGTTGAGGAGCTATCTAAGGGAAATATAACAAAAACCAAAATAGTAATTATGTACTTTGATAAAATTGCAAAAAAAGCAATTGTTGATGAGCTCAGAAGAAGACTTAACTCTATAAATATTGACGGCATTTTTGATAGCAGTTACATTGAAGAATTGATAAAGGATGACAGATATTCTATTTTCCCTCAATTTTTAAGTTCTGAAAAACCTGATTCTGTTGCAGCTGCCATACTTGAGGGGAGAGTAGCTATTTTGGTGAATGGAACCGCATATGTGCTGACTGCTCCTGCTCTATTTACTGATTTTCTTCAATCAAGTGAAGACTACTATTATCCTTATTTAGTAGCTTCTGCAATCAGGATAATAAGGTATATAGCCTTTTTTCTTACACTTATTGTACCTGCAGGTTATATTGCACTAGCCACGTTCCATCAAGAAATGATTCCAACTCAATTATTGATTAGTATTGCTGCCCAGCGTGAAGGAGTACCCTTTCCTGCTTTTGTTGAAGCCTTATTCATGGAGGGAACATTTGAAATATTAAGAGAAGCTGGGGTAAGGATGCCCAAGGTTATAGGGCCGGCAATATCTATTGTTGGTGCGTTGGTTTTAGGTCAGGCCGCAGTAGATGCAGGTATTATATCTGCTGTTATTGTTATAATTGTTTCAATTACCGCTATATCAAGTTTTGCAATACCAAATTATACAATGTCTAATTGTATACGATTAATGCGGCTTGCTTTGATGATACTTTCCGCTATATTTGGGTTGTATGGTGTTTTTATGGGGTTAATAGTTTTAATTCTTCATTTGTGTAAATTAAAATCTGTGGGAGTTCCTTATATGGCACCTATTGCTACAGCAACAAAAAATGGATTTAAAGATACAATATTGAGGTATCCTATTTGGGATAACAAATACAGGCCCATTGGAATCAGTAATGATAAGTCTCCAAGGGTAGAGGAGAATAACCCTGTAACTACTGAGCAAAAAGAAGAACCGGAGTTCAGATGATAAATATGAAATGTAAAAAAATATTGTTAACATTTATCATATCCACAAATCTTATTTTAAACGGCTGTTTAGGTAGTAAAGAGATTAATACACTTGCTCTATCTATTTCTATAGGAATAGATAAGGTAGATGATGAGTATTCTGTAACCTACCAAATATTAAATCCTAAAGCAATTGCGTCAAAAAAATCGTCAATTGAATCGCCTGTATTTCTTTACACGGAACGAGGAAAAGATTTGTTTGAGGTAATAAGGCGCATTACTACAATATCTCCCAGGAAAATATATAATTCTCACTTAAGAATGGTTGTATTAAATGAAGAGATTGCAAAAGAAGGGATTGAAGGCTTATTGGATTTCTTTCTTCGGGATCATGAGTTTCGTACAGATTTTTATTTTGTTGTAGCAAAAGGAACTACTGCAAATGAAGTACTGAAAAGTATAACCCCACTGGAATATGTATCCGGTATGGAAATGTATAATTCAATAAAAGCCGCTGAGAAAGCATGGGCACCTACAAAAACTGTAAAAATAATTGAGTTGGCCAGTAAATTGGTTTCTGAGGGCGTAAATCCTGTTTTATCAGCTGTAGAGATTGTTGAACAAGAAGATAAGTCAGATTCTATTGATATTTTGAAGCGAAGTGTTGTCAGTAAATTAAAGCTTACCGGTTTATGTGCATTTAAAAAGGATAAGTTTTTGGGATATCTGACTGAGGATGAAAGTAAGGGTTTTAACTACATTACGGGGAATGTAAAAAATACGGTTGGATATTTACAACTTGATGAAAAAAACAGGGTAACCTTTGAAGTTATTGAAGCTAAATCAAAAACAAAAGCTTATATGATAAATGGTAAACCGGCTGTTAATGTTGTAATAGATTTAACTTTAAATATTGCTGCAGAAGTCGGGAAATATGATGTATCAATAGAAAAAAATGCAGAAAAATTAAATAGCCTTGTAGAAGAAAAAATAAAAAAGCATTGTGAGGCTTCAATTAAGAGAACTCAAGAAGATTTGCAAACAGATATTTTCGGATTTGGAGAGGTAATACACAGAGCTCATCCAAAGCTATAGGAAAAAAATAAAGAATGATTGGAATAACGAATTCACCAGGCTTCCAGTTAGTGTTACTGTTAAGAGTAAAATAAACGGTTTAGGGGAAACTACTAAGTCAATCTTTACGAAAGGGAAGTAATAATATGCCTATTGTATCTATTATATTAGTATTGACCTTCAGTACTATATTGTGCTTTTTTGAAATTCCCCAAATGGTTAATAGTAAAAGTTATAGAGACTTATGGGCCTTTTGTATATTACTTGCCTTGGGTGTTATTATGGCAATTTTAAGAAGCCTTAATGTTAAAATATCAAATCCCTCTGACTGGGTAGCATGGGTATTTTCTCCGTTTTCTGATTTATTAAAGAACTAACTTTAAACCGCTTTTTGGAGGTGAGCGAATGAACGACAAAATTAAAATATCAAATGTACAGTTTATGATAACAACCTCCGGTTTTGTTTTTGGTTCCAGTCCACTTTTTCTTTCTTCCGGTACTGCAATTATAGCAGGAAGAGATGCATGGATTTCTGCAATTTTTGCAACTATTTTAGGTTTATTGTCTGTTTGGATTAACATTTATTTAAGGGAATTATACCCGGATAAAACGCTAATTGAAGTATTTAGTTTATTGCTTGGAAAATGGCTTGGGAATATTTTATCTATAATTTATGTTTTTACTGCACTTTTAACCGGTACTCAAATAATATGGTATGTCGGCGATTTAATAACAACAACATATACTCCCGAAATATCGGCCTATCCAACTAACATATTATTTGTAGTCGCTTTAGTAATTGCACTGCTATATGGCTTGGAAGCCATGTATAGAGCTGTAACAATCTATTTTTACGGCTTATTTCCTTTATATTTATTTACCCTGATACTGGTTACCCCCAATATAGATATAAAGAACCATCCGCCTGGCCAATGATTATTCTAAATATGATTCCTCTTTCTTATTTTAGTAACATAAAAAATGCAAAACGTTCCACGTTTTTGGGTTATTTATTAGGTATGTTTATGGCCTTTTTAGGAGTACTGATGTGTATTTTGGTACTGGGTGGCACCATTACAGCAAATTTACGCTACCCTCTCTTTGTTCTTAGCACTGAGGTTGATGTAGGTATTATAGTCCAAAGAATTGAAGGCGTTGTAGTAGCTGTTTGGTTAACCACTAATTTTATCAGTACATTTTTTTTCATCTATTTGGGAGTTAAAGGTATGTCTCAGATATTGAAGCTTACGGATTATAGAAAAATAGTTATTCCAATTGGCCTAATTATAGCCGTTTTTTCCCAATTTATATATAAAAGCGTTCCATACCAAATAAGATGGGATACTGAAACTTGGCCCGCGCTAGCCTTTACTGAAGGATTCTTTATTCCTGTAGTGCTATTACTAGTATCGGTTATAAGAAAAATGTTAGCTAAGTCAAAAGCTTGATTATTTCTAATCGTAACTTATGATGAGATACCTGTTAATAAATCTTCAATTGTCTTCTTTTCTTCCTTATACATTTCATGTAGAGATTCAATTACAGTATTTATTTTATTTTTGTTTTTAGTAATATTATATTTAATTAAGATATTTCTATTATTTAAAGCTTCATTTTCTAATTTATAAAAGATATTAATGAAATTATTTTTAGTATCAATATACTTCTTTTCAACAAAGTACTCCAGGCGGGACACCATAGTTTTTTTATGTTCATAAAGTAAATGAAAATGTCTAATGTCACATTCTTCTTCAGAATCATTTTTAAGGATATTCTCATAATATTTTATCAGTTGATCATATACTGAAATTCCGTATACTAAATTGTTTGGGGTTCCTATTGTCCGCAAGTTGAATGATGTATTTTTAGAAAAAATATAGTCGAATAGTAGATTTTTAACATTTTCCATATCAAATTCATATGATGGACGATATGATGTATTATCTTTGGCTTTCATTAATATTATATCATTGGTTTTTTTTATAGAATTTAAGAAACTGTTTTCAAACTCAGAAAAACTAACACATGACGGATAATAAGTACCCGTATCATTATAACCTATTACATGAAATAGACTATTATCTAAATTATAACCGTAAATCATAATCTCATGTCTAAAGTGTTTTTTCATGTATGATACTCTATGGGGTATAAAAAACTCATCCGTATAAGTCATTACATAATATCCAAGGTTTAAACTGCTTTTTATAAAATCAATTATATTTGTATTTGATTTATATATAAATTCTAAATCTAAAATTTTGTAATCTATTAACGGACTTAAAATAGAGTTTCCGCATATTGGATATGTAAAAAAATTCAAAAAATAATATTTGACATTAATTTGTAACTGTATATAATTACTGAAAAACCATGAATTAAAATCTTTGTGGGACATTGCTACAGTTAGGGGATAGGCATGATGTAAATAACAATTTATTGGTGGCTGATTAAGTTCTAATTCCATTTGTATTACCTCACTTCTTTAAGTGTTAAACATGTTAAGTGCTTGTGTAATATTAGGTGGGGTTTTTTTAGCGTTACCTCCATACAAATAATACCATAAATGAAAGAAATTATAAATAATCCGATTAATTAATATTTGACAAATTATGTATGTAGATATACCATAGAGTTTATGGTACAATATACCATAATTAAAAAATAAAGTAAATTGTCTGATGAGGTCAAAATGCTATTTTCTAAAGATACCAATAACATTCTAAAAAGAATTTTAAAACTTTTAAGGCCATACATTAAAAAAATCAGTATTATTTTTGTATGTATTATTGCTTCTGCCGGTATCAGTATGCTTTTTCCGCTACTCAGCAAACAAGTTATGGATAGAGGTCTACTTAAAAGTAATTTCGGGATAGTAGTTAAATTTTCTCTTTTTACTTTTGCGTTGGTTTTAATTGATCAAGCAATTGGCTTACTTGAAACAAAATATTTTTCTTATTTAAATTCTATGTTCCAGTATTCGTTACAAAAGGCAGCATTTAAACATCTTTTGAAGCTTAAACTGCAATACTTTAATAGTACAAATTTTTCTGAAATCATGGGTAACATCGGAATGGATGTTGGAAATATATCAAGGATATGCGATAAGGGTACTTTTATAATAGTATCTCAGATATTCAGAATTATCGGAGGCTTAGTCGGCTTATTGCTTATCGATTGGAAACTAACTATAGTGGTAATTTTTGTAGTTCCCATTCGGTATTTCACCGTAAAATTTCTTGCAAAAAAGAGAAAATCGATGTTTAAGGAGTTTCTGGAGTATAACAGGGAGTACTCATCCTGGTACGGAGATACCATAACCGGTATTAAGGAAATAAAACTATTGGGGATTGACAGGATAAAAATAGGTGAATTTATAAAGAAACAAAAAAATATTGTCAAAATGAATATAAAATTAGCTTTTTTAGACAAGTTTAATGAGTACTCTGAAAGTATAGTGTTTCAGGGAATTAATTGTATGTTATACATACTTGGAGCATATATTGTTTTCCAGAATGGTGTTACCATTGGAGGTTTGTTTGCTTTTTTAACATATAGTGCGTATGTTATTGGTCCAATATCAGCAATATTGAATATTGGATATAATTTTTCTAATATAATTCCTTCTGCAAAAAGGTATTTCGAATTTATTGATATGGAAACAGAAACTGAAGAAAAGACTAAAAACCTTGTAAGATTGGATGCAAGCAAAATCAAAGGTAAGATAAAGTTTAGTAATGTTAGATTTTCATATAGAGAAGATGAACAAATTTTAAACAATATTAATCTTGAAATAAATCCGGGAGAAAAGATAGCTATTATAGGGGCAAACGGCTCAGGAAAGAGCACATTTATTAATCTGCTGTTAAGATTTTATAAGCCTGATAATGGGAAAATTGAACTAGACGGAACCGATGTAAGCAGTATTAACCTAAAGGATTATAGAAGCTTGATATCAGTAGTTAGTCAGGATTTGTATCTTTTTGACACATCAATTGAAGGTAACATATCTATCGGATTAAAAAAAGATGAAGCAAATATAAAAAGGGCTGCAAAGCGAAGTGGTGCATATGAGTTCATAAAGGACATGCCCTTAAAGTACAAAAGTGAGGTAGGCAGAAATGGTTCTAAGCTATCAGGTGGACAAAGGCAGAAAATAGCTGTAGCAAGAGCTTTTGCAAGGGAAGCAAAAATACTTATTCTTGATGAAGCCACAGCAAATTATGACGTGGAATCTGAGATGTATTTAAACCAACTTTTGACTCGGGATTTTAATGACAAAACGGTTTTAATAATAAGCCACAAGCCTGATATATTGACTAAAGTGGATAGAATTTTAGTCGTGGATAATGGTAGCATACACCAATTCGATAATTATAATGATTTTCTTGTTATGAACGGTGCTGTTTAATAGGATTTGAACTCACAAGGTTTATCCGCGGTAAAGCTTAGTGAGCTTAAATAAAGTCAGACCTAATTTAATAAATCTGAATATACGAAATGGAGGTGAAAATATGAAAAAGTTAGGTAAAAAAATACATAACGGTATGGAAACAATAGAGGCATACTGGTGCGTATGTAGTTATTGCGGCAATTGTGCTTGTAGTTATTCAAGCTGTGGGGACACTACAGTTATGGTGAATATTCTTCAGAATAACCGAAACGATGTGTCGACTGGCGCTTATCTCACTAATACTTACAATTCGTAATTTATTGGTAATTCATGCTAAAAATTAACCGGAATACAGTTTATATTCCGGTTAATTTTAATTAATAAGGAGGAAGTGATAGTTTTGGATTCTTTCATACACCTGTTTAAAACTCCTGGAGGGCATTATTTATATGACGTCAACAAAAATGTCATTCTCAGCTTATCGGAAGAGCAATATAAGATACTCGATTATTATAGAGATAGTGATGATACCGGTAAATGCACCACCTCGGAATTCAGTACACAAGCTGTAGAGTCAATTGATCATTTGCGTGTTTTAGGTTTCTTATCAGAAAAAAGGCCAAAGGAAATGTACCATCCTTTAAATGATACAATTTTAAGCCACCTCAATAATAAAGTTAAAATGATTACACTGCAGATAACAAAGCAATGTAATCTCAGGTGCAAATACTGTGTTTACTCAGGAAATTATGAAAATAGGGATCATTCAAATGAGAAAATGACTCTTGAGACAGCCAAAAAGGGAATAGATTTTTATATTGAGCATTCAAAAGATAATGAGAATGGCTTGTTGGCTTTCTATGGGGGTGAGCCTCTGCTTGAATTTGAATTTATAAAAAATTGTATTGAGTACTTTGAAGAAAGAGCAGAGGGAAAAAATATTCACTTAAACTTGACAACAAATGCAACCCTTTTAACTGAAGAGATTGTAAATTATTTTCAAAAGCATAATGTACATTTGCTAATAAGTCTTGATGGCCCTTCTGAGGTGCATAACAAGAACAGGGTTTATGGATATGATGATAGGGGGACTTTTGAAAAAGTAATGGAAAACTTAGAGATGATTAAAACTAAATTTTCTGATTATTTAAGTACTAATATTGCTTTTAATGCTGTGTTAGATCCGCAGAATGAGTTTAGCTGTGTAAATAATTTTTTTGTTGATTTTGAAATAGCAAAAGAAGCAAATATTATGGCTTCAGAAATATCTAATTTATACAGAAAAGATACTGTAAAAACATCTGATAATTATATTTCTGAAACTCAATATGAATATTTTAAGATATTTTTATCAAGGCTTGGTTATCTGGACGAGAAATATACATCAAAACTACTATTGAGGCATTACACGGAAAGAAAGGATAGGTACGGTCGATTGCAAATGAGACCAGAGCTACCTGATAAAATTCATCATGGAGGACCATGCGTACCTGGGGTTCAAAGGCTGTTTATGGATGTTGGCGGTAATTTCTACCCGTGTGAAAGGGTTAGTGAAGCATCGCCACACATGAAAATAGGAAATATAGATGCTGGTTTTGATGTTGATAAAATACTATCTTTGCTTAATGTAGGGAAAATAAGTGAAAAGAAGTGTATAAACTGTTGGGCACTTATGTTTTGTAATTTATGTGCAGCAGCAGCAGATGAAAATGATGGTCTTTCAATGGAAAAGAAGGTTTCAAGATGCAGTTATGAAAGAAACTCAGCTGATAGTATATTGAAGGATATTTGCACTTTAAGGGAATTTGGGGCTGAATTAGGCGAAGAGATTCATGCTTTCGATATGGCGGAGTGAAAGCTGTAATAATGGAGGGGGTTAATATGGAAAAAAACGAGAGGCTTTTGATTTATCCGTACAATATGGAATTTACTCCGGTATTAAGGCACAGGTCTTTGCTTACGGAATATGACATATCGTGCCTTGTATCTCCAAATGGATGGGGCTTAACAGGAAAAGATGCTGGTATTGCAGATAGAGGACCCGATATAGGCATCTTGGTATCTGCAGATTTTGAAAAATCACTGGACTTATGCGATACCGTAATGATTGTTGAATCGCATTTACCGTTTGATTTTGAAAAGTATATATTTAATAAAATTAAATTGGCAGTAAAATTGAAAAAAAACATAATATGCTCATTGAAATTGGATGGAGAGGCTATTAAAGAAATTTCGTCTCTGTGTAATTGTGAGGGAGTGTATTTCAAGTACTTTGACGGAATTCAGAATGTTCTGCCAGAGGAGATAGCTATTTATAACGAAAGTATTGAAGAAATAGATACACCTGTTATTTTGACGGTTGGAATATCTGAGAAAACAAATAAATTTGAAATCCAGCTTGCACTAAGGGAAAAAATTCAGAAATCAGGATATAAAATAAGTCAGATAGGCACTAGGTCATACTGTGAGATGATGGGGTTCCATTCTTTCCCTTCATTTATGTATGGAAATGCTATTTCTGATATAAATAAAGTATTGATGTTCAATAGATTCATCAAGAAAATTGAAATGACCGAAGAGCCCGATATTATAATTATCGGAGTACCCGGTGGTATTATGCCGTTTAACAGGAAGTTTACCAACAAATTCGGTTTACTTGCCTTTGAAATATCTCATGCAGTTTTCCCGGACGTTGTTATTGCCAGTTTACTATATGAAGATTACAAGGCTGAAGGATTTGATATGTATGCAAATTCAATAAAATATAAACTTGGATTTGATGTTGACTTTTTCAATGTTGCAAACATGCAATTTGATTGGGAAAGATCATATGAGGAATATGTGCAGTCTTATACTTCATTGGATTACAAGTTTATTGATGAGAAGAAAACAAAGTTTACCGAAAACAAAATACCTGTATTTAATATTCTAAATAAAGATGATTCCGATAATATGGTACACCAAACTATTGAAAAACTTACCGGGTACGGTAATGTACAGATAGTATAAAGGAGAAAACTCACTATGGATAATTTACTGTCAGATAATACAAAAGAAGGGCTTATCCAAATTTTTAAAAAAAGGATTAATATCGATTTTACTAAATGGGACAAGGATTATTATTCTAAAAATCTTTTAGGAGAAGAAATACGGTTATCCGCAAGAGATTTACTATACATATACTTTGATGTAAAGAGCCAGTTCAATATTACAATTCCTCAAGAGGAAATTGCCAACGGAAAATTTTCTACCTTTGGCGGTATATTGGAAATTGTGCAAAATGAAATGAAACTAAGGAATATATCATAATTTTAGATTGGATAGGTATCAAAAAACTCTTACCTCTAAACCGAGGTAAGAGTTTTTTGATGAGAATACTGCACTTTCTATGTTATAATACTACTTGTTGTTAATTCATAAGAAAATGAAAAAAGGATATTAGAAATGTTAACTAAGCAAGAGAAAGTATTACATAGCAAGCACACGGCATTCCACGATTTCCTTGACGGTTCAAAACAAAGCCTTCCTATAGCCTTGGGGTATTTTCCCGTATCTTTTACGTTCGGGCTTATGGCTGTAAAGGGCGGAATACCTGTTTGGATAGTCGTATTAATATCAATGACAAACCTCACTTCGGCGGGACAGTTTGCGGGGACAAACCTGATTATAGCAGGAGCGGGCCTTGCTGAAATTACAATTACCACCTTTGTTATAAATATCAGATACATGCTTATGTCCTTGTCACTATCTCAGAAAATTGTTGAGGGTATACCGGGATATAAACGTTGGCTAATGTCTTTCGGAATCACAGATGAAACCTTTACAGTAGCTGCCATGCAAAAAAAGGATATAACCTTTTCCTTTATGACAGGACTTGAAGTGCTGCCCTATATCGGGTGGGCGGCAGGCACCGCAGCAGGTGCTTTAGTGTGTACTATACTGCCCGAATCTTTGCAGAATTCAATGGGCATTGCTTTATACGCTATGTTTATTGCCCTTGTAATACCGGCGGCAAAGAGGTCAAAAGCGGCTCTGATTGTGGCAGGCTGCGCTATATTTATAAGTTCTATTATAAAATGGGTACCTGTATTTTCTGTTGTTTCAGGAGGATGGAGAATAATCATAGCCACCTTTATTGCATGTACAATAGGTGCAAAGTTTTTCCCAATGGAGGATACGGCAAATGAATGATACTCTGATTGCAGTACTTCTTATGGCATTGGTTACATATTTTCCACGAGTTCTTCCCATGGCTGTGTTCAAAAATAAAATAAAGTCCCGATTTATAACTGCATTTCTCGCATACGTGCCTTATGCAGTTCTGGGAGCTATGATATTTCCTGATATACTTATGTCCACAGGGCATCTTTTGTCAGCTGTCATAGGACTTGGAGTTGCAGTTATACTGGCCTACTTTGAAAAAAGTCTGTTAAAGGTAGCTGTGTGTGCAATTACCGTTGTTTACGTTTGTGAGATTATAATTTCCAGAGTGTAGAATATGATATAATACTGTTAAATAAATTGTTAAAAGCAACAACTTTGTGATGTACAAAGGGGACGGGATTTATGCATAAGAGATACATTTTATCCCTTGATCAGGGGACTACCAGCTCCAGAGCAGTAATATTCGACAGTTTGAACGGCAATATAGCCGGAATAAAGAGTGTGCCGCTGCAGCAGTTTTATCCTCAGCCCGGATGGGTTGAACATGATGCGGAAGATATTTTCAGGGATCAGATGGCTGCTATAGCGGGTGCAATAAAGATGGCGGGAATAAGTCCTGAAGCAATTGCCTGCATCGGTATCACAAACCAGAGGGAGACCGTAGTTGTCTGGGACAAAAATACAGGAAAACCAGTACATAGAGCCATTGTGTGGCAGTGCAGGAGAAGTTCTGAAATATGTGACAGCTTAAAGATGGCTGGTTTGAGAGATAAAATCAAAAGTAAAACCGGGTTGGTAATAGATGCATATTTTTCGGGAACCAAGATAAAATGGATTCTGGAGCAGGTAGAGGGAGCAAAGGAGAAGGCTCAAAGGGGGGAGCTCCTTGCCGGAACCATTGATTCATGGCTTATCTGGAATTTAACGGGAGGCAGAAAGCATATCACGGATTATTCAAATGCCTCCAGAACTATGCTATATAATATAAATGAATTAAAATGGGATGAAGAACTGCTGAAGGAACTGGAGATACCGGCTTGTATGTTGCCGGAAGTAGTTTCATCATCCGGGGTATGTGCATACTCAATTGAAAAAATTCTAGGAGCCAAAATCCCAATTTCCGGCATAGCCGGAGACCAGCATGCGTCTCTTTTCGGGCAAGCCTGCTTTAAACAGGGAGATGCAAAAAATACGTATGGTACCGGATGTTTCATTCTGATGAATACCGGCAAAACACCTGTTTCTTCAAAAAACAATCTTCTTACGACTATTGCATGGGGTATAGATAATCAAGTAGAATATGCCCTTGAAGGCAGTGTATTCAATGCCGGAGCAGCCATTCAATGGTTAAGGGATGAGCTTGGTATAATAAAGACCGCACATGAAAGCGATATTGAGGCTGAAAAAGTACCAGACACGGGTGGGGTATATATTGTTCCTGCATTTACGGGATTAGGAGCGCCGTACTGGGATATGTATGCTCGTGGTACAATATTGGGGATAACCAGAGGTACAAACAGAAGACATATTATTAGAGCCACTCTTGAAGCCATAGCATATCAGAGCAGGGATGTACTGGAAGCAATGGAACTGGATTCGGGAATAGAGTTAAATGCACTCAAGGTAGACGGAGGTGCAAGTGCGAGTGATTTTCTTATGCAATTTCAGGCAGATATACTGAATATACCTGTACAAAGGCCTGTGATAAGGGAGACAACGGCACTTGGCTCGGCATTTCTGGCGGGGCTTGGAATCGGAATATGGACATCCAAGGAAGAAATTGAACAGGCATGGAATCTTGACAAGACGTACACTCCTTTAGGAAATAAAAAATACTTTGATGGTCTATACTTAAAGTGGAAGAAAGCGGTTGAAAAATCAATGAAATGGGATATTTAGGAGGTAAAAATGGACATAAGACAATTATGTAAATATGCCGGTGAGGCATCTGTAAAAATGGCTGCACTAAGCGGAGAAGTTAAGAACAATGCACTATTGAAAATAGAGGATGCATTACTAGCCAACAGTAAAAGAATCATAGAAGCAAATCAGCATGACCTTGAAAGAAGCGAAAAGGAGAATCTGGCTTCACCGCTTCTAAAAAGACTTAAATTTGATGAGAAGAAATTAAATGATGTAGTTGAAGGAATTAAAAGTCTAGAGGCCCTTGAAGAACCTGTAGGTAAAACTCTGTTTTCAAATATGCTGGACGAAGACCTTGAGCTGTTTAAAGTTACCTGCCCAATAGGTGTTATAGGTATCATATTTGAATCAAGGCCCGACGCACTTGTGCAGATATCAACACTCTGCCTAAAAAGCGGAAACTGTGTTCTCCTTAAAGGCGGTTCTGAGGCAAAAGAAACAAACCGAGTTCTTACAGATGTTATAGAAGAAGCTACTGTAGCAGCCGGACTGCCCAAGGGATGGATAAGTCTTCTTGAAAGCAGGGACGATGTTAATGAAATGCTGAAAATGGATGAATATATTGACCTGATAATTCCAAGAGGTTCAAACGAATTTGTACGTTATATAATGGATAATTCAAGAATACCGGTAATGGGCCATGCAGACGGTATTTGCCATGTTTACGTGGACGAAAGTGCAGACTTGGAAATGGCAAAGAAAATCACAGTAGATTCAAAAACTCAGTATGTTGCAGTTTGTAATGCAACAGAAACCCTTTTGGTTGACAGGGCAGTGGCAAAGGAATTTCTACCGGGATTAAAGGCTGAACTTGATAAAAAGAAGGTTGAAATATTCGGAGATGAAGAAACAGCTAAAATAATAGAAGTTAAGCCTGCCAGTGACCAAGACTGGGCTACAGAGTATCTTGATTACATTATATCCATAAAGATTGTTTCCGGTGTGAATGAAGCTATAAAGCATATCAATACTTATGGATCAGGGCATACTGACAGCATAGTGGCAAAGGACAAAACAACTGCAGTCAAATTTATGAATCTAGTTGATTCCGGGAATGTTTTCTGGAATGCATCTACGAGATTTAGCGACGGTTTCAAGTACGGTTTTGGTGCAGAGGTAGGAATAAGCACAAGCAAGCTTCATGCCAGAGGCCCTGTGGGTTTGGACGGTTTGTTAAGCTACAAATACATGCTGATTGGCAACGGGCAGATTGTGGACGATTATGCCACAAACAAGAGACAATTTAAGCATGTAAAAATAGATAAGCAGATTGAAGAGATATAAAGACATTTAAGGAGTGATTAAAGATGGATTTGGAGATTATTTCAACTGACAAGGCACCTGCCGCAATAGGCCCGTATTCGCAAGCGGTTAAATGCGGAAACGTTATATATACCTCGGGAGCAATTCCAGTAGATCCGGCCAGCGGAAACGTTGTTGCCGGAGGTGCAGCCCAACAGGCAGAGCAGGCAATTAAAAATCTTGCAGAAGTTCTGAAAGGAGCCGGTGCAGGTCTGGGGAACGTTGTAAAAACTACCGTTTTCATTAAAGACCTGAATGATTTTGCAACAATAAACGAAGTATATAAAAAATTCTTCACGGACAATTACCCTGCAAGGTCATGCGTAGAGGTTGCAAGACTTCCAAAGGATGTCTTAATCGAGATAGAATGTATTGCGGTATTATAGATAAAAGTATAAAAAATCAATGAGCAGCTTGTTTTGAAGCTCTCATTGATTTTTTTAATTTTTTATTAAATTATTTTTAAAGATCTCTATAGAAAATCAGGTTTGCTTCCATATCCTCGTCCATAGGGCCGTTCTTGAATAGTTTAGTGTACTTACTTGTAAGTGACTTTGCCGTCTTTGCTCTGGTGGTATTCAACTGCATACACAGGTCTGAGAATGCGGGCTGCTTTGCAAGATTTGTCCTTTGTTCTTTAGGAAGAGGACAATGCCTGAATAATATTGATCTTGCTATTTTGTTGAGCCTGAGGATACCCTTTGATTCATAATTTATCCAGATATCATAATCACTTGTGAAAATATCCTTCATCATGTTCCTGTTTTTCTGTATCTGTACCTTGATTTTTTCCTTGGCTTCTTCGGAAAGGTCATGGTTTTTCTTATAGAACTGAATGTAATCAGTGTACTCCGAAGTCAAAGATTTTTCAGTTATATCGTTCCATGCCACGCCCATCATGGTTCTGCACAGTTCCCATCTGAATGTACCGATAAGTTTCAGTACCATATCATATATGTTTTCATCTGTAAATGCAGGGAATATGAATCTGCCGGGTGTATTTCTGCCTCTTCCTGTAATTTCCTGCCACATGGACGCACGAGAACCGAAGGTAGGCACTATGATAATGTCAGGAAGAATCTCTTTCATTATCGGTTCTTTTTCAATATTCTTCTTTTCATTTTTATACCAGATTTCTCTGTAGAATACTGAAAAATCAGTTTCAAGGATATTCATAATAGCATCCGTAATCTTATGAGGAGTCACAACTGATTTCTCAAGATCACGGGTGATAATATCCTTGTGCAAAATAGGAAAGTAGCTGCTCATGTGACCATGGCACACTTTTTGATTTGTTTTTAACATGTTATTTATTTCAAAGCTTACCTTGGTATTAAAGTCCTTTTCATATGCCGGCTTATCAAGGTCTGTAACAATTTTTCTTTTCTTCATATCTCTGAAAACATCGTAGTAATCCTGCCCGAAGTCATTGATAGAAGGTTCTTTGCGGTTATTATAAATTTCCTGAATCCACTTTGTTGAATTATATATATTGAATTTTGATTTTGGATATTCCTTGTCACATAGTCTGTATAAAGCAATGGCCTGTTCTTTTGTCACAAGACGTTCATCCATATAACCAAAATTTAAAAACATGCTTATAATTTTTGGGTACTGGCCGCTTTCCTGAGCTTTTTTGAAAGCAGTTTCATAAACAGTAAAGAAATCACTTGTAAGTGAAGAACGAAGCTCCCTTGCTTCAGAGTCACTGGCGGATTTATCCTTCAAGGCTCTGAAATGACTAAGCCGTTTATTAAAGCTGTCTTTAAAATCCATAGTGCAGCCGCATATGGTTAAAATCTTATCAAGACTATTTTCAAGTTCCTTTGGAAGCTCATCTCCTGAATATGTACCATCATCATTCTGAGGTATACGGTTTATGGACGCCTTTTCCTTAACAGCCTCAACCATTTCACTAATCTTTGAAATGGTTATGGAGTTGAAACAGTCAAACTCATTCTGAAGCCTGCCAATACAATTTGCAATAACAGCTGCTGATTGTTCCATAATTCCATAAAGGGTCAGTACTGCTTCCTTATCATCCTTTGAATCTACCGCTATTTTTGCGTAAGAAGACATAAGGTTCACCGGAGCAGTATAGAGACAGTAAATATTATTGTATAATTGGGACAGCTTACTCTTAATTTCACCTACAAGGGATTCCATAAGATCAGAACCCTTTTTTATATGGTATTCGCAAACATAGTTTTCGCTATTGAAAAAACCTTTTCTTTGTTCAAGAGGCACGCTAAGCAGCTTTGAAAAATACTCAAAACCTGCATCATCTATTTCATTTTCGTTGTCCCCACAATTTTCACATATATATGTATTTGATAAAGAATCAGTATCAACAGGGAAGAAACGTATACCGTTATCTCTTGCTTCCTGATAAGCGTTTTTGTAGTAATCCAGATTCTCTATCTCAGGAGAATATTTGAAGTAGTATTTATCCTTTATAGCCCAATAATATACGGATAGGTTTTTTACCAATATATCCAGACTCCTGCATATAGGTAGAAGCTTCTGATAGGAATCATAGCTTAAGTCAATGAGTGTTGCCAGTGAAGAGACAATATATGTTGAATAATCCTTTTGAGTATTCATGATATCTCTTATACCATTTGCGGATGAAGCCTGAAAACAGTATAAATTACAAGCTTGCTGGGATCTTAAACTAAAGGAGTTCTTTCCGCTTTTCAAAATGTCATTAACGCTTAGAAAAGTATTCTGCTCCAAGGTAAAAAGGCGGCAGCTGTTATCGGCTGTGTAACCTTCATTATTTGGTGCTGTATCAAAGGGCGACAGTAAAACATCCAGCTTCCCCTGGAGCATTAAAATAACGGAGGATACTCTGTCACCTTCATAAATAATCGTTTCATTCTGACCGGACAAATATTGGCCTGCATAGTCTGATTTTATGCCCATTTTGATCTCCTTTACCTGTACGAAAATTGAACATTAACATTTGTGGTAAAAATTTGAACATAACAAAAAAGCTAGGTTATTTACCTAGCTCATTTATCGGCATATTATACTAAATTATTTACCTAATCCTACGAAAAATAGGTAATATTACTTATTTTGCATGAATATATCCTTGGGACTTTAGGTACTCTGCCATGAGTACACCACCGCCTGCAGCGCCGCGGACAGTATTGTGTGAGAGACAAACAAATTTATAATCATAAAGGGTGTCTTCACGAAGTCTTCCTGCAGTTATACCCATTCCGTTTTCAGCATCTCTGTCCAATTTGGTTTGTGGTCTGTTGTCTTCTTCAAAATATTTAATAAACTGCTTTGGTGCACTTGGTAAATCCAACAGTTGGGGTTCACCTTTAAAGTTTTTCCATAACTCAAGTATCTCTTCTTTTGAAGGTTTGTTTTCAAAGGAAACAAACACTGCTGCAAGATGACCGTCAGTTACAGGCACTCTTATACACTGTGTAGTTATAAGAGGTGATGAAGTCTTTACAATTTCTCCGTTCTCAACTTTACCCCAGATTTTCAAAGGTTCCTGTTCGCTTTTTTCTTCTTCTCCACCGATATAAGGTATTACGTTATCAAGCATTTCAGGCCAGTCAGTGAAATTCTTTCCTGCACCGGAAATTGCCTGGTAAGTAGTTGCAACAACATTTTTAATACCATATTTCATTAGAGGAGTAAGAGCAGGAACATAGCTCTGGATTGAACAATTTGGCTTAACGGCAATAAATCCGTATTTTGTTCCAAGCCTTTTCCTCTGAGCATCTATAGCCTTCACATGATCTGCATTGATTTCAGGTATAAGCATAGGTACGTCAGGAGTCCACCTGTGTGCCGAATTGTTGGAAACTACAGGAGTTTCATTTTTCGCATATTCTTCCTCGAGCTTCTTGATCTCATCCTTTTTCATATCAACTGCACAGAAAACGAAATCCACTTCATCACAAATCTCTTTAACTTGTTCTGTTGCGTTTTTTATTACAATATTCTTAACGTTTTCAGGCATAGGTGTAGACATCTTCCATCTATTACCTACTGCTTCTTCGTATCGCTTTCCGGCAGATTTTTCACTGGCAGCAATGGAAACAACTTCGAACCATGGATGATTTTCAAGAAGTGAAATAAATCTTTGTCCGACCATTCCAGTACCACCGATTATACCAACTTTTAGCTTAGACATCCTTTATGCCTCCTATTCGTAGATTTTCATATTATTGAAAGGATATTGAATGGAGGGTGAGTCGAATAAAATAATAAAGTGTCCACCATTCAATGACATTTGTATTTGTACTGTGTATTTTATCACAATGCCGTTTAAAATTCAATAATAAAAATTTTCTACGAGACCTGCTGTTTGAACAGGGGTTGAGTAATACTCCAGTTCTTTAACTCGGTCTGAGTACCTACCCAGACAGGTGCTTTCATAGGAACAAGAGGGTACAGTTCCTCTACACAGTAATTTGACATTCTCATACAGCCGTGGGATATGTACCTTCCAATGGAATAAAATGAATTTGTGCCGTGTATTCCATAGGAACCATCGGTTCTGTTTATCCCCATCCAACGGGTTCCCAAAGGATTTTGAGGTGTTCCGCCTTTTACGGGGTCTGCAAATCCTCCACCTCCCCAATCAGGGTCTATAAGTTTGCTGGTGACGATATATTTACCGGATTTCGTAAGGGAAGCGGGGTTACCTACTGCAACGGCATACTTTTTTAATACCTTTATACCTTCATATAATGTTAAAACTCTTGTGGTCTTGTTTACAGCAATCCACCTTCCTTTAGTGGGGGCCTTTGTAACCTTGTCAAGATAAACGAACTTGTTACTGGATAACCTTTGTACAAGCATATTTTTTGTTGCTGTATCATATGTACCGGTTACACTCATATTATGATTGCTTTGAAATAAAAGAAGTGCATTTCTGATATTGAGTTTCTCATCACTTTTTGAAGCCTTTTTATAGTAGCCAAGCTGCTTAATGTACTTCAAATATGTATTGGCGGTAATGTCTTTTTGCAACTGGGCAACTTTCTTCTGTAATTTTTCCTTTGCAGCAGCTTCTTCCTTTTTCTTCTGGGCTTCCTGCTGTTTTTTTTGAGTATCAAGTGTTTTATCCAATACGGTGGTATCAATTTTCACTGCCGACTGTGATACTTCAGGATACTGATTTTTGTCTTTTGCGTCGGCTGCACCGCAAACAGCTGTACTTTCAAATAGTATGGCAATCATTAGTGTGCCAAGCAATAAAAGTCTTTTAAGCATTATACAATCCACCTCTGATTTTTAGTTATTACTATATTATAACTGGAAAAATATAGTATTGCATTAGTTCATTATATTAATTTTACTGTCAAAATGAAAATTTCATTACTGTTACATTTTTTGCGAATAAGGCGATTATCACTGATAGGGGCTCTTTAACGGTGCCGCAGACAATATCTGCATATAGAATATTTCCCTGAATATAAATTAAGAGAGGCTATTTAAAGGGAATGTTAATATACGACATATTGTAACAAAATATTTATGCATTGTATTGAATTTTTATGCATAATAATTTATAATTGTACACATCGATGTTTTATTATGTAGAAAAATAATAGGGGGATTTCAAAATGATGAAAGGAATGTTAAAGAGGATATTTTGCTTGATTATTGTTGTCACTATCGGAATATCCATTGCAGGCTGCGGTGGTGGAGAAACAATGAAGAGAATTGAAAAGACCGGCAAACTGGTTGTAGGTACAAGCGGAGATTATGCACCGTATGAATATCACATGCTGGTAGATGGAAAGGATACTATAGTAGGTATCGATATTTCAATTGCTGAGGAGATTGCAAAAGACATGGGCGTGCAGCTCCAGATTGTGGATACTGATTTCAACGGACTGTTGTCATCACTTAACACAAACAAGGTAGACATTGTAATAGCCGGTATGAATCCTGACGAAAAGAGAAAAAAATCTGTTGATTTTTCAAAGATTTATTATGAAGCAAAGCAAGGTGTAATGGTAAGGGCTGAAGACAAAGACAAATATAAAACTGTTGCAGATTTAAAGGATAAAAAAGTTGGTGCACAGCTGGGAACTACACAGGAGAAGATAGTAAAAGAACAGCTTGAGGGTGCAAACCTTGTATCATTAGGCAAGATTCCTGATTTGGTTATGGAATTAAAGAATAAAAAGATAGATGCACTGGTTGTTGAACTTCCCGTAGCAAGCGGTTACGTTAAAAACAACAACGATTTGGCACTTACAGATGTTCCTGTAAAGGATGATACAGGCGGATCTGCTATAGCAGTCAAAAAAGGTAATTCAAACCTTGTAGAGCAGATAAATAAATCCCTTGACAGACTTATGAAGGATGGATTAATTGATAAGTTTGTTCAGGAGGCTAATGAAAAGAACGTGACAAAATAATAACTGACATTATATGAAGGCCAAAGCAAAGGGGATGTCCACGGGCACCCCTGTGTTTTGTTTTCGGAGAATTTTTATAATAGGGAGGGATTAGCTTGGATTTCGGATTTCTAAGTGAATATTGGTACTACTTTGTAAGCGGTACCGTAAATACAATAGTAATTGCAATTCTCACCGTAATACTTGGTGTTATTATAGGTACAGGTATTGCATTAATGAAGATATCCCATAACAAGATTTTCAAGGCAGTTGCATCATCTTATATAGAGTTTATAAGGGGTACACCTCTTCTTGTTCAGATAACACTTTTTTTCTACCTGATTTCACTGCCGGAATTTCATATATTCGGTTTAGAAATGGAGAGATTTATACCCGGTGTTATAGCTATGTCTGTAAACAGTGGTGCATATGTGGCTGAAATAATACGAGCAGGGATTCAGGCTGTGGACAAGGGCCAGATGGAGGCGGCAAGATCTATCGGTTTTACTCAAGGGCAGGCTATGAGATACATTGTATTGCCACAGGCACTAAGGAACATACTCCCTGCTTTAGGAAATGAATTTGTTGTTGTAATTAAGGAATCTTCCGTACTGTCTGTTATCAGTATAAGTGAGCTTATGAGAAACACAAATATTATACAGGGCGCAATTTACAGGCCTTTTGAGCCGTTAGCCATTACGGCTGTTATTTATTTTGTATTGACCTTCAGTCTTACAAGGCTTCTGGGATATGCTGAAAGGAGGATGAGGACAAGTGATTAATGTAAAGAATCTGCACAAGACATTCGGTAGCCTTCATGTTTTACAGGGGATAGACGTAACCATTGAAAAGGGCGAGGTAGTAGTTGTAATCGGCCCAAGCGGTTCAGGCAAGAGTACTTTCCTCAGGTGCTTGAACTTATTGGAACAGCCCACCGACGGTGAAATAATTTTTGAGGGCATAAATATCACTGATAAGAAAAACGATGTAAACAAACAAAGACAGAAAATGGGGATGGTTTTTCAGAATTTCAATCTATTCCCACATTTGTCTATTATTGATAATATAACTCTCGGGCCTATAAAACTCAAGAATCAGACTCCTGAGCAAGCAAAAGAGAATGCTATGTCACTGTTAAAGAGAATAGGATTGGAAGAAAAGGCAAATAACTATCCTGCACAGCTTTCAGGAGGACAGAAACAACGTATAGCTATTGTTCGCGCTCTTGCTATGTCCCCGGATGTAATGCTTTTTGACGAGCCTACTTCAGCCCTTGACCCGGAAATGGTAGGTGAAGTTCTGGAGGTAATGAAAGAGTTGGCGGCAGAAGGAATGACAATGGTGGTTGTTACTCATGAAATGGGCTTTGCAAAAGAGGTTGGAACCAGAGTATTATTCATGGATGAGGGCAAAATTAAGGAAGATGCTCCACCAAGTGAAATTTTTACAAATCCTAAAGATGACAGAACAAAGGAATTTTTAAGTAAGATACTTTAGATAATAAATGTAAATTCTTAAAAATTGTTGGAGGCACGTATGTTCAAGCTGTTAAAGGATGCAACAGTATATTCCCCGGAATATCTGGGTAAGAAAGACATATTGTTTTGCTTTGACAAGGTGGCTTTAATTGAAGATAATATATACCCTAAAGGTTTTAAAGATATTGAGCTAGTCAACTGTGACGGCAAAATTGTGTTTCCGGGCTTTATCGACCTTCACGTCCATATAACGGGCGGAGGCGGTGAAGGTGGCTTTACTACAAGGACTGAGGAAGCAAAGGCAGCTGACATACTCAAATACGGCATAACAACAGTTGTAGGAGTTCTTGGAGCAGATGGTGTTACCAGAAACATGCCCAATCTTTATGCAAAAGCACGTCAACTGGAACTTGAGGGTCTTTCAACTTATATATATACCGGTTCATATCAGGTTCCGGTTATAACTTTAACAGGAAGCGTACAAAGCGATATGGTTTTCGTAGATAAGGTTATAGGTGTAGGAGAGATTTGCCTTGCCGACAGCAGAACATTTGAACCGTCTTTTGACGAAATAAGCAGAATTGCAGCCCAAACCAGAAACGGTGCTATTATTTCAGGCAAAGCTGGTCTTGTGCATTTTCATCTTGGACTAGGTGAAAGTGCAATGGAGTATATGTTCAGGCTTGCAAATGAGACTTTAATACCCAAACAGCACATTCTTCCTACACATGTTAATCGTACCAAAAGGCTTTTTAGCAAGGCTTTGGAGTATTTAAAGCAGGGTGGCAATATTGATTTGACGGCGGGATTTATTCCGACGGATAGTGACCCAGAATGTGTTGCTACCTATGATGCATTAAGGACTATCCAGGATAGTAATCTGGATTTTTCAGGTATAACAATCAGCTCCGATGCGTACGGAAGCGTACCCACCTTTGACGAAAACGGAAACGTGGTTTCCTCCGAGACCGTAAGCTGCAAGATACTTTTTGATGAGGTTCGTACAGCCATTAAGGACAGGGGAATTCCCGTGGAAACGGCAATAGGCATTATAACAAAAAATGCTGCTCAGAGGCTGAAGATTGACGATAAAAAGGGTGCTTTGCAAGTGGGAAAAGATGCAGATTGCGTTATTTGTGATAGCGGACTGAACATAGTGAATGTTATTGCCAAGGGGAAAATGTATTAAAAAAGCTGAGTTAATACATTAAAATGCGTGGTACAATCATATAATTAACAGGTGGACATATTCCTAATAGTTAATTGGAGGTTGATTGCATTGACCAAGGATTTTCGCAAGATAATAATAGTATTTATCAGCCTGTTTGTAATATTTGCGGCAGCTGTAACAGTATCGGAAATAGTAAATTACAATCATATCATAAGAACATACCCACAAAGCGGGCAAATAGCTGTACCCGATACTGTTCAGGTAACAATGCCCACTCAGGCGGCTTTTGATTTTCAGAAAAGCAAGGTAACAACATGGCTGATAAGACTTTTTCTCAGCTTTGCAGTTCCTGCTTTTTTTATATTTTCAAAGCTATCAATTCAGATTAGAAACTGGGCAGCCGGGAGAGCACGCCGCTGGATTTCAATAATTATTCTATATTTCATTGCGTATTCAATTATTGAAACCCTAATTTATCTTCCTCTGGATATCTATACAGGTTTTTTCAGAATGCATCAATACGGCCTGTCAAACCAGAATTTTGTTCAATGGCTAATAGATACAATTAAAAATTTCATTGTAAATACGGTTTTAACTGGCGCAATTATATGGGTTCCGTTTCTTATAATAAAAAAGTCTCCGAAGCGTTGGTGGCTATACATAGCATTAATATCAATTCCATATCTATTTGTAGTTTCGTATATACAGCCTGTGGTAATTGACCCTATATTCAATCAGTACAAACCAATTGAAGACAGTCAACTGTCTTTGAAAATCGAAGATTTGCTGCATAAAACACCAATAGGTGACTGTCAGGTTTATCAGGTGGATAAAAGCAAGGAAACAAACCAGATGAATGCCTATATGACGGGGGTATTCAATACCAAAAGAATCGTTCTGTGGGACACTACAATAAATTATCTGGACACGGATGAAGTATTGGGGGTTACCGCCCATGAGATGGGGCATTACCTTATGGGGCATGTATGGAAATCAATTGTTTTTGGGGGCTTGGGAAGTATTATTATTTTGTACCTTATATATAGGATGATGGGGTATATACTTAGAAAAACCAAAGGAAGACTTGGCTTCAGCAAGGTATCGGATATAGCAGCATTTCCTCTTATAATACTGCTTATAAACCTGATGATGTTTTTTACTGCACCCATAACCAATGCATATTCCAGGAGTATGGAAACTGAGGCAGACCGCTTCGAACTTGAGCTTACAAGGAATAATTTTGCTACCGCAACAGCAACCGTCAAGCTTCACCAGCAAAGTCTTACCATGCCCGAACCGGGTATTGTTTATATGCTTTGGACCTATGACCACCCTACTTTTAAATCCAGAGTAGACTTTGCCAATAATTATAGACCTTGGGAAAATGGGCAACAGCTAAAATATCAGAAATTTATCAAAGAAGGAAAATAACAGATAGTGGTAGAAGTAATAAAAGGTTTTTGATTTTTACGTTTTGGAGGAAAAATAATGGAGATTTTAAAGGGACTTGGTATTTTAAATGCATCTTTCTTGGTTCCGGTTATTGTGGTTATTCTTATTGTACTTATTATTGCAAAGGTGGCAAAAAAACTGTTGAAACTTGGAATACTTATTGCGGTCATAGCAATTGGAGTGGTAATTTATTTTAATCTTCCAAGCTTCACGGTAGACAACGGTACAGCTACCTTAAAGCTTATGGGACAGGAGCATACAATAAGTGCTAAAACTGCAAAGGTTATTACCGAGGATAAGGATGGCAAGAAACAGACAGTGCTTGTTTCGGGAACAGAAAGGATTGTTCTCCCGTTCAGTAAAGACTTTGCAGAGAAATTTATAATGGAAAAGCTTAAAAACAGTAAATAATAGTGCTTAATCTTAAAAGGTATTTTATATCATGTATTTGATATAAAATACCTTTTTGTCATCCGTGAAGATAAAGGGAATGTGTTATAATAAATTACATATATGGAATTTATTGACAATATTTTGGGAAGTTGATAAAATCAGAAAGTACAGTGTTCAGGTCATAATGTAAGTCTGACAATGAAGGGAGGGTACTGTACTGCTGATAATCAGCTGAACTGTACTGCTTTTTTTAGAGAAAATATTTGCTAAGTAAAGGGTTTTCCTTGATAACTTCAAGATAGTCGGACGACTAACTATACAACAAGGAGAGATTTTATATGAAATTTAATAAAAAGAAATTGCTATCATTGCTGATGGTTGTTTCAATGTCTTTAGCTATTATTTGTCCAATGAACGTACTTGCAGCAGAAAAAACAGATACAAAAATGCATGTTGAGTATGCACCAAATAAAGAAATAAAGAGCCAGGAAGCTGTACAGGTTACAAAATTGATTTCTGCTAAAAATACGGATAAGCTCAAAAAGCTGGAGAAGAAAGTTAATATTTCAAGTGTCAAGAAGGGACACCTGCAGAATGAGACAGGGACAGCGAAAGTAGCAGCTACCGAGTCCGCCGTAACGGCTCAATCAACAGTAGTGGCAGGGACTGTAAGTGGATATTTATCTGCTACCAGTGATGCAGAATTATATTCTTTAAATTTGCAGCCCGGAATATACCTTCAAGCACAGTTGACAACTCCTGCAAATCCGGATTTGGATTATGATTTATATTTGCTGGATTCACAAGGAAATGTTCTGTGTGGTTCAGAGTATTTTACACAGATTAACGGAACCAGCGGAACATTGCCGGAAGCGCTGGGATATATAACATCAGGTGATGCAACAGCTACATATTATTTATATGTTCATTCTTCAAACGGAGGAAGTGTAAGCGAAGCATTTACATTAGATTATTCAGTAAGCAGTGCTTGTGATAACTATGAAATAGATGAGCATGTAAGTCAGGCCCTTGCGTTTACATACGGAACAGGTGGGGCATATGTCAACGCAAGAAACTTGAGTTCACCAATAGATAACGATTGGTATGTTATTACAATACCTAGCAGCAGAATATATGACAAATTGCAGATTACTGCCACCACTCCGTCTGCTAATACTTGTTCAGTCCAGGTATATAGAAATGCTGCATCATCAGGGTTTGCTATGCAGACGGTAACTCCGAATGGAAATAATTTTTCTGTTGGCACCGGAACATATTATATAAGAGTCAGCAATGCAAAAACCATGGAAGAATATAATGATGCAGATATTCAGAACTATACATTGACAGTAACTCCGATATTAAGAGCGGACACTATTACAATTACAGATTTAAACGGAACAGAAGGTTTGAATCATGTGGTTACGTATCCCGGCTATGGAACTCATTTCAGGACAGGTACAGGAACATTAACAATTTCCGGGTATGCCACAGTAAAAGATCCTACTACAAATGTTACTTATGCGGTTGCAGGAGTGGGAGTTACAGGAATGTACTATAATCCATATTGGGATAGAAATAACACACCTTCATGTGCTGTTAGAACCGGCACTAGTGTAACTGACTCTTCAGGCCGGTTTAACGTTTCTATAGGTTTGCCTTCAGGAGTGGGTGGTGAAATGTACGATTCAGGTGTTTCCTACCATTATTTCGATGTATGCGGTGTTCAGGCGTATATGAGTGATAATACAAACGTAAGAGATGAGGAAACCATTTTCCACCTTGCATATTCAATGTATCATGGCTTCTAGTCTAAAATATATGAATCGACATTAAGTCCAATATAAGTTATAAATAGGAAAATAAGCAAATAATAAAAAGCAGTACAATTAATGCTGAAACGGTATTTAAAAGCTTCATCCACTTTGGATGAAGCTTTTATCATATAGCGTGTTATAAATTCCCAGTAATTTTGTTGGTTTTCACTTCTTATTTTGGGTATAAATATATTAACACAATATAAAAAGAGGTGTTTACAATGGATGCATGGAGATATTTCAAAAACGGGAATTGGTCCGAGGAAATAGATGTAAGGGATTTTATAGTAAATAATTATACACCATATGAGGGGGATGATTCCTTTTTAAAGGGTCCAACGGAAAGGACACAAAAACTCTGGAAAAAAGTTAGTGACAAACTGGAGGAGGAAAGGAAGAACGGAGGAGTCCTCGATGTCGATACAAAAATTATATCAACAATGACTTCTCATGACCCCGGATATATAGATAAAGAACTGGAGAAAATTGTAGGCTTGCAGACTGACCAACCTTTGAAAAGGGGTATAATGCCATTTGGGGGCATAAGGATGGTGGTAAAGGGTGGAGAGGCCTACGGCAAAAAGATTGACGAAAGCGTTGTAAAGCTCTTTACTGAATATAGAAAAACTCATAATGACGGCGTTTACGATGTATACACTCCTGAAATGATGAGGGCAAAAAAAGCTGGTATCATAACCGGGCTACCTGATGCATATGGCAGAGGAAGAATAATCGGCGATTACAGAAGGGTTGCATTGTACGGGGTTGACAGGCTCGTTGAAGATAAAAAGAAGCAACTTACAAGTCTAGAAATGGATTATATGGACAGTGAAACCATTCAGGAGAGGGAAGAAACAAAAAGCCAGATAAAAGCCCTTGAGTACTTAAAGCAAATGGCAGAAATGTATGGCTTTGATATCTCAAGGCCTGCAGAAACCGCACAGGAAGCATTCCAATGGCTGTATTTCGGTTTTCTGGGAGCAGTAAAGGAGCAGAACGGTGCAGCAATGAGTCTTGGTAGAGTTTCAACATTCCTTGATATTTATATAGAGAGGGATATGAAGGAGGGTACACTTACTGAGGAAGAGGCCCAGGAGCTTGTGGACCACTTTGTTATGAAACTGAGATTAGTAAGATTTCTGAGGACTCCGGAATACGAAAAACTGTTTTCCGGCGACCCCACTTGGGTAACCGAGAGCATCGGAGGTATGGGCCTTGACGGACGTACTCTTGTAACTAAGAATTCCTTTAGAATGTTGCATACGTTGTTTAATCTGGGACACGCACCTGAGCCGAATTTAACGGTTCTATGGTCGGTGCATCTGCCTGACGGTTTCAAAAAATACTGCTCATACGTTTCCATCAATACAAGCTCCATTCAATATGAGAGTGATGACATAATGAGGTATTATTGGGGTGATGATTATGGTATAGCATGCTGTGTTTCGGCCATGAGAATAGGAAAGCAGATGCAGTTCTTCGGAGCCCGCTGTAATATGGCAAAAGCTTTGTTATATGCAATTAACGGAGGGCGTGACGAAAAATCAGGAGTTCAGGTAGGGCCTATAATGCAGGCAGTTGAGACTGAATATCTTGATTATGATGATGTAATGAAGAGGTTTGATGCTGTACTTACATGGGTTGCAAAGCTTTACATTAACACTCTGAATATTATACACTATATGCACGACAAATACGCATATGAAAGACTGCAGATGTCTTTGCACGACAAGGATATATTAAGAACCATGGCTTGCGGAATAGCAGGATTGTCCGTAGTTGCAGATTCCCTGAGCGCTATCAAGTATGCAAAGGTTAAAGTAATAAGAAATGAAGATGGACTCGCCGTTGACTATGCTATTGAAGGGGATTATCCAAAGTTCGGAAATAATGACAACCGTGTAGACAATATAGCAGTAATGTTGGTGAAACGTTTTATGGAAAAGTTGGAGAAACAGAGGACTTACAGACATTCTGTTCCTACTCTTTCAGTACTCACTATTACATCAAATGTGGTATATGGAGCGAAGACAGGCAATACACCTGACGGAAGAAAAGCGGGCGAACCTTTCGGACCGGGTGCAAATCCAATGCACGGAAGGGACCTGAACGGAGCACTTGCAGTACTTCAATCCATAGCAAAGCTACCTTACCAGTTTGCACAGGATGGTATATCTTATACATTTTCCATAATTCCAAAAGCACTTGGAAGAGAGGAAGATACAAGGATAAGCAACCTTGCGTCAATGCTAGACTCTTACTTTAAGGAAGGCGGACATCACATTAATATAAATGTATTTGAAAGGGAAATGCTGATGGATGCAATGGAGCACCCTGAAAAGTATCCTCAGCTTACAATAAGGGTTTCCGGCTATGCGGTAAACTTTATAAAGTTGACGAGGGAACAGCAGCTTGATGTAATCAACAGAACTATACACGAAAACATATAGCTACAGCCGGACAGCTTCCGAGGAATAATTCAGTCAAAGAAATTTCCTCGGAAGCTGCCCCGGATTTAATCTTTATACGGGGGTTGCAGTTTTAAGGAGGTAATTCTGATGGAAATCAAAGGAAGAGTACACTCGTTTGAAACCTTTGGGACTGTAGATGGTCCCGGGATTAGATTTATAGTATTTCTCAAAGGCTGCCCGCTGCGATGTAAGTACTGCCATAACAGAGATGCATGGAGCTCGGAGGGTGCAAAACTGTACACCCCTCAGGAGGTTATGAAGGAAGTACTGAAATACAGAAACTTTATAGAAGCCTCACATGGAGGAATAACAGTCAGCGGAGGAGAGCCGTTAATACAGCATGAATTTGTAACGGAACTGTTTAAATTGTGCCGTGAAGCAGGGATACATACTGCTGTGGACACTTCCGGCTACGTCAATGTGGAAGATATCAAGGAAACACTTGAGTACACAGACCTTGTACTACTGGACTTAAAGCAGGCAAACGCAAAGAAGCATTTGGAATTGACAGGTGTGGAAAATGAACGCATAAAGCTGTTTTCCAGCTATCTTGGTGAAATTGGAAAACCTGTCTGGATAAGATACGTCCTTGTACCGGGTTATACTGACGATGAAGAGGATTTGCTGGCAGCATATAATTATTTAAAGGGATTTAAAAATATAGAGAAAATAGAGGTTCTTCCGTACCACTCTATGGGAAAGGTCAAATGGGAGAAACTAAACGTAGAATACCCTCTGGAGGGAGTGTCGTCCCCTTCACAGGAAGAAGTAGACAGAGCTAAAAACATTCTGACCACAGGAAAACCGTAAAAATTTTACATTTGCTTTCTTACGGTTTTATATTCATCATTAAATTGAAAGTATGGGCAGCTGTTAAAGGATTTTGTCATAAATCTTAGCATTTCATCCTCGTCCAGATTTACCTGACAGTAATAAGTGCCGTATTCTTCATCGTATAGGTAATTAATGCAGCAGTCACAGTTTGATTTAGCCTTCATCAGCAAAACCTCCCTATTAATTATAATTCGTTTTTTCACTAGAAAAATGTCTCATGATTTAAAATCATTGAGGCATTTTTTTTAATACAGGAAAGTCATTTTCACAAAAATCACCTGTTACAAAATATGATGCCTGTGACCGTACAAGAAGCTGCTGCTGTTCGTTGAATATCTGACCGGAAGCCCTCATAATGGTTTTACCGTTGCTTATTACCTCGCCTATCGCGGTGAGGCTGCAGCCTACAGGTGAATTTTTTATATAGCTGTTGTTCATATCTATCGTTACAACTCGCTTTTTAAGTGTAATACAGGAAACTCCCATGACTATATCAGATAATGAAGCCAGAGTTCCTCCATGGACAAAGCCATAAATATTACAATGCCTGTCAAGAATTTTTGTCTTGCATATAAATTTCCCTTCAGCCAGTTCAGCTATTTCAAGCTGAAGAAAATTTTCAAGTATGGGAGCTTGGTACGTTTCCAATAAATATTTATAAAGCCATGAAAGATGTTCCTGTTGCATTATGAATGCCTCCGTTAAATTGTTAAGTTCATATAGCTATAACTATTACCATATATTAAAAAATGCTTTATTGTCAAGACTATGATGAATGCAAAATAATTAAAGGTTGATATAAAAAAAGCCGATAAAGTAATGTAATTGAGTTACAAATAAACCATTTAATTACATTGTTAGGAAGGATGATATTTTGAACAGTGCTGTAAGTAGCTATACAATAAAGATATTTCAAGCTCATTTATTAAAAGGAATTAGTTACAATGAAAATTAATCGTTTTATTTCTATGATTGCACTATTATTAATAGTATTGTGCGGTTGCAATGGACAGCAGGGGGCAGTCAATACACAAGATGTCAGTCAAACTGAAAGTACTCCGGGTGTTAAGGTTAATACGGAAGTAACCTTAGGTAGCTGCTCGTTAAACAGTATGGGAAAAGCTGACTATATACTGGCACTGAGAATGTTCAAAGGTGAGTATCATGAACAGTATCTCCCGGGAAGTGATTCAGGGCCCAACTGGACAGGAAACTTCAAACTGTGTATTATTGAGACACTACAGGATCGTGTTATTGAATCATACCCAATTAATGAAGAGCTGACCTTTAAAAATAAAATAGATATAACTTTAAAGGATTATAATAAAGATGGGAATTTTGATTTTCTTATAGGTCAATATGCATCTTCCAATTTAAATACATATAAAATGTACTATGTTACAAAAGACTTTAAAATAGGGTACTATAACAATATCGGTGAATTTTCCATAAGCAGTAAAAGCTATTCGCCAGAATTGAAAAAGGATAATAAAGGGAATCTTACATACAGCTTTTACGATAATTCCTCAGGTAAAACAATTACAAAAATCATAGATATTAACCTGCTTAAATTAAAAGATTAAATTTAAATATGAATATGTATTTCACCAAATGACTAAACATTCAATTTTAGGGAAACATAATTATTGATGTTTAGTTTTTTGTTATAAAAAAATTTTAAGATAAACGGTGATATACATATATGAATAATATATCAATTATCCTAATAATAACACTAATTGCCATTATTGCAGGTTTGATAGGACTTGTTCTAAGAAACAGACCCTCTTATGATGTTCAGATAGAAGATGTAGTCCTCAATCCTGATGATTTAATGAGACATGCCGAGCAGTTGGCGAAGAAACAGGTTACGGAAAAAAGAAGCTCAGGAATAAATAAGATTCGGGAAAGAATTGAAAGAAATTTCCAAAATGTTCTTGAGACCTACCATAAATTCAATATAGATATTTCTGCGTCTTTTCCTGTTCCTCCGGCTGCGGAGTGGCTTTTGGATAACTTCTATATTATTGAAGAACAAAAAAGCATCCTTCTAAAAGAATTAAGCGAAGCAAGACAAGCGGTGCCTGTAATATCTGAGGGTGCTTATGCAGGGTATCCAAGGGTATTTGCAATAGCGGCGGATTTAGTGTCCCATTGTGACGGCAATGTCAATGAAAGGATAATAAGGGACTTCATAACTGCGTATCAGAAGTACACTTTCCTTTCAATACAGGAGCTTTGGATGCTATCAACAATGCTAAAGGCGGCTCTTTTAGAAAAACTCTGGACTGTTTGCGACAGGATGAATACAAACCGTCAGGATTGGTACAGGGCAGATAATATAGTTAATGGGATCAGACATAATAATGAGAATTGCGATGATTTCAAAAGACATATAGAACAGCTTGACGAAATAACCCCTGCTTTTGCGGAGCATCTTATCAAAAAGCTGCGAAAGGATGGGGCAAAAACTCTATGGATGATTGAATGTTTGGACAGTATTCTTATTCAGAAAAGTACTTCAACAGACAACCTTATCTCAGAAGATCATTTTAATCAGGCAACACTTCAGGTATCCATAGGAAATGTTATTAACGGCTTCAGAGCATTATCTAACTTTGATAATACTGTCCTGTTCGAGGAATTAAGTGAAGTTGAGAGAATCCTCAAGCTTGACCCCTGTGGAATATATTCACAAATGGACTTCAATTCCAGAAACCAGTACAGGGACATAGTGATGAAAATGGGGAGCAAATACGATACAACTGAAATAAACATAGCCAGATTGTGCGTAGATTTGGCAAAGGAAAAGTACCAACAGAATTCTTTCATATCTGCTGAAAACCATGTAGGATATTATCTTGCCGGAAATGGAAGCAGTATTCTTACTGACCGGCTTGGAAACAATAAGCCCCCGTTCTTTAAAAACCGTGAGAGATGTTATATTTCAGCCATAGTGATTTTCTCTGTTTTAATTGCACTTATCCCTACAATGAGCAGCGTTGTAAGGGAAAAGGACGGGCTAATAGTTTTGGCTATACTGGTCGGAATACTTTCAATAATTCCTGCAAGCGAGATAGTTGTGGCGGTACTCAACAGCTGCATAAGCAGGGTTGCAAAGCCAGCACGGCTTCCAAAACTGGAACTCAAGGATGGCATCCCGGAGGATTGGGCGACTATGGTAATTATTCCTACCCTTATACCTAATGTAAAGAGAACGCTGGAACTTATAGATAATCTTGAAATTTATTATCTTGCCAACAAAGGCAACAATATATATTTTAGCCTTGTCGGAGATTTCAAGGATGCAGATGAAGAAACCCTCTCTGATGATAATGGAATAGTAGAGGCTGCCATAAAAAGGGTAAAGGATTTAAACAGTAAATACGGCCAGAGCGAAGGCAAACCTATTTTTTATTTTTTCTGCAGGAAAAGAACCTACAACGAAAAGCAGAGTAAGTGGCTGGGGTGGGAAAGAAAAAGAGGGGCAATTGTAGAATTTAACAGACTTCTTGGGGGAGACAGAAATACCAGCTATGTATTTAACAGTGGCGATATTGTTTCTCTGCCTAATATCAAGTATGTAATAACTTTGGATGCGGATACGCAGCTTCCTTTGGATACTGCAAAACAGATGGTAGGAGCTATGGCTCATCCCTTGAACAAGGCTTATTTTGATGCTGAAAAGGGGATTGTAACCAAAGGTTACGGTATTATGCAGCCTCGTGTTGACGTAAACATTGAAAGTGCAGGAATATCCCTTTTTACCAGAGTATTTGCAGGGCAGGGAGGTATTGACCCGTATACAACAACAGTATCTGATGTATATCAGGATGTTTTTGGCGAAGGAATATTTACCGGGAAGGGCATATATGATGTTGATGTTTTCAGAATGGCTCTTGATAAAACAATACCTGAGAACAGTGTGTTAAGCCATGACCTGTTGGAAGGCAGTTTTTTAAGAACTGCTCTTGTTACAGATATAGAATTGATTGACGGCTACCCTGCAAAGTACAATTCATTTATGATGAGACTTCACCGCTGGACAAGAGGGGACTGGCAACTGCTTCCGTGGATACTGGGCAAAAATCCTTTATCTTTGCTGTCACGCTGGAAGATGATAGACAACTTAAGGAGAAGTCTGGTTCAGCCCGTTTTGGCACTTATAGCATTACTGGCCGTGTGGCTTTTCAGATACAGCAGCAGGGGATGGCTCATACTTGCGCTTATATCCTTGTGTTCTCCGGTATTGAACTATTTTGTACAGCTTGTGCTTGCAGGCAACTATAAAATATATATTGCAAAGCGGAGGACTACTATTATAACGGGGTTCAAAGCAATCCTCCTGCAATTGGGACTGCTTATAACCTTTTTGCCGTATCAGGCGGAATTAATGGTAAATGCTGTTTCAAAATCAATATACAGAGTATATTTATCAAAACAGAACCTGCTGGAATGGGTTACAGCAGCTGACATGGAAATGTCCCTTAAAAACGGAGTGGGCAGCTATTACAGAAGAATGTGGTTTTCACCTGTATATAGTGCGATTATTTTGCTGCTTTCAATTTTATACAGGAAAGAGTTTTTACCTCTGGCTGCGGCAGCATTTATTTTATGGGTGCTTTCCCCATGGATAGCCTATATTATCAGCCTTCCTACAACAAAAGACAATGCTTTGCTTGATTCGGCAGGAATGGAAGAAGTCAGATTGCTGGCTAGAAGAACCTGGTGCTATTTTGATGAATTTGCAGGGCCGGAAGAAAACTATCTGCCTGCGGATAATTACCAGGAAGAGCCATATAAGGGAGCTGCACACAGAACATCTCCTACAAACATAGGTTTGCTTCTGGTATCAAATCTGGCTGCCAGAGATATGGGATATATAAATACACTGGACTTTTTAACAAGAATAGAAAATACAATAAATACAGTTGAAAAAATGGATAAATGGAACGGGCATTTATATAACTGGTATAACACTGCCACCTTGGAGGTACTTCGTCCCAAATTTATTTCAACTGTAGACAGCGGAAACTTTATAGGCTATTTGATGGTGCTTCAGGAAGGCCTTTCCGGGCTGATGGAGAGTCCAATATATGACTTCTCAACAATCGAGGGGTTATTTGACCTGCTTGAAATATGCAATTCGGAAATAGACAGCAGTAAGGCGTATTTTGATACTGAGCTTTTGAAAAAGCTAGTAGACAGGGATAATATTGAAGAAAGCTATAAAAATCTCTTGCCAGCCGTATTAAAATTAGTTGATGAACTGGATAAAAGCAAAAAAACAGGTTACTGGCTCAAAAAGCTGGATAGCTGTATTATCACATTTAACACTGAATACACAAAATACAAGGAAAATCTCTTTGCTCCCATACAAAATATATCACAGGAGATGCAGAGAATTCAACAGCTGCAAACAAAGGTTCAGCAGCTCATTGATGCAATGGAATTCAAATATTTATTTGACCCGGTCAGAAATCTTTTTACCATAGGCTTTGATGTTGAGGAAGGCCATGCAAGCAAATCATATTATGACCTTTTTGCTTCGGAAGCCAGACAGACCAGCCTTGTTGCCATAGCCAGAGGCGAAGCAGGAAGACAGCACTGGTTCAAGCTGGGAAGGAAGCTGGTAAGGGTAAACGGTATGAAGGGACTTGCATCATGGACAGGAACAATGTTTGAATACCTTATGCCAAGACTACTGATTAAGAGTTACTCTAACACATTAATAGATAAAACCTATGAATTTGTTGTAAAAACACAGATAAAATATGGACTGGCAAACAAAGCTCCTTGGGGAATTTCAGAATCCTGCTATTATGCATTTGATATAGGTTTAAATTACCAGTACAGAGCCTTCGGTGTACCTCAATTGGGATTGAAAAGAGGCCTTGCAAACGATTTTGTTGCAGCACCCTATGCAACTGTAATGGCTCTGGATATAGCACCACGGGAATGTGTTGAAAACATACACAGGTTCAAAGAGATTGGTGCTGTCGGGAATTTTGGACTTTATGAAGCGGTTGATTTTACAAGCTCTAGAATGAGCAAGAATCAGTCATGTGCTGTTGTAAAATGCTACATGGTTCACCATCAGGGAATGAGTATGCTGGCTCTTGTGAATTTCTTTAAAAATAACATAATGCAGGAGCGTTTCCACAGTAATCCTTTAATTAAAGCGGTAGATTCCCTGCTTCAGGAGAAGTTCCCGGCAGCTGCCGTAATAAGCAAGGAATTCAGAGAACAGCCTGTAGGAGGAGTACGAAAGAACATTAACCACGAGGATACGGTTATCAGGGAATATGAACGGCTTACAGCATATCCCAATATGCACTTGTTGTCCAACGGAAGCTACTACCTCATGATTACGGACAAAGGCTCCGGCTACGGTAAATTGCATTCAATGGCTGTGTACAGATGGATTAACGATTATATGCAGAGCAGCGGAGCATTTATATATATCAGAAATGTAAACTCAAATGAGTTCTGGTCCACTACCTATAATCCCACAAATACAAAGCCCGAGGCCTACAAGGCTATATTTGCACCTCACAAGGCGGAGTTTGTCAGAAGAGAAGGGAACATTGAAACAAATACCGAGGTGATAATCAGTTCAGAGGACAACACCGAGGTAAGACGAGTAAGCATACACAATCACAGCAACTCAAAAAGGGTAATAGAGCTTACCAGTTATATGGAAGTTGTTCTGACACAGCCTGAAGCCGATTCAGCCCACCCCGCATTCAGTAAGCTGTTTGTAAAGACTGAATATGTGGATGAATACAACGGACTTCTGGCAATGAGGAGGAAAAGAGATGATATAAAACAGACTACATGGGGATATCACATTGCATCTACTAATGGGAAAGTATACGGGCATGTGGAATATGAGACGGACAGGTCCCTTTTTATAGGCAGAAACAGAAATCTTGCAAATCCCCGTGCCATGGAACCGGACAGACCCCTTTCAAACTCTGTAGGTTCAGTACTTGACCCTGTTTTCAGTCTGAGAATAAGGGTTATAGTTGAACCGGGAGAAAGTACTGTAGTCAATTTTTGTATGGGTGCTTGTGACAGCAGAAAAACAGGGGTTGAGATGCTGTCAAAATACAGCGACCCGGCGGCGGCGGACAGAGTCATTGAAATGGCGTGGACAAGAAGTGTTGTAGAGGCAGGCTTTATAGATGTTGATGCGGATGACGAGAAAGCTTACCTGAGACTTCTGCCTCGAATGCTATTTGGTATTGACAGAAGAAATCAGGCTGAATATATCCTGCGTAATTCGTTGAGCCAGTCTGATTTATGGCCTTTTGGCATATCAGGAGACCTGCCTATCGTACTTGTTACGGTAAAAAGCAGAGACAGCTTTGAAGAGGTTGACTGGGCCTTGAAATTACATGATTTCTATAGAATCAAAGGGGTTGTATTTGATCTGGTAATTCTTCTTACAGATGAAGAATCCTATATACAGCCTATATTTGAAATGATACGGGATATGGCTGCTTCAGGGAGGTCTTATGACCTTCTTGATAAAAGAGGCGGTATATTTATAAGAAATTCAAGGCAAATGAATGAAGAACAGAAAAACTTGCTTTTTGCATGTGCAAAAATAGTAGTGGACGCTGATAAGGGAATTCCGTCGCTGATAGAGGTAATAGAAAGTATTGAAAAATCTCTGAATGTTGAAATTCATGGGACTTCAGAGCCTTACACAGAGACTGTTACACCGACTCTGATAAGTGAAAACCCCGGGAAAGATACCGTAACAACCGAAGAACTGTTATTTTTCAATGGCTTTGGAGGCTTTACCAAAGACGGTAAAGAATACGTTGTTGAATTAGGTGCAGGAATGACTACTCCTGCGCCATGGGTAAATGTAATTGCCAATGAAAGATTCGGATTTATATGTACCGAATCGGGAGGAGGTTATACATGGCATCTTAACAGCAGTCAGAATAAACTGACCTCATGGATAAATGATCCTATTACCGATACTCCTTCGGAGATAATATATATTTGTAACACTCAAAGCGGTAAGGTGTGGAGCTGTACTCCTTTGCCTGTGAGAGAAACGGAACCGTATACCATAAGACATGGCTTCGGGTATACCTGTTTCAGGCATAAAAGCAATGGAATAGACCAAACCCTTACACAGTTTGCAGCAGAAGAAGCAGCTGTAAAAATCAGTATATTGAAGTTGGAAAACACCACAACAAGCGAAATGATTCTGGAAACAGCATATTATTTCAGGCCGGTACTGGGTACGGAATTTTCACAGACATCCCCGTATATTGTCACGGGATTTGATGAAGCTTCAAACGCTATTCTTATTGACAATGTGTACAATGCCGATTTCAGAGGATTAAGAGCTTTTCTCGCTTGCTCTGAAAGTGTTGTATCCTATACCGGCAGCCGAATGAAATTTTTCGGCCCGGATATGGAAATATCAAATCCGGCAGGTATGAGGGAAGAACTTGATTCCAATACAGGAGCAGGTATTGATTCATGTGCAGTCTTAAAGGCCGGTATACGGCTTAAACCCGGTGAGTCAAGAGAAATAGTTTTTCTTATTGGACAGGACAATCTTGAAAGGGTTTCGGAAGTAATTAAAGGGTTAAGAAATACCGAGCAGGTAAAAAATGAACTTGAAAAGGTAAAAGACAGTTGGAACAGAAGACTGGGACAGATACAGGTTAATACCCCGGACATATCAATTAATCTGATGTTGAACGGGTGGCTGCAATATCAGGTGCTTTCCTGTAGGATATGGGCAAGATCAGGCTTCTATCAGGCAGGAGGTGCATTCGGTTTCCGTGATCAGCTGCAGGATGTAATGTCTGTTGTATATAGCTTGCCGGAGCTTACAAAAAATCAGATACTCTTGCATTGCAGGCATCAGTTCCCGGAAGGAGATGTTCAGCATTGGTGGCATAACCAAAAGATGAACGGTATCAGAACAAGGTACTCTGATGACCTGCTATGGCTGCCATACGTGACCTGTGATTATATAAATGTAACCGGAGATTTTGAAATCCTAAATATGGAGGAACGGTACATTACGTCTCCTACTCTTAATGAAAATGAACATGAAAGATATGAAATACCAAGTGATTCAGGTCTGAAGGGAACAGTTTACGACCACTGTGTCAGGGCCATAGATCAGGGTCTGAAATTCGGAATCCATGGAATACCTCTGATGGGTGGTGGAGACTGGAACGACGGAATGAACCTTGTGGGTGTTAATGGAAAAGGTGAGAGTATCTGGCTAGGCTGGTTTATGTATTGCGTTCTGCTAAGGATGATTCCGATTTGTAGCAAAATGGGAGATAGCCAAAGAGCAGAGAAATACAAAACAAAAGCTGACGCTATTATTGAGTCAATAGAAAGAGAAGCATGGGACGGAAGCTGGTACCGACGTGCATATTTTGACGATGGAACGCCTCTGGGTTCAATAGAAAATGATGAATGTAAGATAGATTCTCTATCCCAGTCATGGGCCGCAATAACCGGGGCAGCAAAAAACAGCAGGGTAGAGGAAGCAATGGGTGCGGTAGAAAAATATCTGGTTGACAGGAGAAACGGACTTATTAAACTGCTGACTCCACCCTTCTATGACAGTGAACTCAATCCCGGTTATATAAAGGGGTATTTGCCCGGAGTAAGAGAAAACGGAGGGCAATATACCCACGCGGCTACTTGGGTTATTTACGCATTTTCCAGACTTGGAAACGGAGAGAGGGCATGGGAGCTGTTTAATATGATTAACCCCGTAAATCATGCCAGAACAAAGAATGAGAGTATGACTTACAAAGTGGAGCCTTATGTCATGGCTGCCGATGTATATGCGGTTTACCCCAACGAAGGCAGAGGGGGATGGACTTGGTACACTGGAGCAGCAGGCTGGATGTACAGGATAGGTATAGATCATCTTTTGGGAATTAAAAAGCAAGGGAATTCCATTTTGCTGGATCCCTGTATTCCGCAGAGTATGAACGAATACTCCGTCAGATATGTTTACGGCAGTTCGGTTTATAATATAACAGTAAAAAATCAGGGACACAAAAACAGAAACGTTCAAAGAATAACCATAGACGGTAAAACTACAGAGACCAACAGAATAGAGCTTGTTGACGACGGCAGGACACATGAGGTGGAAGCTATTATGTAGATAATAATTAACTCTAGGTATTTAATGGCCGGTTGGATTTAGATTTTTTAAATACACACCGGCTTTTAAAAATAATAGAAACTGTTAAAATTCCGATAATACATCCTGAGAGGAACTGAACTATAAAGGTTCTTATTAATCCTAATAAGATTGTGTAATCATGGATACTTAAGAATGCAATTAAAAGTATTTTATATTGTCGGTATGAACCAAGTAATTTGACAATTCCACAGATAAGTATAAAACCCCAGTAAAAGAACTTTCGTGCAGAAGTTGTTTTTAATGATTCGTGAATGAATTTTCGCTTTTTTTTTAATACATAAAGTACCAATACTACCGTACCTGCAATAGATGTTAATATGTACAGGTAGTTGGATATAGAGAGTATCCCAACTTTTTTACTAAGGACGGTAAAGTTTTTAGAAAGAAATGTATTGGAATGTGTGAATTCATCTAGACTTATGTGCATTATAATTCCTATAATAATCGAATATAAAAAGACAAAAAATGATTTAAAGCTATGTAGAACAGGGTTGTAAATACTACTTACAGGGATTCTGCTTTTGATTATATCAGGAAGGTTTAATATTAAAGGAACTTTTATTAGATATTCATAAAATAAATATACTACTATGCATGACGGTATATAAAAAAGCAAAAGTGTTTTATTAGAGAAATAATCATTAAGTCTGTTGAATTTTTTGTTAAAAATACTGTGTAGATTAAAGATTTTAAGTTCTTTCCCTTCTCTATCAAAATCAAGTTTACATACATCCTTCGGATATGCTATATTAAAGTAGTGTGTGAAATCAATAACAAACTAACTTTGTATAATAAACTCGGATTTTACTCGGACATGCGGTACAATCTGAGTAAACTAATCTAAAAAGGAGTATATATATGGCAAAAATTTCAATGAAAACTCCACTGGTTGAAATGGATGGAGACGAAATGACCAGAGTAATCTGGAAAATGATTAAGGACATTCTTTTAAATCCTTATATTGACCTCAAAACAGAATACTACGACCTTGGACTTGAATACAGAGAAAAGACAGGGGACAAGGTAACTACAGATTCTGCTATTGCTACTAAAAAATACGGTGTTGCAGTAAAATGTGCAACCATAACTCCAAATGCAGAAAGAGTAAAGGAATACGACCTTACACAGATGTGGAAAAGCCCTAACGGTACAATAAGAGCAATTCTTGACGGAACAGTTTTCCGTGCACCTATATTGGTTGACAGTATTAAACCATTTGTTAAAACATGGACAAAGCCTATTACAATAGCAAGACATGCCTACGGTGACGTTTACAAGAACGTAGAATATCGTGTTCCCGGAGCAGGAAAGGCAGAATTGGTATTTATAAACGAAAAGGGTGAAGAAACCCGTGAGACAATCCACGATTTCAAAGGTGCAGGCGTAATACAAGGAATGCACAATATCGATATGTCCATAGAAAGCTTTGCAAGATCCTGCTTCAACTATGCACTTGACGTGAAACAGGACGTATGGTTCGCTACAAAGGATACCATATCAAAGAAATATGATCATACATTTAAGGATATTTTCCAAGAGATATATGAGAAGGAATATGATGCAAAATTCAAGGAAGCAGGAATTGAATATTTCTATACCTTGATTGATGATGCAGTTGCACGTGTTGTAAGGTCTGAAGGCGGATTCATATGGGCCTGCAAGAACTACGACGGAGATGTAATGTCAGATATGGTAGCTACTGCCTTCGGAAGTCTTGCAATGATGACATCTGTTCTTGTATCACCTGAGGGCTTCTATGAATACGAGGCAGCTCACGGAACAGTTCAGCGTCACTACTACCAGCACCTCAAAGGACAGGAAACCTCCACTAACTCCATGGCTACATTGTTTGCATGGACAGGAGCTCTCCGCAAGAGAGGGGAACTGGACGGCATAAATGAACTGGTTGAATTTGCGGACAAGCTTGAACAAGCTTCAATAAAGACAATTGAAAACGGTGTAATGACAAAGGATTTGGCTGCTCTTTCTGAATTGAAGAACATAAAGACTGTAAATACCGAACAATTCCTTGTTGAAGTAAAGAATACTCTTGATTCAATGATGTAATTAAAGAGAACCTAAAAGCATAATAACCATAGGATTCGGTTATTATGCTTTTTTGTCTGCCACCGGCAATTTACTATATATTTTCCTAAAAGTGTGATAAAATGACACTAGCTGTTTTGCGACTTGCAAATTTTAGAGATTTATTAAGTTTTAAATAATAATTTTTCAGGAGGTAAACATGAACAGTTTAATTAAGCCAGAAGGCTATAAACCAAGCCTTGACATACGTATGACAGAAGTTGCCATTAAAAAGACAAAGGATTATTTTGAAGGTGAACTTGCAAAAGAATTGAATTTGACCAGAGTTTCCGCACCATTATTCGTGAGACCTGAAACAGGCTTGAATGATAACCTCAATGGTGTTGAAAGACCCGTAGCTTTCGATGTAAAGGGTATCGACGGAGACACTGTGGAAGTTGTTCATTCACTTGCAAAATGGAAGAGAATGGCACTCAAAAGATACGGTTTTGCACCGGGAGAAGGCCTCTACACGGATATGAATGCAATCAGAAGAGATGAGGATATGGACAATCTTCATTCAGTATATGTTGACCAGTGGGACTGGGAGAGGATAATACTTAAAAGCGAAAGAACCGAAGAAACCTTAAAAAATATAGTAAAAAAGATATTCTCAGTATTCAAGAGAACTGAGGACTATTTGTCAGGACTGTATCCAAACCTGCAAAGATACCTTCCAGAAGATATATTCTTTGTAACCACTCAGGAACTTGAGGATATGTATCCTGAAATGACTCCAAAGGAAAGGGAAACTGCACTTGCAAAAGAAAAGAAAGCCATATTTATTATGAAAATAGGAGACACCCTGAATTCCGGAATCAAACACGACGGTAGAGCTCCTGACTATGATGACTGGGCACTGAACGGAGATATAGTGTTCTACTATCCTGTTTTGGACATAGCATATGAGGTTTCATCAATGGGTATAAGAGTAGATGAAGATTCACTTATGGCTCAGCTTAAAAAAGCGGGCTGTGAAGACAGAAAGAACCTCAAATTCCACAAGGAGCTTTTAAACAAGGAACTCCCTTACACAATCGGCGGAGGAATCGGCCAATCAAGAATATGCATGTTCTTCCTTGGAAAGGCACATATCGGAGAGGTTCAAGCTTCAATATGGAGTGATGATATGATATCCGATTGCTCAAAGAACAATATAGAATTACTGTAAAAGAATATATAAAGCCTATATAAAATGTACAATGGGGTACTTAATTTTATACAGGTACTTTTAATTTAATAAGTTTTGGCATATTATAGACTAGAGTATGTTATGTAAAACAAATGTACAAAGGAGTACGGTAAATGAGTTATACAGAGATAAAAAAACTATTCAGGTCGCCAGATGAATATATTGGAAAAACCATAACAGTTCCGGGATGGGTAAAAACTGTCCGTGATTCCAAAACCTTTGGTTTTATTGAATTGAACGACGGAACTTTTTTTAAAAACCTTCAGGTTGTATTTGAAGAAGATAAGCTTGACAACTTTAAAGAGGTTGCAAAACTTTCTGTTGGATCATCCATAGAGGTTGAGGGTGAACTGGTGGAGACTCCAAACGCAAAACAGCCCTTTGAACTTAAGGCAAAGAGGATATCCATTGAGAACCTATGCCCTGCGGACTACCAGCTCCAGAAGAAAAGGCATTCCTTTGAATTTTTAAGGACAATTTCACATCTGAGACCCAGAACAAACACATTTTCTGCTGTTTTCAGAGTAAGGTCGCTGGCTGCTTTTGCCATACACAAATTCTTTCAGGAGAGAGGCTTTGTCTATGTTCATACTCCCCTTATCACAGGAAGCGACTGTGAGGGTGCAGGACAGATGTTCAGAGTTACCACACTGGATATGAAAAATCCTCCAAGGACTGAAAACGGTGAGATAGATTATTCACAGGACTTCTTTGAAAAGGAAACAAGTCTTACGGTTAGTGGTCAGCTTACTGGTGAAGCCTATGCTATGGCATTTAAGAACATATACACCTTCGGACCTACTTTCAGGGCTGAAAACTCCAACACTGCCAGACATGCAGCGGAGTTCTGGATGATTGAACCGGAAATTGCTTTTTCTGATTTAAAGGATGACATGATGCTTGCAGAAGATATGCTCAAGTTTGTTATTAATTATGTTGTTGAAAATGCACCTGAAGAGATGCAGTTCTTTAATAGCTTCGTAGATAAAGGTCTTTTAGAAAGATTGGATAACGTTGTTAATTCTGATTTCGCACACATTACTTATACAGAAGCTATTGAGATTCTGAAAAAGAACAAGGACAAGTTTGAATATCCTGTGGAGTGGGGGGCTGACCTCCAAACAGAGCATGAAAGATATATTACAGAACAGGTATACAAGAAACCTGTATTTGTTACCGATTACCCTAAAGAGATAAAAGCATTTTATATGAGGGTTAATGATGACGACAAGACTGTTGCAGCCATGGACCTTCTGGTACCCGGCGTAGGCGAGATAATAGGTGGAAGCCAGAGGGAAGAGCGTCTGGATGTCCTAGAAAAGAAGATGGATGAAATGGGTCTTAACAAGGAAGATTACCAGTGGTATCTTGACCTTCGCAAATACGGAGGCACAAAACATGCAGGCTTCGGTCTTGGTTTTGAGAGAGCTATAATGTATCTCACAGGAATAACAAATATCAGAGATGTGATACCTTTCGCAAGAACCACAGGTAGCTGTGAATTCTAGTAAAAATGAGGGAGCTTCACAAAAAAATGTGAAAAGCTCCCTTTTATGTTTTACACTCTCAGATAGGTAGTACCGTCCATAGGGATGTATACTTGCAGTCCGGGTTGAATCCCTTGATTTCCAACAACGTAGAAAGTCAGGTTTCTTCTCGGGAGAAGATTTACAGGCACAAATAAGAGATTGGTTGACGAGTTGGACGGTCTGACAAAAAAGTTGTATCTACCCGGAGGGAAGCTCCTGTAATCGGAAACTTCAGTATATCCTACATTTGTAAATACTGCCGGGCCTCCTCTTAAAACAAGATCAAGGTTGCCGGAATTAGGTGAGAGGTTAGCAAACCTGATGTTAACTCTGCCTGGAGCAAGAGTTTCATATTCATCTTCAACAGGCAGTATTCCTATTCTTGGAAGGATTCCGATTACGGCCAGAGTAAATACCTGTTTTTCCGATATGGGGAGATTTATACTCAATATTGGAGTATTCTTCTGTCCGGCAGGGTACACCTCAATCTTGTACGTACCTGTAGCCAATGGCATATATTCAGTAAACTGTCCATATGAAAGTCCTCTGGCAATAAGTCTGTCATTTGCATAGACATCAGCAGCAGGAGTTCCCGGAGAAGCGTGAAACAGCCTGACATATGAGATGCCGGGCATTTGTCTCAGACTGTCAGCCTGATCAATGTCAAAAAAGTCATAATCCATAAAATTCACCACCATGTTCTATAATAAATTTGAGTAGTCATATATCAATATATGCGGTGGAATGGGGAAAAGTTAACATAAGTATTAAATAAAAAAGAATCATACAAAAATTTTATATTGTAGGGAATTCAAATAATTAGTGTATGATTAATTTGTTTATGGTATAATAGCATGAGATTTTATAAGAAAAGGAGTAGTTGTTATGTCGATATACGAACAGTGGAGAGAAATTGCGGATGCTGAAAGAACTCCACAAGAAAATGAGTCTTTTTGGAAAGATTATTTTTTAAAGGAAAAAGATAACTACGCATATATATTAGGCAATAATTTAAAGACCTTGAAAGGCGAACTGAAAGAACTTGCAAGTACGTTTAATATGGATAATGTTACATTTACAGGTTTCTTGGACGGAATAAATACCAGTCTCGTACAAGAGATTGATTTGGAGTCATTAGATGAAACAACAGTTCTGGATGCGGAAATAGATTACGAAAAGCTGTATTTTAACATGCTGGATGCAAAAGCAGAATGGTTATACAACCTGCCTGAATGGGAAGACATACTTACTGTTGAAAGAAGAAAAGAAATTACTACTGAATACAGAAAGGCAGGAATTGCTATAAGCAATAAAGTTGGCAGAAATGACCCCTGCCCTTGTGGGAGTGGGAAAAAATACAAGAAATGTTGCGGAAAGTAAGATTTTTTGATATTAGAGAATAATTATACACGTAAATAAAAGGCTTGAGTTAAACACGGATATTTCCCCGATTGACTCAAGCCTTTGTTTTTTCTTATAAACGGCAAGGTTCAAGGCCTTTGGGAAATTTGTATATCGATATTGATGAATTTTTAACAAATTAAACTTGCACTGACAAATGAATTATTATACAATTAGTATAGATTGGGAACTTTTTGTGAAAGAACAGGCCTCTGATAATTCATACTAGAACAAAATAAATTTTGATTAATTTAGCAAATAAATAGTGGCACAGGCATAAAAAATGTTTTATCCAATGCCGGAAATGGAGAAGATATGGAAAAAAAATTAAATGATTATATTGATAAGATGGTAAGTGTAGTTGATTGTGTAAACAGAATTGACCCGGAATATTTTACAAAATACAGTGTTAAAAAAGGACTAAGAAATAGCGATGGTTCCGGAGTTCTGGTGGGATTGACCGAAATAGGTGAGGTCCATGGTTATGTTATGTACGAAGGCGAGAGAAAAGAAGACGAAGGTCGTCTTGTTTACAGAGGTATAGACGTTTACGAGTTGGTAAGGGGATTTCAGCAGGAGAAAAGATTTGGCTTTGAAGAAGTATGTTATCTGCTGTTGTTCGGTAAGCTCCCAAATAGTGATGAGCTGTCAGAGTTTACGGAGTTGTTGGGAGGATTAAGAGCGTTACCAAACGGCTTTACCGAGGATATGATATTGAAGGCACCCAGCTCAGACATTATGAACAAGCTTGCAAGAAGTGTACTTGTTTCTTATTCATTTGATGAAGAACCCGACGGTATAGACCCTAGAAATCTTTTAAGACAGAGCATTGAGCTGATAGCTAGATTTCCTACAATGGTGGCTTACGGATTTCAGGCAAAGTCTCACTATTACGGAGGGCAAAGTCTATATATCCATAGTCCTTTACCTGAATTGTCAACAGCTGAAAATATACTGCATATGATCAGGCCTGACAATAAATATACGCAGTCTGAGGCTGAAATACTTGACCTTGCACTGGTACTTCACGCAGAGCATGGAGGAGGAAACAACTCTACGTTTGCTGCAAGAGTAGTCTCTTCTACCGAAACAGATACATATTCAGCCATTGCTGCTGCAGTCGGCTCTCTGAAGGGACCGAAGCACGGTGGAGCAAACATAAAAGCAATGAATATGCTTACAGATATAAAGGAAAACGTTCAAGATTGGGCGGACGATGATGAAATCAGAAATTATCTGATAAAGATAATCAACAAGGAAGCCTTTGACAAGGCAGGCCTCATATACGGAATGGGCCATGCCGTGTATACTTTGTCAGACCCGAGAACAATACTGCTAAAGGAAAAGGCGCACCATCTGGCAATCGAAAAGGGAAGGGAAAGAGAGTTCCTGCTGTATGATGCTGTTGAAAGAATTGCACCTGAAGTATTTGCACAGGCAAAAGGTACAACTAAAAATATTTGTGCCAATGTTGACCTTTACTCAGGATTTGTATATGACGCACTGGGAATTCCAACCGAACTGTTCACACCTTTATTTGCAGTTGCAAGAATAGTTGGCTGGTGTGCCCACAGAATTGAAGAGGTAGTTTGCATGCAAAAGATAATAAGGCCTGCATACAAGAGTATTTCAAAGCCGCACAAATTCTTACCGATGGAAGAAAGATAATTATTCTTTTTAATAAGGATGGGGAAACGCTTAAGTTGCGTTATCCCCAAACTCCTATCATACTCATGAAAACAATAAACAGCAGAACCGGTGTAATATACCTTACCAAAAAGGTATAAATCCTTATGAGTGTCTGGTTTTTCAACTCTCCATAATTGGAAAGCTCTGTTTTTATATCATTTTTATTTATAACATAACCTGCGAACAATGCGATGAGTAGTCCGCCAAGAGGTAACAATATATTTGAAGAAACCTGATCAAACAAATCAAATAAGTTTAAACCGAAGGGTTTTATTTTGCTTATTGGGTTAGCTCCGTTCTGAGACATGGTAACAAATGTTCCGATAATCAGAACTATTGAGGAACATATCAAAACTGCTTTTCTTCTAGATGTTTTCTTTTCTTCCACAAAGTAGGTAACCACAACCTCTAACATTGAGAGCATTGCGGTTGTTGCTGCAATGGCCGACAATATAAAGAATAACACTATAAGCACTCTGCCAAAGGGTACTTTTGCAAAGACCAACGGTAGAGTTTTAAACAACAGTCCGGGGCCTTGCTGAGGAGTCATGCCAAAGGAGAAAACAGCTGGAAAAATTGCTATACCTGCCAGAAGCGAAACAATTGTATCTGACACGGCAACCCTTCCGGCGGTAGCAATCATATTGTTGTCAGAGGTAAAGTAGCTGCCATAGGTAATAATAGTTCCCATTCCCAAAGACAGTTTGAAAAAAGAAAGCCCTAATGCCATTAAAATAACTTCTTTTGTAATACTGGAAAAGTCCACCTTAAAAATGAAAGCCAATCCCTCCATAGCACCCGGCAATGTCAATGAACGTATATCGCAGATTATAATTAGAATAAGTAATATAGGCATCAAAACTTTGGTCATTCGTTCAATACCTTTTTTTACGCCAAGAATGAGAATTGACGCTACTACAAAGATAGCTATAAACTGCCATATAATAGGCACAACCGGAGAAGAAACGGTTTGATTGAATATGTTGTCCAAGTCTTTATAAGTACTGTTTGCAAAAATTCCTGACAAACCCTTGAAAATATAGGAATAAGTCCAGCCTGCCACAGAGCTGTAGAAGAAAAGAATAAAAAAAGCCGATAATATCCCCATATACCCTATTATTTTCCATGGGCCTCTTGGTTTAATGGAAGATATGGCACCTATAGGATTTTTTCTGGTTTTTCTTCCGATATATAGTTCACTTATCATAACAGGCAGTGCAACAAGGACAATACATATAAAATATATCAGTAGAAAAGCACCTCCACCGTACTTGCCTGTAAGATAAGGAAACTTCCAGATATTGCCAAGACCTACTGCAGAACTTAGTGTTGCAAAAAATACTGCTAATCCTGTTGAAAACCTTTCTCTTTCCTGCGATTTTTTTTCCATTAATTTAAAGTACCTCCAGTGCTTTAGTAATAATTATTTTTTACAGTTTGATAATAATAATACAGATATGTAACTTTAATGAGGTTAAAAATGTAAAACATGGGTATAACCAAAATAACAAAATAATTACATGTGTAGACAAGGAGCAAAAAATAAAATATCATAAATTAGATACTTATGCAATAAAACCGTAGCAATAATAATATATTTAAAACAAAATAAATGGTATATATGGAGGACAAAAATGAGGAGAACAAAAATAATTTGTACATTGGGGCCTGCTTCTGATAATGAGGACGTATTAAGGAATATGATGCTTGGCGGAATGAGTCTGGCAAGATTGAATTTTTCCCACGGAACACATGAAGAACATAAAAAGAGGGCAGACTTAGTAAAGAAAATAAGAGAAGAACTTAATCTTCCAATACCTTTATTACTTGATACAAAAGGGCCTGAAATAAGAACCGGCAAATTTAAGGACGGCCAGGTCATACTTAGTGAAAATGATGAGTTTATACTTGTTAACAAGGATATAATAGGTGATGAAACAAAATGTACAATTACCTACAAAGAGCTTTACAAGGACGTTTCAAAGGGAAGCAAAATACTTATTAACGATGGTTTGGTTGAACTTGAAGTTACTGAAATAAAGAACAAGGATATTTACTGTAGAGTTCTTAACGGTGGGGCAGTAGGGAATCACAAGGGAATAAATGTACCCGGTGCGGAAATCAAACTGCCTGCCCTGACAAAACAGGATATTGATGATATCAAATTCGGTATAGAGAACGACTTTGATATCATTGCAGCCTCATTCGTAAGAAAAGCTTCCGATGTTGTGGAGATAAGGAAGGTACTTGAAAAGAATGGCGGCAAGGATATATTAATAATAGCAAAAATTGAGAATAGAGAAGGTATAAAGAACTTCAATGATATTCTTAAGGTTTCTGACGGAATAATGGTAGCAAGGGGAGACCTTGGTGTAGAAATACCTGTAGAAGAGGTTCCAATTGTTCAAAAGAACATTATAGAAAAATGTTATCAGACCGGTAAGCCTGTAATAACTGCTACCCAAATGCTTGACTCTATGATTAGAAATCCTAGACCTACAAGAGCCGAAGCAAGCGACGTTGCAAATGCTATATTTGATGGAACAAGCTGTGTAATGCTTTCAGGGGAAACAGCTGCGGGTAAGTACCCACTTGAAACCATTGAGGTAATGGCAAGGATTGCCGAGAAGGCTGAAAGATCTATGGATTACTGGAAGAGATTCACAACTGCACGTTCCGAATTAAATTCCAGTGTTACAAATGCTATCAGTCATGCAACCTGTACTACTGCGCTGGACTTAAAGGCTTCTGCAATAATAACGGTTACACAGTCGGGACACACTGCCAGAATGATAGCCAGATTCCGTCCTGCTTGCCCAATAATTGCAACAACAGCAAATCCAAAGGTGCAAAGGCAGTTGAACTTATCGTGGGGAGTATTACCGTATTTAGTAGGAATTGCAAATACAACAGATGAAATGTTTGACAACGGTATTGAAAAAGCACTGGAATCCGGCCTTGTTAAAAACGGTGACTTGGCAGTAATAACTGCAGGAATGCCTGCCGGAATAAGCGGAACAACCAATACGCTTAAAGTGCATATTGTGGGAAAAGTGTTGGTTCAGGGTGTTGGAATCGGTGCGGCCTGTGCAACAGGTGAATTATGTGTTGCCCAGAATGCTAAAGAAGCAATGGATAAATTCAGCGATGGTAATATATTAGTTGTCCCATTTACAGATAACTCTATGCTTCCCATAATAAAGAGGGCATCTGCCATAGTTGTCGAAGAACACGGACAGTCATGCCATACTGCAACAGTTGGCTTGGCACTGGATATACCTGTAGTAGTAGGGGCTGAAAATGCTACTAAAATATTGAAATCGGGCTCCGTAGTAACAGTTGATTCTGAAAGAGGCCTGATAATCAGATGTAATTGATAAATGTCTGAAAAAGGGATTTATCAGTTGAACTGGAAAGTCAATAAGGTTATAATAATTAATGCTAATTGGTATATTTTATGGAAAAATGAGAGGATAGACATGGCTGACAAAAGTGAAAAAAAACAGAAAAAGCAATTACCGCTGCTTCCGCTCAGGGGACTAACGGTTTTCCCTTTTATGACCTTGTACTTTGATGTAGGAAGGGATAAATCCATAAAGGCACTCGAAGAGGCAATGATCAATGACCAACTGATTTTTCTTGTTGCACAAAAAGATGCTTCGGCTGATTCTCCCGGTGCTGATGATATTTATTCAATCGGTACTGTATCAAAGGTTAAGCAGTTACTTAAACTTCAGGGTGATACAATAAGAGTTCTTGTTGAAGGCATACACAGGGCCGAAATAAAGAAAATTGTCCAGAATGATCCTTTTTTCATTGCAGAAGTGGTTGAGACGACTATAGAAGAAGAGGACTTTGTCGAAAATGAAGTAGAAGCTTTGAAAAGAAGGCTGGTTTCGGCCTTTGAGGATTATGTAAAACTCAGCGGAAAGGTTTCTCCGGATACAGCCCTTTCGGTTGTGGAGATTAGCAACATAAGTCAGGTTTCCGATATAATAGCAAATAATATACCTCTGAAGGTTGAGCAGAAGCAGGCTATACTTTCAGAATTCCACCCTCTGAGAAGGGTTGAAAAACTACTGGAAATTTTATATCAGGAAACAGAAATACTTGAGATTGAAAAAGATATAAATTCAAAAGTAAGAAAACAAATAGATAAGCTCCAGAAAGAATACTATCTTCGTGAACAGATGAAGGCAATACAAACTGAGCTTGGTGACAGAGAGGGAATTGCCGGTGAGGTTGAGGAATACAAGGAAAAACTAAAATCAGCCGGGCTTCCGGAAGAGGTTGAAAAGAAGGTTCAGAAGGAATTGGACAGGCTTTTGAAAATGCCTCAGGGTTCTGCTGAAGGCGGTGTAATCAGAACCTACCTTGATTGGATATTTGATTTGCCATGGAATAAATCAACACAAGAGCATATAGATCTGAAAAGTGCAGAAGAAATTCTGGAGAAAGACCATTACGGTCTTACAAAGGTAAAGGAAAGAATAATAGAATATTTGGCGGTTCAGAAGCTCAAAAATAGCCTGAAAGGTCCTATTCTTTGTCTTGTAGGACCACCGGGAGTGGGTAAGACATCCATTGCAAAGTCTATAGCAAAAGCACTGAACAGAAACTATGTACGTATTTCTCTTGGTGGTGTAAAGGATGAGTCGGAGATAAGAGGACATAGAAGAACATATGTTGGTTCAATGCCCGGGAGAATAATATCAGCCTTAAAACAGGCGGGCTCAAACAATCCTTTGATACTTCTGGATGAAATAGATAAAATGAGCAGCGATTTCAGAGGAGACCCTGCTTCAGCTATGCTGGAAGTACTGGATTCAGAACAAAACTTTGCTTTCAGGGATCACTATATGGAGCTGCCGTTTAATCTATCAAATTCATTGTTCCTGACTACTGCCAATACTCTGGATACAATACCGAGACCACTGCTTGATAGAATGGAGATAATTAATCTTTCAAGCTATACAGAAGAGGACAAGGCAAATATAGCTATGAAATACCTGCTCCCAAAACAGATAAAACTTCACGGTCTATCATCAAAAAATATAAGGATAGACGAAGGAACTGTAAGGGATATTATCAATTACTATACACGTGAGGCAGGGGTAAGAAATCTGGAAAGAGAGATAGGCTCCGTTTGCAGAAAAGTTGCCAAGGTTCTGGTATCTGAAAATAAAAAATCTGTGACAGTAAACAGAAATAATCTGGAGAAATTTCTTGGAGTTAAGAGGTTCAGGTTTGATTATGCAGGGGAAAAGGATGAAATCGGTATTGCCACTGGCCTTGCATGGACTCCTGTAGGCGGTGATACACTTTCAATAGAAGTAAACCTTATGCAGGGTAATGGCAAGTTGGAGCTTACGGGGCATTTGGGTGATGTTATGAAAGAATCTGCCAAGGCGGCTATGAGTTTTATAAGGTCAAGATGCACGGACTTGAAAATAGATGAGAAGTTTTACGAAAAAAATGACATACACATACATGTTCCCGAAGGTGCAATTCCTAAAGACGGACCTTCAGCAGGAATTACACTGGCAACGGCAATGGTGTCCGCCTTGTCAGGATTACCTGTAAACAGAAAAGTAGCTATGACAGGGGAAATTACACTCAGAGGCAGAGTCCTTCCCATAGGCGGACTCAAAGAAAAGGTGCTGGCGGCACATAGAGCTGGGATTGAGACAATAATTCTTCCGGTAGACAATAAAAAAGATATAGAAGAAATACCTGAGAATGTAAGACAGGCTCTAAATTTCATATGTGCTCCTGATATGAATACAGTATTGGAAAATGCACTTGTTCATAAAAAGGAATAGTTAAAAAATAATGATTATTGTCAGACAGCTTTCAGCTTTCCCTGTGAAAACACAGTGTTTTCTTAAGGGAAAGCTGTCTTTTGTAGTAAATAATAAAACGGCTGCTGATGAAATTGTATTATTTTACATATAATGAGTTAGGGGTGTTAAAATGAACACACACAAGATTGCAGTAGTTGCCGGAGATGGAATAGGTCCTGAAGTAATTGCTGAAGGAGTAAAAGTATTAAAGACAATATCAGAATTGAACCCGAAAATTAATTTTGAGTTCACGGAATTTCCTTGGGGATGCGAGTATTATGTAAAGACTGGAAAAATGATTGCAGATGATGGAATGGAACAACTCAAGAAGTTTGATGCAATTTATCTTGGTGCCGTGGGTTATCCGGGAGTACCCGACCACATATCCCTTTGGGGTCTTCTTCTTAAAATCAGAAAAGGCTTTGACCAGTATGTAAACCTTCGTCCGGTAAAGCTCCTTGAGGGTGCGGAATGTCCTTTAAAGGGAGTAGACCGCAGCCAGATTGACATGATTGTAGTAAGAGAAAACAGTGAGGGCGAGTATGCCGGTGCCGGAGATTGGCTATTCAAGGACAAGCCTGAAGAGGTTGTACTTCAAACGGGAGTATTTTCGCGCAAAGGCTGCGAGCGTGTTATCAGATACGCATACGAGCTTGCAAGAAAAGAAGGTAAGACCCTCACAAGCATAAGTAAGGCAAACGCTCTCAACTATTCAATGGTGTTCTGGGATCAGATTTTTGAAGAGGTAGGAAAAGAATATCCGGATGTAAAAACATATTCATATCTTGTAGATGCTGCTTGTATGTTCTTTGTAAAGCAGCCTGAGAGATTCCAGATAGTAGTAACATCCAACCTGTTCGGAGACATTATTACAGATTTGGGTGCGGCTATATCAGGAGGAATGGGACTGGCTGCCGGTGCAAATATAAATCCTGAAAGGACTTTTCCATCAATGTTTGAACCTGTACACGGTTCGGCACCTGACATAGCAGGACAGGGAAAAGCAAACCCACTGGCGGCAATATGGTCAGTAAGCCAAATGCTTGATTTCTTTGGTTATGAAAATTGGGGAAGTAAAGTATTAAATGCAATTGAGCAGGTAATGGTAGAAAAGAAGCATTTGACTCCTGATATGGGAGGAACCTCCAAGACAAATGATGTTGGAGATGCAGTAATAGAAGTTCTGAAAAAAATGGCTTAAAGATTAAAAAATAATGTGGTAAATTTAAAGTGGCTATATTGGATGATATTCCAAAATAGCTGTTTTTCTTTAAAAAAAATTTAAAATAAGAAGGATTTTTATAAATTTATGGCGAATATAATATTTTGGGATAATTATGTTTACAAATAAATAATTAGAGAGTTATATCCGGAGGACCCTATGACAAATAGTATAATGGCTGCTGCAACTATATTAATTACAGCTTTGCTGGCTTTTTACTATCTATATAAATCAAGAGAGCTTGATTTAGGTACTTTAACGTCTGTTTCAATAGGTGCAGTTATTCTTGGTATCACTTTTAATCCCGCTTATAATACTGTATTTGGCTATATGGAAAGATTCAATAACATAAATCGGGATGTTGAATTTTTATTTTTTTTAGTCATAGCTTCTTTATTCTTTTTAATTCTGGTATTTACCATAAGTATATTAGTTTCAGTTTTTCTACCTGACAGGCTAAGTTCCATAAATTGCAGCCTGGTGATTGAACGATTTTTTGGAAGGACAAAAAGTCATTTTAAACCTGAGATATCGGAAAATAAGACACCTGAAGTTTCCGAAAACGATGAAAGCCGTGAAGATTTGTCAGTTGAGGAAGAGTGTGAATTAATATCAGCTATCGAAGAAACTGTTGCTTGTGAAGATGTTTTGGAAGATACTCTCAAAGAAGAGGTTTCCGAAGACAAGCATGAACCTGTTAATGAATCAGAAATTCTGGTGTTAAAAGCTTTTGATTGTAAAGTCAAAGGCCAAAAAGAGCAGGCTGTCCAGTATTATACAAAGGCTTTAGACTATGGCAACCTTAGCAATGATATGGTTTTTTGGGTAGTATTGGACATTTGTGCCCTGTATAAGGAACTGGGACTTAATGAATTGGCCTGCAGTATCTTGAACAGTGTTGCAAAAAGGTACGGTAATGAATTAAAACCTGAAATCAGAGCGGAAATTATCAAAAATCTAAAATAAAGGAAGATTGTTTTACATTTTTCAAGGAGGTCAGCTTTAATGAAAAAAACTGAAGAGGTAATAGGTTTACCTATAATTAGCATTTGTGATGGTGAGGAAGTTGGTAAGGTAAAGGGAGTTATAGTTAATGCTGCAAAAGGTGCGGTTGACTATGTGGTAGTAGAAAACGGAATACAGATTCTAAATGCAAAAGTAATTTCTGCAAAGGATGTAATAGGAATCGGTGAATATGCACTGACCATAGAAAATGAAGCTGTGATAAATGATATTAGCAAAATACCTGCTGCCATAGACCATCTCCAAAAAAATATACCCGTTAAGGGCACAAGAGTTATGACAAAAAAGGGAAGCTTAATAGGTGAAATAGGGGATATCTATGTAGATGAAGATAACAGTTGTTCAATATTTGCTCTGGAGTTCATTTCAATTAAAGACCAAAAAAATATAAGACTAATTCCAAGAGAAAGTGTTATAACCTTTGGTAAAAACCTAATAGTTGTACAGGAAAATGTTGAATCCGCACTTACTGATGATATTTCAAAGTTAGAATCAGGGATAGAAAACGAAGGTTCAGATACAATCCAAATAAACAATACAATTATTGACGAAAATATTGAATCAGGTTCAATGAGTGAGCTTATGGAAAATAAACACCGTGATTTTCTCAATGGCAAAAGAGTATCAAAAACCATATATGATAATGAGGGAAAAGTATTGATAGAAGAGGACACTCTCATTGACGAGGATGTATTCGATCTGGCAAAAGCATATGACAAGGTAATTGATTTGGTAATGAATAACAAATAAATATAAAACCGGCTGTAGCGGAAGCTGCAACCGGTTTTAATGGTTTTATTAAAAGTAAACGTTTAAAGTTTCTAAAGCGTTTTCATGGATAATTCTTTCTCCGTATTCATTCAGATAGCCTTCAAAAAAGTTGGCATTTCCCACATGAGCAGAATACTCATCCATGATTATCTCCAGTTGAGGAGAGGATGAAGACCCGGCAAGTAGAAGGTAATAGCTGCTTTTAAACCTATAAACAGAACTTTCGCCGTTGTACAAAGGATAAATCCTTTTTGCTAATTGGCATAAGTCTTCAATTGAATCAAAACAGTATATGTTCAAAGTGGAGCAAACCTTGCTTTTTTTCTTTTTCTGCCTCAAATCGGAATTCTTATATTTGCTTTTGATATATTTCTGAATGGATTCAAATTCGCCGTCTGAATCAATCTTTGTAATAGTTACGACAAATCCGTCCTCGTTTTCCGGTGAGGCTTCAAATACCAGCTGAGAATCCCCTGATGCGAAACCGTACTCTTCTTCGGCACGTTCCATCATATCCCAGAATAATTCCTGGGCGGCAGGTGAATTATAATTCAGAGAAGAAATATCAATATTTCTTTCTTCCAGGTCATTTAATGTGATTGTGACCCTCAGTACATTTTCATTAACTTTTTCTATTCTCATTCAATCACCAACTTACTTTAATTAATTTAATCTGGAAAACCTGCTGAACATTAATTTTTAATAGTTTACTCTATTATACTTCGAAAATAAATAGTTGAGAAGTAATATTTATCAATAATATACTTTGCAAAGACATGTAATATCTATAAATACAACCATATAATACAATTACTATTATTATACTGCAATGTAAATAATACATTAAAGGTTCATTACAAAGCTACAATACATTTGAAATAATACCTATAAAAATATATAATATTTAAAAATATATGCAATCATAAGAGGAATAAAAATGAGAAATATAGTTTTGGCATCATTGTCGCCGAGAAGAAAAGATTTACTGAGACAAATAAAATTACCATTTGAAATTATTCCAAGCGAAATTGATGAAAATATAAGTGAGTTGACCGGTACTCCCGCCCAAAAGGCAGAACAACTGGCATACCAAAAAGCAAGAGATGTTTCCAACAGAGTTAAAAAAGGTTTGGTTTTAGGAGCAGATACAATTGTAGTAATTGACGATGAGATTTTAGGCAAGCCTAAAGGCCCCGAAGACGCTTATGATATGCTTAAAAAGCTTAGTGGAAGGGAACATGAGGTAATCACCGGAGTATGTCTGATAGACTTAGATAACAAGATAGAGCTTATACAACATGAAACAACAATTGTACAATTTATAGAGCTGGATGACGAAAAAATAAAAGCGTACATTAAAAGCGGTGAGGCATTTGATAAGGCAGGTTCTTATGCAGCTCAGGGTGTAGGGGCAATATTTGTAAAGGGAATAAAAGGATGTTATTCAAATGTTGTAGGACTTCCGTTAACCAGACTAAGTGAAATGTTGGAAAAGCTTCAGGAAAGCGTCATTAAATAAAATGCTATAATACCGGGTTCTTAAATTTACAACTCTAAAACACATAATGACGATGTAATTGGAACAAAAACATGGTATAATAAAAGATATGTGAGTTAGTTAGAACGCTGGAAAATTAACGAGGGTAACAATGGATAGGTTAAAGATAAAAGAGCTTCCCATATGCGAGAGGCCCTATGAAAAAATGTCGGAAGTGGGGGCAGAGTGCCTGTCAAACGCCGAATTGCTTGCTATAGTAATTAAGACAGGAACCAGATCTTACACAGCTGTAGAGCTTGCACAGATGGTTTTAAAGCTTTCTCAGGACGGAAGACTTTCCTCCCTTAACAACCTCTCTATTGAACAGCTTATGAAAGTAAGGGGAATTGGCCGTGTAAAGGCAATTCAGATAAAAGCTGTGCTTGAGTTTTCAAAAAGAATAGCAACGAGTAACGGAGTTGTACGCCATTTTGTCAAAAGTGCCGATGATGTAAGTAATCTGATGATGGAAGAAATGCGATACCTTAAGAAGGAAATGTTCAAAGCTATTCTACTGGATACAAAAAATAAAGTGTTAAAAATAGTTAGTATTTCAACAGGCAGTTTGAATGCTTCCATTGTTCATCCAAGAGAGGTTTTCAGCGAAGCTGTGAAATGCGGCTGCAACAGTATTATATTTGTACATAATCATCCAAGTGGGGATCCTACACCCAGTAACGAAGATATACGTACTACTGACAGACTTGTAAATGCGGGAGACATATTGGGGATAAAGGTATTGGACCATATTGTACTGGGTGATGGAAGATATGTGAGTTTAAAAGAACAAGGCTTTATTTAGCCAAAATACACAGGAGGTACTTTTTAAATGAGTTTTTTTGCAAGAGATATTGGTATAGATTTGGGAACTGCGAATACATTGGTACATGTTAAAGGAAAGGGAATTGTTGTTAGAGAGCCGTCCGTTGTAGCAGTTAACATTAAAAATAACGAAGTATTGGCGGTTGGAGAAGCCGCAAAGGAAATGATTGGACGTACGCCAGGCAATATTGTAGCAATCAGACCTATGAAAGATGGTGTTATAGCTGATTTTGACATAACCCAAAATATGATAAAGTATTTCATAAAAAAGGCTATGTCTCAAGGTAGGTTCAGTAAACCAAGAGTTGTAATATGTGTTCCATCAGGTGTTACAGAGGTTGAAAAGAGAGCCGTTGAAGATGCGACTCTACAGGCAGGAGCAAAAGAGGCTTACCTTATTGAGGAGCCCATGGCTGCTGCGATTGGTGCGGAGTTACCTGTAGAAGAACCTTCCGGAAGCATGGTTGTTGATATAGGTGGAGGTACTTCGGAAGTTGCGGTAATATCTCTCGGAGGAATAGTTACAAGCAAATCACTGAGAATTGCAGGAGATGAATTGGACGAATCAATCGCACATTATATTAAAAAAGAATACAGCCTTATGATAGGTGAGCGTTCAGCAGAGCAAATCAAGGTTACAATAGGAAGCGCTTTTCCGAAGGCAAAAGAAGAAAAAATGATGATAAGGGGAAGAGACCTGATTACAGGCTTGCCAAAAAACATTGAAATAACTTCCTCAGAAATAAATGAAGCATTGAAAGAGCCTGTCAATGCCATAATAGATTCCATTAAATATACCCTTGAGAAAACTCCGCCTGAGTTGGCTTCCGATATTATGGACAGGGGAATAATGCTCACAGGAGGAGGGGCACTTCTTGACGGTTTGGATAAGCTAATAAAGCAGGAGACAGGTATGCCTGTATCAATTGCTGAAAATCCTCTTGATTGCGTTGCTTTGGGAACAGGTAAAGTTCTGGAGGAAATAGAAACATTGAAAAAGGTTCTTTTATCACCACAGAGGTTAAAATAACTAAAAGCTTTAAGTAGGTGGGTTAAGAGAGGAGAAGTATTCCTTGAAGTATTTTAAAAGTAGGGCGTTGGTAGTTACAATAATAATTTTAATTATAATTGTGTGTATAGGCTTGACCGTAAATCCGGCAAGTAATATAAACTGGATAGGGAACTTGATTTCAGTACCTTTTACATCTGTTGAAAAGGCATTTTCATACACAGGACAGAAGGTTGAGGATGGAATAAATCTTTTTGACAATGTTCAAAAGCTTCAAGCTGAAAACAAGGAGTTAAAAGAAAAAATTGATAAGTTAAATAATGAAAGAACCGAGTATTTAAGGCTGAAAAGGGAAAATGAAGACTTGCGAAAAGTTTTTGATTTGAAAGATCAGCTGGCAGACTCTGATTTTGTTGGTGCCAATATAATAGCTAGAGATGGCGGAAATCTCTTTAATATTTTTCTAACGGACAAAGGTTCTGCTAACGGGATTGATTACAATATGCCGGTTATTACCAGCAAAGGCCTTGTGGGAAAAGTTGTGTCTGCACAGCCTTTATCTTCCAAAATAATTAGCATCATTGAAGACGGCAGCTCTGTAAGTGCCATTGTTGCAAAAAGTGGCGACTATGTTGTTGTAAAGGGAGACATTAAGCTGGAAAAGGAAGGTTTGTGCAAACTGGAATATATTCCTGCAGAGCTTGACCTGATTCAGGGAGATGTAATTGAAACATCCGGAATCGGAGGTATTTATCCAAAGGGTATTACCATAGGAACAGTCAAGGAAATAAGATCAGGAGAAAGCGATCTTGACAGGTATGCAATTATTCAGCCGGCAGCTGATTTAAAAAGACTGAATCAGGTGGTAATACTCAGAAACAAAGAAGCACAATCAAAGTCAGAAATGGAAAATGCAGACAAATGAGAAATAAAGTAATTTTATATGCTATACTTATATTCATATTTGTAACTGCACAAGTTACATTATTGAATAACTTTACAATTTTCGGAGTATCTCCGAATCTTGTGATTATTTTAATAGTTAGCATTTCACTGCTGAAAGGCAAGACAGACGGTGCGGTTGTCGGCTTTTCTGCCGGATTGTGCATGGATGCCGTAATAGGTGTTGCTTTGGGGTACCATGCACTAGTAGGAATGCTCCTCGGACTTGCATTAGGTAATATAAACAAAAGGCTTTTCAAGGAAAATATACTTGTAATGGCTTTTTGTACTTTTTTATCTACATATATTTTCGAGTCTGCGATTATATTTGCATCCTATCTGCTGGGCCTGAAAATTGAGTTTGTTGCAACCCTCAAAACTGTGATTTTACCTGAATCACTGGTAAACTGCGTTTTGGGTATCGTTATATTTGTAATTATTATATTGCTGGACAGGAAGTTTTTAGAGGTTGAAGAAAAAAACAGGTATTAAATGAGGTTTAGAGGTTAAATGAAACAGTTTTTTAAAGACAGATATACCATTGTGGGAATAGTTATAGTTCTGATGTTCTCTGTAATTGTTTACCAGTTGGCAAACATGCAGTTGGTTCAGGGTGAAAACTACTATACCCAGTCCCAAAGTAAAATAATGAGATCAACAACCATTCTGGCTGAACGTGGGAATATACTTGACAGGTATGGTGTTCCTGTAGCTGTTAATTCCACCAGTTATTCCGTTATATTAATGGATACCGGGCTTGGGTCTAAAAAGCTCAATGAAATGATGTATAAGATTCTTAAGGTTCTTGAAAAGAACGGAGACACACACAACAAAACTTTCTCAAAGTATCTGACCTACCCTTTGGGCTTTGGGTCTATGCTGAAAAATAATGAAAATAGAAGAAAAACCCTCAAAATTATGACAGGATATGAATTCAAGGACTTTGATCAGGATTCTACACCTGAAGAAATATATGAATATGTCAAGGACATGGTGTTCAAGGTTGATGACAAGTACTCCGAAAAGGATGCTTATGATATTATGACACTTAGGTTTCAAGGAATTTCAATGGATCCTGTTCTTGCAGAATCAATCAGTACCAAAACAATTGCAGAGTTGGAAGAACGGAGCGACGAATTTCCGGGAATAATTATAGAAAGTGTTCCCAGCAGGAAATATGTTGATGCGAAGTATGCAGGACAATTAATTGGTCACGTAGGTCCTATAGATGCTGAAGAACTGGCTAAGAACAGTGATGCAGGCTATAAAATGACGGATACTATAGGTAAATCAGGAGTAGAACTGACTACCGAAGGGTATCTGAGAGGTACTAACGGTTACAGGCGTGTTGAAGTTGACGATAACGGAAAGCCAAGAACAGTCAGTGAAGAATCAGTAAAGCCAGGTAGTGACGTTGTGTTGACTGTTGACATGGGACTTCAGAAGGTAGCAATGGATTCCCTTGCAAAAAATATAAAGCTTATACGAGAGTCCAACAACAACAAAAAAAATCGTCATGATGCATTTGCGGGGGCAGCAGTTGCAATAGATGTCAATACCGGCGAAGTACTTGCACTTGCAAATTATCCAAGCTACGACCCGTCCATTTTCATTGCAGACCCTGACGATGAGGCGGCAAATAAAGCAAAAGCAGCCTTGGGAGATCCTAAAAATACAACTACGTCTGAGTATAACAGGGCAATTGCCGGAATATATACACCGGGTTCAACCTTTAAACCCTTGGTAGGAATTGCCGCATTAGAAGAAGGAAAGACAACCCCATATGAAACGTATTTTGACAAAGGTTACGAAACATATGACGGTTTAATGCTAAAGTCCATTGAGTACAACCAATACCGTGCAGGTCTTGGAACAGTTAACCTTATAACTGCAATACAAAAATCGTCCAATCCCTATTTTTACAATCGTGGTAATAGAGTTGGGATTGATAATATAGTAAAATGGGCAAAAAAATTCGGGTTGGGCCAAAAGACAGGAATTGACCTTCTGGGTGAAAGTAAGGGTATTATTTCCTCTAGGGAGTACAAGAAAACAGTAGAACCATATCCCTGGACTGCCGCTGATACAGCACAGACATCAATAGGGCAGATGTATAACAGCTTTACACCTATACAGCTTGCAAACTATGCTGCTACCATTGCAAATGGAGGCAAGCATTTAAAACCTCACATTATAAAGAGGGTTGTAAAGTATGATGGTTCTATCGTAACTGAAACAAAGCCGGAATATGAAATAATTCCTGTTAAGAAGGAAAATATGAAAGCAATTCAGCAGGGTATGATAGCGGTTGCCAATGCCACAGATGGTACGGCTGCAAATACTTTCATTGACTTAAAGCCAATAACGGTTGCAGGAAAAACAGGTACTGCCGAAACAGGAAGGGAAGCAACTCAGTCCTCAAATGCATTATTTATTTGCTACGCACCGGCCGATAAGCCACAGATAGCAGTAGCCGTAGTAGTTGAAAGAGGTGTATTTGGTGCTTATACAGCACCCATTGCAAAGGATATACTTAAATATTACTTTGATTCAAACGGAACAGGCAATAAGGATTATACTGTTAAGGCAGATATAGTCCAATTGACCAAGTAAAGTATTTATGCCGCAGGGTAAGGCAGGTGGAGGTTAAAAGTATGGATGAAAGTTCAGTAACTTTTAAAGGGACTGTAAACGGATTGACAATTATTTTAAAGAACGAGACGGAATTTGGTGAAGTTGTAAAATGCATGAGGGACAAAGTAAATTCCGCAGGTAAATTCTTCAGAGGTGCGAAGCTTGCAGTAAAGTATAAAGGCAGAATCCTCAATCAAGAAGAAAAGTCCCAACTGTTGGAGATACTTGTCAGGGAAAGCGGAGCCAGGATAGAATCATTTGAAGAGGATAAGGAGCAGGTTCAGGCTGCAGTTAATAATGTATCAACGGACAAGCCTGTTGAAAGAAAGAATCAGATAAAAAAGTATATGTTCTTTAAAGGAATAGAAGAAGGACAGACAAAGTTTTACAGAGGAACTGTCCGTTCAGGGCAGCTGGTAAACTTTGACGGCAATCTGGTAATACTTGGAGATGTTAATCCCGGTGCAGTAATTGAGGCTACAGGAAATATAGTTGTAATGGGCTTGCTCAGGGGAGTTGTTCATGCAGGCCGCGACGGAAACAAGGAAGCAATAGTAGCAGCTTTGGGTTTGAATCCCACACAGTTGAGAATAGCAGACATTATAACACGTTCTCCTGATGAAAAAGGAGGAGTTGGGAATCCTATACCTGAACTGGCATATATAAAGGATGATACGCTTTACGTAGAACGGTTTTTACCTGCCAGATAGCCCGATTCAAAAAGGCAGCAATATTGACAAATTGAAAAAACAAATATATAGTTTAATGTGTATAAGTTTGAAATAATTCTCTTTTAATATATTTTCTTCTTAGAATTGGAGGCAATGCTGTATGGGCGAGGTAATTGTAATTACATCCGGAAAGGGTGGAGTAGGTAAGACTACAACAACTGCCAATATTGGTACTGGCCTGGCACTGGCAGGTAAAAAGGTAGTACTTATAGATACTGATATAGGACTAAGAAATCTGGATGTTGTAATGGGCTTGGAAAACAGAATCGTGTACGATTTGGTTGACGTTATTGAAGGAGTATGTAGAGTTAAGCAGGCCCTGATAAAGGATAAAAGGTATGAAGGTTTGTATCTCCTGCCCGCAGCACAGACAAGAGACAAGTCATCAGTAGCACCTGAGCAGATGATTAATCTTGTAAATGAATTAAAAAATGATTTTGATTACATAATAATAGATTGTCCGGCAGGAATCGAGCAAGGCTTTAAAAATGCTATTGCCGGAGCAAACAGAGCAATAGTAGTAACAACACCGGAGGTTTCAGCGGTAAGGGATGCTGACCGTATTGTGGGGTTGCTGGAGGCAAATGAACTGAGAAATCCAAAGCTTTTAATAAACAGGGTAAGAATTGATATGGTTAAGCGCGGAGATATGATGACCATTGACGATATCATTGATATACTTGCTATTGACTTGATAGGTGTTGTACCTGACGATGAAAAGATTGTTGTGTCTACAAACAAAGGTGAGCCTGCGGTAACTGATGAAAAATCTCTTGCAGGACAAGCATACAGAAACGTAACCAGAAGAATACAAGGTGAAGATGTACCCATCATGAACCTTGATACTGATGAAGGATTTTTGAACAAGTTTAAAAAATTACTGGGATTTAAAAATACATAAGGAGGGTTAGTAGTATGCTGATAGATTTCTCTAAAATCTTTGGCAGATCCAAGCCGTCTAAGGATGTAGCCAAAGAAAGGCTCCAGTTGGTGCTGATTCATGACAGAGCTAACGTTTCTCCTGAATTTTTAGAAATGGTTAAGGGTGAAATAATAAAGGTAATACAACATTATATGGAAATTGACGAGAGCGCACTTGATATACAATTAACCAGAACCAAAAGTGAAGAAGGTGACAGAGTGGTTCCCGCTCTGGTTGCAAATATTCCAATAAAAAATGTAAAAAATGCAGGTAAATAAACTCAAAGGCAAGTGATTGGTTAGATGAATATAGCATTTATAGCTCATGATAACAAAAAAGAATTAATGGCAAGCTTTTGTATAGCTTACAAGTCAATTCTTCATGAACATCATATAATAGCGACACGATCTACAGGTATTATGATCAATAAAGCCACAGGGTTGAATGTCAATCTTCTTGCATACGGCAGTCTGGGTGCACAGCAGTTATCAGCCAGGATTGCTTGCGATGAAATTGATTTACTGATTTATTTCAGGGATGCAAATAGTGAAGAGGACCACAATAATTACCTGTTATTCAAGCATTGTGATGTTAACAACATTCCTTTTGCTACCAATATAGCATCTGCCGAGGTGCTTATAAAGGGTCTTGAACGTGGAGACCTTGCGTGGAGAGAGCTACTGAGGCAGGATTAAGAAAAATTTATAACAGAGTTTTTATTTTAGAAGATATCCTAGATATTCCAGGGTATCTTTTTTGTTGACTATAAACTCTATCTGGAATATTCCATTAAATTGCTAAATATAATTTATATAATTATTAATAAGCCAAAGAAAGGGTGGAAGTAATGGACGAAATTATTGAAAGACCGAAATACTCCCGACCGACCGGTACTCCCCGGAGAAACAGAAGAAATACAAACAATGACCTCATTTCAACAATTGCAGCTGCAAAAATGCTGATTGTGGTGGTTTTTTTATCTGCAATAGCCTTGTGTAAGGCAGCAAATACACCTGCAACAGACGCTTTTATATCAAAGGTTAAGGCAATTACAACTGTAAACTATGACGTAAATAAATATATTGTGAGTGCGGCTACTACATTAGGTGTAAGATTGCCAGAAGAGGGCGGTAAGCTTCAAAAACTGGTGGGAGGCGGAAATAGTACAGATGATAATGATATTCAGACTTCATCTGTTATAGATAAAACAGATTCAGGTGGTGAGGTTAATCCAGCATCCGGCACAAACAGCAGTTCTGTATCTACGGACAGTAAAGCAGTATCGGGAAGTGACATGCAGGTGCTGGACGATGTTGAAATAAAGAGTATTGCGGATAAATACTCATTTATTGTTCCTATTAAAGGAGAAATAATTTCGCCCTTTGGAACAAGGACAGACCCACTAAGCGGAAATCCTCAGTTCCATTCAGGTATTGACATAGAGGCAAATATGGGAACATCCATCAAAGCAGCATTGTCGGGAGAAGTTACTGAGGTGGGCTCAAATCCTGAATATGATAAGTATGTAAAGATAAAACATAATGACGGTATAATGACTCTTTATGGGCATTGTTCAATTCTGGTTGCAAAAGTAGGACAAAAGGTTAATCAAGGAGATATAATTGCAAAGGTTGGTAACTCTGAGGATGAAGCAAGTTCAAATCTGCATTTTGAAGTATGGAAGGACAACAAGTTGATTAATCCGGGAAAGCTATTTGACCTTATTAATGGAGGTAACTAAAGCATTGCCACATTTGGATTTCCGACTCAAAGGAACAAGGATTCAGATAGATTTATTGATTCTTCCTGTATTTTTGGCGGCAATGATAGGAAAACTTCTTGTTGCATATTCTATGACCTTGGGTTTTATTATTTGTCATGAACTCGGTCATATCGCTGCCGGGGCAATGTGCGGGGCCGGACTCAGCAGCTTCAGGCTCTTACCTGTAGGCGTTAATGCAGCTATTGACGATTTTCAATGCAGTAAGTCTCAAAAACTCATGATATATATTTCAGGCCCTTTGGTAAATGTTGTTTTTGCAATAATCATATACTGTGTACATAAGTGGAAGACTCCTGCAGGAGGACTTTTAACTGTAGATATTATGCTGGCCATAACAATAAATTTATGGCTGGCTATTTTTAATTTGATTCCTATCCATCCCCTTGACGGTGGCAGAATCGCAATAGAACTTCTGTCGGATAAAGTGGGTTTATTCCGTGCAAGCAGATTTATGAATATATTTTCATTGTTTTTTTCAATTATGATTATATGTACCGGAACGGTGGTATTAATTAAGAGTAAATACAATGGGAGTCTTGTTTTAATTGGATTTTACATTATTTTTCTGTTAAAGAAAAACAAAAAGGAGGCTGCCATCTTGAATATGAAAAACTTCATTTTAAAACGTTCGGCTATTATTAGAAAAGGTATTTTTCCTGTAAGAGAAATTGCGGTATTGGAGGATGTTAAAGTACTGGATTTGGTAAAAGCAATGGATTATTCCAATGTATTTCATATAATTAAGGTATTGGATAATGACTTGCATGTTATAAAATCCATAACAGAACAAGATATCCTGAATACACTTATGAAAGGTGTTTCAGATATTACAGTAGGGGAAATGCTGACAAAAAATATATAATATTCAAAAAGCTAAGTTTGCGGTAAATGGTATTATTTAAACCTATCGTTTGTGTTGACTTTTAGTACATCATAATTATAAAATTACAAGTAGAATGTCTTATTGAATGTTATAAAACCATAATATCAAATGGGGGGGAATTTGTATGTTTAAAATAGTAAAAAAACAAGTATTGAATTCTTCAGTTGTTTTAATGTCTATAGACGCACCTTTAATAGCAAAGAAGGCTGAGCCGGGACAATTCATCATTTTGAGGATATCCGAAGGGGGAGAAAGAATACCCCTTACTATAGCTGATTATGACAGGGAAAACGGTACTGTTACAATTATATATCAGATAGTCGGTAAGACCACAAGAGAGCTGGCTGAAATGAATGAGGGAGATAGTCTCCTGGATTTTGTAGGGCCTTTGGGAATTGCATCACATTTTGATAGCTATAAAAAGGTTGCTGTTATCGGAGGAGGTCTTGGAAGTGCCATAGCCTATCCACAAGCCAAAAAGCTTCACAGTCTTGGCGCAGAAGTTCATGCAATTACGGGCTTCAGAAATAAAGACCTTATTATTCTTGAGGAAGAAATGGAAAAGGTCAGCAGCAAGCTGATTGTAGCGACTGATGACGGTTCAAACGGAAATAAAGGTTTTGTTACTAATGTGTTAAAGCAGCTTATAGATGAAGGAAATAAATATGATTTGGTTATTGCTATAGGGCCACTTGTAATGATGAAGGCTGTCAGCAACCTTACCAGAGAATATGGGATTAAGACATTGGTAAGCATGAACCCGGTTATGATAGACGGAACAGGCATGTGCGGAGGCTGCAGGCTTACAGTCGGTGGAAAGACAAAGTTTGCTTGTGTAGACGGGCCTGACTTTGACGGACATGAAGTAGATTTTGACGAAGCAATGAGAAGACAAAATATGTACAAAAAACAGGAGAAAGAATCCACTGATATACACGTATGCAGACTTGGGGGTGCAAATAATGCCTAATATGTCATTAACTAAGGTAAAAATGCCTGAGCAGGAGCCGGACATAAGAAACAAGAACTTTAAAGAGGTTGCACTAGGTTACGATGAGAAGATGGCTATTGAAGAAGCACAGAGATGCCTCAACTGCAAACACAAGCCATGTGTATCCGGTTGCCCTGTTAACGTAAAGATACCTGAGTTTATCCAGCTCGTAGCAGAAGGAAAATTTGAGGAAGCATATAATAAAATAAGAGAAACCAACAGCCTGCCCGCTGTCTGTGGAAGAGTTTGTCCACAGGAGTCCCAATGTGAAATGGTGTGTGTAAGAACTAATAAGGGTGAGTCTGTTGGAATAGGCAGACTTGAAAGGTTTGTGGCAGATTGGTACATGCAGAACGTAAAGTCTTCCGTTAACAAGCCTGAAAGTAATGGTGTAAAGGTGGCTGTTGTAGGATCAGGACCTGCGGGACTTACCTGTGCAGGAGACCTTGCAAAAATGGGATACCAAGTAACTATTTTTGAAGCATTCCATGTCCCGGGTGGGGTTCTTATGTATGGAATACCTGAGTTCCGTTTGCCAAAGGCTTTGGTTCAGCAGGAAATCCAGACAGTGAAGGATCTGGGAGTTGATATACAGACAAATATGGTAATAGGTAGGGTTCTTTCCGTTGAGGATCTGAAAGAACAAGGCTACAAGGCAGTATTTATAGGCTCCGGTGCCGGTCTGCCAAGTTTTATGGGGATTCCCGGAGAAAACTACAACGGAGTGTACTCTGCAAATGAGTTTTTAACAAGGATAAACCTTATGGGTGCATATAAATTCCCAAGTACCGATACCCCGGTATTCGTGGGAAAAAATGTTGCAGTTGTAGGAGGCGGTAATGTTGCTATGGACGCAGCCAGAAGCGCAAAGCGTCTCGGAGCCGAGAATGTTTACATTATATACAGACGTTCTGAAGCAGAAATGCCTGCAAGACTTGAAGAGGTTCATCATGCAAAAGAAGAGGGAATAATTTTTAAGGTTCTGACCAATCCTAAGCAGATTCTGGGAACAGAGGACGGATGGGTAAAAGGTATGGAATGTGTGGAAATGGAGCTTGGCGAACCTGACAAGTCAGGAAGAAGGCGTCCTGTAGAAAAGAAAGGTTCCGAGCATGTAGTAGACCTTGAAACAGTCATAATTGCAATAGGACAATCTCCAAATCCGCTTATATCATCCACTACCCCCGGACTTGACATACAATCGTGGGGCGGTATAATAGTTGAAGAAGAGACTGGTGCAACAAGTAAGAGTGGAGTTTATGCCGGTGGAGATGCTGTTACCGGTGCAGCTACTGTTATATTGGCAATGGGTGCCGGAAAGAAAGCAGCAGAGGCTATAGACAAGTATATCCGGCAGAACCAATAAGTCTTTTGCAAACATAACAATATTTGTAGAGGAGATTGCAATGAAGACATGGGTTTTGTATTACAGTAAAGGTGGAAATACCAAGAAGATTGCGGATGCAATTGCAGATGAGCTAGACGATGTATTGAAATCAGAACAGATTCCCCCTGCATATCCACCTGAAAACGTTACCTTACTGTTTCTCGGTACAGGTGAATACGCAGGCAAGCCTGATTCAAAATTATTGGAATTTATCAGAACTTTAAACAAAGACAGAGTTAAAAATGTAGCTGTTTTCGGAACTAACGGAAAGGGTATAGCAGGTTCGGCGATTGCTACAATTAAATCTCTTCTAAAAGAAAAGGGTATAAATGTTATTGATGAATCATTCTGCTGCAAAGGAAAGTATTTTATATTTGCAAACAGAAAGAGTCCTGATGTAAACGACATAAAAGCAGCAAAAGAATACGCAAAAAGAGTTTACAATAGCATTAAAGCATAGTAATCAAAAGGCATAACAACTGTTAATTACAGCTGTTATGCCTTATCTTTTTTCATTTTTTCAAGACACTTATTAACGTCAATGTTTACTGGAACCCAGGCACCGTCTTTTTGTATCAGGGTATTAATTAGAAAATCCGTACCGTTTGTCAATTTTGCAAACTTAAACATATATTTATCTCCGTTTACTCCGTCAACGACAATTTCCTTAGTGAAATCATTTTGCTGAGGCGGATACTGTTTTTTAATCAGACCGCACCAATTACCGTATACAATTTCAACATAAGATTCTGCATATTGTGACCAGCCGTGATATGCAGCACAGAAAAAATCCTCAGGAGTCAGGGCGAGAGAATCAATATAATACCTGTTATTTGCGTTTACAAGTGAAATTTCAGCAAAATAATAGTTAAAACATGTTCCCCCGGTATTTGTTCCTTCAAGAATCTCCAACTCCAGAAAATATTTGATTTCCTTGGGATTTTCAGTTATTACGGGTATTACTTTAATGAGGTTTATATGTCCTATACCCTGAAAGGAATCCAGATATTCGTTGTAGGGCATTGATTTCTTATTATTTTTAGAAAGAAACTGGTATGCTATGGGGTATGGTTCTTTTGCATAACCCACAGTGCCGCAACCCCCTGTTTTTTCATCTGTAAGGTTTTCAGCCTGCTGAAGCACACTGAAATAATTGACAATTGTTTTAACCGGAGTATCCATTAATTCTGCCGGAACCGTTCCTCCCTTAAAAGTTTCTGAAAAGGTGTTAAAGTCAATAAAATTGTTATTCAGTGACTTTAATGAAGATGGCCTGAAATAAGTTTCATTGAAATTATTACGTTTATCTTTCATAATAGAAACTGTTTGTCTGGATAATACCTCGTCAGTTTCTTTAATTTGCGCCAATTCCTTGACAGACCCTCCTAATATATTTGTTTTGTGATTCTGATTGTCTACCCTTATACAGATCGTAGTTATGGCAAGAATTATAAAGAACAATGACACTATAATTCCTGACTTGTATATGTATTTCATAAAAACCCCCAATTGATTATTATTATAAATATATTCACAATATGCTTATACATTCTTTAAAATCTACTTGTAACATCCAGTTCAAATTTTGTTAACAAAAATCTCACAGTAACTACACAGAGGATGGCTATTCTATAACCATGGGTATATTATCCGAAAAAAACAATTGAAGGAGTGATTTTTGTTGAGTAATGTAAAAAAGTTAATCGGAATGGGTTTGGGTCTGGCTATTTTAATCAGTTCAATGAGTTTTGCTTTTGCTGCTAATTCCGAAAAATCATCAGATACAGCAAAACCGAAATACCAGAACTCACAAATGTTTAAGGGAAAGGGCGGATTTAAAAAGCCGGCCGTTTTGGAGAGTCTGGTAAAGGCAGGAACGATAACTTCCGATCAACAGAAGGCAATTTGCGAGGCGCTCAAGCCCTCAAAAGACACTCAGAATACAATTAAAGAGAGTCTTGATAGTCTGGTAAAGGCAGGAACAATAACACAGGCTCAGGAGGATGCAGTAGTCAAAACATTTGATAACGCAAGGGCACAGAAACCTGCTGATAAAAAAGGTGCTTTCAAGGGAAAAAATCAAAAGCATATTAATGTATTGGATAGCCTTGTAACTGCAGGGACAATAACCGCCGACCAGCAGAAGGCAATTCGTGAGGCACTAAAACCTTCAAAAGACACTCAGAATACAATTAAAGAGAGTCTTGACAGTCTGGTGAAGGCAGGAACAATAACACAGGCTCAGGAGGATGCAGTAGTTAAAGCGTTTGATGATGCAAAAGCCAAAGTGGAAGCCGATAGAGAAAAGAAGCTGGAAGAACTGGCTGCAAAAAAAGGAATTACAATAGATGAACTCAAGTCACAAATGAAGCAAGGAAGAAAAGCTTTCAAAAAGCAAATCTAAATACTTGTGTATAAAAAACCCTGTTTCCTTTT
>NZ_ATAY01000097.1 GCF_000421965.1 Ruminiclostridium papyrosolvens C7 | reverse complement strand
CATGGGATAGTATTCCTTCACAGCAACAGCAGAAATAGGGTTATATTCGTTTGTCGCACATCGATTTACTGCACCAGCTATCTTTTCCGGTGTTCGGTATAAGAAAATATCCTTGTGTGACAGACGGACTCTTGCTTTTTCTTCAATCAGGTTAACAAGCATTGTTGCTCTTAAAGAATGTCCTCCTAATTCAAAGAAGGAATCAAATATGCCTACCTTGTCTAATTTTAAAACCTCACAAAACACCTCGCATATTACATGTTCCAATTTATTCCTTGGTGCTTTATATCCGCCAGTACTAACTTCAATAGCCGGTAATGTTTTTTTGTCAACCTTCCCGTTTCTATTTAGGGGTATGTTATCAAGCTGCATTAAATATGCCGGAATCATATAGTCTGGCAGGCTTTTAGCAATAATATTCCTAATTTCTTCCGAATTTATTTTTTCAGTTGAAACCATGTATGCGAATATTGCTTTTTCTCCTTTTGAATCTTCCCGAACGATAACAGCGGCATCCGTAATATAATCAATCTTTCTGATTACATTCTCTATCTCTCCCAACTCAATACGGTATCCTCTTATCTTTACCTGCTCGTCTATTCTTCCGAGATACTCGATATTTCCATCAGGAAGCCATCTAGCCAGATCTCCTGAGCGGTAGATTTTACCCATTCCGTAAGGGTTGTCAATGAATCTCTCATGGGTCAGCTCAGGACGTTTCAAGTACCCTCTTGCTATTCCGGCACCTGCAATACACAATTCTCCCGGCATTCCGATACCGCATAAATCCGTACCGTTTAATATGTAAACCTTTGTATTTGGTATTGGTTTGCCAATCGGAATGCTGTCTCTTACAGCTTCACATTTTTT
>NZ_ATAY01000096.1 GCF_000421965.1 Ruminiclostridium papyrosolvens C7 | reverse complement strand
TAGTTTTCCACTGCTTCCAATGTCAAATCGAACTTGGAAACCCTGTTCTCAAACTTATATGGTGTAAACTTTAAACCGTTCACATCCATTTCAGGCATTCCCATGTTTTGGAGTACAAACAGGGTGTCAAACAAAGAATTTCGGCTCAAATCCCTTTTCAGTTTGAGATTTTCTATAAGACTTTCAAACTGATAATCCTGATTTTCCAGTGCAGTTACAACATTTTCCTTAAGTTCTTCCAAGAATACAATAAATGTTTTGTCACCCTTCGGGAAATTTCTGAGGGCAAGTGTATTTACAAACATACCCGCCAGATTTTCAAGGTCTGCATGAGGTCTGCCAGCAGTAGGAGAACCTACTATAATATCCTCCTGTCCCGTATATTTATTAAGCAGGATATTATATGCACAAAGTAGTACCATATAAAGAGTTGAGCCAGTTTTTAAAGCAATATCCTTAAAAGTGTCCGCCAATTTTTTCGAAATAGTAAACGTTATCCTGTCACCCTCATAAGACTGTATAGAAGGTCTGGGATAATCCAGCGGCATATTAAGAACGGGCAGTTCACCTGAAAACACATCAAGCCAGTATTTTTGCTGATTTTCAAGGATTTCAGATTCCAGCGCTTTGTTCTGCCACAATGCATAGTCTCTGTACTGTATCCTTAATTCAGGCAAATTTGCACCTCTGTAAATATCAATAAATTCTTTTACTAGAATTACAGAGGACACACCATCTGATATTATGTGGTGCATATCAAATAATAATAAGTGGGTTTCATTGTTCAGCTTTACAAGCTCTGCACGGAACAACGGTGCTGTGCCCAACTCAAAAGCCCTTATAAACATCCGAATTATCTCATCAATGCCTATGTTGCCCTGTTCTCTGTATCCAAGCTTGAAATCAATACTTTTTTGAACTATTTGAAAAGGTTTACCATCAAATAATCTAAAAGAGGTTCGCAATGTCTCATGTCTTTCAATTAGCTTTTTAAATGCATTTTCAAAGGCTTCTATATCAATTTTACCCTCAACCGTTATAACTCCGGGTAAATTATATGTGGTACCCAAACCGCCCATCTGTTCCAGAATAAATAAACGCTTTTGTGCTGACGATACCGGGTAAACATATGAACCATCTTTAGTATCCAGATATTCCGTTCCATCAACCTGTGAAATTGAAGAATAAATACTTCCTTTTAAAGCTTTCAGTCGTGACGTAATTTCCTTAACAGTTGGAGCTTTAAATATTTCACTCAAAGATATTTCAACACTAAACTCCTTCTGAATCTTGGAAACCAGCACAGCTGCCTTTAAGGAATGTCCTCCCATTTCAAAGAAATTGTCATTTGCTCCTATCCTCTCCATGCCCAGAACTTCCTGCCACAGCTTAACCATTTTCCTTTCGTCCTCATTGGCAGGTTCAACATATTCTGTGCCTGTATTTACACTGAATTGGGGCTCCGGCAGAGCCTTTCTGTCCACTTTTCCATTCTGTGAAAGGGGCATTTTTTCAAGCCTTACAAAATATGACGGAACCATATACTCCGGGAGACTTCTGGTCAGATATTCTCTTAATTCTCCCGGTG
>NZ_ATAY01000095.1 GCF_000421965.1 Ruminiclostridium papyrosolvens C7 | reverse complement strand
ACCAATGTGTATGATCCCTTAAACAGACTCATAGAAAAAAGAGATCCTTACACTACAATACAAAAGTTAGAGTACAACAAAAACAGCAAACAGATAAAATCAACAGATGCATTGGGTAATGAAACCCACTACATATATGACAAAAACAACAGACTCATTGCAACCATAGATCCGGAGGGCCATACAACAAGCCAGTCCTATGATGATGTTGGCAATATCATCGCCAAAACAAACGGCAGAAATATTACCACGACATATAGATTTGATGAATACAACCGGTTGGCAGAGGTAATAAACCCAAAGTCGGAGAAAACAACCTATACCTACGACTTAAACGGAAACAAGTTGACCCAGACCGACGGAAACGGAAACACAACCTCCTATGAATACAACGCTGCAAATAAGGTTATCAGGAAAATAGATCAGGGGGGAAGAATAGGTACACCGGGGAAATATACATATCTGGATGCCAAAACAGAAAAGTACACCTATTTTGCAGACGGCAGCATGGAGACAAAGACCGACAAAAACGGAAAACAGACCGTATATTCCTACGACATACATGGTAGACTTACCAGAAAAACGATAGGAGAAGCTGCAATCAGCTATACCTATGACAACAATGACAACCAGCTCACCATGACAGATAAAACAGGTACAACCACAAGAACCTATGACGAGGAAAACAGAGTAACAACCAAAAAAGCACCCGGCTTCGGTACAACTACCTACACCTATGATAATACTGAGGGCGGAGGTTTGTACTTTGAAACTACTGAGGATTTCAAGCACAATCTTACGAAAAAAGTATATGACAAAGCGGGCAGACTTTTTCGAGGTGATATCAGACGGAAAGACCACAACATATGAGTATTACGGCAACGGCAGCAGAAAAACCGTAACCTACAGTGACGGAGCAAAAGAGGAATACAACTACTACAAGGACGGACTAAATAAAACACTCACAAACAAAAAAGCTGACGGAACAGTAATAGATACTTACAGTTATACCTATGACGCAGCCCACAACCAGACTACAAAGACAGACAGAAAAGGAACTACTAGCTACAACTACGACAGTCTTAACAGACTTGAAAAGGTAACGGAGCCAAACGGCAGGACAACCAACTACACCTTTGACAAGGCAGGAAACAGGCTTACAGAAACCATGCTGGCAGGTGCGGTCTCTGTAACCACAACATATACCTACAACGAGCAGAACAGACTTGTATCAACCGTAAAGAGAAGCGGCACCGAAACAATAACCGACACATACAGGTTCGACAACAATGGTAACACAGTCTCAAAAACAACAGAAACCATAAAACCGGTTGCCACGTCTACATCAGGTGGATTCAGTTTGGAAAAGTCAGGCCAGAGTACAACAAGCAATGTAACTTACTATCGGTTCGATGTCTGGAACCAACTGATAAAAACCACTGCAGGGAAGAAAACTGCAACTTATTCCTATAACGGGGAAGGCTACAGGGTGTCCAAGACCGAAAACGAGCGTACCACAAACTACCTGTATGAAGCTGACAAGGTAGTACTGGAAACAGACGTAGAAGGCAACGAGACAGCCAGAAACATATATGGAACAAATCTCCTGACAAGAACTGCACAAAATGATACAATGAACTATATGTACAACGGCCACGGAGACGTAACCGCATTAGTTGGAGAAAACGGGGCAATCCAAGCAACCTACTACTACGACGCCTTCGGAAACATAATAGAGCAGACGGGAGATGTTAACAACAACATAACCTACGCTGGCTACCAGTACGAC
>NZ_ATAY01000094.1 GCF_000421965.1 Ruminiclostridium papyrosolvens C7 | reverse complement strand
TTTTTGAACTTGCCTTTTGCTTTGTTTAACATTTTTACCTCTCCTTTAAATTATTTATTAACAAAAGCAGACACTCTATTAAAAAATATCTGCATTGTTTCAAATAAATTGTGTTTTCCACTATTAACAATATTGTAAATTATTGCACATATATACTAAAATATTATATTTTTAGTATATTTTACTTTGTAAAAATATACAATATATTTCTAAAAATTACCATTAAATTGTGCATATTTACTAGATACGTTTAACTTTTTTGTAATAAATTGCACTAGGGTTGTAAATTATTGTACTTAATTCATATAGCTGTAAAATATTGCACCTCATTTACACTAACATTAACTTTTTTATACCTGATTTTTTACAAAAGCATCTGATACTGCATTGCATATAAATAAATGTCAAAAAGGTTAAAAATTATCATAACTTAATGAATATTAATACGTCCTTTTGACCCGAAACACATAAATTGCTATAATATCATTGCGATTGCAACAGATAATACTTATATAAATAATAAATTGAATGAGGGTTACTACTTTTGAAAATAGGTAATGTTGAATTAAAAAACAATATATTTTTAGCTCCCATGGCCGGAGTAACAGACATGCCTTTTCGTGTACTTTGCAAGGAACAGGAATGTGGTCTTGTATATACCGAGATGGTAAGTGCAAAAGGCATGCACTACGATGATGATAAAAGCAACAAGCTTACATTGATGCACGAGATAGAAAAGCCGGGAGCTGTTCAGATTTTTGGTTCTGATCCAACAATCATGGCAGAGGTTGCAGAGAAGCTGAACGCTTCAGATGCGGCAATAATTGATATTAATATGGGCTGTCCTGCTCCGAAAATAACTAAGAACGGCGAGGGTAGTGCGTTGATGAAAAATCCCCAACTGATTGCAGAAATAATCAGGGCGGTTGTATCTGCTACCCAAAAGCCCGTAACCGTAAAAATAAGAAAGGGCTGGGATGACAGCCGTATTAATGCGGTTGAAATAGCACTTATCGCTGAAAAAAACGGGGCCAGTGCCATTGCTGTGCACGGAAGAACCAGGGAGCAGTACTACAGCGGAAAAGCCGACTGGGACATTATAAGACAGGTAAAAGAGGCAGTTTCAATACCTGTAATTGGAAACGGCGATGTAACCGGACCCAAAGAAGCGCAAAAGCTTCTGGAAGAAACAGGGTGCGATGCAATAATGGTTGGAAGAGGCGCACAGGGAAACCCATGGATATTTAAAAAGATAGTCAGGTTTCTTGAAGACGGAACAACAGTTCCTGACCCATCACCTGAAGAAAAAATTGAAACGATTATAAGGCATATGAATATGCTCATCGACTTGAAAGGTGAAAGAACCGGTATATTGGAAATGCGTTCACATATAGCCTGGTATATAAAAGGTATGAGGGATGCTGCATATACAAAACAAAAAATATTCCAAATGACAGATAAAGAAGAAATTATCAGTCTTCTGAAGAGCTTTCTGATGAGGCAGTAGCATTTGTCTCCAGAATTTCTTCTATACCCTTTACAATTTGTACGGCACATTTCTTCTGGAAATCGGAAGAGGTTAAGAGCTTTAAATCATTCTTATTAGAAATAAAACCTATTTCCAGAAGCAGTGACGGCATTTCGGTTCGACGCAGAACATACAAATTCGGGCGAGGAACGATTTTTCTGTTAAACATGCCAAGGGTTTTAAGCTTTGATTGCATGATTTCTGCGTTACTCTCACCTGTAGGTGAATATGGGTTATATGTTGTAAGTATCCCGTGGGATGCCGGGTCAGTAAAAGAATTATTATGTATACTTATAAACAGTGAACATTTTTTTTCGTTGGCAAGCTTTGTTCTGTCTTCCAGACTTACAGCAGTATCATCCCTTCTGGTAAGTATATTGTCAATATGTTTTTCATTGAGGATTTTTTCTACTTCCAATGAAATAGCCAGAGTAATGTCTTTTTCGTTAATTTGACCGCTGCCTGCTCCGGGTTCGCTACCTCCATGTCCGGGGTCTATTACCACCAAAGGAGGCATGGAAGCGGCATTGGAATCTTCAACGGGGGATGTGAGATTACTGAGAGGTAACGTGATATCGTTTCTGAAAATAACCCCTAAGAATGCAATTATGGATACTGAAAGGATAACTATCATAGTTATTAGATTTTTATGACTAAGTCTACGGCTTAATTTTTCAATCAGTTTATCCATTTTCATATGCAATCCTCCAGTAAAAGCGACATATTATCATTCTACCATAAGAACAACAAAAAAGGCTGCAGTTATCTGCAACCTCTTTGTAAAATTTCTGTAACACAAATGATGTTATCCTATTACCCTTCTTGCCCCTATATATCTTTCTGCAAAATAGCTGTTGCTAAGGCTGGAGATAATAACTCCCTTTGAAGAACTTGCATGAATAAAACTTCCATTTCCAAGATAAATACCCAAGTGAGACGGACCCGCCTTATACGTTGTAAAGAAGACTAAATCTCCGGCTCTCAGATTTGCCTTAGAAACATATGAACCAACATTGTATTGCTCTGCGGCTGTTCTAGGAAGACTAATTCCGTGTTTTGCAAAAACGTATTTAGTATAACCGGAACAGTCAAACCCACTTGGAGTTGTACCACCCCATACATACGGTACTCCGATATATTTCTTTGCAGTAGATATTATTGCAGCTGCCTTTGAAGTTGTTGCAGGAGCTGTACTTGCATAACTTCTGCTTGTAGCCGGTTTTGCGGCGGTTTTTCTTTTGGTCGGTGAAGCAGTTGCTTTTTTTACTGTAGATGTTTTTGCTGTTTTAGCCTTACTTGCAGTTGTCTTTTTTACAGAACTTGCGGTTTCTTTTGCCGGTGCGGCTTTAGTTACCGCTTGTATCAGTTCTGGACTAGGCGCTGTCGCCGCCGAGTAGTTTATATTGTTATATAACGAATGACGTTCTGATTTTACTGCCTTCTCCGTATCAGACATGTATGAATCTGTTTTTGGAAAAACAATTTTCTCGCTTTTTACTGCTGCAAGATTGTAAATAGGTACAGCTGTAACTGCACATAAAGACAAAGCTATAACGCCTGATACAAACCTTCTATTAAGATTAATCATATTGACCTCCATTTACCCCTGTTCCAAAGCATAAAAAAATAAGGCAAATGAAACCCGGGGTTATTTTTATCCCTGTCATCGTCTTTCTCTATATCTAAATGACTGTTATTAAATTAAATAAATGTTCAAAAAACTTGATCTGTTTAGTGACGAACAATGTGTTCTCTGGATTAAGTTTAAGGCCAAAGGCCTGTCTGCCTATATAAGCTGTAGACTGCTTGTACCCAATGGGTAGTGTGTTAGCAGCTGATGTGGTTATTATAAATGACCTGGTCACGAGTATCAACCTGAAATAAATGCCATGCAGCTGGAAACCTAGAGTCATAAAAGGTTAACAACCTCAATATTATAGTTTAAGATTAAAAATACTGAGGTACACATGACCAAAAAAACCTTTATAACAGGTGCAATTATTTTGATGGCCGCGGGCTTGGTAACAAGAATAATCGGTTTTGTTTACAGAATATATCTGTCAAACCTTATCGGTGCTGAGGGAATGGGCGTGTATCAACTTATTGTACCGCTTTACACTTTGATAATTCTGACATTAACTTCAGGTGTTTCTATTGCAGTTTCAAAGATGGTTGCTGAAGAACTTGCAAAAGGGAATGCTGTTAACATAAAAAGAATATCCAAGGTAGGATTGTTTGCAGTTTTTGTTACAAGTATATTTGTATCAATAGTACTGTATTTTAATATTGATTTTATAGTAAACATTTTATTAAAAGACAGTAGAACATATTTCTCAGTATGGATATTGCTGCCGTGTATACCTTTTATAGCAGCAGCTTCAGCCTACAAGGGCTATTTTTATGGAATTCAGGAAGTGACGCCTACAGCCATATCCCAGATAGTTGAACAGCTTGTTAAAATAGGTATAGTATTGATATTTGCCTCACAGTTTTTAAAAGCAGGTCTCGAATATGCATGTGCTTTGGCTACATTGGGTATGGCTTTGGGGGAAATGTCCAATTTATTTGTTCTGGCAATTTATTACCGATATAAGAAATATCCTCATACTATTATAAAAAATAATAAAGGCCGTACCAGAAAAAGAGAACTGGTAAAATCCATTCTGAACTGTTCAGTACCCATCTCCTTTAACAGGTTTATAATGTCCGTAATGCAGGCCATAGAAGTAATTCTGATTCCAAGAAGACTTCTTGTTGGAGGACTGAATTACATACAGTGCATGGAGGAATATGGAAAATTGGCAGGGATGGCAATGCCACTGATTTTTTTTCCAGCATTGGTAACAACATCACTTGCAACTACTCTTGTTCCTGCAATTTCTGAATCTATGTCACTAAAGAATTACAGCAGGGTTAATTTCAGAATATCAAAATCAATTCAAATTACGATGGTGGTTGGGTTTGTATTTATGGCACTATTTGCCTGCTATCCAAGCAAAATATCAAACATGGTATATCCCGGGCAGAACGTCGGAAGCACAATGTTTTTATTGTCCTTTACATGCATATTCATTTATCTCCAACAGATACTTACCGGAATCATGAACGGGCTGGGGAAGCAGGGCCTTTTACTAACAAATTCTATAATAGGTTCTGTTATCCGTATACTCTGTGTATACTATCTGATACCTGTTTATGGGATACCCGCATATGTTTTTGGTATAATAATCAGCTATTTCATATTCTGTATTCTTAATTTCATAATAATAACCAAAAATACCGGAATGATGATTGATTTAAGAAAGTGGGTAGTGCTGCCCGCGAGTGTAACTGTAGTTCTTGTTTTATCCAGCAAATATATATATAGCTTCTTTAATTTCATGAACCTTTCAGTAGCATGGCAAACATTATTTGCAGTGTGTGCATATATTGTAATAGCTGTTTTCCTAATGGCTTTAGTTGGTGCAATTGACTGGCGTGAAATATTGCAGTTGTTGGGAATTAAAAGTAAAAAAGTGAGAAATTTTAAGAAAGAATAAGGATTCAGAATATATTTAAGTTTAATTGCATTTTGTTATGCACCAAAGTCAGAGAAAGTCAAATTATGACATTGAAAGATCAAAAAGATACGGGTAAAATAAAATCATAAGGTCAAGGAAAGTCAAAATCAAATTAAATCAAATAAATTAAAATCATTTGGAGGTGTTTGTATGTTTGGAATAGTACCATTCAGAAACAACAAAGTGCAGGAGAGAGGAAGCCTGTTGGATATTGAAAATATGTTCAATAGTTTTTTCAATGATTCTTTTTTAGGATTTACAGGCGGAAACCCAATAAGAGCAGACATTAAGGAAAATGAAAAGGAATTTATTGTAGAGGCTGAAATTCCGGGTGTTGCAAAGGAAGAAATTAAGCTGGATTTGAGAGATGACACACTTACTATCGCAGTTGAGCAGAACCAAGAGTCAAAGGAAGAGCGAGACAACTATATAAGAAAAGAAAGAAGATATGGCTCCTTCAGCAGAAGCTTCTATGTTGAAAATGTTAAAAACGAGGATGTTTCAGCAAAGTATGAAAATGGAATTCTCACAATTGTTCTTCCAAAAAGTGAAACGAAAAAGGTTAATAACAGAATAGAGATTCAGTAAAAACCTAAAAATGGCTGCCAACCCTGTAATATACGGGCTGGCAGTCATTTTTCATTATATATAAATTTATCCTCAGGAATGTCCTTGAGAGTACCAATCTATTATTTTTCTGGCAATACTGACCTTGGGCGGCAGTTCCGGAAGGGTTTCAACGTCGTACCATTCAGCGTGAGAAATTTCAACTCCATCAACGTTTATTTCTCCACTTTCGTACTCTGCTGTAAAGCCAAGCATTAGTGAGTTTGGATAAGGCCATGGCTGGCTGCCCCAATACTTTATATCTTTAACCTTTATACCGATTTCCTCCATTATTTCCCTTTCAACAGCTTCCTCCAGTGTTTCACCAGCCTCTACAAAACCGGCTACAAGGCTGTGTATATCACCTTTAAAGGAGCGCGCGTGGGCCAGCAATATCTTATTTTCTTTAAAAACTGCGGTAATTACTGCGGGACATATTCTGGGATAACTTATAAAACCACATTCAGGACAAACCTTTGCACGCTCGCCGGAAAGGTCTTGTGTTAAAGAACCGCATTTCCCGCAAAAACGGTGGGTTTGCTCCCAAGCCACCACTTGTACAGCCTTACTTGCCAGCAAAAAAGAGTCCTCATCCAGTACTCCGAAGGTTGATCTCAAATCTACAAAAGACATTCGCGATGGAGCTTGTGTGTTGTCGGCAATCCCGATGCAATATGCAGGCTGACCGTAAAATTTCCCTAGATACAACGGGGCAGTTAATGCTTGGCCAAGTTCTGCTAATTCACTGTAAACCGGAATTTTTGCTCCATTTTCTTCATTTTTAATCAACAGTTTATTTAAACAAAAAACAAACCAGTAGCCGCATTTGAAATCTTTGTTTGCATCAGTAACGGCCGGTTCATAATTTTTGTATATATTCTGTGTTCGCATAAGCTTACCTCTCAAAAATAAATAATAAGCTTTAGCTTACCATATGAATATATGAAAATCAAATTATAAGGTATTATTTACCCGGTTATGTTAAAATAAATTGTATTCTTAATATTTGGAATATTTTAATAAGAGGAGTGATGTTTTGAAAAAAACAAAAATCAAGGACATTATATTTTATATTATAGTATTTGGTGCTATTGTACTCCTGGCAGCAGTAGCTTTGATTGCCGCTTTTAAAACAGGGCCTTCGGCGCTGAAACTGCCTTTTATTGCCGGCATTTTATACTTTATAGGTGCAGGTGTGGGCTTATTCGCAATTTATAGGCTGAATATTCTGTCAAAGATAAATAAGGCAGTTTTCGTAATACTGCTGGTCTTGGCTGCTGTAGTCCCGCGTTTGATATGGAATTGGTATATTCAGACTCAGCCGTTTTCAGACTTTTTGCACTTATACAACTATGGGATTAATGCTAGTCAGGGAGATTTCAAAGGATTCGCAGATTTCTATGCAGTGTTTCCTTTTAAAATCGGTTTTGGAATGATATTAGCCGGACTTTTTTCGATTTTCGGTTCAGGTTTATGGACAATAAAAATTTTTAATATTCTACTTTCATTGGCACTTGTATTTATTATCTATGCAGGTGGTAAAATGCTTTACGGTGAAAGGGCAGGAAGAGTGGCTTCATTGCTATGTGCCTTGTGGCCGGCACAAATTATGTATAGCTCCGTTATTGCCTCCGAGCATGTATTTTTAGTGCTTTTTACTGGAGCGGTACTGCTGACACTTTATTTTATTAAGAAATATACTTACAAAAATCATGGATTCTGGAATGGAAACCTTATGCTGCTGGGAGCAGGTTTTATTACGGCTTTAGCTCAGCTTATCAGACCGATGGCAATGATTATGCTGCCTGTTTTTGCAGTGTTCATACTTTTGTACAAACGCTACAGAGCTGATAACTTTACCAGTTTAGTATTGGGTATTAAATCAATAGTGCTTTTTATAGCAGTATATTTTGCAGTTGTTAACCTTATAAATTTGCCAATACAGAAGGCAACAGGCGTTGACATTACTAAATCGGATTCAGGCTTTAATCTGATGATCGGGACAAACAGTAAAGCTGATGGGATGTTTAACAATGAGGATTTTTCATTAATCGAAAAGAACAACTTTGATTTTGAAAAGGTTCAGAAGGAAGCCAAGGACATAGCCTTTAGCAGAATAAAAAACGACCCTGTTGGTTTTGCAAGACTTGCACTTAGAAAATTTGAAATACAATGGGGAAATGAAAATTACGGGTATTACTGGAGCACCATATCCTCGCAGGATTCCAAAGCTGAAAATACGGTTAAGTCACATCCAAGGATATTCTATGCTGTATCTCAGATATTTTACATTCTAATTATTCTTATGGCTGTGTGTACTTGCTTTTACACTCTAAAAGAGAAGCGGTATGATTCACTGATTATATTAATGATATTTGGAGGACTGCTGCTCTCATACACGTTTCTGGAGGTTCAATCCAGATACCATATGCCGGTTATACCGCTTTTAATAGTCTTTGGTACAGGTTTTCTTGAAGCAGGAAAGAGATATGGGATATAAGATATAAGAATTTAAATGGCAGCGGCTAATTATAGAAAATTAGTCGCTGTCATTATTTATTTCAGGTTGTAGACACTTACTCCTATTGACACAAATGGAATATATGTGTAAATTAATACATAGATATACTATGCATATGATTCGGAGGTATATTCATGAAGATTGATAAGGAATTACTAAAGGGAAGTACAATCATGCTTGTCCTTAAGCTTCTAGAGAGTGGGGACATGTACGGATATGAGATGACCAGGGAATTGGAACGAAGGTCGGATAATACTTTTACACTAAAGGAAGGAACTCTGTATCCCATTCTTCATTCCCTGGAAAGTGACGGAATGATTGAGGCCTACTGGGAAGACACCGATTCTGCCCGGAAGAGGAAGTACTACAGGATTACTTTCAAAGGAAGGAAGCTTTTGGAAGAGAAACAAAAAGAGTGGGGAAAATATGCTGAAGCCATAAAGAAAGTACTGGGAGGTGGGGAAGTTGAACCAATGTGCCGCTGATTTTATCAATAGAGTGCTGGGGCAGGTCAAGTACAAAAAGGCTCACAGGATAATACAGAAGGAGCTGCAAAGCCATATTGAGGAGTTGACTGAATTGCATATCTCAGATGATGGAATGTCAGAAGATGAAGCCGTCAAAAAAGCTGTACTTAAAATGGGAGACCCAATTGCAATAGGGAAACAACTTCATAACACTCACAAACCAAAAACAGAATGGTCAATTGTTATACTTTTGGGGGCTATAGTTTTATTTGGACTTTACATAATGTTTGAATATTCACAAATTGCTACACATCCGTTTTATTTTAAAAGACAAATTCTCTTTGTAGCAGCGGGAACTATTCTTGCGGTTATCCTTTATTTCGTTGATTTCATAAGATTCGAAAAATATTCTCTACATGTATACTATTTGGTATGTCTTTTACTGTTAGCTATACTTGTATTCGGACCTGACACATATGGCAGAGCAGCTATAGTACTGGGAGGATTTAGTGTAACACCGTCCTTTGTGGCAATTCCTGTACTTCTAATAAGCTATTCAGGTCTCATAAGAAGGTGGTGCGATGGAACCCCGGGTAATTTATTTAAGCTAGTGGTAAATTCGCTGCTTCCGTTGATAATAATATCCATGGAACCCTCACTAATTTTTGCATGTATACTGGGGGCAGGCTTTGCGGTTATGGTTACCTACGGTATTTTTAGCAAAAGTTTTAAAGGAAACAGAAAAAAGACTCTTTTCATACTTTATGGAGGACTTATTAGCTTTATAATAATAACATTACTTTACACTTTTACATATGAACCATACAGATTTGAAAGGCTTACAATATTTATTAGTCCATGGAAATATGCCCAGAGCTGGGGATTTACTAATGTCATGCTTCGTAAAATTCAAAGCAGTTCACAATTTATCGGAATGAGCAAAGATATGATGGGCAGCAACACAAAAGGATTGGCATTACCATGTGCAGACACGAATTTTGTTTTTACTTTTGTGGTAGGACAATTCGGCTGGCTCTTTGGAGCAGCCCTATTGGGGCTATTGGGATTAATAATTGTCAGATTATTTATGGCATCAAATAAAGTAAGAAATGAGTATGGGAAATTGCTAGGAGTGGGTATATGCTGTGTGTTTTCAATACAAGTGTTAATCCATATAATTTCAAATCTTAACTTATTTCCATTGACCGGAATATCTCTGCCTTTTATATCCTACGGAGGCCAAAACTGTCTGCTTAATATGGCACTTATAGGGATGCTGCTGGGAATATACAGGAGAAAGGATATTTCATTAAAGCAAGAAGAAAAGGCATTGCATTCACTCAACTAGAAGCAAATTAAAAGCCGTTTACCCTTATCAAGGTAAACGGCTTGTTTATATCTTCGCTATCTTATACTTCCCACGTTAAGGCGTTTCAATCCCTGATTGGGAATGGTGAAGCCAAGGGCTATAAGGACGGCTGCAAACATCCAGAAATAAGCTGTCATCATTGGAACCTCAAACACATTTTCAACAAAGTTAGGAACCACAACTCCAACCATTCCTGCAAAAACGCCCTGTGCCATGCTGAGGCTTTGGCGGTCTGCTGTTCTCTTAACTGCTCGGATACCCCATGCCAGAGCGTTATATATCAGAATACAGAAGGACGTAAAGCCTACAAGGCCCATTTCAACAGCAATCTTTAAGAAATAACTGTCAACGTAGAATGCACCCGGTATCTTAAAGTTCTGAGCAACTGCACCACCGAATTGTCCAAGTCCAAGGCCGAACCAAGGGTGTTGTTTTAGTGCTGCAATACCTATGGACCATCTTGCGATTCTTCCTCCGGAAGCACTGCTTACCATGTATTGAGGACTTAACAGATAGTTTACTCTGTGCGCAATTGTAGGTACTGCGAAATATGCAGCAATAACCAGCAGTGCCAGCAGTAAAATTAATCTCTTATCTTTAAGCCAGAAGTACACGCCCATTGCTACCACAAAGCCAATCCATGCAGACCTTGAAGATGTGAATATAAGAGTTGCAGACATAGCAAGGGTTATTCCGGTAAATAAAATTTTCTTAAAAATTTTCCTTTCGCTAAAAACGAAGGAAATTGCAACGGGTATCAGCAATACCATAAGGCTTCCCAGAATATTAGGGCTTCCTATTATTGAGAAAACCCTTGTTGTAATGCCGGATTCAAGCCTGTCAACCCAGTAGGAGGGCATTTCGGCATGTGTAACATATTGGTAAATACCATGAAGTCCTAAAATTCCACCGATAAATACCATAATGTAAAGAAACCATCTAATGTTCTTACTGGAGGTTACAAGCTGTGCAACAACGAAATACCAAAGCATCTGCTGTACAACCTGTCTGAAGCCGGCAATTCCGATTGGCATTACTGGTGAATTAACCAGAACCAAGCATATAGAGATTACCACAAAAAATACAAGGGGTATATCCAGCGGTGTTGCAACGTAGCCGTCCTGTTTACGGTAAACCACCCATTTGTACAGCCACAGACACAGTGCAAATACAAACAGCAGTTCATCCCAAAAGCTTGCAAGTAAAGCACTCGATATGACATACCTTAATACGTAGTCAATTAAAACATAAAACCCCAGGACATATAGGAATTTTGAATAATCAAACATCATTGCGGCAGTAAATATTACGCCTGCAATAAATGCAACCAGCAGAAAGGTCGGTGCAAAAGCTCCGCACACCCCTGCCAGCAATCCCAATATCAATAATATTACAGCAGTTTTTTTATTCATAGTATTTGTTTATCCTTACTGACTCTTTAATCAAAAATGTATTGCACAAAATGCCAGAACATGCTGTTTTCAAGGCAGGCTTTCCATTTTCTCCTACCGGGTAAAAGCAGCAGGGACACGACTATTCCAAAAATAATAAAGGCAGCCTTAATCGTGTTAAATGTTCCTAAAGCCAATGTTGTAACTCCAAATCCTATACTGAAAAACATTATCATAAGGGAGAAGGAGGCGAAACTGCCTGAACCTAAAAAAGCATTCCTTATAAAGGAAATAAAAGCACTGGAACTTCCGCAATTTGCACCAAAGTCGCACAGCTTGTCCCAAAGCCTGTCAAATAATCCGAAAATCTGTGAAAAAACCTTGTAGGTTGAAGAATACTTCAAAGAAGAATCCCTACCCAGATACCCCAAAATAAAGCGGTTTATCTGGCTGTTTCTGCACCATTCCAATAAAACACACATTACTTTATATAAAACTGAAGCTTTAAACCAGCGGGTTAATCCGTTTGCTGTTTTAAAAATGACGCTTGTGTTGGTAAGCTGTTCCATTTATATCACCACCTGTTCAAATTAAGTTAACTGATTATTTGGCGATAGTGACCCTTTCAACGTTACCGTCCATTTCAATAGTTTGGGTTTTCACTGTAAATTTCTTACCAAGACAAAGATCCTGTGTACCAACTTTTAATATTGCTGCATTTGTATTAACTTTTGCCTTTACTGTTATATATATATCCTTCAAAGTAGGATGTTTCTCCATATGAACCTTACCCTGTGCGTCTGTTGTCAAATAATCGGAGGGTACTGCTTTAACTTCTGCAATGGTTGCATTTGGAATGTAGTCAGTGCCAAAAACAAGCTGTTGTCCTGCCTTCACCTGACTAATAACTGTATCAGTTCTGAAGGTACATTTTACAACCGCTGTTACTTCTCCCTGTGCAGTAGGTGAAGAAGCTATTTTTGGACTTAAAACCTTGTATCCAACTGCTGCTACCAATAAAAGAACCAGTAAAACCACTACCAGATCTATAATGTTAACCTTACCGAATAATCTGCCTTTTTCATCAATTAATTTCATGTTAAAATCCTCCAAGTTACTTTTTAAATGAATTATTTAAAACTTCTACCAGTGACTTTGTAAGCTCTTTTCTTTCAAACTTCTTAACTTCCTCAATTACCGGATTTACTGAATTCGTGCCGTTAGCCCAGCAATTATAAAGTTCAATAAGGTTCTTTTGGGTAGTTTCAATATCATTAAAGTCTGAAACCAAACCGGTATTTGTATCTGTTATAAGCTGTGCTGCAGCACCATGCTCTGGAATTGATGCCAGTATGGGTCGTTTGGTGTTCATGTATTCAAAAACCTTGCCGGTATAAAAAGCTTCAGCACCGGGGCCTGATGGTTCTATCAGCAGAAGGGCGTCAGATTTAATGAGTTCTAAAAGACACTCCTTGTGCTTCATGTAAGGCATAAGTGAAACAACTCCGTTTAAATTGTAGCTGTCAATTACTGTTTGCAGCTGCTCTACCTTATAATTTCCTATGAGCCTGACATTTATTTTGGACTTGTCCACACTTCCTTCGTCAATAGCTCTTTTGAGAGCTGCAAAAAAATTGTCGGGTTTCCGCTTGCCGTATAAAAGCCCGGTATAGGTAAGTGTAAACTTGCCGTTTGAGGGTACAATATCCTCCATACCCTCAAAATCTTCGTCGTCGTAGCCATTTGGTATAACATAAAATTTATCTTTGGTTTCAGGGTTGTCCCTCAAAAAGTTTGAAAGCATTACCGGAGTATTGGTAATAAGACAGTCAGCGTACTTGAGAACCATTTTTTCCTGATTTCGTTCAATTTTTGCCCTTATACCTTTTCTGACATGGTAAGGGTTATTGGTCCACTCGTCCCTGAAATCGCAGACCAGAGGAATTTCCGGGTAGTGCTTTTCCAGGTATACACCAAGAAGATGATCACTGTAGGGAGCCGACGTGGTATATATTACATCTATTTTGTTATCTTTTATTGCAGCCAAAGCCTGTTTACGGGCAAAATGCTGCCACACTCTCTCCGAATCGGGTATCAGAAGCTTGTTTACAACCTTCCCGAAGTATTTGAATATTCCCGGCAGAGCAGCAAAATCACAAGCCTTTGTTCTGATAACCTTTATGCCCTGGGGAATGTCCTTTAAAAGTGTTTCGTCCTTTAAAGCCGCTTTCGAGGCATCTCTGGTTAGTATAACAGGTTCATAATCAAAATTTCTCAAGTATTTAACAAATTTAACAGTTCTTTGAACACCTGAGCCGCCAATAGGAGGAAACTGGTGTGCAATCATAAGTACTTTTTTCATGAGAATCCTTTCAAATTCAAGAAAAGCCCTCCGGAGCCTAAAAACCGAAGGGCAGTCTGTTGTTTTTATGCTCCAAGAAGATAAGCATTAAAGCCTGCTGCTATCAACGCCGATCTGTCATAGAAGTTTCTTGTATCAAATATGTTGGCTTGTGCCATCAGCGGCTGCAGCTTGGAAAAGTTGATTTTAGCAAATTCATCATGGTTAACACCAAGTATAATCATATGCCCTCCACTTACTGCTTCTTCAAGGTCGTTGCATATAAGCTTATGTGAAGCAATATGAGGATCATAAATACAAACATCAAAACCTGGGTCTTGTTCAAACAGTTCAACCAATTCCATAACAGGGCTTTCACGCATGTCGTCAATATTTGGTTTGTAGGTAGCACCAAGGATTATAACCTTTTTGATTCCGTCAACCTCTGAAAGAATACTCTTTGAGCGATTAAATACGTGATGAGGCATACTGTCGTTGGTTGTTCTGCTGAGTTTAATTATCTTTGCAAGCTCAGGTTCCTTTTCAACAATAAACCAAGGGTCAACTGCAAGGCAGTGTCCTCCAACGCCGGGACCGGGTTGGTGAAGATTAACCCTAGGGTGTTTATTCGAATACTTAATAACATCCCATGCATTTATCCCCATTTTTTCGCAAAGCTTGGCAAGTTCGTTAGCCAAAGCAATATTAACATCTCTGAATGTGTTTTCCATGAGCTTGCACATTTCAGCGGTTGTAGCGTCGGTGAGGAAAATTTCTCCCTTTACAAAAGTTCTGTAAAGATCACGTACAGCTTCGCTGGATGCTGCATTTATGCCTCCGACAATTCTATTGTTTTCAACAAGCTCAACCAGAATTTTACCCGGTAATACACGCTCAGGAGAATGTGCAACCAAAAGCTGGGTTCCTATTTCAAGACCTGATTCCTTCAAAATAGGAAGCATCAGACCTTCAACAGTTCCCGGTGGTGATGTAGATTCCAATATTACAACATTACCTTCACGAAGATAAGGCACAATAGATTCGGTTGCCGAACGTACAAACCTCATATCTGCTGTCTTGTCAGCATTAATTGGTGTCGGTACCGATATAATAAATACATCAGCTTCCTCAGGAGTGAGCTGTGCCCTCAAATTCCCTGATGTGACAGCTGCCTGTACCATAATGTCCAGATAAGGTTCCTCAATGATTATCCTTCCCTGGTTAAGTGAATCAACAACTTCTTTTTTTACGTCAACTCCTACAATACTGTGTCCGTGTGTTGCGAACATAGCGGCAGTTGGAAGACCGATATAACCAAGACCGATAATACATATTTTTTTCTTATTGTTAATGACAATCACTTCCCTTATTGTTTAAAAAATAAACATCAAAATTTAATGTAAAAATACTCCAAAAACGAGTATTGACAATATTTTGACACTACAATAGTTTAACATTTCCATTTTTCAATGTCAAATTTTAAGAGGCCATGTATATGATGTTTACATTAAATTAATAAATATTAAAAAGTGAAACATTTTCCTATTTATACCGATATATTAATATACTAAATTAATCCTTTTAATTGACTATTCATGTATAATTTAAAAATATGTGTCATTGTAGTCAGGGGATAAGGCTTATGCTGCGGAGGCTGAAATGTGGAACATTTTTAATAAAAGGAATAAAGATCACGGCTTTGACCTAAAGGTCCTTTTCAAAAACGATATTTCGTTGCTTACACTTGACGAAAGATGGAACGGGATTTTCAAAAAAATGGAAAAAACCAATGATATAACAGAATGTGAAAATCGTATAAAGGAGCTTTTAAAAGAACAATCCCGATTAATCACAGAATCCAAGGATATTTCAATAAAAAAGAAAGAATGTATGGACAGCATTATTAGGCTTACAACAGAGGTTTTTGACAAAAATAACAAGGAAGCACATACTAAAATGCAGGAATGTGAAAAATCCATAGTAGCTATAAATAAAAAAATGGAAGAAAATGAAGAAAGGCTTCTGGATATTCCAAAGGAAATCAGGGAGGAAAATCTGCAGCTTTTGGAGTACACTGTAAAGCAGGTGTACTTTTCGATAAGGGAAAATCAGGTAAGGGTTGCGGAACTTGACAAGGAGATTGCTGAAGCTAAAGAAAGACTCAAGAAAATGATTGAGGAGAGAGAGCTTCTGGCAGAAGATTACTCTGACACATATTCATACTTTCATGATTTACTTGGAAAAGATGAGTTGCAAAAACTGGATGAAATTTATTTTAGCAAATAGGAAAAAGCAGGTGATTAAGTTTGAAAGCTGTTACCGGAAAAGAAATGGGAATGATAGATAAGTACTGCATTGATAATATTGGGATACCCGGTATTGTACTTATGGAAAACGCTGCTTTAAAAGTAGTGAGACATGTAAATTTATATCTGGGAAAAGAACATCCTTTACCAATACATGCAGTAATAATAGCAGGAAAAGGAAACAATGCCGGGGATGCTTTTGCAGTAGCAAGGCACCTTTGGATTCAGGGCAAAAAAATAGAGTTGTACTGCCTTTTTGGGAAGGAAGCTTTAACAGGTGATGCAAAGGTAAATTTTGAAATACTGGAGTCTATGGATTTACCCGTAAAATATTTAGGTGTCAACTCAACACAAGAAGAGCTTTGCACCGATATTGAAAAAGCAGAGTTGGTTTTGGACGGTATTTTCGGAACGGGCTTCAGAGGAGAAATCCAAGGGATATTCAAGCAAGTTACAGATATCGTAAACAGATACTCTCGCCATACTATTTCTATAGATATTGCATCAGGTATTGATTCAGCCACGGGAAGAACCTCAGAGACATGTATAAAAGCACATAAAACCGTTACCTTCCAATGTCCGAAAATCGGACAGCTGGTTTATCCTGGAGCGGACTATACGGGTGAACTGGTAGTGGAAAGCATTGGTATGCCAAGTCAGGCAGTTGAATATATAACTGAGACAACAACATGGCTTGACCGGGAATATGTCAAATCTTTGATTCCATCCAGAAAAGCAGAATATAATAAAGGAAACTGTGGCAAGGTTGCAGTTGTTTCAGGCTCAACGGGCATGGCTGGCTCCGGCTGTCTTACTGCCAAGGCTTGTCTTCGTACGGGTTCAGGACTTGTATATATGGCCGTTCCGTCAAATCTTATAAATATTTGCCAAACTGTTGTACCCGAAGCAGTAGCGGTCAACCTTGCTGAGAGCAGAGACGCAATCAGCGAAAAGAATCTTGATGAAATAACTGAATTATTAAAAAAATGTGATGTTGCTGCTATAGGCCCGGGTCTTTCTTCTGAAAAAAGTTTATATAATATAATAAAAAGGGTGGCAGAGACATCTGATTTACCTATGATTATTGATGCCGATGCTTTGAATATAATTGCCCAAAATACCGAACTGTTTAGGATTTTCAAAAATCAGGTTGTTGTAACTCCACATCCCGGCGAGATGTCAAGGCTTACAGGTCTTAGTATTTCATATATACAGGATAACCGCATTGAAGTGACAAAAAAGTTTGCAGCACTATGGGGTGTTACTGTTGTACTAAAGGGTGCAAGAACGGTTATTGCAAATAAAAAAGGACATGTATATATTAATTCTACGGGAAATGCGGGTATGGCCACCGCCGGAAGCGGGGATTCACTCACAGGCATAATAGCGTCCTTGGTGGGACAAGGGGCTGATGCCGCTTCTGCTGCAATCGCAGGGGTGTATCTACACGGACGGGCAGGAGATATAGCTGCACGTTCTAAAGGTGAATACGGACTTAACGCAATGGATATAGTAGAAAATATACCTGTTGCGATACTTGAAACAATTTAATTGATTACATGTTTTCAAAAAACATTATTTGGATATACTAAAAGATAATAAAAGACATATAGATAAAGTTGTGTGGGGGCAAAGGAAATGGAATATAAACTAAATAGGGCATGGGCTGAAATAAGCCTTGATAATATTGCGCACAATATTAGAGAAATAAGGAAAATTACCGGCAAAAACGCTGAGATAATGGGAGTAGTCAAGGCAGACGCTTATGGACACGGAGTAATGGAGGTGGCAAAAACCCTACTTGAGAATGGGGCATCACGGTTTGCGGTATCAATGCTGGATGAGGCAATACAGTTAAGGAGAGCAGGTATTGAGGTTCCTATACTTATACTTGGATATACTGACCCTGTAAGAGCCAGCGAAATAATAGAAAATGATGTTACACAGTCGGTATTCAGCCATGATTTGGCGCAGGCCTTATCCGATGAGGCAGTTAGGCAGGGCAAAAGGGTAAAAGTCCACATAAAGATTGACACCGGAATGTCCAGAATAGGATTTTTGCCTGGGTACAGTGCCGTAAAAAACGTTGTTGAAATAAGCCGTCTACCAAATATCATAATTGAAGGGCTGTTTACACATTTTGCTACTGCCGATGAAAAAAGCAGGGAATACACGTACACTCAGTTTGAACGGTTTATGAGTATTTGCTGTGAGCTTCAGCGAATAGGAATACATATTCCGGTTAAGCACTGTGCAAATAGTGCGGCAATCATTGAATATCCAGAGATGCATCTTGATTTGGTCAGGCCGGGGATAATACTTTACGGCATGTACCCTTCCGATGAAGTCGATAAGTCAAAGATTGATTTAAAACCGGCTATGACCCTCAAAGCAAATGTAATTATGGTAAAGGAAGTCGAAAAAAATACCTCCATAAGCTACGGCAGGATATTTACAACCGGCAGAACTTCAAAGATTGCTACAATACCCATCGGTTACGCTGACGGATTCAACCGAATGCTAAGCAATAAAGGGAAGGTACTTATTAACGGTGAGTTTGCACCTGTAGTCGGAAGGATATGCATGGACCAGTGTATGGTAGATATAACTGATATTGGAAGTAGTGTTAAAGTAGGGGATGAGGTTGTACTAATTGGTTCTCAGGGACAAAATAATATTACAGCAGAAGATGTTGCCCACACAATCGGCATGATTAATTATGAATTGGTTTGTATAGTTGGTAAAAGAATTCCAAGGGCTTTTGTCAAAGATGGAAAGATATCGAAAATCCTGAATTATTTGATATAAGCGGTTTTGGAGGATTTGGTAATAAAAACTTAATTTGACCTCACATATGTCGGAATATTATAATACTACTATATGATAACATAAACTATAATTATCTTCTTTGAACCGCATAAAATAAAATAAAGGGTTAAAGTAGAGAGTGGGGGTTTAAATTGTCTCAATATAAAAAGATAATGGTCAGTATTCCGGATAATTTACTTGAGGAAATAGATAACATGGTTAACGTCGAAAAAACCAATAGAAGTGAACTCGTCAGAGAAGCGATGACACTTTATTTGAGGGAAAGACGTAAAATTCGTTTGAGGGAAGAAATGAAGCTTGGCTACGAAGAAATGGCTGAAATAAATCTTAAGCTGGCGGAGGTTTGCCTTGCAGCCGACAATGAGCAGCAATGCAAGTATGAGGAACGGCTTGGGGAGATGGAGGAAACGTGGTAATTAAAAGAGGAGACATTTATTACGCTGATCTGAGCCCTGTTATTGGCTCAGAACAGGGCGGCGTCAGGCCGGTTTTAATTGTACAGAACGATGTTGGCAATAAATACAGCCCTACGGTAATTGCTGCTGCAATTACTTCTCAAATTAATAAAGCTAAGTTGCCGACCCATATTGAAATAGGTGCTCTGGAATACGGTCTTGCAAAAGATTCCGTTATTCTTCTTGAACAAATAAGAACTATTGACAAGAAGAGACTAAGGGAAAAAATAGGGCACCTTGATGATGACCTGATGACAAAAGTCAACAATGCTCTGGAGGTTAGCTTCGGGCTTTCTGAAATATAGATATTAATATACGAAAGAGAGGTAATTTATGAGAGGATTGTTTAGGAGAATAAAAAAAGAGTATATAATTACAGCTCTAATACTGATTGGCGGATTCGCATTGCTACATATTGCCCCTGCTGTTATGGCGTCTACAACGCCAACTTCTACAAGCAGTTCCCCAGTTTTGTATGACAAAACCTACATAGATGCTTTGGAGACTGAATTAAAAACTCTTATACAGACAAGTGATGCACAAAAAAAGGTAGCGGAGCTGGAAAAAGAAGTTGCTGATCTGAAAGCGAGTATGACTTTTAAAATAATCAAACTTCAGACCGGACAGACCCTTATTGGCAGTGAAAGTTGTGAAATTATTGTCAGGACGAAAAATAAAGTTGTCGCTTATGTATCTTCTACAGCCACAGGCGGAGTTTCAAATCTGATATCAGGAAGAGATATTAAAAACGGCGAGATAATTCCCGACAATCAGCTTCTTCTCATACCTAAAGCTGACGGAAGAGGTATTAAGGCAAATGCACCCGCAGATATAATGATAAAAGGTACATACACGATAAAATAGTGTTAAACTTACATATAAAATACAATTATTAAGAAAAAGAAGCTTATAGTCGATATTATAAATAGCTTCTTTTTTTTGTTTGTTTGAAAACAAGATAACCGGATATATAAAAATAAAAATATTAAAGAGGATAATGACGAAATGAAAAAGAAAACCAAGCCATCAACCAAACTGGATAAAAGGATTGATATTCTGGTCAGGGTCGTGTTAGTTCTGACAATTGCCATAATAGTCTTTTTCTTCGCAATCCGGCCAATGATTTTTAAAAAAGACTATTATTTTCAAACCGGCAATGATGTTACTCTTGAAAATTTGGGAAGTGACAAAGGTTCTGATAATTATGATATAGCAGTTATCGGTGACAGTATTGATGGAATCAGTGCGGCGCTGGGAGCGGCGGATGTGGGTGCTAAAACCCTTCTGGTTTGCTCAGATAAGGAACTTGGGAGTCAGATGGGTGGTTCCTATGACACAAGCTGGTCACCGGATGTTACTCCAACAGGAAACAACGTAAGCTCAGACATATTTAAGGAAATCAGGTACAAAGCAGGAGAAGCTATAAACATAGGTAATTATATAAAAACAGTCAAGGAAATGGTCTCAGAAGAAAAGAACCTTGATGTAATGTATGATTCCCAGATTACCGAAATGGCTATCCAAAACGGCCGGGTTCAGAAAATAGAGTTTAATACTCCCAAGGGAAAAAGAACAATAATCGCTAAACAGTACATTGACTCAACGAAAGAGGGAGAAATACTTAAACAGGGCAATGTGCCGTATAGCGCAGGATATAGCGATATTGGCATAAAAAATTTGTTCCCTCCCGTATATCTGAATTTTATGGTATCTGGAGTTGATTACAAGCAGATTGAAAAATTAGTGGATGAGCAGAAAATGCTTATTAGCAGCCTATTAAAACAATATAATACAAGTAATTTAAATGTTTCCGTTTCAGGTTTTAATGTATCAGACCAAGGAGACAACAAGGTTCTTATTGAAGGAATTACCGTAAAAAATGTTGATTTGCAAAATAAGAAAAAGATTCAGGAATATTATAATATTGCTTCAAAAGAATGTATGGACTTGTTCCAATTTCTAAAGCTAAATCTGGAGCCCTTCAAAAATGCAGGGGGATTAAGCATTGCAGCACAATTTATCAGACCTTCGGCATATCACTTCAAAGGGCTTTATAATTTAACACTTGGAGATATACTTACAGGTAAGAGATTCAGCGACAGAATCAGCACTGCATCAAGACCCGTCACAATGACCATGGAGGACGGAAACGGGTATATCATCTGCAATCCAAAGATGTTTTATATTCCGCTGCGCTCAATGATACCTCAAGGTTTGAATAATGTTCTTATGACAGGGGATAAAATTTCTTGCTCGTCATTGGTACAGAGTGCCATAAATTCAAATTCCAGTAAGTCGGGTTCAGGGTATGCCGCAGGAATAATTTCCGCCTATAGCATTTCAAAGAAAATAGATATTCCTCATATAGTTGAGGATTACAATCTGGATACTCAGGCTGAAATAGAAAAGGTTTTGCGGAAAAAGGGAATATTCATGTCGGATATCAAAGAGGACTTGACAAGCCTGACTGCAAACTGGAGTTATCCCTATGCTGAAAAGCTACTTAATATAGGTTTGCTTAGCGGAGGAGTAACAAACGATCTTAAATTCAACAAGAAGGCTAAAAGTCAGGATTTTGCATATGTAATATTAAATGGTGTGGTTAGAACAGCACCGGATAAGTATAACTATGGTTTTGATGCAACCCTCAGAGTCTATTTAAAGGATGAACCTTTGACAAAGGATAAGTTGGCACAGATACTTTTGGATGTGTCAGGGAAGAAGGCTGCAGACAAAAAATATTATGATGAAGCCTGCAAGCAGGGACTCATTGACGAAACTCTTATACAGAAACTCAGAAATAAATCCGATGTGGAATACTCAGAAATGTATTATGCCGCTGTAAAGGCTATAGAGAAGATAACGGGAAAGGCCATAGAATAAGTTGTGTGAAGGAACTAAATGAGGATGTTGCAAAATTAATTTTTATCTTTCTTTACCTGTACTAAGGAGTATAAATTGAATCAATGGAAGCTTGGTTAAAGATATTTGCAGATGTTTACCGGCGAACACGGATATTTTACCGGAAAACCTATCACGATGTAGGTTTTAGCGACACAGTGAATCATGGACGATGAATGTGAGCGACGGTAAAATATCCAAAGATGAGCCGCTATAAACTCTTGCAAATATCTTGGAAGCAATCATTGATATAATTTTATACGGGAGTTAGTTATTTGATTTTAATAAATCCCACTTTTACACCTAAAATGTAGATAATAAATTTTGGAAGCCTTAACATTCTTTTGAAACGCCAAGGTTCCTTGTATAGCCTGTAGAGCCATTCTAAACCATGGTTTCTGAAAAAATCAGGTGCAAGCTTTACATTTTCGGCCAGAATATCAATTGTACCGCCTAAACCCATACATACCTTGACCTTCAGCTGTTCCTTGTGCTGATGAATCCACTGTTCCTGCTTTGGAGCTCCAAGGCAGACAAAAAGAACATCTGCTCCGGAATTGTTTATCTGGTTGATTATTTCGCTTTCATCTTCCTGTGAAAAGTAGCCGTTTCTGGTACCGACGATTTCAGCTCCAGGGTAATCACATATAACATTGGCATGAGCTCTTTCAGGTATACCCGGCTTTCCACCGAAAAGGAAAAACTTTACAGGTCTTTTTGATGAAGCTATAAGGAGATTTTTAGCCAAGTCAAAGCCTGACACCTTTTCTGCAACGCTTTTCCCCAATATTTTTGAGGAAAGGACTACTCCGGCACCATCTGCAACTAACATGTCCGCTGAGTTAAGAATCTTTTTAAGTTCTTTGTTTGTAATTCCGTCCATCATGATTTCTGCATTTGGAGTATATATTGAATGGTTTCTGTCTGATTGTATAAATTCGTAAACCCTTTCAACCGCTTGTTCCATAGTTATATCATCTATATTAATTCCTGCAATATTAACCAGTTTCCTCATAAAAAATAAATAACCTCCATTGTTTGTTAAAAACACTTTAAAGTTTAGATTATCTATATTTATTTGTCAATGTTGTGCAAATCACCTTGAAAAAACATGCGACAGAATATTGTTGTAAATAAAATAACTGTTTATATAATTTTAAAAAACATATATTATGTATATATGTTTTTTATCTTTAATCAGATGGGAGTTAGTTGTTAAATATGGGAAAAGTATTATCTACGCTTAAAAGCTATTTGCTGATAACATTTGGTGCAGTAATAACCGCTTTGGCAATAAATATATTTCTTGTTCCTTACAAGATAGCACCCGGAGGACTCAGCGGACTGGCAACAGTTCTCTACTACCTGACAAACGGGAAACTAAGTATAGGAATCACAATGCTTGCAATTAATGTGCCCCTTTTCCTCATGGGTTACAGGTTTATAGGAAGAAAATTTTTTATAAGAACAGTGTACGGAACAGTTGTTTTATCGGTAATCATCGATGCAACCGAAAAGTATATCGGGAATATAGCACAAAAACTTCTCCTTGACGGAACATCGAGTTCTGTGGCTCCCGATATACTGTTATATAGTATAATCGGAGGTTTTTTAAGCGGAATCGGACTTGGTATTGTTCTGAAAATGGACGCTACCACGGGTGGAACTGAACTTGCTGCAAAGCTTTTAAACAAGTTATTTCATAGTCTTACTATAGGACAAATGCTCCTTGCCATAGATGCAATAATAATTATGTTTGCTATTATTGTCTTTAACAGTATTCTAATAGGGTTATATTCTCTTGTGAGCCTTTTTATCACTATCAAAGTAATAGATGCTATTGTTGAGGGTGTAGACTACGCCAGAGCAATTTTTATAATTTCGGAGAAGCAGGATGAAATATCCCGAAGACTGCTTGTGGAATTGGACAGGGGAGTTACTGAATTAAAGGGTAGAGGAGTTTATTCAGGAAAAGACAAAAATGTACTGCTGTGTGTAGCGGCAAGGACGCAGGTTCAACAGCTGAAAGAAATTGTACATGAGATTGATAAAAATGCTTTTATGATACTTACCGATGTGAGGGAGGTTCTGGGAGAAGGGTTTACAGGAACTGTTTCAAAGTAAGGAAATTAAGAAGGGGCTGTTGCAAAATAGAAAGTTTTCGTTTTAACACCGTACTCCCGTATAAAATTATATCAATGATTGCTTCCAAGATATTTGCAATAGTTTATAGCGGCTCATCTTAGGATATTTTACCGTCGCTCACATTCATCGTCCATGATTCATTGTGTCGCTAAAACCTACATCGTGTGGATTTTCCGGTAAAATATCCGTGTTCAACCATAAACAACTGCAAATATCTTTAACCAAGCTTCCATTGATACAATTTATACTCTGAGTACAGATTAAGAAAGATAAAAATTAATTTTGCGACAGCCCCAGTATCAGTCTATTCCTTTTGAGTACATTTCATTTGACGGATTAGGACTGATGGTAACATAAAGACTTAAATCCTCTTTTACTAAAGGAACACTGAAATCGTCCTGACCACTGGCAGTGCCTACCGAACCAAAAGAGATTTCAGACACATCATCATTGATCCTGACTTGAGCACTGCCAGTGAGGACATAATAAATGAGTTCTGAATTTTCATGCTTGTGAACTGGGAGGGTTTGTCCTGCTTTTAAATTCAGTACAAAGGCCAGTACTTTTGGGTTGGCAAATAGTATTCGCTTGGTCAGATTTTTTTCATTAAAAACCATACTGTCTTGAATATTTTTCAATTCCATTCCGGTTCTCCTTTCCAATGTTGTAAATGGTATTAGTTCAAGCCCAATTCTTTACGTTTCTTTTCAATGTGGTCAACATAAATTTGAACAGTTTTCTCGGCATCCAGTTCTACTACTACCTTACCTAAACCAAGAGTCTCTGTTGTCTCGGTAAGAGTCTTTACAACTACATCGCTACCTGTAATAGAAGGTACGGGAGCGATATGCACAAGCCAGCCTAGAGCTACTGCGGTACATGCGTCTGCCACAGCCTTTTGTTCAAGGTATTCAGGAGCTCCGATTACCAGCGGCAGCTTGTTTGTATCCACTTTAAGGGCATCTGCAAGCTCTTTTGCGGTATGAGTCATTTTCCCGATATCCACACAAGCACCATATGAAAGTACAGGAGGGATTCCAAGCTGTTTGCAGACAGCCTTCAAACCCTCACCGCATTCGTCGGCAGCCTTTGGGTCTGTTAACCCGGTATATTCCATTACAGAAGAAGTACATCCGCCTGAAAGAACCAGAATGTTATTGGCAATAAGTCCTTTTGTTATCTTGAATATATTGCTTCCACCCTGACCAAAGCGGGCTGTGGTGCATCCAACTATGGTCGCAATACCCCTGATATTACCGTTTGCTATTTGTTCAATAAGGGGGTCAAAGCTTCCGCCGAGAGCATTTCTGATAGGTTCTGTGCTGAAACCGACTGTACAATAAGAAACATGAGGTGGAATATAGGTTTTTCTGTTTTCTGATTTACGCTGCTTGAAGGCATCAATTGCCATATCCAGTGCTTTTGAAGCCTGCTGGTTCATTTTTTCGGGAACGAAGTCCAAAGTTTCTGTTCCCTGCAGCTGTATAACAGGGTGGGTACTTAAAAGCTTTGTACCAAATCTTTTTGCAAACAGAGGCATGGTAGCTACCGTACAGTTATAGTCGAACATGAAAAGATCCACAACCCCCGTTGCAAGGAGATATTCTTGCGAAAGCCATTCACCTTCCTGGCCTCCATAACCCTTCTGGTTGTGTGTTCCCTGATAGTTCATCAACTGCTGGCCTTCACATACATGGCCTAGTATCTGAATTCCGTCTGCACCTGCTGCCTTCGCTTTTTGCTGCCACTCATCGGTTGATGCCAAATCGATTGCAACATGGGCAAGAAGTGGCATGTGCCCGTTTGTAACAACATTTATCATATTTTCCTTCAGAAGTCCCATGTTCTGCTTCTTTTGGGCAATTTCCTGAGTTCCCATGAGGATTTCCTGTATAATATCCAATAGGAACAGTCCCTGATATTCATTTGCAACACCAAGGCGTACACTGTTTAAGAGGAATTCTACGGGGTCTGATGTAAAGTTTGTCATACAACGTGTCTGTGCATAGGCAACTTCGCTATAACCGCCTCCGGGGAACAAACCCAACTTGTTCCAAAGATCCTTGCGCTGAGTCGGAGCAAAGGCCTCTACAGCCTTTGACGGAACATGGAACGGAGCGTGAATATCGTCCATAACCCATGTGGCGAACTCTATCGCCAGTTTTTCTATAGGCTGATTAGCGTTTAGACCTGCCATGTCGGCATATTTCTTTAACTTTTCGGGGTCTCTTATTCTAAGTCCGCTGTCAGGGTGTTCTCCGGCTGCCTTCAAAGCTCTTGCTGCTTGATGGCAGTGAAATATATTTGCTGATGTACCTATTGTAACATGACGGTACATAAAGTTTCTTGCAACCATTGTGTGGGCATCAACACCACAGGTTCCTCTAGGTACTTTGTCGTTAATACGGCAAGGGCCATTTGCGCAAAGCTGACAGGAAAGACCTTCAATACAGAATTTACATTGAATTGGCTGCTGTTGACTGAACCTGTCAAATACATTGGTCATTCCAGAGTCGTGGACAACCTGGTACATCTCCCTCATAGCAGGATCGATAATAACATTAAGAGGATAACCTTCCTTGGACTGGTCATTTTTCTTAATATGTTCTCTTTGCCACTTGTGAACTTCCTCCATTGACGGAGATTTTTCAATCTTGTCATAATCAATCTTGATACGATTATGAATATCCGAGTGAGTGTTGGGATCATTTGAGTCTTCTTTTGTAAGCTTTGAACCGAAGGTTGTGTTATCCCCCCTCATAGTTTCAGCACTTTTTTCAAAAGAGTTTTTTATCTCCTTATCTGACATTAAAAAGCCTCCTAAATTGTAATTTCATATATATGTTGTACAATTGTGGATTTCAGTATGCATGAGTTATAGTATATAGTATAAGACTGCATTTAATAACAAAATTTGTAAAAATAAGTTAACATAATGCAACTTCTTGTTGTTTTATGAATAGTATATATTAGTAAACAAATATTATAGAAAGGATTAAAAAAATGGCACAATTTGAAACTAACCCCAAAGGCCAATATTTTGGCGAAGAATTTGATCATGACGAAGGTAAAAAACACGGTGAAAAGTGTATTAAGGTACCTGAGGTTATTGGTAGAAACAGTTGTCAGACTTTAGTGGAGTGTGTAATTCCATTCCCAGAGCAATATCCTGCTATTGAAATCAAAGATATACAAAAGCAAATACGTGACCTGATAGTTCATGTATGTAAAAATAAAGTCTTGATTAATGGTATACTGCATAAGAACATCAATTACAAAACTTATGAGGGTAATAGTGATTATTATTGCTGTTATCAGAAATACGACAGCTATTACGGAGACGTAAGGCATGTTGCGGTTAATATACCATTCGCATGTTTTATTGAGATTCCCGGTGCTTGTCCTGGTGACGACTACCAGATAGAATATGCTGATGTTGAAGACACATGTGAAATAGATATTCTTGAAGACCCATGTCCAAGTAAGGGACCGGTTAAAGAATATAGGAGACTAAGAGAAAAAGTTATTATAAAAATTGATCTTAAAGTATTAAGAGATGTACAGATAACAGTAAAGCCTGAAAAATGCAATATATGCCCGTAAAATTTTTAAGATTAATATAACTGAATAAACAAAAGAGAGGGTATGAAAGTCCGAAAAACTTTCATACCCTCTGAATTTATATACAGCCTAATAATATTCTTTTACCAGTAATGCTCTTATATAGCCCCGATCCGTACTGGTAGATTCTACGTAAAACCCTCTACCATAATAAAAGCGAATAAGGTCGCGGTATTTTGAAGCAGTATGGAGACTTACTTTTTTTACCCCATGATGTTTTAGAATCTTATCTGCAAGGTTCATAAGGGATTTTCCAATACCTATATTGTGGTAATCAAGCATGACTCCAAAACGGCTTATATACGCTGATTTATCCGGCATTATCTTAATCCTGATAGTACCTACCGGATTATTGTCAATAAGCGCTATGTAAACTTCTTTTTCAGCAATATCGGCTTCTATAGTATCTATACTTTCTGTCAAAGCATCCATCATTACAGATAAACCTGCATCCTGCATATATTTCTTAAAAGCTTCCTGTATAATAGTTGCAATAGCAGGGGCATCTTCTATAGTAGCCTTTCTGATAATAAATGAATAATTCATGTTGGTCCCTCATTCTGATTTTAACCCATTAGGGTTGCCATTACTGCCTTCTGAGCGTGAAGACGATTTTCTGCTTCGTCGAAAATAACTGACTGGGCACCGTCAATAACGTCCTCGGTTACTTCGTAGCCTCTGTATGCCGGCAGGCAGTGAAGGAAGATTGCGTCTTCCTTTGCTTTGGCAAATAACTGGGAGTTAATCTGATAAGGCATGAATATATTGAGCTTTTCTTCCTTTTGGTCTTCCTGACCCATGCTTATCCATGTATCTGCATAAACAACGTCCGCATTAGCAATTGCTTCAACAGGGTCTTGGGTTAGTACTACCTTGGAACCGCTGGACTTTGCAGCTTCTTTTGCTTCATCCACATATCTGCTGTCACATTCATAGCCTTTAGGAGAAGCAATTGCAATATCCATTCCTGTTTTGGCACAGCCATGTAGCAGGGAGTGGGCAACATTATTTCCATCACCTATATATGCAAGTTTCAGACCTTCAAGTTTCCCTTTGTGTTCATAAACAGTCAGCAAATCTGCAAGTATCTGACACGGATGCATTTCATCAGTTAAACCGTTTATTACCGGTATAGTTCCATACTTTGCAAGGTCTTCAACGTCGCTTTGCTTGAAGGTTCTTATCATAATTCCATCTATGTAACGGGACAGAACATTAGCAGTATCAAAAATGGACTCGCCCCGGCCAAGCTGTATATCGTTTGAGCTTAGAAAGAGGGAATACCCTCCCAGTTGATACATACCAACTTCAAAAGAAACTCTGGTTCTGGTGGACGACTTTGTAAAAATCATTCCAAGTGTCTTACCCTTTAGAAGGTGGTGCTGGACTCCTTCCTTAGTCTGCCGTTTAAGCTTTGCCGAAAGTTTTAATAAATCATGTATCTCATCAGTACTTAAATCATTAAGACTTAATAAATGTTTCATAACAATATTACCTCCATTAATAGATTTTATCCTCTATATACCGAATATTCATCAAGGGCATAAACGTCGGCCTTATTGTCTGCTATGAGACGTTCTAAAATACTTAAAACCGCATTGGTTGTATCCAGAGAAGTTATGCACGGAATATTGTATTCCATTGCGGTTCTTCTTAAGACAAAACCTTTTCTTTCAGGTATTTTGCCTCTTGTAGGAGTATTAATTACCAGTGTTATATTATCTTCCTTAATCAAATCAAGAACTTTTTCATCTTCAATAAATTCAATAGGAAGGTTTGCATACTTTAGTGCTTCATATGTTCCTTTAGTAGCCGAAAGTCTGAATCCAAGCTCCAGTAACTTATTGGCTATATCCCGGCACTCGTTTTTATCCCTGTCGGCAACCGACAAAAGTACATTTCCGCCGGAAGGTATCTTAGTACCGGAAGCGGCGACAGCCTTGTACAATGCATTGTAGTAATCTCTGTCAACACCCATAACCTCGCCTGTAGATTTCATTTCAGGCCCCAGAAATGTATCAACTGTAGTCAACTTTGCAAATGAAAATACAGGTGCTTTTACTGCGTAAAAATCGGTTTCTTTAGCAAGGCCGTTTTTATAACCCAATTCTTTAAGGGTTTTGCCCATAATCAACTTAGTTGCTACACCTACCATAGGAATTCCCGTTATTTTGCTCATTATAGGGACAGTTCTGCTGGCACGGGGATTAACTTCGATTACGTACACTTTTTCATTGCTATCCATAACGAATTGTATATTAAACAAACCTTTTACTTTCAGAGCCTTGGCAAGACGGATGGTATAGTCCTCAATAGTATCTTTTACCTTTTGGGAAAGATTTCTCGGAGGATAAACGGCAATACTGTCTCCGGAATGAACTCCCGCACGTTCAATATGTTCCATGATTCCCGGGATGAGAACTTCATTTTCATCACAAATTCCGTCCACTTCCATTTCCTTACCAACTACATATTTGTCGATTAGAATAGGATGTTCAGTGGAAATTTCTGAGGCCATAGTGATATATTCTTCTAGAGTCTTATCGTTATATACAATTTCCATGGCACGGCCCCCAAGTACGTAGGATGGCCTTACCAGAACTGGATAGCCGATTTTATTGGCAATTTCTTTAGCGTGTTGGAAAGAATAAGCCGTATTGCCTTCGGGAATAGGAATATCCAATGACTCCAGAAGCTTTAAGAATTTGTCCCTGTCCTCTGCAACATCTATACTGCGGACTGAGGTTCCGAGAATCTTAACACCTTCCTGATGCAGGGTTTCGGCCAGATTTATTGCAGTCTGACCGCCAAACTGAACAATAACCCCAAGGGGTTTTTCCTTTTCAATAATATCCAGGACACATTCCTTTGTAAGAGGTTCAAAATACAGTTTGTCGGAGGTATCGAAGTCCGTGCTTACAGTTTCGGGATTATTATTTATAATAATTGATTCAATTCCCATTTCTTTAAGGGTTTCAACGGAATGTACGCTGCAATAGTCGAATTCTATACCCTGACCGATTCTTATGGGGCCTGAGCCTATAACCAGAACCTTATCACCTGTGGTAACCTCAACATCGTCTTTTTCCTCGTATGTTGAATAGTAATACGGAGTAGCGGCTTCGAATTCACCCGCACAGGTATCAACAATCTTGTAAACAGGGTTGATAGGATATTTTTGTCTTAATTCAAGTATTTTTTCAAGAGGTACATTGGCAAGATTGGCTATATAGGAATCACCAAAGCCTATTTTCTTTGCCCTTGCATATAAATCATAATCAAGCCATGCAATACCTGCATTTGTTATTTCTTCTCCCAATCTAACAATCTTTTTCAGTTTTCTTATAAAGAAGTCGTCAATTTTTGTAATTCTGACGATTTCACCTGCTGAAACACCCTTTTGTATAGCTTTGCAAATTGCGAATATTCGCTGATCACTGGCGTGCTTTATATACTTAACAAGGTCTTCGCGGCTCATGCTGTCAAACAAGCTGAGACCTAACTGATAATTAAATTTTATATCAAGAGAGTCAATTGCTTTAAGCAAGGATTCCTCAAATGTACGTCCGATGGCCATAACCTCGCCCGTAGCCTTCATCTGTGTTCCAAGGCTTCTGTCAGCATTGGCAAACTTGTCAAAAGGCCAACGGGGAACCTTGGTTACAACATAGTCCAAAGACGGCTCAAAGCACGCACTGGTGGTTTTTGTAACAGAGTTCTTTATTTCGTCAAGTGTCATTCCGATAGCTATTTTTGCCGTAACTCTGGCAATTGGATATCCGGTGGCTTTTGATGCCAATGCACTTGAACGGCTGACTCTTGGATTTACCTCAATAACAACATACTCAAAGCTGTCGGGATTTAAAGCAAACTGTATGTTGCAGCCGCCCTTTATATCCAAAGCCCTTATTATCTTTATGGAAGCGGTTCTCAGCATCTGATACTCAACGTCAGACAGGGTCTGGCTGGGAGCAACAACTATACTGTCACCGGTATGTACTCCAACCGGGTCAAAGTTCTCCATATTACATATGATAATGCAGTTGTCATTGCTATCACGCATTACTTCGTATTCAATTTCTTTCCAGCCTGCAACGCTCTGTTCAAGCAGAACCTGACTAATCATACTGAGCTTGAGACCTTTTCCGCAAATATATTTGAATTCTTCCATATTATTTGCTATTCCACCGCCGGAACCTCCCAGTGTGTAAGCAGGTCTGATAATAATAGGGAATCCGATTTCTTTTGCAAATTCAATAGCATCCTGCATGGTTGTTACAATTTTACTTGGTGCAACCTTTTCGTCAATTTCTTGCATTGTCTCCTTGAAAAGCTCTCTGTCCTCGGCCTTTTTTATAGAGGAGAGGGAAGTCCCCAGAAGTTCTATGTTAAGCTCGTCAAGAATTCCGTCTTCAGCCAGTTCAACAGCCATATTAAGGCCGGTCTGACCGCCAAGTGAAGCAAGAATTCCATCTGGCTTTTCCTTGTATATGATTTTTTTAACAAATTCAAGAGTAATGGGTTCAATATATACCTTATCTGCTGATTGGGTATCTGTCATAATTGTTGCGGGATTACTGTTAATCAGAACAACCTCAATACCTTCTTCCCGTAAGGACTTGCAGGCTTGAGTACCGGAATAGTCAAACTCTGCAGCCTGACCTATTACGATAGGCCCTGAACCTATTACCAAAACCTTTTTTATATTTATATTCCTTGGCATACCATTCGCCTCCATGAGCCGCAATGCGGTAATATAATGAATTAACTGCTTGCTAATAATTTTATAAACTACAGCATTTTTACAAAGTCATCAAAAATATATGCGGAATCCTGTGGACCCGGTGCTGCTTCAGGATGGTACTGTACGCTTATCAATGGAAGCGTTTTGTGTCTGAAGCCTTCAATTGTATCATCATTTACATTTCTGTGTGTTATCACGATATCATCATTTGAACTGCTGTCAATTGCATAATTGTGATTCTGAGAAGTTATATAACATCTTCCTGTAATGTAATCCTTAACAGGATGGTTGCCGCCGTGGTGGCCAAATTTAAGTTTTTTAACATTGCATCCTAATGAGAGTCCCAAAAGTTGATGTCCAAGGCAAATCCCCATGATTGGTTTTATTCCCAGAAGCTGTTGAACTGTTTTTTTAGCAACAGTTAAATCCCTGGGGTCGCCGGGCCCGTTGGAAAGAAGAATACCGTCAGGATTTAATTCCATAATCTCATCAAAGGTACTGAAAGCAGGGAGGATGTGTATATCACAGTCTCTGCTTTCAAGAGAACGTATTATGTTGCTTTTTACACCGAAATCCAGAAGTACCACCCTTTTTCCCGAACCGGAAATATGAGTGGGAGTTTTTGACGTAACCTCCATTACCAGGTTTCTTGGGATACTTTTATAGTTTTCAAGGTTTTTGCGTAGGGTATCCAGATTTCCACATTCAGTGGATATAATCCCGTACATGCTCCCGTGTTTACGAATATGCTGGGTTAACGCTCTGGTATCAATACTTTTTATACCTACGATATTGTGTTTTGCAAAATATTGATCCGGGTCCATGTCATTTCTCCAGTTGCTGGGAGTAGAACAGAGTTCCTTAACTATAAAGCCCTGAACATGAGGCTTGTAGGATTCATTGTCGATGGAATTGAATCCGTAGTTACCGATTAGGGGATAAGTCATTGTGACAATCTGTCCGTTATAGGAAGGGTCAGTAGTTATTTCCTGATACCCTGTCATACAAGTATTAAAAACAATTTCTCCGGCTGTTTCACCGCTTTTTCCAAAACCTTCTCCTGAGAAATATGTACCGTCTTCAAGTAATAGAACTGCTTTCATTATATATAAACCTCCGTGAGCCTGACAGCGACTCGCTAATATATTTAATTTAATTCTTCCAATGATTCTTTTAATGTTGTAATAAAATCATCTGCGTCCTTCTGCGTAATAATAAGAGGCGGAAGAATTCTCAAAATATTTTGACCTATATTGGCAATAAGGTATTTCTTTTCAAACATCCTGTTTTTGACATCGGGAGCTATAGGCTTGTTAAGCTCTATACCAATCATAAGGCCTGCCGCTCTCACTTCAGAAATTATAGGGTAGGAGGCGGATGCCATTTTTTCCAGTTCACTCTTAATGTAGCTGCCGGTTTTCTCAGCATTTTCAGGAAGGTTCTCTTCCTTCATTATTTTCATAACTGCAAGACCAGCTGTACAGGCTAAAGGATTTCCTCCGAAAGTTGAACCGTGGTCGCCGGGAGCAAATGCCTCTGCAACCGATTCTTTGGCACATACCGCAGCTATAGGAATTCCCCCTCCCAAAGCCTTTGCAAGAGTAAATATATCCGGCTCGATGTCAAAGTTTTGGTATCCGAAGAGCTTGCCGGTTCTGCCTATGCCGGTCTGAACTTCATCAAATATAAGCAGCAGATTTTTGTCATTGCACAAATCCCTGACTTTTTTCATATATTCGCAATCACATGGATAAACTCCGCTTTCTCCTTGAATGGGCTCCAACATAATTGCACATGTGTTTTGAGTAATGGCAGCTTCCAAAGCAGCTATATCGTTTTGAGGAACCTTTTTAAAACCTTGTGTAAGAGGCTCAAAGGGCTTTGCATACTTTTCCTGACCTGTAGCGCTGAGAGTTGTTATGGTTCTTCCGTGAAAGGACTTGTTAAGGGTTATAATCTCGTATTTTTCCGGCATCCCTTGTTTTTTGAAGTAAATTCTTGCAAGTTTAATGGCACCTTCGTTGGCTTCAGCGCCGCTGTTAGCGAAGAATATCTTATCTGCACAGGAGTTTTCTACCAACTCTTTTGCAAGTTGAGCCTGTGGCTCTATGTAGTAAAGATTCGAACAGTGTACAAGATTATTCAATTGCTCACTGACCATTTCTGTAAAAATCGGATGTCCGTAACCTATAGAATTAACTGCAATTCCTGAGAAAAAGTCTGTGTACTTTTCTCCTTCTGTACTCCATAAGTGTATGCCCTTACCCCTTTTAAAGGCAACAGGTATTCTTTTACCAAATGTATTCATGTAATATTTATCATCATATTCCTGTATTTTTTCAAAATCCATGACAATCACTCCTTCATACTGAAAATATATCATCGTTACGTATAATTTATAATTATACATTAATATGCATAAAAATGCAACCAATTTATGTATGTGATTTTCTTTATAAATTAAAACACTTCCTATGCTAAGCCAGTACAGGAAGTGTTAATTGCCTTATAAAATTACTTTAGGCCGGGTTTTAATAATTAATATTAATACAAAGCCTCGTTTTCGTGGTAAAGATGCTTATCTTTCATAATCATTGTACCGATTCCCTTGTAAGTAAAAATTTCTAAAAGAATACAGTGAGGAATACGTCCGTCAATTATATGTGTTCTGCCAACGCCCTTTTCAAGTGCTTCAACACAACCTAAAACTTTTGGTATCATACCTCCGGCAATAACCTTTTTATCAATGAGGTCATAAACCTCGTCAATAGTAAGGGCGGGAATTATTGATTCGCTGTCCTTTGAAGGCTTAACACCTTCTACATCTGTGAGAAGCATGAGCTTTTCCGCTTTCAATGCAGCCGCAATTTCACCTGCTACGGTATCTGCATTTATGTTGTAGCTCTCACCGTCAGGGCCCACGCCTATTGGAGCTACAACCGGTATGTATTCATCTTTTGAGATAAGCTCCAAAACCTTTGAATTAATTTTTGTAATTGTACCAACATAACCTATGTCCCTGAGTTCCCCGTCTATTTCAGTTTTGTATTGTTCACATTCAATGAGCTTTCCGTCGATACCGCACAGGCCTATGGCTTTTCCGCCTTTGTGATTGAGCATTGATACAATCTGCTTGTTGGTTTTTCCAACAAGAACCATTTGAGCAACTTCTATAGTCTGGGCGTCAGTAACTCTTAAACCGTTTACAAACTCACTCTTTACGTTGTAGTTCTGAAGTGCCTTGTTTATGTCGGGCCCGCCACCGTGTACCAACACAGGGTTCATTCCTATATATTTTAAAAGCGTAATATCTTCCATTACTGAATTTTTAAGTTCATCATTAATCATTGCATTGCCGCCGTATTTTATTACAACGGTTTTACCATAAAGTTTCTGTATGTAAGGAAGTGCTTCAATTAATATTTCTGCTTTTTTAATCAAATTATCATAATTCATAAAATTGACCTCCGTTAAATCTGAAATATGGCTCAGATATTTAAATTGTTAAAGTCCGGTATCCTCGTCAAATCCCAACATTATATTCATATTTTGTATAGCGGCGCCGGAAGAACCTTTTCCTAAATTATCTAGAACTGATACAAGCATGATTTGTTCTTCATTTCCCGTAACATAGATTTCAAGGTAGTTTGTATCATTGACACGGGTAGCACCAAGAAAACTGTTGGGAAACTCCTTTTCCATACCCAGTGGCATGACCTTTATAAACTTTTCATTACTATAATAGTCAGCAATGAATTCATAAATCATTTCAACAGAAGGAGTTCCTGAAAGAAGTTTTCTGTATAAAGGAACACATACAGACATACCCTTGAAATAAGAACATACTATGGGAGAAAAAATAGGTGGGTGTTCAAGTCCACTGATAACAGTCATTTCAGGAATATGTTTGTGTGACATACCCAGCGCATAAAGCTGCGGACTTTCAAAACTATGTCCTTCAGGAGATTCGTACTGCGCTATGAGTTTTTTTCCTCCGCCGCTATACCCGGAAAGAGCATGGCAGGTTACAGGGTAATCCTTTGGAAGAATATTTCCTTCAACAAGGGGGTGGACTATACTGATAAATCCTGTTGCATAACAGCCCGGAACAGCAACCCTTTTTGAATTTTGTATCTTCTCACGGTGTCCACTGCTTAATTCAGGCAAACCGTATGCCCAGTCAGGGTCTATCCTGTGAGCAGTACTTGCATCAATAATTTTAGTAGAAGGATTTTCAGTAAGTGATACTGCTTCCTTTGCAGCAGAATCCGGCAGACAAAGAAAAACTATATCTGAATTATTTATGTATTTTTTTCTTTCATTAATATCTTTACGTTTTTCCGGAGCTATTCTTAGTATTTCAATGTCGTTTCTTTTTTCCAATCTTTCGTTTATCTTTAATCCTGTAGTACCTTCACTTCCGTCTACATAAATTTTATATTTCATATAGATTCAATCCTTTCTATATAATATATAGCAGATAGATATATTCACAATAAAATTTCGATATTGAAAATTTATGCATAAAATGAATATTATTTTATAATTATACAATGCGATGCATAAAAATTCAATATAACAGAGGATTTTTATTTTATTTATGCAAATTTTATGCAATACAAGAATTATATTTTTAATACTATACAAAAGTACTAAAAGCAAAAATTTAATTTTGTTAAAAAACAATATGGTTTGTGATAGGTCAGCAGTGTATCATAATATATATAAATCGTGATACGTTGATAACATAAATTTATAAGGATGTTTCAGGGAGGTATAAAAATGGCTAGTTTAAAGCTGAAGAATATTTACAAAAGATATGCAGGTGGGGTTACTGCTGTTAATGATTTTAATCTTGATATTGAACACAACGAATTCCTTGTTCTGGTAGGTCCTTCAGGATGTGGTAAGACTACTACACTTAGAATGATAGCTGGTTTGGAAGAAATTTCAGAAGGCGAATTGTACATTGGAGATAAATTAGTAAATGATGTTGCTCCGAAGGATAGAGATATAGCAATGGTTTTCCAGAACTATGCACTGTATCCTCACATGACAGTATTTGATAACATGGCATTTGGTTTAAAATTGAGAAAGACTCCAAAGGAAGAAATAAAGAAGCGTGTTCAGGAAGCAGCAAAAATCCTCGATATCGAGCATTTGCTTGACAGAAAGCCAAAGGCTTTATCAGGTGGTCAGAGACAGAGAGTTGCGTTAGGACGTGCTATCGTTCGTGAACCTAAAGTATTCTTAATGGACGAACCTCTCTCAAACTTGGATGCTAAACTCAGAGTTCAGATGAGAACTGAGATAGGAAGACTCCACAATAGACTTAACACAACATTTATATATGTAACACATGACCAGACAGAAGCTATGACAATGGGTACAAGAATCGTTGTTATGAAGGATGGATACATCCAACAGGTTGATACACCAACAGCTCTGTATGACAGACCATGCAACATATTTGTTGGAGGTTTCATAGGAAGCCCTCAAATGAACTTTATGAATGCTGTTCTTACTAAGAAAGGAAACGACTTACATCTCGTATTCGGTAAGAATGATATTAAGATTCCTGAAGGTAAGGCTAAGAAATTGGAAGGAACTGATTACATCGGCAAGGAAGTTGTTGTTGGTGTTAGACCTGAGCATCTTCATGATGAGGCAATGTACATTGAATCAATGCCAGACAGTATGGTAGAAGCTAAAGTTGACTTGGTTGAAATGCTGGGTGCTGAAACTTATCTGTATATGATAATTGAAGGTGCAACCGGAACTGTTACTGCAAGAGTTAATGCTAGAACAAAGACTCAGGCTGGTGACGTTATAAAAGTTGCTATAGACGCTAACAAGCTTCATATATTTGACAAGGAAACTGAGCGTACAATTATTAACTAATATTAGTTAATAAGCCGTATGGTTCGGACTAAAAAGAATAAGTTATATTAAAAAATAACGGCCTGATACCTTTAAAAGAGGTGTCAGGCTTGTTTATTTTGTTGGTCTCGTAATGTTTAGTTGTTCTTACCAAGCTACACCGGCTCCCCAGATAACTTGCATGGTATTTGCCGCAAAAAGTCCTCCCATGGCTCCCCATTGTAATGCAACTGTAATGGGATTCGGTGTAGGGTTAACATAAGGGCCTACCATTAGATTATTTGATACCGTACCTCCGGCACCGAGCTGTGTTAATATGAGACGAATCAACAAATGCTCCAGATTTATGACAGCACCGTCAATAATTGCTGTATATGGTGCACCGGCAGCGGGTGCAATGGGAATACTACCGGGTACCGGTGCTGCTGCAGGTACTAGAGGAGGTGCAGGTAAAGTATTCCGACAATGAGCGACCCCCCAGGTTACTCCGATATTAGCTAATATAGCAGGACCGAACCCCATCTCGGTAACGGTAGCAAGTCGTGTTTGAAATCGGTTTTGAATATTTGCCGCTATACCTATGTATCTGTTATTTGTCATGGTATTAACAATTATGTATGTTCCTGCCATGTTCATGGCAAGGGGAAGTGCGGCGACCCCAAAGGCACCTCCTGCAAGGGCAGGAGGTGCCATGCCGGCACAATTGGCGGAGTTGTTTAACGCATAAAATATGTACCCCATTTTTCCTCCTTATCTCGGCCTTTAATACACCTTATAGTAATTTTTAATATAAAGGGTATAGCTATATAAGCTAAATCCGGAGTATAATTGTTCATCAAAATCCGAAGGGCGTGAATTATTTATTATGAACCCTTTGTAACGGAAAGTGGTGCTGTACAGCTTGCCATGATATCCATAAGCTTGCTTAAACCTTCCGTTGGAGGCTGCTGACTTGCTCCAACATGAACTTGATATTTTGCGGTTTGGTTGGTACTTCTGGTATTCTCTCTACTGGAGGATACTTTGCCATGTATTTGTACGGCAAGACCCCAGAAACTCTTATAACTAGCATCTATACTGCCTTCGCTTTGGGAAGTGTCCTTGCTGGATACTACATCAGTAACTTCCATTTGGAAATCGATTGTAACATTATCGATTAGAAGTGACGGAATGGGTACAAGACCGATAAAGGGTGCCTGTACATTTACCTTATTTACCACTATTCCGGCTTCGCTTTCAACAGGACGTTCCAGTTCGAAATTTAATAACCTTGGTGTGCCGTCTTCTTGAAAGGCTATGGTCTGCATAAACTGCCAGGATGCTGATGCAAGCTGAACCTGTGACTGGCAAACTGCCTGAAGAGGAGCGCCTATCAATTCCGCCATTGGCAGATCTTTAAAATTATCTCCTATAGCCATAGAAAAATACCTCCTATTTTTATTATATATTTAACTTCTACCGTAGTAGAAACATTAAAAACAGAACCCTTTAATCTTTGTTGGGTTCACAATGTCTTGGATTAATCTTTTTTATAAATTCATCCAAAAACTTTGATACTCCCTCTGGTGCATCTATTGCTCTGAACTTCATTGAAATATCCACCATATCCGATTGTTTGTCGTTGGGTTTATTTGTTGGAACAACAGAAACGTTAAAGCTTCCTCTGTCAAGAATATCAGCCAAGTTGGAACATACATCCTTTTTGACATTGACCTGGTCAATATGAAGAGACATTTCCAGATCTATTTCCTTTAGAGCTAGTGCAGAGGGATTTATTAAAGTAATTAGGGGTATATCAACACACTTTTCAGAATCTATATTAAATGACTTAGTTATCGGAGTTCCATCCGAATTGAAATATCTCTCAATGATCCTATTATAATGTTGATCCAGAATTTCCTGACTACAATTGACGGAATGCAGCATTCCTCTCACTATGTCGGAAAGAGTTGTATGAATGTTCTTTTCTTTGTTTTTATCAAACATGATATTTTCCTCCATTGTAGAAATGTGTATAATTATGGCTATAAAACAGACGGGTTAACTCCGATATATACATCTATATTCAGATTATCAGCAGGCTGCCTTGATTCAATATTCTTAATATAGACATTATATGCGGTTGTAATCTGCTGGAGATTGTTTTCCTTTATATAGGTAAAAAGATCATTATAGGTTTTATGCAATGTTGCAGGGGTGCCTACGTGTTTAGCATGGACAGCATGTTTGATATGAAAAATATCTTTAAATTTATATTCTACCGGTGAGCTTATTTTTTTGTCTATTGGAACAAGTATCTCCATGTCTATTAAAGGTTCACTCAATCCCGAATCGATGGCAAACGTAGCCGTAATGATTGGACCGGTTTGCTTTAGGCTATTTTCTTTTAAATACTTGGCTATTTTATTCATCTCTTCATTTGCTTGGGACTGCGTGACTTTTCTGCGTAAGGATAAAACATTTTCTGCTTTAAAGCTTTTTTCTCTTTCAATCTGTAACATAAAAATTCTCTCCTTTTACATTTGTAATATATCCGATTTGAGTTAACTATAGAATATAGGTATATTAAACAAATATATTCTTGAGAACGTACGATATTACTAAAAGATTTTAAAGCTTTAAGGTTTGCAAATAATAAACGATTTACAAACAGTGGACGAATTAATTTTGTAAACTCTAATATGTAATTAACAACTGAAATTTTTAACTTAAGATGCTATAATCAATTTGAAACTAAATTTGTATGACAAAGACTCAAAATTAAAGGGAGCGTAAAATGGATAAAACCTATAAAAATACTCTACATGCCTGCTATCTCGGCTACATTTCACAAGCAATTGTAAATAATCTTGCACCGCTTCTTTTTATAATCTTCCAGAATCAATATAATATTTCATTTGAAATGATAGGAAGATTAATATTGATAAATTTTGGTACACAACTTATCGTAGATGCTTTGGCGGTGAGATTTGTGGATAAGATAGGGTATAGAATATCTGTTGTTGCCGCACATTTGTTTTGTGCTGCAGGACTTGTAGGTCTGGGCACATTGCCGGGCTTATTGCCAACGCCATATATCGGTCTGGTCATGGCTGTAGTGCTGTATGCAATAGGCGGGGGCTTAATTGAGGTATTGATTAGTCCAATTGTAGACTCCATTCCCGGTGATGCCAAGGCTTCCGCTATGAGTCTGCTCCATTCCTTTTACTGCTGGGGACAGGTTGCTGTAGTATTAATATCCACATTATTTATTAAAATAGCCGGGGAAGGATTCTGGTATATATTGCCCATAATCTGGGCGGCTGTCCCTGCCTATAACTTTTTTAAATTTATGGGAGTACCCATGGTCCCTGCTATACCCGAGCATGAAAGGGTTCCCGTAAAGCGGTTGCTGAAGTCAAGGCTCTTTTTGATTGCCATGTTACTTATGGTATGTGCGGGCGCCTCTGAATTGGCAATGTCCCAATGGTCATCACTATTTGCTCAAAAAGGTCTCAAGGTGTCAAAAATTATGGGAGATTTGCTGGGGCCGTGTCTGTTTGCAGTATTAATGGGATTGGTGAGGATTCTCTACGGTGTATACGGGCATAAGATTAATCTTAAAAAGGCTTTGTTGGCAAGCAGCGTCTTGTGCGTAATCTGTTATACAACTGCTGTTTTTGTACAGATACCGATTATATCTTTGCTTAGCTGTGCATTATGTGGCTTGTCTGTGAGTCTCATGTGGCCGGGTATTTTCAGCCTTACGTCCGAAAAATATCCCGGTGGAGGTACGGCGATGTTTGGTATTCTTGCAATCTTCGGTGACTTGGGCTGTTCTGTGGGACCATGGGTTGCCGGACTGATTTCCGATTATTCACAAAAATCCGCTAAACTTGTTGAGCTTGGTGCTGTATATGGTTTGGATGCACAACAGGTTGGTCTAAAAACGGGGATATTCGCCGCAACCGTATTTCCGCTTTTAATGATTATCGGACTAAGCTTGTTTAAGAATAAGAATAAGCCTGCAATTATCAACAGATAGTGATATTTGAAGGTCATTAAAAATAAATTTACAATATGCGTTGTAGTAAAAAAAAATGATATAGTGTATAATTCTAATTAATTGTGATACATTTACGGCAATTTACTACGCTCATTTTAAGCAGGGAGGTTTATGATGTCTGTAAAATTATTTCAGACGCTGTCTGACAAATATAGTGAAATACTCGGCAAAGAGGTTGGGGTAACAGATGACAGTGGTGTTGTTATAGCCCATTCGAACTTTCAGATGATAGGACAACAAGACCAGCAAGCTGCTTCTTTTGTACTGGAAAGGGCACAACAAGCACTTATAGACGGGAAATTATATAATAAGGTTATCTTGAAAAATAAGATAGAGTTTATTACTTTTATACAAGCGGCTGATCCGCAGGATTCAAAATTTCTTGAATTATTTACTTTAAATATACTTAATCTTAAAAGCTATTATGATGAAAAGTATGATAAAAATACTTTTGTCAAAAATATTGTAGTTGAAAATATCTTACCCGGTGATATTCTTGTAAGGTCAAAAGAGCTTCATATTGATTATAATGCAATGAGAGTTGTATATCTGATAAACGCCACCAGTGACAAGGATATTCATGTCCATGAAATTATAGAAAGCCTTTTCCCAAATAAAGGAAAGGACTTCGTTGTGGTCATTGATGATGATAATGTGGTTCTTGTAAAAGAGGTCAAGAATAAGGATGACTACAAAGAAGTATATAAACTCGCAAGAGTGATTGTAGATACACTTAATTCGGAACTTATGGTAAAAGCCTATATAGGAATAGGTACTATCATAGATAACCTTAAAGATATTACAAAATCTTATAAAGAAGCTCAGATGTCCATGATAATCGGAAATATATTCAGTGGAGATAGAAATATATTTGATTATAATAATTTGGGTATGGGGCGTCTGATATATCATATTCCAACCACCTTGTGCCAACTTTTCCTTGACGAGGTTTTCAAGGACAACTCTGCAGATTCTCTGGACAACGAGACAATGCTGACAATACAGAAATTCTTTGAGAATAATTTAAATGTCAGTGAAACTGCAAGACAGCTATACATTCACAGAAATACTCTTGTATACAGGCTGGAAAAAATTAAGAGACTCACGGGTCTTGAACTTACCAGCTTTGATGATGCTGTAATATTTAAAGTTGCAATACTTGTCAAAAAGTATCTGGCTAATCTTAACGGTTAGCCTCAGCTGTAAGGCACGGTCACAAAATCCAAACAAGGGAGTTAATTGCAGGTGGTAGAATTTATTGACGTGTATAAAAAATACCCGAACGGTACTGTAGCATTAAAAGGAATTAACCTTAAGATAAATAAGGGGGATTTTGCTTTTATTATTGGCTCCAGCGGTTCAGGTAAATCTACTTTACTTAAACTTTTAATGAAGGAAGAATCCGTAACTCAGGGCGAGGTCATTGTAAACGGGTACCAGCTCTCAAAACTGCATACTCGACAGGTACCATATTTGCGTCGGGGTATAGGCATGGTGTTTCAGGATTTCAGACTTCTGCCCAATAAAACTGTATATGAAAATATTGCATTTGCAATGGAAATAACAGAGTGTCTCCCTCGTGAAATACGCAGACAGGTACCTATGTCCCTTGCACTTGTGGGTTTGAGCCGAAAAGCGAATGCATACCCTCACCAGTTGTCGGGAGGAGAGCAGCAGCGAGTGGCTATTGCAAGGTCTTTGGTAAATAATCCTGCCCTGCTGATTGCGGATGAACCTACAGGAAATCTTGATCCTGAAAATTCATGGGAGATTGTAAAGCTTCTGACGGAGGTAAACCAGAGAGGAACTACTGTTGTAGTAGCTACTCATGAAAGAAGCATAGTCGATGCTATGAAGAAAAGGGTAATAGCCATTGAGAAAGGCAAGATAATAAGGGATCAGCAGAAAGGGCTTTACGTGGATGAAGATACGGAGTTTAAAATATATTCTTAAAGAGAGTTTTAAAAATGCATATAGAAACAAACTTATGTCACTGGCTTCAATCAGTATAATAAGTGCGGCTTTGATTCTTTTTGGAGGGTTTTATCTCATACTTGTCAATCTGAATCACAATCTTGATATATTGTACGCTCAGCCTCAGATGCAGGCATATTGTTTACCTACATTGACAGACCAGCAGATTTCCGGAATAGAGACTGAAATAAAGAATAACAAATATATTGAGAGCTATTCTATAGTGACAAAAAAAGAAGCTTTTGAGCAATTTAAAAAATTTCTTGCCGATGACAAGTCAAACGAGGGTGGGGCAAATATACTTGAGGGCTATGACGAAAGCTCCATGAACGTATCTTTTATAATAAAAGTGAAAGATCCTCAGAACAGCAAGCTTGTGGCAAGTCAACTCCGTGCTTTGGCGGGGATGGAAAATGTGAAATATTCTCAACAAACTATAGACCTCATTGCTACCGTTTCAAGATGGGTGAGAATAGTAAGCCTTGTTCTGATCGGGGTATTATTAATTGTTTCGCTGTTTATAATTTCAAACACAATAAAGCTTACAGTTTTTGCAAGGCGTAAGGAAATAAATATTATGAAATACATAGGTGCTACCGATTGGTTTATTAGATGGCCGTTTATATTTGAGGGAATTCTCATAGGGTTAACCGGTGCATTATTTGCGTTTGTGATTATTTCATATCTTTATGGGTTTACACAGCCAAGAGTAACCAGCAACCTTGCTACATTGGGTGACGGATTTGAAATAATGGATTACAAGTATGTATGGAGTACCCTTGTTTTCTTCTATCTGGGGGTTAGTGCTTTAATAGGTGCATCCGGAAGTGTAATGTCAATCCGTAAGCACCTCCATGTTTAGTATGAATTTATAATTTTAAATAATTAAATTATATACGTATGATAAATAGGGGGGTAAAATGAAAAAACGGTTAACTTTGTTAATGGTTATATTGTACATATTTTCATGTGTAGTTATACCTGCCAGTGCATCCACTTTGGATAAAGCGAAAGAGCAGCAGAAAAATGTCAAAGGTGAGCTTAGTCAGATAGCAGGTGAAAAGAAAGCCTTGTCAAGTCAGATTGAGCAGGGTAAAGAAGACAAGGAAAATCTGGAATCCCAAGCTCAGAAGGCTCAGGGTAATTTGAACAAAAAGTCGGTGGAAATTTCTGATGTTAAGTCGGATATTGAGCGCATTACAAAAGAGATTGAACAGATTGATAAGGATTATAAGGCTAAAACAGAGCTTTTTAAGACTAGAATGAGAATTATGTATCAGAATATGAATCAATCTCCCTTTGAGGTTTTTGTAGAATCAAGGAGCCTGAGTGAATTCTTTTCCAGATTGGAGATAATTTCACTGGTAAAGGAAAATGACAGCAAGCTAATACAGGAGATTATAACAGGAAGAGAGAGCACTGAACTTCAAAAGCAAGATAAGCTGAGAGAACTTCAGGAAAAAAATGAACAGTTAAAAACTTTGACTAATAAGGTTGCCGATATAAAGAGTACAAGTAAAAAGGTTCAATCTGAAATAGAGGCTTCAAAATCGAAGTTGAAAGATCTTGAAAAAAAAGAAGATGAAATGATAGCCTTATCAAAGCAACTGACTAAAAAGATAACCCAGTTAAGCAGTACTACAGCGAAATATGCGGGAGGGGTACTGTCTTGGCCTACACCGGGTTATACAAGAATTTCATCTCCATATGGATATAGGATACATCCTATCTATAAAGTCAGAAAGTTCCATACGGGTATAGATATAGATGCTCCATCAGGTGCAACAATTATTGCTGCCAATAGCGGAAAGGTAATTATGGCGGGCTGGAACGGTGGCTATGGTAATTGTGTCATTATAGACCATGGTGGAGGACTTGCAACACTTTATGCCCATCAGAGCAAAATACTGGTACAGGTGGGTGATTACCTTAAAAAAGGTGATACCGTTGGAAAGGTTGGAAGTACGGGGTTGTCTACGGGACCGCATTTGCATTTTGAAGTCAGAACAAGCGGAGAGACAAAAGACCCGCTTGCTTACTATAAATAAAATATATATTCAGACAAACCCGCATATTATAAATGCGGGTTTAATATTATATTTTTAGACATATCTATTATTGTATACTTAAAAGTCGGAAAATATGGAAGAATATTACTAAGAAAAAAATCAAACAAGAGGTGTTCTTAATGCTGAATATGAAAGACCAAGAAACAAAACGTTTGTTTTCAGTCATAACAATGACAGCAATTGTATGTTTTACAATATCGATTCTGGTGTACGGCGGTTTAATGTATTTTAATGGAAGTTACTCCCTTACTTTTAATAAAAAAAGTGTAGACAGGAGCACTATACTAAAGTTTAACGAGGCAAGGAGCATACTACAGAAAGCTTACTATGAAAATGTAGATACCAATAAGCTTGTAGAAGGTGCAATAAGCGGCATGGCCGATTCCTTGAACGACCCTTATACAGTATATTACAATAAGGAGCAAATGAAATGGTTTACTGGCCTTCAGAACAATACTGAGAATGAGTACGTAGGTGTTGGATTGCCAATAGTACTTGATAAAAACGGAGTAGTAACCGTGTTGGAGCCATATGATAATTCTCCGGCAAAAGCCGCAGGAATAAAGCAAGGGGACAAGATACTTAAAATTGACGGTAAAGACATTACGGGTATCAAGGATGAAACACTTATAGCAAGTATGATAAAGGGCCCTGAAAATACGGAAACGGTTCTTACTATACTCAGAGAATCGGAAAGTAGTACCAAAGATATCACTGTAATGCGAAAAAAGATCAAAGCTCTGGTAAACATTCGAAGTGAAATGATAAATGGCAATATTGCATATATCAAGCTTAAAATGTTTGATAAAAATATCAGCAAGAACTTTATAAGTCAGTTAAACACCTTGGTAAAGCAGGGGGCTAAAGGGTTAATAATAGATGTAAGAGATAATCCGGGAGGATTATACGATGAAGTAGTGTCACTGGCAGACCGGCTTTTACCCGAGGGAACTATAGTATTTACAAAGGACAAAAACGGCAAAAAAAATGTGCAGCCATCAGATGCAACAGAATTAAATATGCCAATAGCAGTACTTACAAACGGCAACAGTGCAAGTGCTTCTGAAATTCTTGCCGGTGCTCTTAAGGACTTTAAAAAAGGAACATTAATAGGAACAAAAACCTTTGGAAAAGGGTTGGTTCAAACAACTTATTCCTTTAAGGACGGCACGGGATTAAAGGTAACAATAGCAAGATATTATACACCCTCCGGTGTTTGTATCCAGGGACAGGGTATAAAGCCCGATATTGAAATTAAATTACCAGATAAGTATAAAGATACAGATGTTGCGGCAATTCCAAGAGAAGATGACTTACAGCTTCAAAAAGCAATTGAGGTTATTAGTCAAAAATAATACCGGATTAGGTATAAATATTGATTATTATCCACATAATACCAACAGGAGGTGCTGATAAAGTGGATAATAATGAAAAATTAAAGTATGAAATTGCTAGGGAACTGGGTTTAATAGAAAAGGTTATGAAAAATGGCTGGAAAAGCCTTACTCCAAAAGAAACAGGACGCATTGGAGGCTTGGTTACAAAAAGGAAAAAAATGCAGGTTCAGGAAAGTCAGCAGATATAATTTGCTGGCTTTCTTGTATATGTTAAGTATAATATGGTACTATTTCAATAATAAAAATCAGAAGGGTGTGTTTAATTATTTATAATAATTTTGCATATGTTTACGATAAATTAACTCTGGATATTGATTATAAAAGATGGGCGGATTATGTTCAAAGTATATTTAGAAAGAATAATCTGAGTGCTTCTATGATACTTGAGCTTGGTTGCGGTACAGGCAGCTTTGGAGTTGAAATGGCCCGCAGGGGGTACGATATGATATGCCTTGATTTATCCTCCGACATGTTGGACTGTGCAGCTGAAAAGGCTGACAAAGAGGATTTAGATATACTTTTATTAAATCAGAATATGTGCAGCTTTGAACTTTACGGAACAGTGGATGCAATAGTATGTCTTTTGGACAGCTTTAATTATCTCACTAATCCTTCACAAATAAATAAAATGTTCAAGTTGGTAAAGAATTATCTCAATCCCGGAGGATTGTTCATTTTTGATGTAAATACACAGTACAAATTTGAAAACACAATTGCCGACAATCTTTTTTATGAAATTAACGATGAGGTTACATATATATGGGAGAATGATTACAACCCAAAGACAAGGAAGGCAAGATTTGATCTTACCTTTTTTGTAAAGAAGGATGGATTGTATGAAAGGTTTGATGAGACCCATTATGAAAAGGCTTACTCCGATAGCGAAATAATGGATTTTATCAAAAAATCAGGTATGGAGTTTGTATCCCGTTTCGGGGAATTAACTTTGAGAAAACCTTCTCCCAGAAGCCAAAGAAATTTTTATGTTTGCAGGAAATAAAATGGTTACATAAATTGTTTGGAATTTACGTTCTCAATTTGAAAGAGATTCCAGAGAAGAAGAGGAATAATTGCCGATAATGGTGAAAAAATAAGCTTGAATCAATTTCATCGGGTGAATAGATTTATAAATGGCATATTATAAGTTAAATATAATTTGACAGTTTAAGTCTTATGTGTTAAACTTCTATATGTTATCAAAAAGTGGCGACGTTGTCGCCGCACAGTTTAGTTATATTTCAGGAGGAATTTTATAATGGAAAAAGGTAGAGTAAAGTGGTTCAACGCTGAAAAAGGATTTGGATTTATCGAAAGAGATGGCGGAAATGACGTATTTGTTCATTTCTCAGCAATCACTATGGATGGATACAAAACACTTGAGGAAGGCTCAGAAGTAGTATTTGACGTTGTTGAAGGAGCTAAGGGTCCTCAGGCTGCAAACGTTCAGAGAGCATAATTATTGCTTTAACTATATACTGAAGTAGCCATTAACGCCCCGATATTATAAATATCGGGGCTTTCAATATATATGGGTCATTTAAGTTCACACATTTAGTAAATATTATGGAATCTGTAACGAATATAGCTACAGAGTACGGAGGATATATGGGTGATTATATAGTAAGGGTAACTGCTGCTCAGGGAACGGTGAGAGCTTTTGCAGCAACGACTACCAAAATGGTAGGACAGGCTTCAGAGATACATGGACTCTCCCCCATAGCAACAGCTGCTTTAGGTAGGACACTGACAGCGGCGGGCATGATGTCCAGGATGCTTAAAGGGGAAAAAGATAAGCTTACCATACAGATAAAAGGGGACGGGCCGTTGGGAGGGATTGTTGTAGCATCTGATTCCAAGGCAAATGTCAGAGGTTATGTGCATAATCCCAATGTTTATCTTCCACTTAACGAACGTGGTAAGCTTGATATAAGAACTGCAATGGGCGAAGGTTATATTAATGTTATAAAGGATATGGGTCTTAAGGAACCTTATGTTGGCCTTTCACAGCTTGTTTCTGGGGAAATAGCCGATGACCTGACATATTACTTTGCAACATCTGAACAAGTACCTTCTACGGTAGCATTAGGAGTATTAATAGATTCTTCGGGAGTAACTAGTGCAGGGGGATTTATAATACAAATGATGCCCGGGGCAGAGGAAGAAACAGTTGCAGCCTTGGAAAAACGTCTTATAGGTTTTCCTCCTATTTCTAAACTCATATCGGAAGGAACAACACCTGAGGAAATATTGAATATGCTTTTAGAAGGTATGGCCCCAAAAATAGTAGAAACAGTTCCTTGTAGTTTCAAGTGTAATTGTTCACGTGAAAGAATGGAGAGAAATCTAATCAGTATCGGTAAAAATGATTTGCTTGAGATACTTGAAGATGGCAAAGGTGCTGAGCTGCAATGCCATTTCTGCAATACAAAATACAACTTTTCTCATCAGGACATTGAGGATATTATAAAGGAAAATGTACAATGATATAATTAATAAAAGCTTGATATTTTAAGCTTTATAGAGTATTTTAAAGTGTATTTAAAATATTTTTAAAAAAAAGACAAAAAACTTGTTGACTTTAATAAGCAAGCAATGTATACTATCAATTGTCGCTCACGGAAATAACCTTGGGAGCTTAGCTCAGCTGGGAGAGCATCTGCCTTACAAGCAGAGGGTCATAGGTTCGAGCCCTATAGTTCCCACCATTTTCCGTGAGAGATACAAATTGGCCCGGTAGTTCAGTTGGTTAGAATGCCAGCCTGTCACGCTGGAGGTCGACGGTTCGAGCCCGTTCCGGGTCGCCAATTTGCCCAGATAGCTCAGTCGGTAGAGCAGGGGACTGAAAATCCCCGTGTCGCTGGTTCGATTCCGGCTCTGGGCACCAAATTAAATTGATAAGTTAAAAGGCTTTTCAATTTAGCATGCGGGTTTAACTCAGCGGTAGAGTGTCACCTTGCCAAGGTGAAAGTCGAGAGTTCGAATCTCTTAACCCGCTCCAAACAAATGAGGCAGATTGCTTATGTGGTCTGCCTCAATATTGATGGCGCCATAGCCAAGTGGTAAGGCAGAGGTCTGCAAAACCTTTATTCCCCAGTTCAAATCTGGGTGGCGCCTCCAGAAGAAAATCCTCAGAAATCTTGAAATACAGATATCTGAGGATTTTTACTATCTACCCGTTAGAACAGCGGTATATAATATAGCTTAATATTTCCTCTTCTCGGTGTATTTCGTTTTCATATATACTTATAATTTTTTTAATAGTATCAGCGTTTTTTAGACAACCATAAATGCTTTTGTAATTGGTTTGAGCCAAAATGCTTTTCATATAAATTGCTTTGGCGGTTTCAAAGCTTTTTTCTATACTTGTATATATTGAGAGAGATTTAGAAAATTTATCATCATTGAAACCATATATTTGACCAAGGAACTCAATTCGCTTTTTCATGAGCCTTTTATGTTCATATAGTAAATGTATATGTCTATAATCTATAGTCCAAGTATCGTCTAATAATCGCTTCAAATGATCAATGACTTCTTTAATTACATTTATCCCATATGTGGCATTTGTTCCCCGGCATACTTTTATTTCATATCTCAGGTCGGATTCATAGCCAATGGAGGATACATAATTTTTCATGTCGGATATTATTTTTGTAAAATTGCACTTATGTTCTTCACCTAAGTTTTTTACTTTAATAAGAACACATGCATATAACCTGACCCATATTGGAGAGGACTCGTATCCGTTTCTACATGATGTGTAAGCTTCTGATACATCTGAATAGGAGTAATGCAAATAATCAAATGTGTTATTATCCTGAAATCCGATTCCCAGAAACTCGTTTGACACATCATCGTATCCATATATAAAGGCTTGAAATATATCATGTCTTTTTAGGTAATTCCTTGAATTGCTGATATAATATTTATCTAAAAAAATCATAAGACAATTGCAAAGACTTACTTTTTCCTTTATTAAGAAAATAATATCATTTTCATTTTTTAAATCATCTGAGGGGATAAATATGTAGTCGGATACATCTTGGGGAAATAGAATATCCTCCAGATAGTCAAGCCATAAATAATCATTTTTATCCTTAATACAATAGAGCTGTGTAAAATGCTCATAAGTCCAATTTTCCTTTTTCCTATCCCATAGAATTGCACACAATGGCAAACTGTAATTTAGGTAGGTGGTGATTTCTCTTTGTAATTTAACATGTATTTCTTTATTGCAGGAACTATATTTTGTAAACCTTGACAAATCATGAATTTCCACCTGTAATTCAACTCCATTCTCAATCATATAAAATATGAGAATTCAGTGTCCCGAGGATTACCATACTGATAATCCGATACCCGGATGAATTTGAGATTTGATAACGGTAGTTGATAGAAAATAGGAAACGTTTAATACTGCCAGCATTTTAACAAATTCAAGGGGAATGGTAAGGCGTATATTAATTCCTAATGGAAGAAAACAAATTTGTCCTAATTATAAACAAATTGTTAAGAGATGTCAATAGTTTACAGAAGTACATAAAACAGTAAATACCATAATTAGGGTATTTGGTATACGAGGATGGTAAGGGAGTCCCAAATAATTGCATATAATGGTAAAATATTGACAAATAGAAATAATATGTATAATATAAAAAAATAAGGTAGTAATTGTTCTTTTCTGTAGAATGTTATTAGCTATATTATGTAGGATTTTGGAAATATATTAAAAATAGAAATATTGATTATGTAAAATTGACTTACTATTTTAATTGATTTTAATGGAAGAGATTATTTACCGATATTGTAAAAAAAATATCCGGCAAATAATGAACTGAATTATATATTTTTTTTAAAAATTATGCTAGGGGGAGATATGATGATTGAACAAATTGAAAAAAATGAAAAGTTGGATGTTGTAGAAAATGAGGTCAAGAAAGCGATTGAAGCAAATTTAGATATGCTTTACAGTGATATTAGACCTGACCTAGATTTAAGCAGTATTAATATTGACTCAATGAGTTTTATTAAAATATGTGCATCACTTGAGACGACATTCAATTTTATATTTGATGATGAAATGCTGGCCATATCTTCATTTAAAACTCTAGAGGACTTTATATCCTATGTAAAATCCCGGGCACAAATATAAGTAGGTTTCAACAAGGAATAGCCTTTTTTCAGGCAGTCAAAAATAAGTTAGGGGTGGGTGTGACAATGGATAAGATGTATGATGTTCTGTTAATTAGCTTTACAGGCTCTAACGTCTCTAAAGAGTTGGAGAGGATTGGAAGGGTATATGACGAAAAAGAGGTTGAATTAAATGTTTCATTCCCGGGTGCTTTGGCACATTTGGGTACAAAACTTATAAAAAACGGATACACATGTGATTACCTTCCTTCATTTGAAGATTTTAAAGATGAACTTAAAGAAAAGTTAACAAGTAATGATTACAAGTATGTTGGTATTTCAACTACTCATATTACTGATTTTGAATCTCTTGAAAAAATCGCAGCATTTGTTAAAAAATATAAACCTTCAGCTACTATATTTGTTGGAGGTCCTTTTATTGTTGCAAAAACCAAACAGTTTACATTGAGAGAACTGCAGCTCCTTTACAAAAAAATTGGTGCGGATATATATTTCAATTCTTATGCAGGTGCAGACAAGCTCATAGAAATCATTGAAGCATTAAATGGCAAAAAGGAATTGTCCGATATAAAAAATATCACTTTCCGCAATGGCAACCAGTTTATTAAGAATGAAACCGAAACAGAATATGAATCTTTAGAAGATTGTAATTTGGATTGGAAGCTGTTTGGTGATCAAAATTTAAAGATAGTTCCAATCAGAGCGTCCATATCATGTCCATATTCCTGTACTTTCTGTGCCTATCCAATTCATAGCGGAAAACATCAAATCAGAACAATTGATAACGTGGAACGGGAATTAAACCAGATTTATGAAATGGGAAAGACGGAGATTGTTCATTTTATTGATGATAATCTGAATGTACCAACAGAGCGGTTTAAAGATATGTTACTTATGATGAAAAGAAATAAATATAACTTTAAATGGTTTTCATATGTACGCTGTCAGTTTATTACTGATGAACTGGCACAGCTGATGAAGGAAACAGGATGTGTTGCAGTAATATTAGGGCTGGAATCCGGTAATCAGGAGATGCTTAGCAGAATGAACAAAAAAACCACTGTAGAAGATCTGACCAGAGGAATATCACTTCTCAAAAAACATGGTATTGCTACAATGGGATTCTTCTTTGTGGGCTTCCCGGGAGAAACTGAGGAAAGCGTTAACGATACAATTAATTTCATAAATAACGCGGCTCCGGATTTCTATGCTGTTGTACCTTGGTATTACGACATTACTACACCAATATCACAACAGAAAGAAGCCTATAACCTTGTTGGGAATAACTATCAATGGTCTCATGCTACAATGGATTACAGTAAGGCAGAAGAATTGTGTAATGAGTTCCCGAAACGAATTACAAATTCCACAATTAAAACAATACAGACTCATCATGTGTTTGAAATGCTGGCACATGGGTTTGAATTGGATGAGGTTAAATCAATTTTGAGAAATATAGGTAACGAAGTCAGGTTGGGTAAGAATCTGAGAAAAAAATAACAGATGTAATATTATAGACATAGATGGAAAGTGGGAATTGTCAATGCCAACGTCTCCAATACAAAAAGGTTTTACTACGGTTGTAGATATGTTTGAAAACGCTGTACAGGCATTTCCGGAACGAGTTTGTCTGGAATTTAATGACCGGCAGTTTACATACTATGACATAAATAACAAAGCTAACCAGATAGCATGCCAACTATATTTAAACGGTGCAAGAAAAGGGGACTTTATTGGATTATTTGCAAAAAAATCCGATTATTATATTTATGCATTATTGGCGATTTTGAAACTGGGAGGAGTTTACGTTCCTATTTCACGGGAGTATCCGGAAAAAAGGGTTCAATTTATTGTTGACGATGCAAAAATTACTTTTGTATTAACAGATGAGCCGGATGCAAACCCTTTCCAAAGCAATGTCAAGATAATTTCTTTACCGGCTGAGGAATCTGAAGCCGTCGGTTTTCCTAAGTATCACGGTACTAAGGATGATTTGGCTTATTTATTGTATACATCCGGTTCGAGTGGCTCTCCTAAAGGGGTATTGATTCACCAGGCCGGATTCTCCAACCGTATAAAGTGGCAAAAAAATTACTTTCAGATGGATGAGGAGCAATGTTGCTTATTTAAAGCACCAATTGGATTTGATATATCCTTATGGGAAATTTTCTTGCCCTTGGTTTCAGGAGCCAGATTAATTGTTACCAAAGATACTTCATATAAAAATATATCATTTATAACCAGCTTGATTATACAAAAGAAAGTTTCAGTAGTCCAATTCGTTCCTTCGCTTCTTAGTATTTTCATTGAAAAAATCAGCAGTATGCAAAATACTTCTCTAAGCTCACTGCGCAGAGTAGTAAGTAGTGGTGAGGAATTGACCCCCACTTGTATTAAGAAATTTATGAAGGTACTGCCGGAATGTAAACTATACAATTTTTACGGGCCTACAGAGACTTCTATTTGTGTCACTGCAAAAGAATTTGATATATCATATGACGACGAATATGTATCCTTGGGTGAGCCTGTTGATAATGTGAAGATTTATTTACTGGATTCCAATAAACATGTTATAACTGAAAATGATGTAGAAGGAGAAATATATATATCAGGTATTTGTGTAGGAAAAGGGTATTTAAACCTACCTGAGCAAACCAGAGAAGCCTTTTTACAGAATCACTTGGATGAGTCGCCGGTTCTTTATAAAACAGGGGATAAGGCTAAATATGTAAACGGTGAGCTGGTATACCTGGGTAGAGACGACCAATTTGTCAAAATCAATGGAAACAGGGTTGAATTGGGAGAGATAAGGAATCAACTAAACAGGTTGCAGTATATAGAAATGTCCGCAGTTTTGGTTGCAAAGAATAAGATAAATGCGGACATAATAGTTGCTTTTTATAAAACATCTGAAAAGTCCATTGACGTTACAGAAATGAAGCAGAGGATACTTAACGATTTAGGGCTGAGTCTCCCTCAATATATGCTGCCAACGACTTTGATACAAAAAGATAATTTTGAACTTACGGATAATGGGAAAATTGATATGGTGAAATTGAAGTCAGAATATATAGTTTAGTCCATAATTTAATAAAGGAAGAATAAAACATGTATTTATTTTATATTTCTTTAAAGAATTCTTTTGTATACCGTTACTCTATGTTTTTTTCTTGCTTAGGCTCCATACTGGTAATTTATATTAATATACTGCTGTGGAAATCCTTGTACAAAGAAAATACAGAGATGATCCAATATATGATTCGGTATACGATAATGTCAAATATTATAGCAATGATTTATACCCCGGGTATATCAGATAGTATAGGAGGTAAAGTATCCTCCGGTGCGTTTGTTATTGACCTGCTGAGGCCCATAAACATCTTTGCCATGTCATGGCAAACGGAACTGGCAAAAACTGTTTCAAAATTCGTTGTCCAGGGCCTGCCTATAGCAATCATTTTCATTCCGCTGCTTTATCGCGGTGTATACAGTAATATATTATTGGTTCTTTTAGCTTTGATATTAGGCCATATATTACTGGTGTTGATTTATGCCTTGATTGGTTTTCTGGCATTTGCAATAATTGAGATATGGCCACTGAAATTATTGATAGAGGATACAATTAGACTCTTTGCCGGATCTTTTTTACCCATTGCTATACTGCCCGGCCTTCTTAAATCTATAGCCACAGTTTTACCCTTTAGATTTTTATATTCTTTTCCCCTTGAGCTTTTGTTTGCAAAGGTACAAGGAGAGAGCATTCTTACAAATTACTTAATACTTCTTGGATGGATTTGCGTTTTTATCGTTCTCAATTTTATCGTATATAAGATGGCATTAAGGAAAGCGGTTGTACAAGGAGGGTAATATGGAGTTTTTAAGCATATATGGCAGTTATGTAAAGATATTTTTAAAGTCTAGAATGGAATATCGCATAAGTTTTTTTACCGGCCTGACCGTAAATTTTTACAGATACTTTATTTCCTATATAACATTTTGGGCATTGGTACAGCGGTTCAATAGTATTGAAGGCTGGAGTTTCGAAGAAATGACATTGTTATACGGCTTAAATGTAGTAACCTATGCAATAGCAGGAATATTTTTTTGGTATACAGTGTACCATCTTGAAAATGAGATAACTTCTGGGAACCTCGACAGCTATCTCATACGCCCGATGGGAGTTATAAAGCAAATGATGTGTCGCCGTTTTGGAGATACTTTTCTCGGACAAATTCTTGTAACAATAATATTTATGATTCTTGCAATATATAAAATCAATTATAGGATGACATTTTTTTCGTATATTTATTTGGTTTTTACCATAATCGGCGGTATTTTCTTTCAGGCAGGTGCTATGATTATTCTGGGAAGTTTAAGCTTCTGGCTGTTACGGACAGATTCTCTGTCTGTGACATTGTATTATGACATACGCTCTATGATTCAATATCCGCTAACAATATTTCCGACGTATATAGGATTTATATTAACTTTTATACTGCCCTATGCCATTATCAATTACTATCCAAGTCTTATAATATTAATGAAAGTGCAGACTTGTTCGGATTTAATTATAGGATTATTATCTCCGCTTATAGGGGTCATGATTTTTGCGCTGTCTATATTTATTTTTAACAGAGGCCTGAGGCGTTATTCAGGCAGCGGCAGCTAACATAATTAAGTTTTAAAAGGAAGAGGACAAAAATGAATAAAATATTACCATTTACAAAACCGGATATATCTCATTTGCCGGCAGACACATACTTAATGGCAATATTAGATAGCTATCCACAAGCAACTCCTTGGATGGTAAACAATCTGGTTAACATTTATATGGCTAAATCCTTGGTATTGGACGGGTTTGCAAGAACCACCGAGTTTTTTAATTGCCCTTATCTTACCATATCAGGAGTAACTTATGATTATATTGACAATATGAAATGTGATATCGTTGAATATCTTGAATACGCTTTAAATAATGATTTTTATATTTATATAGCAGTTAACAGACAAGATATGAATGCTTACAAGGGGTATAATGCTGAGGCACACAATCTGATTGTTTATGGTTATGACAGTGAAAAAAGAGAGTTCTATTTGGGTGATTTTTTCCCGTATAAGGATATGCCCGGAGGTAAATTCGGATGCTATGTTTGTTCATACGAGGAAATGCATAATGGGTTCTACGGAGTTAACGAATTTGAAGGATTCCGTAAAAACTCAAATGTCATGTTATTGAGGTACAGAGAGGAATATACTTTTGTCGTCAGTATAGCTGAACTGATACATTCAATTGAACAATTCATGTCATGTGAAAATATATTCAGGAATATGGCAGGCGAAAATATTAATTTCAATTTTAATTCGATTAGTATTAAAGAAAAGGGAGATTTTTTCTTTGGTGCAGATAGCTTTGATTTAATTGCACAGCAGATTAAAGATATTGAATTTAACAGATTCAGACCCCTTGGACTTATTAAGGATATGTCAACATTATGGCTTAAGCGTTTGAATTATTTAATTGATAATAAATATATTTTACGTAAACAGGATTTACTGCTTGGTCAAATTCAAAAGATAGTTACAACTCTCCAGACTGCATTGAACTTATTTACGAAAGTAACTATATCCCCAAATAAAGAGCTTGCAATGACCTCCAGAGACAGGGTAAGCAATATGATAATGAACAGCAAAGAACTTTTCGAACAGTTCCTGAGCGAAATGCTGATTGAATTGAAGTATTATCAATACACTAATGAGGACTTTTCATGATATCCGTTACGGGAGGAATATATATGGAACAACAACTTATAAATGTTAAAGGATTGTCTCGTGATTATAAAATAGCAAAGCGTGAAGGTGGCATTTTAAAATTTATGTTTGCAAGGAAGTTTGAGATGATAAATGCTGTTAAAGATATTAATTTTTCAATCTCAAAAGGTAGTCTTGTGGGATTTGTGGGTCCTAATGGAGCAGGCAAGTCTACCACCATAAAAATGCTTAGTGGAATTCTTGCTCCTACATCAGGGAATATAACCGTTATGGGGAACGATCCTTTTAAGAAGAGAAAACAAAATGCTTATCATATAGGTGTTGTATTTGGGCAACGAAGCCAGCTGTGGTGGGATTTACCCATAAGTGATACTTTTAAGCTTTTAAAGAAGATATACAGGATTCAGGATAATGTTTATGCAAAAAATCTGGATCTTTTCAAGGAATACCTTGATCTCGAAAGCATATGGAACCAGCCTGTCCGTCAACTCAGTCTCGGACAGCGTATGCGAGCGGAAATTGCTGCTTCCATATTGCACAATCCGGAATTGCTTTTCCTTGATGAACCTACGATAGGTCTGGATATTGTGGCAAAACGTCAAATTCGTGAGTTTATTCTGAAGCTTAACCGGGAGTACAAAACCACGGTAATTCTCACCTCTCATGATATGAAGGATATAGAAGAAATTTGTGAGAGGATTATTTTAATTGATAAGGGAGTCATTGTTGTTGATTGTCCCATGACCAATCTTAGAGATAGCTATAATAAAACAAGCGTCGTAACGGTAAACCTTCTGGCGCCTATAAATGAATTTGATATTCCCGGCGTAAAGGGTGTGCCTGAATTAAACGGATTAAAATGGAGCTTTGTTGTTGATAAAACAGTATCCTCAGCCGGTCATTTGCTGTTTGAAATATCAAAGATAGCTGAAATAGCGGATATTGAAATAAAAGAAAAAGCAATAGAGGACATAATTCACGATATCTACCTGAGTAATGATTCAAAGATTCTGATTGATCAATAAAAAAGGAAGTCATAGTTCAGACAAATATAGTATAACAAACATGTTTTATTTCAAGGCAAGTGTTTAATTTGTGGTACTTCGAAGTACATATATATTGTTTCCGGAAACAATAGCTATTTTGATAAGGGAGGTGAGCTACATGGTAGGTAATTTATCAGTTTAATTTATCAATAAGAACATAAAATATTAGGCGGGTGCTTTTCGACATCCGCCTAATATTTTTATGTTACGGATAGCCAATAAGTGCCGATGGGCCTGTGGAAATACACATTAATTTGACGTTAATATTGTAAAATATTACAATTAGATATAAAAAAGTGAGGAAATGGTAAAATGACAAAAGAGGAAAAAAACAGTCTTTTACAACAATTTGAGCTTCTATCAAATGAATTTGATTATGTACTTGAACTATCTGATGAGCTTATACTATATAGGCCATTTGAAGATGCCTGGTCTATAAAGGAGCAGATAATTCATTGCATGGAGGTTGATATTGCCAATTTTCATCGTTATAGAAAGGCAATTGCACAGCCTGATACTCCTGTCCTTTCATTTGATCAAATCTGGACAAGGAATTTAGACTACCAGCTTTCAGATCTTAAAATGTCTATGGATTTAATGAAATTAGTCCGCAGCTACATGGTAAGCCATCTAAAAACAATTATTGCTTGTGATTGGACCAAGTATGCCTATATACATGATAAGAAAGGCAAAGTAAATTTGGAAGAGGCACTTAGTCAATATATAGAGCATGTTGACTTTCACAAAAAGCTAATTGACAGAAATATTCAACTGTTTAAAGCAGCTTCCCCAAAATAATAATTAACTTTGTTATGCTACAGGGCGAATAACAGTATTAAGGAAGCCTGAATATAACTTTTTAGAGAATTACATTCAAGCTTCTTTTTTTTGCCAAATTATTGACACGTATAACGGAAGCCGATATAATTGTATTAGATATAACGATAGCCGATATAACGAACGCCGATAGAACTGTGGAAGCAAGGAGTGATTTAAATGCCTGAAAGTCAAGAACGAGGTGCATTAACGGAAGCAGTATTTTATATTCTCCTCTCACTGTATAAACCGTTGCATGGATATGGGATAATGCAAAACGTAAAGGAATTAAGCAAGCAAAGAGTTAATCTTGGAGCAGGTACTTTGTATGGAGCAATTAATACATTGTTAGAAAAAAATTGGATTAAATCCATTAATGTAGAAAAGGATTCAAGAAAAAAGGAATACGAAATAACTGACTTGGGTAAAGAGATTATCAGTGGCGAAATAGTCAGATTGGAAGAGTTAGTTGAAAACGGCAAGAAGATTACAGGGGGTGAATTTTAATGAAACATGTTGTTTGGAAAGCATATTGGGATTTTGAAAAAGAGGAAAAATGGCTTAATGAAATGTCATCCAAGGGCATGGCATTAACGGATTACTCATGGTGCAGGTACGTTTTTACGGAAACACCGAATAATGATTATATTTACAGACTCGAACTTCTGGAACATGTTCCATCGCATGCTGAAAGTGTGGCATATATAAGGTTTTTAGAGGAAAGCGGTATTGAATGTGTTGCTACTTACTGGCGCTGGATTTTTCTTCGAAAGAAATCTTCAGAAGGTCCATTTGACATATACTCCGATATAGAGTCAAAGATTAATCATTATAGGAGGGTAAGTACTTTTTTGGGTACTATAGGATTGATAAACCTATTTGCATTTTTACTTAATATTATTAACGGAATAGTTTCAAGTTTTAGATATAACAGCAGCTATCTGACTTATATTTCCCCTCTGGTTTGCATTAATGGAATATTCGGTGTATGCCTTACTTGGTTAGTAATAGGGTATCTAAGGAAGATTTTCAAGTTAAAAAAGGAAAAACAACTTCATGAGTAACAAAAGATAATTCTAGATGGATGCCTTAAAAACCTACAAAAATCAAGTGTTTTGTAGGTTTTTTTGCGTTTGTTCTACGGTGTAGTATGTTTTGGAGCTATTACATGGGGTATATAAAGACTATAAAATTGCCGGAGGATGACAAATGTTATATTTAGAAACCTTAAAGAGACAGCATGAGGAGATTGCTGAAATTCTATCAGATATTAAATCCTATATTAACCATAAGGATATTGCCAAAGAGGCCCTTGAGATTTCATCAAAGATAAGTAACCTTGCCGGTAAACTTAAAGTTCATCTTGGTACAGAAGATCAGTACATGTATCCGCAGCTCCTTAAAAGCAGTAATTCTGAAGTGGGGACAACAGCACAGGCTTATATAGATGAAATGGGGACTATAAGTACCGAATTTATGGTGTATAAAGATCGTTTTAATACAAGAACAAAAATAACTAATGACATAGATTTGTTTGTAAGTGAATCACAAAGAATTTTTGCCCTTCTTGAACAAAGAATAGCAAAAGAAAATTCTAATCTATACCAACAGATATAGCATGCTTCTTCATTTCAATAAAGGGAGAATACCGACATTCTCTGACCTGGCAAATAATTTATGTAACCTAAACAGCCAAGTAAACATAAGATGTAATAGCTGATTATTGGTGGTAGGTTTACGGAAGTGACGTTAATGAATTATAAACAGATCGAAAATCTAAAGTTTGCACTTTTGAATCTTGCCAGGCAAGGGTGCAGGCTGAATATACCTTCCCATGGTATTAACGGAAGAATCATAGGAGTTGGTTTTAAGCCATATTGGACCAGTCCTGTGGATTCCAAGATTGAAAAACTGGAAATCAACTATATGGATGATTCCGGCAACATAATACCATTCAATTTCCATAATATAACAAGCTATGATGTGATATCAAATGATGGCACCGGGTATGAAAACATGCAAAACGCATGTATGGATATTCATGTTTTTACACAATCAAAAGGCAGGGACGAAGAACCCTACGAGAAAGTTAGGGTAGAGATATCTAAGGATACACAAGGTTAAAGTTATCTCAAAAGTAACATAGGCTAATTAGTAGACATAAAGTATAGTATGAAATAAATGAAAGGAGATAGCGTACTATGTCAGATGGTTGTGGATGTGGCGGAGGTATATCCCCTGTAGCAAATTGGGGTGCCTTGCTTGCGAACTATGTCGGAGAGACAGTAACAATTTTTACAAGTAGCGGTGGTCAGTCAGGTTCAGGTTTTACAGGAGTAATTCTAACAGTAAATCCTGTTTTTGTAAGATTAATATCCAGAATTGGGCCACCTCCCGGATGTTCTCTGGGTAATTCATGCAGTGGATTTTCACAGGGTGGTTATGGTGGAGGATACGGAGCCGGCTATGGATGTGGTTCAGGTTATGGAGCGGGCGGCTGGAGCAATCTGCCTGTTTATACTGTTGGTTCTGTAGTAGATATACCTATTGCAGCAATTGTTTCATTTGTACACAATGCAATTTAATAAAAAGCATTTTTAGCTTAGGAGGTCAGTACTACGGATACAAGATATTTACCTTTTTACGGAGGACTCTATGGAGGGTCCTTGCAGCCCTATCTTTATTCACTTTACAACGGTTATAATTACGGATCTCCATTTGGTATGTATGGAGATATGGGTTACGGTGGATATGGAAATCAGTGCTGTGGAAATGACTTTGGTTCCCATTGCGGATTTTCCGGAGATTTCGGCTATGGCAGAGATAATGACTACGGCTTTGGCTACGACAACAATTACGGAGGATATAACGATTATGGGTTACAATAACTATGGTTATTGAGCCTGATATAATTAAAAACAACAACCTGACGGGACGCCGTCAGGTTGTTGTTTTTAATTTCAATTAGTCACATTTATTCTTAAGTTCACATAAGATAAATTAGATAAAGTATATAAGGAGGAAGTGGAATGTCAGAGGATTTCGAATTTAATCGTGGAACAACAAAGGAAGCATGTTCACCTACAATGAACTGGGAGGCTTTACTTGCAAAATATATAGGTCAGACCGTAACCATTTTTACAAGCAGTGGTGGCGAGTCCGGATCAGGTTTCACCGGTGTATTAATGACTGTTAATTGTGCGTTTGTAAGGCTTCTTACCAGGATTGGCCCTGCGCCAGGGTGTGCTCTGGGAAATTCATGTTCAAATTTTTCAGTAGGCGGAGGTAATGATCCTGGATTCGGAACCGGATGCTGTGGTGGATTTGGACCAGGAATGTCAGGCCATATGATCCCTTCTAACATGAACAGTGCACAATCAGCTGGTGGTTGGGATTCAATTCCCGTATATAGTGTTGGTTCTGTTACAGATATACCAATCACATCAATAGTTTCCTTTGTCCATAGTGCAATATAGGCGTTAAGGAAAACCATAGAACTGTCATAATTAATGAAAATACCAGCAACATAATCAAATAATGCTGGTATTTTCTCCTACCAACCATGAAAGGGATAGTTCAAAGAGACTGGTTTTTACCAGTCTCTATATCTTTTGAAAGCCATTTTAAATAAGCTTATATTAGTAACTCTCGAAGGGCTGAAACTATTGCAGCAAAATATTTTGTGATTTTATAAAAGTAACATTATGTATAGTGTCAACATAATATAAACTAGAGTGGTTACGTGTTAAATGTTTATTTGGAAAGGAGTTAGTCAAAATGGGAGAAGGATGTGGATTTGCCAGAGTATCTCCAGTATGTAATCTGGACGCATTACTTGCAAGTCATATAGGTCAGACTGTAACAATTTTTACAAGCAGCGGTGGTCAATCCGGCTCTGGTTTTACCGGAGTTTTAATAGCTGTAAACCCTGTCTTTGTAAGACTGATAACTAGAATTGGTCCACCACCGGGATGTTCATTAGGTAATGCATGTACCGGATTTAAACCAGGATACGGCTACGACGGTAGCACTGGTGTGGGCGGCGGATGCTGTTCTTCATCTGGAGGATATTCAGCTGGAGCATATGGCATGGGACCAGTTTTACCGGCAAGTATAAGCGGAGCTGCAACTGCAGGAGGTTGGGACTCTTTACCGGTTTATACAGTAGGCTCGGTAACTGATATACCGATGGCATCGATAGTTTCCTTTGTTCATAATGCAGTATAAAAAAATTTGAAGCTTAAAAGGCCGGAAAATGAAATCCGGCTTTTTAGCGGCATAAATAAAAAGTAAATAAATTATTTTAAAGATGCTTCAAGGGTATCATTAACTTGTCTGTAAACTTTTTGAAGCATATCATTGAAGGACTTCTCTGCATTAACAAACTTGTTAACCTCAGGTATACTATTTAGATTTTCAAAGATTTTGTTCAGTTCTGTTGCTCTTTTTTGAGCTTCGTTAGAGGAAAGCTTACCTTTGTATAAGGCCTCCTCTTTTTTCTTGAAATCCTCGATTTTAGAACGTAATTCCTTGTTTTTATCAATAACGGATTTAGCCTGTTTAAGCTCTGTATATTCCTTTGTACTCATTACTGCATTTGTAAGTTCTTTTGCTTTATCACCTATATTCATTGCAAACACTCCTTTTATAAACGGCTTTTGATTGCATAGTGTATTGTATGATGACAGGCATGTATTTGTTCTTTGCTCTGTAACTAATTTTTAACATATAGACTAAGCCTGATGTGATAGAATCAGTATATAATTAAAATAGGTGGGAGCTGAAAAATGAAAATATATAGAACACTTATCTGCGTGATACTTATACTGACTATGGCTTTTGGCTTTGTTTCTCCAATAGCACCTGTAGCACAGGCAGCAGCCGTAAAAAAGCTGGAACTACATGCTTTTTATCCTGCAAGGGCAACTTTTTCGGATAATTTAAAAAAATACGTAGATTCTATTGACTCTGCCAGCTTTTTGTGGGGTAGACTTGACGGTGACCTGACAGACGGTATAAATACTACTTATGGAGAAAATGGAAATATTGATTTTTATTATCCTTCTGATTATATTGAGGTTCTAAAATACGCAAAAAGCAAGAACAAGTCAATTCAAATGGGAATTTTCTCTGATAGTGCAAATGCTGAAAAAATCCTCCCTTACAAGGAGCAGAGGGATAAAGCAATTCAATCAATTGTAGATTTAATGAAAAGTGATATATCACAGGGGAGTAATATTTATTTTGACGGAGTTGTTATTGACATAGAAGGTCTCAATGGGCAGAAAATGAGCAGCTTCTTTAACCAGTTCCTGAAAGAACTTAAACCAAGGCTCGCAGAAATAAATAAAAAATTGTATGTTGCAGTTAACGCTTTGCGTTATTACACAGGATACGATTATTCTACAATTTCTCAGATAGCTGACAGAATGATAATAATGGCCCATGACTATGAGCCTTCGACAAAGCTCACAAAAGAACAGGTGATGCAGTATTCCGGCTATGATAGCCTGAATCCTATAGACAGTCTTGCTCCTATAAGAGAAATTCAGCGTGTAATGGAGGATGTTAAAAAATACGTCAGTAAGAATAATCTGAACAAAATAATGCTTCAGGTAAGCTTCGATGCTGCACAATGGAGATTTCAGGTTCCAAAAGGCTCTACCTGGGGAAAAGTAGCGAAAAAGGCTTTGAGCTTGAAAGTTCTTCCTCCACCTACGTACAAGATGCTATATGACAGAGTTATAAACAAGGACGGTAATGGTAAGTCTATTACATATGGCTACAACAATGAACTTGAAAGTCCTGTTATGCAATATTTCAATACAAGCAACAACACACAAAACATTTGTCTTTATGAAAACAGCAGAAGCGTAAAGGCAAAGATAGATATTTCAAAACAATACGGTATAGGGGGAATATCCCTGTGGAGCCTTTCAAATGTTCCTGACTATACGGATAAAACTGCAAAGATTTATGGTCTTGATGTTTGGGATACAATAATTAAATCCCTTCCGGCGACAGCTCCGGTATCGCAGATAAAAGTAACCTTTACAGATAAAGTTGTTGAAAAAGCGGTAAGAACAAAAATATCCAAGCCTTCCGGAACTTTATACAAGTCGGATTTAGCGAAAGTGTACAGATTGAAAATTCCGGCAGGGTACAAAACCTTGAATGATTTAAAGCTGCTTACCAATCTGGAGTACCTGGATTTAAGTAATACAAAGCTTACAAGTGTTTCTTCTTTGGCATCGTTAAAAAACCTTAGAGTCCTTTATTTGTATAAAAACAGTATAAAAGATATTTCTCCGCTGAAAGGGCTGGCGAAGCTGGAAGTCCTTTCAATAAATGGGAATGAGGTTACTAATATAAGTGCTTTAGCAGGTTTGACTAATCTTACAGAGCTTTATATCAGGGATAATACCATAACTGATTATTCATCTGTTGCAAAGCTAAAAAATTTAAATATACTGTATCTTAAGGGCAATAAATTGACAAACTATACTAAGCTTCAAACAATAAAAAAAGGCCTGATTGAATGTGATTTTTAACTTGAAATAGTTACATTGTTTTGTCATAATGATATAATATTGAAGCTTACTTATTTGCGGTTTTGAAAGGAGAATTATGAAAAAGTATTTATACGGAAGCTGGGCAGTTATAAAATCTTATTTAATCGCCATGCTTATTTTCTACATATTTTTTCTTGGGTTTTATAAAAGACTGAGCTTGTTTTCGGTTTTTGTATTCGTAATAATGATTGCGTTTATTTATGCGGAACTTCATCACTTAACAGGTGTGGACAAGCGTAGACATGGTTCTGTAAAGTATTATGACGGATTGATATACGGAATTCTTGCTGTAATCCCATTTGCAATTATTCAAGTAATAATATCATTTCTTGATTTATCAATTAAGGGAGTTAACTTCCAGATGCTAAAGGCTAATCTTATTAAAGGACTTGCTGCACCAATGCTATTTATTGAAAAATCCATGCATTATTCAGTAGTAGGTTATAGTGTGGCATGGTTCACAGTTATATTGATTTCGTTTTTAGGGTATTTTGCAGGCTACAAGAAGTTTGACGTTACTGAATATACAAGAAAGCTCTTTGGATTACAGCCAAGGAAGCCAAAACCAAAAAGGAATAGAAGGTTTTTTTAAATGAATAAAAATTGGATTATTTCAAATAGCTACAATAAGGCAATAGAAGAGGGTTTTAATCAATACCTTGAAGAAAAAGCCGCTGCACAAAACAGCGAAATAAAAATAGATGAAGAAGCCTTGATTGCAGATATAGAAGGAAAATGGCTGGTAACGGGTTTGCAGGAGCTGGATGGAATAACACCGGTCGAATTTATAAATTCACTGTCTTCTTTGGATGAATTGTTTGAATTTTTCTTGAGTATTGCAAGTGATTCAGATGTTGGAGTCCCTGATATTGTCATTGAAAGGTTTAAATCTTATGGCGGGAAAGCTGCTTCTGACAGGTTATTTGACTATGTAGATAATTCACTTTCATGTAAGGATAAGAACCATGATGATTTTTATCCCGCTGTTTCTCAAGCAGTGTATGCAATCGGTTGCCTCCAAGAGGACGAGTATAAGCAAAAGCTAATTAATTTGTTAATTGAAAATGCACAGGATGAAATGATTTCAGAGGCAATTTGTGCTGCAATAGTTGCATATGGTGTAAGCATTTTGAACGATGTGGTAAACGCCTTTAGCACTACTCATGATCAGGCGGCAAAGGAGCACTTTCTGGTATGTGTTGCTGAAATTTGCAATGAAAATAATTATAAATCAGACGAGGTTTTCTATTTCATGAAAAATGCCTTCCGAACAGTTTCGAACCTCAATCTGATAGTAGAAATACTTGGTGATTATGGTGATGGCAGGGCAATTCCGGTACTAAGGGGTTATGTTCTTAAAAATATGGATAAAATTGATGCTGCTACCTTTAATCAGATGAGAGCAATAATTAAAAAGCTGGGCGGAGAGATAGAAGATTTGGCTTACACTAAATAAAAAATCTAAACATAAATATGGTTTTAGAGATAACAGGAGCGATTGCTCCTGTTTTTTTGCTGTTAGGACAATTTGTTTTCCTTTTATGCATAAGTAGGACTAAGTTGAATATCCATAATAATAAGATACTCAAAAATGATTGAAGGAAGGATACCCATGATTGTATTAATAAGCAAAAAGAATATATTATTTGTTGTTTTACTATTACTTATGTCCATAACAGTTTTAAGCATCGGATTGACAGTTAATTACTCAAAACCAGTAACAGCAGATGGGAATCAGGCTCCAGGAGAAGGTGCTGCACCTGCCGTAAGAACAGTTATACTGGATGCAGGCCACGGAGGAGAGGATCCGGGGGCAGTAAGCGATTACTCTGGACTAAAGGAAAAGGATATAAACCTTAATATAGTTATGCTTTTGAAGAACATGATGGAAAAGGATAATTACAAGGTTATCCTTACAAGGGATTCAGACCGTCTTGTTTATACTACTGAGAGTAATAACATTATCCAGAAAAGAAGAGAGGATTTAACAAGAAGAAAAGGAATAATGGATGACTCCGGTGCTGATCTGGCAGTAAGCGTTCACCTTAATAAATTCCCCCAGGCACAGTATCACGGGGCGCAGGTTTTCTTTCCTCCAAAATCCGATACAAGCAAAAAGCTGGCCGATGAAATTCAAAATGCAATCAGACTTAACGTAGATAACGCCAATGACAGGGTTGCTCTTGTAAAAAAGGATCCGATAATTATTCTCAAAAACTTGAAAACAACTACAGTAGTTGTTGAATGTGGGTTCCTTTCAAATGCAGAGGAGGAGAAAAAGCTCGCTACGGAGGATTATCAGAATAAGCTGGCAGCTGCAATAAAGCAGGGAATAGACAGCTATTACAAGAAAGGCGCTAACGATATCCAGAAGAACCAGGGCAGTGCAGGAAGCTCTGACTAAAATATATTAAAATAATTGCATGGCTTAATAACAAAGCCATGCAATTATTTTGTTTAAAATCCGAGTTACAAGCCCTTGAAGCTGTTAAGTTCTTCAATAAGTTTATCCAGCTTCAAATAGTTATCCTCAATTACATCCATCCTGTTATTTTGCTCATTGACACTTGCAGTTACTTCTTCCGCCGTGGCTGCATTCTTTTCAGTGTTATTACTGATAAGCATTACCTCATCATCGGTAAGTTCAAAGGATTTATACAAATCGTAAGAAGTATCCTTAATATGATTGTTTTTCATTTCGATAGTATGAATTTCACCCTTTATTTGGTTAAATATGTCCTTAGTTTTTTCAGTTACAGCCTTACTGTTATTTATGTACTTTTTTTCCTTTATAATCTCCTTGGTTACATCCAGTGCGTTTTTTTCCATCTCCTTTAGTATAGCTTCTATCTGATGAGTAAGGTTATTTGACTCTTCGGCCAGTTTTCTTACTTCCTCAGCTACAACTGAGAACCCCTTACCGGCCTCACCTGCTCTTGCGGCTTCTATGGAGGCATTCAGAGACAATAGGTTGGTTTGTGTAGAGATATTGTTAACTGAGGTTAAAATATTATGTATCATTTTATTTTTGCCAATCAAGTCAGTAGCCAACTTTTCCACTAAATTGATTGTATTGAAGGCATCTATCATCTCTTCGGATAAATTATCTACACAATCGCTTCCGTTTCCGATGTTTATTACTGCACTTTCTACAGCCGAATCCATAGCATTTGAAGCTTCTATTGATAGCTCCATTTTTGTTTTACCCGTCTGGAACAAATCTTTTATTTTATGGATACTTTCTACTTCCTTTTCAGCTTCCTCGGCGACAATATTAAAAGCCTTCCCGATTTCTTCGGCGATTTCTTTTGTAGAATTAATGCTCACTTTTATGTCTGAACTTATTTTTGAAAGGCTTTGGCTTGTTACTTTTATCTCTTTATACAGGCTTTCGACCTTTTCTTTTGATGATATGGCGTTAACTGCTGTGTTTTCCAACTTGATATACAATTTCTTTGTTAAATAACTCAGGAAAAACAATACAAAAGCAGATACAAGTATGTACATATTAAAAAAGACCAGATCAATAATGTTATTATCTTGAAAAATTTCTGCTTTAAAATTGAAAAATGAGTAGGTAGTAAGGAAACAACCTATAATTGAACAAACGAGGACAGGTCTGATATCGCTGTAAATACTGACAATAACTATAGCCAGGAAAACGGTGAGATACGTTGTGAGACTCGGATTACTGGTTATCATAATAAAACTGATAATCCCCATAGTACAGGTAAAGTAATACATAGTGGCTTTCGGGATTAATTTTTTTAGTATAAGAAAACCACCTACAGCACACAAGGGATATCCTATTGACCCCAGAAGCAGAATACCGTTTAAAGGCATTTTAAAAATAGAATCAACTGCAATTCGTAGAGATATTGAAGCAAGTAAGCAAAGCAGCACAATCTTATTTTTTTGATAAAGCTGTTCTTCGACCAAATGACTGAACATATTCATTAGCACTTACCCCCTAGAATAAAAAAATAAATAATTATGAAGTTGTACATTAAGAGTGGAATTTTAAGAAAATGTAAACCCAATATTTTAAGAAAAATATAAAATTTACAATTCATATTATATCCTTTCAACTTTAGTAATACAACACAAACATTACAAAAATATACAAATTTTTTCGTAAAAACATATCACATAATAAAGATTAATAGTATTATCTGACGAAATTTATAAGAAATTCATATTGATTTATGACAAATTGTTTATTACTATATGATTAGCATAATTATTACATCCTAGTTAAATTGTAACTCGATATACTATTTAAGGAGGTATTTGCTAATGTTCAACAATCTTAAAATTATTGGAGTGGGAACTTACCACCCCGAAGAAGAGATTGATAATGGATACTTTGTAGATCATTTTAAGAAAATGGATCAAGATCCAAGTGCATTAATGAACCATTTAGGAAGGGAAAAGAGATTTAAAGCAAAAAAGTTCGGAGATGAGAATTCGTTAACAATGGCTTTGGAGGCATCGCAAAAAGCCATATCGGATGCAGGTATTTGTGCCGAGGACCTGGATATGATTGTGTATGCATCTGATTTCCCGGAATATGTATCTCCCACCAATGCATTAATGATTAGTAGTATGCTAAAATCAAAAGCTAATATTGTTTTTGATATGAATTCCAATTGTATAAGCATGATATCAGCTCTGGACATCATAAATTCATATATTCAAAACAAAAGTATTAAAAATGTTCTATTGGTTTCAAGTTGTATGATAACCCCTTTTGCAAAAGAAGACGATATAGTTGTCTACCCATCTACGGCAGATGCTTCTGCGGCGGTAGTTCTTCAAAAAATTCAGAATGAAAACAGGAGCGGCGTTATTGACTCAAAATTCTTTACTGATTCAAGCTACAATTGGACTATAAAGCTCCCAGCATGCGGGTTTTCTCGGATTACCGACACTTCCGTTGAAGCGAGAATGAGAATGATGGAATGGAATCAATTTGATTTCAGTTTTTTATCCGAAAATTGGACTAAATTGATAAGCAGTCTCCTTGAAACCAATAACCTGAACCCTGAAGATGTGTCACTGTACTTGTTTTCACAGTTTTCAAGGGCAGATATATTGTCTACTATTGAAAAATTACATGTAAGGGAGGACAAGGTAATTTTTGTAGGAAATAAATATGGATATACCGGGCCTACGAGTCCCATTTTGGCCCTTAATGAGGCTAAGGAAAACAACAAAATAGTTGAAGGTGCATATGCAGTAATGTGTTCTGTGGGTTCAGGGTATACCATGGGGGCACTTCTCTATAAGTTTTAAAATAAATAACATAATTCAAATGCCGGATTTTATGATTTTGTCATAAATCCGGCATTTAGTTTTTTCTTATATTTTTCCTAACCGTTGAAATTGTTCAGCTCGTCTATTAATGAATTGAGCTTTATATAGTTTTCTTCAATAATATTCATACGGCTATTCTGTTCGCTGATACATGCTGTTACTTCTTCCGCTGTAGCAGCATTTTTCTCGGTATTATCGCTTATTGCATTAACCTCATCGTCAGTTGATTCAAAGGACTGGTACAAATTTAACGAAGTCACTTTAATATGATTGGTTTTTTCCTCTATGCAGTGGATTTCATCTTTAATTTTGTTAAAAATGTCTTTTGTTGCCTCAGTAATCGAGTTACTGTTATCGATGTAATTCTTTTCCTTAACAATCTCTTTCGAGACATTAAGTGCATTCTCTTCCATTTCCTTCAAGATGCTTTCTATTTTATGTGTCAGAATATTTGATTCTTCAGCCAGTTTCCTAACATCCTGAGCTACAATTGAAAAACCTTTTCCGGCATCACCTGCTCTGGCCGCCTCTATAGAAGCATTTAGCGAAAGCAGGTTTGTTTGCTTTGAAATATTATTAACAGAGGTTAATATATTATTTATAATTTTATTTTTTCCGATTAAGTCTGTAGCAAGCTTTTCTACCAAGGTCATTGTATTTAAAGCTTCCTTCATTTCTTTTGATAAATTATCTACATAATCACTGCCGTTTTCAATGTTGGATACAGCACTTTTCACTGCAGAATCCATGTCATTGGACGCTTCCATGGAGACAACCATTTTGTTTTTACCGTTTTCAAATAATTCTTTTATTTTATGGATACTTGTTACTTCCATTTGGGCTTCTTCTGCTACAACGGTGATAGCCTGACCAATGCCATCAGATATTTCTTGTGTGGAAATTATACTGTCCTTTATGTCTCCACTTATCAGGGCTAGACTTTGGCTGGCCGCTTTTATCTCGTTATACAGACCTTCGGCCTTCTCTTTTGAAGAAATAGCGTTTACAGCGGTATTCTCCAACTGAATATACAATTTCTTTGTAAGATAACTCAGGAAAAATAGAACAAAAGCTGATACAAATATGTATAAATTAAAAAAGATCATATCAATAAATGTGTTTTTTGCAAATATTTCCGGCTTATAGTTATAAAAGGAATAAGTAGTAAGAAAACAACCGATTACGGAACAAACGAGTACAGGCCTGATATCGCTATAAATACTTACAATGACAATAGCTAGAAAAACTGTAAGATATGTAGTAAGACTTGGATTATTACTGATCATGATAAAACTGATGGTTCCCATAGTAATTGTAAAGTAATACATAATTGCTTTCGGATATAATTTCTTAAACGAGAACACAGCACCGATAGCACATAAGGCATATCCTACAATAGCTAAAATCAAGATGTCATCAAGAGGCATTTTAAAAATGGAATCCACAGCCACTCTTAATGAAATTGAAGCGAGCAAACACAGCAGCACAATCTTATTTTTCTGATGCAGCTGTTCTTCTACCAAACGACTAAGCATGTTCATTAATCTACCCCCAAACCAATGTTTACAAAGTTGAAAAACAAAAAGCAGAAAGATTTAGTGCGGTAAGGCTAAAAAAAAATTTATAGTTAATATTATATCCTTTAAGTAAACATTGTTCAACATAATTGTTACATTTTCTGTAAAATATGTTAAAACATATTGATTTTTGGAAAAATGTCAGTTATTATATAATTAAGTAAATAAATGGCGCAAAATACAAAAAAATATACAAAAATATAAAAATTAGGAGGAATTCTGATGTTTTGCAATCTTAAAATTGTGGGAGTGGGTACTTACCACCCAAAAAACGAAATCGACAACAAATATTTTGTCGAACACTTTAAAAAAATGAATAAGGACCCAAGGCCCCTATTGAAACACTTAGGTAGAGAAAGGAGGTTTAAGGCTAAAAAATTTGGAAATGAGAATTCTGTAACCATGGCGTTGGAAGCGTCTAAAAAGGCTATTGCTGATGCAAATATTGATATCAATGATATTGATATGATAGTGTTTGCATCGGATTTTCCGGAGTATGTATCACCGTCCAATGCGCTGATGATAAGTAGTAAACTTAACTCACGGGCAAATATTGTATTTGATATGAATTCAAACTGTATAAGTATGATTTCAGCATTAGATATAATAGACTCATATATTAAGAATAAAGATATAAATAATGTTTTATTGGTTTCCAGCTGCATGATAACCCCGTTTGCAAGGGAAGACGATATAGTTGTGTATCCTTCAACGGCCGATGCATCAGCTGCCGTAGTACTACAGAAAATTCCTGATAGGAACAGAAGTGGAGTAATTGATTCAGGGTTTTACACGGATTGTAGCTATAACTGGACTATAAAAAATCCGGCTTGTGGCTTCTCAAGAATTACTGACAATTCTGTGGATACAAGAATGAAAATGATGGAATGGAATCAGTTTGATTTTAGCTTCTTGTCCGATAACTGGTGTAAATTAATTTATAATCTGCTGGATAAAAATAGTCTCACACCTGAGGACGTATCACTTTATTTATTCTCTCAGTTTTCCAAGGCCGATATTATGGCTACTATAGAAAAACTTAATGTAATGGAAGAGAGAATAATTTATGTAGGAAATAAATACGGCTACACGGGACCGACAAGCCCAATACTTGCGCTTAATGAGGCAAAAAAGACCAACAAAATAGTTGAGGGCTCATATGCCATACTCTGTTCCGTGGGTTCCGGATATACAATGGGTGCACTTCTTTATAAATTCTAAATATTTACCCGATATATGCCGGGATTGTGTTGTTAATAACATAACCCGGCTTTTTTGCTGTAAACGGACAAACTAAAAAGACTATCCTTATAGGGGTATAGTTTGTTATAATAAATAAAAACTCAGTAATACAAAATACTAGCAAATGGAGAACTACGGTGATAGTACTAAACTGTAATAATGTTGATTTTTCATATGGTACAGAAACCATTTTAAATAATGTTTCCTTTAGTCTACAGGAAAATGACAAGGTAGGGCTGGTCGGTGTCAACGGTGCCGGAAAGTCTACCTTGTTCAAGCTTATAATCGGTGAACTGCAGCAGGAAAACGGAGAAATATTTATTTCAAAAGATCTTAATGTAAGCTATTTAAAGCAGAACTCCGCGTTAAACTCAGAAAATACGCTATGGGATGAACTTCGTGATGTTTTCAGGGAGTTGGTTGAAATGGAAAAGTCAATCAACAGGGTGGAAAAGGAAATAAGTTCTACTACGGATCAGGAAAAGCTGGAATCACTTATGAAGGAATACAGTCGTCTGACTGAACGCTTTTCATATATGGGAGGCTTTGAGTACAACAGTCGTATAAGGGGTGTGCTGCGAGGACTTGGCTTTGAAGAACATGAGTTTGATTGTAAGATAAGCATTTTAAGCGGAGGTCAGAAAACAAGGCTTGCTCTAGCAAAGGTACTTTTGGAGGAACCGGACATACTTATGCTGGACGAACCTACAAACCATCTGGATATAGCAGCGGTAGAGTGGTTGGAGGATTATCTTAAAAGCTATAAAAAATGTCTTTTTATAATATCCCATGACCGTTATTTTCTGGATTCTGTAACAAGCCGGACAATTGAGATAGAAAACTGTACAAGCACAGTTTACAATTGCAATTACTCAAATTACGTAAAGCAAAAGGCAGTAAACCGTGAGATTCAAGAGAAGCACTATATACAGCAGCAAAAGGAAATAGCCCGTCAGGAAGCCTATATAGAGCAGCAGAGAAGGTGGAACAGGGAAAGAAATATAATTGCTGCCGAAAGCCGTCAGAAGGCGCTGGACAGGATGGAAAAGATAGAAAAGCCCAGCGACTTGCCATCTACTATCAGGATAAAATTCAGACAGACAATTGCAAGCGGTAATGATGTTCTGGATGTAGAGGATGTTTCAAAGTCATTTGACAATAAGGAGCTTTTTAAAAATGTCAGCTTTAAAGTAAAAAAAGCTGAAAGGGTATTCCTGCTCGGGCCTAACGGGTGCGGAAAATCAACACTTTTAAAAATACTGGCAGGAAGGCTTAAGGCATCCTCCGGCAGATACAACTATGGGGCAAAGGTCAACCTTGGCTATTACGATCAGGAAATGTCTGATTTGAACGAAAACAATACTGTTCTCGATGAGGTGTGGAGAGTAGACCAGAAGCTTATTCAGTCAGAGGTCAGAACGGCATTGGGTGCGTTTCTGTTCACAGGTGAAGATGTATTCAAGAAGATATCCGTTCTAAGCGGCGGTGAAAAGAGCAGGGTTGCAATGCTCAAGTTGATTTTCTCGGATTCCAACTTTATAATCCTTGATGAACCTACAAACCACCTGGATATAAATTCGAGGGAAATTCTTGAGGATGCCCTAAGTAGCTATGAGGGAACTCTTTTGGTTGTTTCACATGACAGATACTTTATAGACAAACTGGCCACCAGAATTATTGATATAGGGACAACTCCTGCAATAGACTGTTTTGGAAACTATACTTATTTTACCGAACATTACAAAAAGAATGTTGCTTCGGTACGAAAGGAGCAGCCTGTACTTTCAGAGGCAAAACAGAGCCACATTGCGACAAAAGAGGAGCGCAGCAGAATACGTAAGCTTGAAAAACAGCTTTCCGACACTGAAAAGACTATTGAGAAAACTGAAACCCGTTTGAAAGAGTTAGAAGAAGAGATGGTCAGGTTTGCCACCGACCATGAGAAGCTGCTGGAATTGAATGAGGAACAGCAACAGGCCCAGCATAAGCTTGAAGAGTTGTATGAAGTTTGGTCTGAGGTTACAGAGCAGCTGGAAGCATAAAAATCATTAAAAAAACACGCAGCCAATTTGAACTGCGTGTTTTTAAGTATCTTCTTAATCAGATATTAATTCAATTGCGTAGTGTGAGTTCTCACGGGCTTTACTTATAAGACCTTCCACGGAGCTTTCCAAAACAGCCTTAATCGGCTCACGATTCTGCATGACATTATCAATTTTCGAGCGCAAACGTTCAAAAGTGATTTCCTTAACATTTCCGGCAGATGGTTGATTAATATACTCTAAAAAACCGTCGACCTTTGGCTGATAACTGATTCCCATAAAGGGGACTTTCAAATAAGCCGCAAAAATTAAAGCGTGAAGCCTCATGGACACCATGATATCCATTTTATGTATTACGGAGAATGTTTCCACAACATTGTGATTATTGCTTATAATATAGTTTTTAGTTTTCATTTTAGAAATTATGTTTTTAATAGTATTAATGTCAACATTGTATTCCATTGGGATGAATACAGGTTCCAGACCATATTTATTAAAAACGTAATCTGCGGCTTCTGCAATAGCCTGTTCGTATTTCACATGCTGCTGTTCTTCAAAACCGGGACATCTTCGTACTGAGAAACCCGCATATTTTTTATCAGGGGACAAACCTGATAAATTGCGGCTGTCATTAAGCTCATCAGGGTTAATATTGACGGCAAAAGCAGCATCGGCTGTCAAAGCAATTTTAGGCCCGGAAATACCCATTTTTTTAAGTTCGTTTAAGGAAAATCTTTCTCTTACGGTAATTACATCGGCCATATTCAATATCTTACGGGAATGTTCTGTATTACCTGATTTATTTATTGGGCCAATCCCATTTGCGTAAAACATTATTTTTAACTTTAGCTTTTTTGCAAGCCATGCTGTTCCGAGATAAAACATCAGGGAGCGTGAGCTTGTACTATCCTGAATTATATTACCTCCGCCGTATACAAAAAGCTTGGCCTTCTTCATTGATGAATAAACCTTGAATATATTTTTCCTGTTTATGGCGCTGACACCGTAATTGCGGGCGGTTTCCAGAGGATTTCTTGATAGTGCAAGTATGGATATGCCGGGTTTTTGTTCCTTTAAATTGTCTACAATAGACCTGAGCATTGCATCATCCCCGATATTACCAAAGCCATAGTATCCGGATACTATTACATCATACTTGTTACCTTTTGCTTTGTTTAAAACATCCCTTTGTATTTCTGTATAGATTTCAAGCTGAGTTTTGCACATGGCATCCAGAGAGAAGTTCTTGTAGGCCTTTTCGTAAATTCTTTTTCCGAATTCTATCCGTTTTTCATGGTCTAATGACAGTTCCAGAAGATATTCGGCAAGAGTGCTATAATCAAGGGGTTCAAAAAGGTAACCGTTTACCGAGGAATCTATAAGGTCTGGAATTCCCCCAACTCTGCTGCTGACAGTAGCCTTGGAAAAGCGGGCACCTTCTAAAATGGAATATGGAAAACCCTCGCTTATAGAGGTTAATACACTTATGTCAATGATACTCATTAATTCGTAGGGGTCATTGAGCCAACCAAGGAAAAATACATTGTTTTCCAAACCCAGTTGATGGCATCGTGCTGTAAGAGACTTATAATCTTCTCCATCTCCGCCTATAAGGAATTTTACATTAGGATTTTTCTCAACAACCAGCTTTGCTGCCTCTAAAAGAGTACTTATGCCCTTGACAGGGGTCAATCTTGCTGCGATTCCCACAAGTATATCGTTTTTATTCAATTGAATTCCGTATTTTAAAGCAAATTCTTCTCTGGAATAGTCATTGAGCTTTTTATCAAAATCTATTCCGTTAAGAATTGTATATATTGAGTTTGTGTCAAAGCCTCTGTCTATAAGCATTTTTCTGAAAGCAGAGGTAACGACAATATAATAATCCAGACTGTGAAGCACCCATGAATTGAATAACCCTATAGAAAGCCTTTTAGGCAGACTTTGGAGATAATCAAGTTTATAGTCGCTGTGCATTGTTGTTATTACCGGTATATGGCAGGCTTTTTTAATAGCGTAGGCAAAAATATTTGCCTTGGCACCATGTGAATGAATAATATCAAAGTTATTCTTTTTTACAAACTGTATTGCGTTGCGTATATCTGTAATTATATTAGAGGACTTTATAACTTTTACGTTTATTCCCATTGCACGGGCTTCATCTGCAAAGGCTCCCGGTCTGAGACTAAGAAGAGTAACATCTATATGGGAAGTAAGCTCCTTTACAAGTGACAGGACATGTACTTTAGCGCCTCCAACATCCCCTCCGCCGATTAAGTGCAAAACCTTCATTAAAATTTCTCCTTTAAAAATCTTTTGTAAATGACACAAGTACTATTTTATCACAATTAACAGTGTGACACTAACCTATTTTCTAATCAACAAGTATAAAACCGTAATAACAATGTTAAAATAAAACTAGGAGATGTAGCATTAGTCAGTAGAGGCTTGATATTGACAATAAAATAACAAAGATGATATAATACGAACACTAATAATTATGAGGTGAAGATTTTAATGGCTTCAAAGAAAATTTCCATGGCTGTAATAAAAAGACTTCCCCGTTATCATAGATACTTGAATTATTTACTTGAACTTGGTATTAAGAGAGTGTCTTCTAAAGAGCTAAGTAGCCGTATGGGAATAACTGCTTCCCAGATAAGACAGGACTTAAATTGCTTTGGCGGTTTCGGACAGCAGGGATATGGATATAATGTAGAGTCTTTATATAATGAGATAGGTAACATATTGGGTATTAACAAGACATTTTATTGTATTATAATTGGTGCCGGAAATATGGGACAAGCATTATCCAATTATGAAAACTTTATAAAAAGAGGATTCAAAGTAATCGGAATTTTTGATGTTAATCCTGAAGTAATAGGTAAAAAACTCAAAAATCTTGAGGTTATGAATCTTGATTTACTCGAGGAGTTTATACTACATAACCCCGTTGATATTGCAATGCTTTGTGTTCCGTACAGGGAGACAGCCACCGTTGCTGACAGAGTTGCCCGGTTGGGGGTAAAGGGATTGTGGAACTTCTCACCTATGGATTTAAAAATACCATACGATGTAATAGTGGAAAACGTACATCTGAGTGACAGCCTTATGGTGCTTGGATATAAACTCAATGACAAGTTTGAAAGAGAATAATAAGAAAGCCGGCATTTTATATGCCGGCTTTTGTGTGGCCTAAAAAAGCTAATCTTTTCTGAATACCATGTATGAAGAAGCTTCTAGAATTTCAAAAGCTTTATCCGTATTTGCCTGATCAGATAGGGTGATTTTAAGGCATCCCTGCTCATACTCGCGGCTGTTGGATACATTTATATTTTTAATGTTTATTCCGCTATTGCCCAGCAAAGTTGCTATTTTTCCAATAATTCCGGGCTCATCGGTAACATCTACAATCAGCTCAAAGTTTTTTGGAAGCAGCCCGGTAGCAGTATTGGAAAAACCATCCCTGAAGGCTTTAGCATTATCAAAAAAACTGTATATTTCTTTATTTCCAACTGATTTGATATTGTCTATCATACCGTCAACTATAAGTTTAAAATCTTCTAAAAGCTTTACAACAACAGACCCGTTGCTTATAACCACGTCCTCCCACATGGAAGGATTTGAAGATGCAATTCTGGTAATATCCTTGAACCCTCCTGCCGCAAGAAGCTTCACAAGGCCTTGGCTGTTTTCATTATTTTTGGCAAGAGACACCAATGCTGAAGCTATGATATGAGGTACATGGCTTATGCATCCTGTGACTGTATCGTGTTCTCGGGAGGAAACCACTATAGGTATGGCTCCTATCTTTCTAAGGAACTTTTCCATGGTACTTATGGCATCTTCACTGGAACTCTTTGTCGGTGTCAAAACATAGTAGGCATTTTCAAACATATGAGCAATTGAATTTATATAGCCCGATTTTTCTGTTCCGGCCATAGGGTGCCCTCCTACAAATAGGGGAGGGTTTTCAAGCTCATTAATGTAATTGAACAATTCTCCTTTGGTACTGGCTACATCTGTCAAAATGCAGCCTTTTTTTATTTTATTGGATAATTCATTTACATATTCTATGGTTTTGCTGACTGGAGTACAAATGAAAATGATATCGGAATTCCATACCTCATCACAACAATTATTAAAACCCTTGTTTAAAACTCCTTCTTTTTCAGCTAATCTAAGGGACTCGGTACAATTGTCAACTGCATATATTTTTAAATCTGTAAACTCGTGCCTGAACGCTTTGGCTAATGAACCACCAATAAGTCCAAGGCCGATAATAGATATACTTTTAACATCCATAGTTAAACTCTCTCTCCAGAATTGGCGCAAGCTTACTTATGTCTTTGCAAAGTGAATCAAATTCGGATGGCTTTAACTGCTGTGCTGCATCAGATAAAGCACACATTGGGTTCGGGTGTACTTCAACTATAAGGCCGTCGGCACCTGCTGCTATAGCAGCTCGAGATAGCGGGATTACATACTTTGACTTTCCGGCAGCGTGGCTGGGGTCAACGATTATGGGCAGATGGCTCATGTTTTTAACTACTGGAACCGCACTTAAATCCAGAGTATTCCTAGTAGCTGTTTCAAAGGTTCTTATTCCTCTTTCACAAAGAACAACATTGTAATTGCCTTCACTCATTATATATTCAGCAGCGTTGAGCCACTCGTCAATAGTAGTTGCAGAGCCTCTTTTCAGAAGTACCGGCTTCATAGATTTTCCAATTTCCTTCAAAAGCTGGAAGTTTTGTACATTACGTGCCCCAACCTGAAACATATCCACATATGGTATAGACAACTCTACTGCCTTATCACTGGTTACTTCTGTGATTATCTGCAAGCCTGTTGCATCCTTTGCTTCTTTGAGCAGCTTCAGTCCTTCTTCTTCAAGACCCTGAAAAGCATATGGAGAGGTTCTTGGCTTAAAAGCTCCTCCTCTTAGGAACTGGGCACCGGACCTTTTTACTGCCTGTGCAGCTTCAATTATCTGTTCCCGGCTTTCTACGGCACATGGGCCAGCCATGAGAACCAATTCCTTACCGCCTATTTTAACGCCATTTACATCCACAACACTGGGTTCAGGCTGAAATGTTTTTCCTGCCAGCTTGAAGGACTCCACGATTGGAACCAGCTTTTCCACCCCAGGCATAATTTCAAGAGGAATGTCACGGAGAACCGTCTTATCACCGATTATACCGATAATAGTTCTTTCGGTACCCTGTGATACATGTACCCCCAACCCTGAATTTTTGAGGACATTGATGACATCATCAATCTGCATTTGATTTGACTTTGGATTCATTACAATAATCATTAAAATTCAACACCTTTCTACCGTTTTACGTTTATTAAAATCAGAAAAACACCGTTCTACCATATCACAAGGGCCCTAAGCCCTTTTCATATAACCAATCATTTATCTTGATTGCTATATTAACCTATATTATATAGCATCATTAAAAAATTATAAACAGCTATAAGCTACAAGATTTTAAAATTTTTATTATATAAAAAAGGTAATTTTGTACTGATATAGAATAGATAATAATAAATATAATTTATATTTGTTATTCTTAAAATTTAATAAACGATATTTTAACCCTTTTATTCTGTTTCACTTTACTTTTTGTATTAAGGTTCTATACAAATGAGAACAGGCTATAAAGCCGGTATGTATGACCCGGATACGATTTCCGCAGGGAAACTCGGTTTATTATACAGGTGTGAAATAATTGTAAAAATAAGGGGGAATGATTATGAAGGACTATTCCGTGCAAAAACTACGGAACATATGCCTCTTGGCACATGGTGGGGGAGGAAAAACTACTCTGGCAGAGGCTATGATGTTCAATACCGGTGTATTGGATAGATTTGGAAAAGTTGCTGACGGGACTACAACGTCTGACTATGATCCCGAAGAAATTAAAAGAAAAATATCTATAAGTACTTCTATGGCACCTTGTGAATGGGTGGATCATAAAATCAATGTAATTGACACTCCCGGATATTTTGACTTTGTAGGAGAAGTAATGCAGGGCATCCGTGCTGCAGAGGGCGCAGTAATAGTTGTTTCTGCAAAAAGCGGCGTTTCCGTGGGAACAGAAAAATCATGGACTTACGCCAAAGAATTTGGTGCAGCCAGAATGTTCTTTATTAATAAAATGGATGAAGAGAACGCCAACTTCAATGCTGCCTATGATAAAATGCTGGACACTTTCGGCAACAGCGTTATACCATTCCAGCTTCCCATCTATGAGGCTGATAAATATGTTGGTTATGTAGATATAATCAATATGACTGCGAAAAAATTCCAGAAGGATAAATTAACAGATGCAGATATTCCTTCGGATTTAACAGATAGAATTTCTCAAATAAAAAACTCACTTAATGAATTAATAGCTGAAACTGATGAAGCACTTATGGAAAAGTTTTTCAGTGGAGAAGAGTTTACGGCTGAGGAACTGCAAAAGGGTATAAAGGCAGGTATCGCCGATGGGACAATAACACCTGTATTTTGCGGGTCTGCTTACCAAAATCTGGGAGTTAAGGAGTTAATGGATGCCATTGTCTCTTTTATGCCATCGCCCGAAGCTGTAAAAGTCAAGGCTCAAAAAGCAGGAAAGGATGAATTTATTGAAATAAAGCCTGATGCATCCGCACCTCTCGCTGCACTGGTATTCAAGACTATCGCCGACCCGTTTGTAGGTAAGATCTCCATGTTCAGAGTTTATTCAGGAACTTTGAAGGCAGACTCTTCTGTTTTTAATTCTACAACAGAGAGGTCGGAAAAAATCGGTCAGATTTTCATTATGAGAGGTAAAAAGCAGATTCCGACAGATAGGCTTATAGCGGGTGACATAGGTGGAGTTGCAAAACTGGCCGGAACAAATACCAACGACACTCTTTGTGATCAGGCAAACAAAGTCATATTGGATAAGATAGTTTTTCCAGACCCGGCTATTTCAATGGCAGTGGAGCCAAAAGCCAAAGGAGACGAGGAAAAAATCAGCTCTGGTTTACATAAACTACAAGACGAAGATCCTACCTTCAAAGTCTCAATTAATACGGAAACCCATCAAACCCTTATATCAGGTGTAGGAGAACAACATCTGGATGTTATTGTCAGCAAACTTAAAGCTAAGTTCGGAGTATCAGTAAATCTAGTTAACCCTAAAATACCTTACAGAGAAACAATAAAGAAAAAAGTCAAGGTCGAAGGAAAACATAAGAAACAGTCCGGAGGACATGGTCAGTACGGCCATGTATGGATTGAGTTTGAGCGTGGTGATACAGAGGACCTTGTGTTCCAGGAAAAGATATTCGGAGGTTCTGTACCAAAATCGTATCATCCTGCCGTAGAAAAGGGTTTACGGGAAGCCATCGTACACGGTATTCTTGCAGGGTATCCAGTTGTAAACCTTAAAGCGACGTTGGTTGACGGTTCATATCATGATGTGGATTCTTCGGAAATGGCATTCAAAATAGCTGCAAGACTTGCATATAAAAAAGGCTTGCCCATGGCTTCACCCGTATTACTGGAACCAATTGTACATGTAGAGATTTATGTACCTGAAAAATATATGGGAGATATAATCGGTGACCTGAATAAAAGACGTGGAAGAATTCTTGGTATGAATCCCATGGATAATGGGCAGCAGCAGGTTGAAGCCGAGGTTCCTCAGTCCGAAATGTTCAAGTATGCTACAGATTTGAGATCCATGACCCATGGCAGGGGATACTTTAAGCTATGGTTTGAAAGATATGAGGAAGCTCCGGCTATAGTTGCAAACAAAGTCATTGAAGAGGCCAGAAAGAATATGATTGAGGAGGATGATGAGTAGTTAATTTTATATAATTGAATTTTTGCAGGGCTGATTGTTATGGGTGGGTTCCCAAAACATCAGCCCTTTTGCTTTGAAAACTATTGACTCAGACTTGCTTGTAATATAAGGTAATTATGTTGGCTAAAACCAATTTATAAGGAGGATGCTATGAGTAGAGATATTGTTTTAAGTAATGAGCGGCTTTCCGCTGAAATATCATACCCCGGAGAAAAATATAATGGCTCCAGATTTGACTGGTCTGGGTTTATTACTCAGGTTACATTAGACGGAAAGCATACTTTTTGCGTAAAAGAATCTTTAGAAACGGGAAAGGGTTCAGGAGGCTGCGGACTCTGCGGAGAATTCGGAATACGTGAGCCTGTAGGCTATGATGAAACTCCCGTGGGAGAATACTTTCCCAAGATTGGAGTAGGCCTATTGAAGAGGCCTGATATGGAGCCTTATGACTTTTTCAGAAAATATGAGGTGAAGCCCCTTGATATTAATGTAATTATCCATAAGACTTCCGCTGATTTGTCAGCGGTGATGCCCATACACAACGGTTATGGCTACATATATAAAAAAAGTATAAGTTTGTGCCAGAACAGGTTGAAGATAACCTATTTATTGGAGAACACCGGGGAGAAAAAAATAAGTACTACTGAGTACTGCCACAATTTTATAGGAATAGACAATAATAGTATCGGAAGCAGTTATTCATTAAAACTTCCTTGTGATATACATCCAGAAGGTGTCAGCGGCGAGATTATTGTTAAAGATAAAGAAATCTCATGGCCTGACAGCTTAAGTGGGGAATTCTACAGTCAGTTTAAGGATTTTGATTGCTGCGGAAGCAGTACGTGGGAGTTATATGACAGTGAGTCAGAAGCTGGTGTAAAGGAAACAGACGATTTTGTTCCACAGAAATTTGCATTATGGGGCTCAAAACATGTTGCAAGCCCGGAGGCATTCGTTAATATCCATATTGAACCGGGTGAAAAACAAACATGGTCAAGGGAGTACGAGTTTCTTTAAATTTCCTGCTAAAAAAGTAAACAATTTCTCAAAATCTGAGTATAATTAGTTGTTATATAGAATATTCTGATGGAGAAAAATTTATGACTAATAATTTTTTAAATCGAGACAATTTGCGGGTGTATTTTCGCAGGATACTGCTGATGTTATTAATACCAATGGCACAGGGGATATATTTTTTACTAAATGTTACTACCAAAAACGCACACGATGTAACTATATTTCTGGATAAACTGATACCATTTAATGAATGGTTTATAATACCATATGTATTCTGGTATTTGTATACCTTTGGGGTTCTTCTTATTATGGCATATTATGATGAGAAAACTTATCACAAACTTTTGTTCAGTATATTGGTTGGTATGTTCGTTTGTTTTGCAATATACTATATCTATCCAACAACGGTTCCACGCCCGGTGGTTGCACCTGACAATCTGCTAAAAAAGGCAGTACTTATTATTTACGGGAATGACAGACCGTATAATTGTTTCCCAAGCATCCATATGCTGGACACTATTTTGATAACAATGTTTACATTAAGGTATGGTAAAGGGTTGCTTATGAAATTCTCGTCAGTAGCAATATGTATTACCATATATATGTCTACATGGTTCACTAAGCAGCATAGTATTCTTGATGCGATTGCATCTACGGTTTTGGGAATAGCACTGTTTTTGATCTTTGAAAATCGGTATGTGTACGGTAAGCTTGAACATTTTGTAAGCTCTTATTCAATCAGAAACAAAAGTGCATCATATCAGGAAGAAGTATAGTGGAAAATATCAAGGATTTATTATATAATCTAGAAGGTGTTTCGATTTTTTGTATAAGGGGTATTGATAAAAATGTGTTTCAAGAGACAGAAACTTCAGGATGCACAAAGGATTGTCATTAAGGTAGGTACTTCTACTTTGACATATGAGACCGGGAAAATTAATTTTACTTGTATAGATAAGCTGGCAAGAATTATTTCAGATTTATCAAATCAGGGTAAAGAGGTAGTACTGGTAACTTCAGGAGCAATCGGGGTAGGCGTTGATAAGCTCAAATTGCCCGAAAGGCCTAAAACCATAAGGGAGAAGCAGGCCGTTGCAGCTGTAGGACAATGTGAACTCATGCATATGTACAGTAAGTTCTTTTCAGAATACGGACATATTGTTGCTCAAATTCTACTGACACGAGACATAATGGGCGATGATAAATGCCGTAAAAATGTTGTTAATACATTTGAAACTCTTTTAGAAAAGGGTATTGTTCCTATAGTAAATGAGAATGACTCTGTTTCTACAGTTGAGCTTAAAGTCGGACAAAAGGATACCTTTAGCGAAAACGATACACTGTCTGCTATTGTAGCAAAGATTATAGAGGCTGATTTACTCATAATTTTATCGGACATAGATGGTTTTTACGATTCTGATCCTAGGAAGAATCCCGATTCCAGGATGTTATCCGTTATAGATAAAATTACCCCTGAGATTGAGGAGTGTGCCGAAGGTGCGGGAACCAAACGAGGCACAGGAGGAATGGTAACAAAGCTTAGTGCTGCAAAGATAGCTACAGGTGCAGGGGTGGATGTGGTACTCACAAACGGTAGTCACCCCGAAGCAATTCTTGACATATTAAGCGGAGAACAGGTTGGTACACTGTTTATTGGATTAAAATAGACTTTTAGTTTAATAAAAAAATGCTTTGTCATTATATATGCAAAAGACATTTTTTATGTCTATGGAATTATATCATCAATGTTATCTGTGTTATTTGAGTTGTCCGAAGGATTACCTCCGACACTGTTAGTTGGTTTGCTTGGCGAACCATTGCCTCCGGGAATAACATTGCCGGAACCACCGTTGCCTGTATTAGGAGATGGAGTTGCCGAATTATTCGGTGGAGTTACGTTAGTGGTTCCTCCTCCATGCTTGGTACAATACTCCTCCTCCGATAACTGATAAATCCAGTCCTTGATTGTTGCCGACAAGGAGCCTTTTAGCGGGCTCTTCGGCAAATACGGTACAGGTCTCTTTATAAATACCCGTTCCTTTACCAAATTGGGGGGACAGAATGGATTTGCCAACAACGGACGTCCGTAAATATCTTTTGAGCTTGTATCCACTTTTGCAAGAATGTGAACATCACATGTATCAGTTGGCTCAGTACCTTTTGCAAAATACTCCGTCCTTATTGCATTGCCACGAGGATCACCACTGCAATTTGGACCCACAAGCTTGCCGGAATAAATACATATCGTCTTCTTTACCAATCCCTGAGGTTGCGGGAAGTCTTTTGGCTCAAGCTTTGCATGTGCCCTGTTCATGACTTTATTCCAAAGGCGCAATGCCTGATAAACTTCTTGACCTTTCAGAGTCTTATTGTAATTGTATCCGTACCAGGTAGCACCTACATAATATGGTGAATATCCCACAAACCATTTGTCGTAGGTATCGTTGGTGGTACCGGTTTTACCTGCGGTAGGAATTACCTTACCTGTAGAATTCTTAACAGTTCCAAGTCCTCCGCCTATAGCAGCAGTACCGTTTGTTACAACGTCTCTCATCATGCTTGTCATAAGGAATGCGGTTGTTTCCTTGTATGCTATATTTCTCTTCTGGTCTGCTTTCTTATCCAATATAACGTTACCTTTATCATCGGTTACCTTTGTGTAGGATATCGGTTCCAGATAAACTCCCTTGTTGTCAAAGGGGACATATGCAGCAGCCATAGCCAAAGGGTTAACTCCCTCATTCAATCCTCCGAGGGCCATTGATACATAACCTTCCTTTGGTCTGTCTATATTAACCTTTTTCAGATAGTTTATGGAATTCTGAGCTCCCAATAAATTCATCCATACCTGAGCTGCTACAACGTTCTGTGATTTTTGGATAGCTCTCCTGATTGTGAGAAGTCCTTCATATACGCCTGTTTCCGCATTCTTAGGATATGGTGTAGTAGGATGTTCTTTATCAAGATATACAGGTACGTCATCTATTACTGTAGATGGTGTTATTATACCAAGGTCTATAGCAGGCCCGTAAACCGCTATAGGCTTGAAGCTTGAACCCGGCTGTCTCTTCATATCCGTAGCCCTGTTCAGGGTAAAATTAGCTTTTTTCTCGCCATATGCACCGTACATACCACGGATTTGACCTGTAGCAGGATCCATAATAAGCATCGCTGCCTGTGCCTGCATATCAGGATTGCTGATTTTTTCATTGGCAGTGAAGTTTTTGGGGTTTGTAAATTCCTCGTTCATTATTTTCTGAATGTTACTGTCTTGTGTTGTATAAATCTTCAAACCGCCGTTATAGAGCTTTATAGTAGCGTTATTGCTGGATAAATTGTATTTCTTCATCAAGTCGTTTTTAACCTGTGTCAGTACATAGTCCTCAAAATAACTCTGGACGTTATTATCCTTTTTGTTACCTTCACTTGTGCCCTTATAGATTTTTAATGGCTCGGCCACTGCTTCGTCATGTTCATTCTGAGTAATATATTTTTGCCTCAGCATTTCATCAAGGATTATTTTCTGACGTTCTTTGTTTGCAGCCTTTGTTTTTTCACTTAATGTGGGATCATATGTTCCCGGAGATTTTGTAACACCTGCAATGCTGGCACATTCTGCAAGAGAAAGATCTTTTACATCCTTGTTGAAGAATTTCTTTGCTGCTGCCTGTACACCCCAGCAGCCCAGCCCTGTGTTTATTCTGTTCATATAATTGTCAAGAATCTGATCCTTTGACATCTTTTTTTCCAAATCCATTGCCTGCCAGGCTTCCTGAACTTTTCTTTTAACTGTAGAATCAGTGTTTCCCGTTATATTCTTTACCAGCTGCTGAGTAATGGTACTTCCGCCGTAGTCAGCGTTACCGAATTTAACGATATAGCTTAGTGCAGCACCTATAAAACGCTTTTTGTCAACACCATCATGACTTTTGAATCTTGAATCTTCTATTGCAATAAATGCATGTCTCATATTATCGGGTATTTCAGAATGCTCGGCAAGTATTCGGTTTTCTCCGCCTTTGACCTGTGCGATCTCCTTGCCATCCTTGTCATATATGAAAGTTACTTTCGTCATTTCAAGCTGATCCGGTGTAATCGGCGCTGCAGTCTTTATGTATCCGAGAACGGCCCCGCCTAATACACCACCAACAACACACCCTAAAGATATGAGGATAACAAACACTGTTTTTATAACTGCAAGGGTAAATTTAGAAGCTGGAGACGAAGGGGTCTTTTTCTTCTTCTTTTTTTGCTTATCCGTCCCTGATGCAGCCTTTTCATTAGCTTTCATAATATCCTCCTTAAATTAATACGTTTTGCTCACAATATTATATCATAAAACGATTTTTAGTACATATTATTTAAATGTTAAGAAAATGCCCAAAGCAAAGGGACGAAACTATACTAATGGCTTGGCTTTACCATGTATATAGACGTCCCCGGTTTAATAGGAATTTCCCTTTTATAAGGATATTGGTAAAATTTAAAGTAATAATTACAATATTTCCCGAATTAGCTTTGCAGTGCTATTGTGGTGAGGGTTTGAATTCAACATATTTGACCGGATCTACTGCGGTATCGGCTATTCTTATTTCAAAATGCAGATGAGGTCCGGTACTTCTGCCTGTACTGCCTACCAGTGCTATTTTCTGGCCCTTTTTGACAATTTGACCGGCTTTGACAAGTAGTTTTGATGAATGACCGTATATTGTTTTAAAACCGTTACCGTGGTCAATTATAACATGTTTTCCGTAGCCGCCGGAGAGGCCGGAGTATATTACCTTTCCCGAAGCCGCTGCCATTATCGGGTCACCTGTTTCCGCATCAATATCTACGCCCTTGTGAACAGTTCTGATGTGTGTAATTGGATGGTTTCTCATCCCGAAGGGGGATGTAATTCTACCCTTTGCCGGAATGAAAGAAGGCAGTGCATCAATAAATTCCTCAAGCTCATTGTTTGATTTTTCAAGTTCCAACGTCAGGGCGTTATTGCTGTTAAAAGCCATATTCATATTTTTTACAAGGTTGTTAAGTTTTATTATATCTTTTATCGTGTGATTTGCACTTTCAACGGAGGTACCTCTGCTGGATTTTTTTACATAGCTGCCTGATATCTTAGTATACGTTTTTGCAAATTCTTCAAGTCTTGTTTTAAAGTTGGTCTGGTCGGATTGGAGAATCCTTATTAATTCCTTGTTCGCTTCTTGCACTTTATTTTGTTGTGCCAGTGTTTTGGACATATTCCGGACCTGCTCGCCCAAAACATTGTTGGTTTTCTCCAAACGGGCAGATTTGGCATTAAGTAAGTAAATTACCGGCAATATAAGAAGTAGTATAATTACCAAACACCATGTGGGTTTAAAAAATTTTCTCATTTGAACCACCATTCTACTAATATATGTACTAGGATTATTTCCAAATTTCTTATGAAAATAACCTCTCGCTACTACATATATGGCATGAAGATACGCTTTTGAAATATATCTATCTCTAAGCCAAGAAAAAAGTGGCGAAAAAGGTAGTTGAATTAAAGGATTTTATTGCTAAAATGTAGAACTATTTTATATTCGGCTATTTTGCATTGAAAAGTAGGAGGTTGTCATATATGAAAAATATTAAAAGCACAATTATCGGAGCATTTTGCATTGTTATTGCAATCTCGCTAATTTCATCTGCGATTTCTTTTTTTGGATATAGAAAAGTAATTAATTCTGTTAATAATATAGAAGCTAATAAGTCAAATCAGGATTCGGTACAGGAACTCAACGGGTTGTCTGCTCAAAGACAGCAGGTTTTAACCGATATTGTAAATTCTCTTAGTGATGACAGTCAAGCTTTTGCAGACATAGGAAACAAGATGGATGCAGCATTAAATACTTTGAAGAGCGCTAAAATAAGCGCTGAGGACAAAAAGACTGTTGAGAAACTGGACAGTATTAACAAAGAATATATAAGTTTATATAATGATAAAATCAGTCCTAATGTCAAAACCTTTGAAAACAAAGGCATTGAGGATTTCTTAAAGGGTGTTCAGGATAATTTTGATGAAATGCAAAACATTGTAAATGAGCTGCAAAAGACAACGGCGAAGCCAATTGAGGACAGGTCCGTAAGGCTTACGGATGATATTACGGAGTTGAACAGAATAATCGGGCTGGTAGATTCGGATTCCGGTTATATTGATAATCAGTTTACGGAGATAAAAAAGCTATTAGCTGATATTCTGACTTATTTCAACACAACAGGAAGTGATGTTTCAAACGTTCAGGACAATGATTATAATGCAAAAATAGAAGACCTTGAACAAAGAATTGCAGCGGTGGCCGCCGCCGGCCAGAATATTCTGGAAAATACAAGGTCAACCCAAGGCTTTGACAGGGTCTGGAATATGAAGAAAGTTGCGGGAGATTTACATATCTATAATGAGATTTTGGACACAGCTGTATTAATAAACAGAAACAATGCAATTTTGTTATATTCTGCGTCGGGCAGTAAAGATTCATCCTCTGAGTTTAAAAAGAACAAAGCGGATATTGAAATAAAATTGGCAGACCTTTTGAAAAACGGTCTTGCTTCAGAAAAAATTAAAAGGCTTAATACCTTGAATAATTCCATAGACAGTACTGCACAAGAGATATTTAAGAGAGCTGCAATTCTTGAGAATGGTGGTATTTCAGACGGATATAAAAGTATGTCTGAACTCAATAAATCTTTTCTTGATAATTTAGATAAGCTAAGAGTTTCTTTTAACAATTATTTTTCTGATGATATAAAGTCTTCTGAGAAAATTAAGCATGCCATATTCTGGATAATCATTATTATTACGCTGATTTCTATTATTATCGGTATGTTGATTGCATTGCTTTTATCCAACAGAATTGTTAAGCCTATTCACTATCTGTCAAATATTCTTTCAAAGGTTGAAAAGGGAGACTTAACCGTAAGGGCTGAAATTGCTGCTTCCAATGATATAGGTAAATTGGGCAAGCAGGTCAACAATGTGATTGACGGACAACAGAAAATGGTTGAACAGTTTAAGGATACTGGCAGTGAAATAAGCACTTTAAAGCAGAGAGTTAAGTCTCTTGTTGATCAAAACAGGACAACTATGGAGAAAATTTCTGCAACAAAGGCTGCTGACAGGGAAGGGTTTGTACTGGATACCGAAAGCATAATTTCCGGTGTAAAAACCGTAACCGAACAGGCACAAAAGGCAGTAGGGGATAGTGTCAGGGCGGTGGAAACAGCCAAGTTGAAGGAAAAGACGGTTGAAGAGGCAGAAATGTTTATAAGCTCTGTTAATGAAACTGTTCGGTCCATTGCAACATCCATTGGAAATCTTGAATCCTCATCAGGAAGAATTGGAGAGATTACCAATACCATTACTCAAATTGCTTCTCAGACAAACCTGCTGGCATTGAATGCTGCAATTGAAGCCAATAGGGCAGGAGAGCAGGGAAAGGGTTTTGCGGTTGTTGCGGATGAAATAAGAAAGCTCTCCAACTTAAGCAATAGTTCAGCAGCTGAAATAAAGGAGCAGATAAAAGAAATACAGTCAAGTATTAACACTGCTGTTAACAAGATGAATTCAGGTTTGTTGGGAGTTGAAGATGGGGCAGCCAGAATAAATGAAGTCAAGAAAGGTATTGGAGAAATAATTCAATCTATTAGTAATGTTTCAGATACCGTTAAGGCATCTGCTGACAAAGCATATACTCATTATCAGACAGCCAGAGAGTTTGTTGACGCTGTAGACAAAATTGCATGTGGAGTTTCAGACAATTCCACGGAATATAAAGATTTTGACTCTATTATTCAGATACAAGCAAAAACTCTTAGCGATTTGGATGAAATCTCTATGCAGCTACAAGATGCATCTACAGACCTTTTCAAGATTTCTGAAAGTGTTAAGGTATAGGAAATGTATGGAAAATAAAGGTATAAACAGTATATAATATGGAATAATTTATATAACGGCATACTGATTCAATAATAATCTTATCTTTCCCTTGTGAGAGGGATTTTTTTTTATTAGGAGCGGCCTTTAAAAAAAGCCGCTCCTAAACGTCATTTTTGCAGGTATTCCTCTATGGTATCTACATACCACGTCCTGGAATAATTGCATCGACTACACCATATACCAGTGCAGCAATAACAGCAGCAAGGAGTGAGATATTATATCCAGGTACTATAAACTTGATAACATAAATGATAACGGCTGCCAATATGAAGCCGGAAATTCCACGGCCGAAAGGAGTTGCATTTACACCTGTTATCTTGTTTACTGCCCAGTCCAGTACTGCCAATACTACTGCTGCAAGCAATAATGAAAACCATGATGAAATCGAAAAACCTGGTGTTAAAAATGCTGTGATTGCCAGAATGACAGCTCCGATTACTATACGCAATATGAGATGTCCTAGGCCAAAACCTTGTCTGTTTTCTACTTTATCCATGGTATATTGTCCTTTCATGTTAAAAGATATTACTTGCTATAATAGTGTTACACGTTTATTCAGTACATATTCAGTAAAATATTGGTCTAAAATTATTGCTGACTTTGACTGCTTTGGGATTGTTGTCCCTGCTGCTGTTGACCTTGTTGCTGCTGTTTCCCCATGGAACCCATACCTGAGATTATCTGAGGTATTTTATCCATAAGTTGGCTTGTAGCGGTAGGGCCAACCTGAAGCATTGAAACGTTGTCCTTGTCTACGATTATTACTGCATCTGTACAAAGTTTTGCTCCCAGTCCCAAAGCGCCTCCTGCCATGTTGTTGGCCATACCGGAGGTAGTGCCGCCTGCTTGTTCTTTTGTACTGGTGCCGTGGTTTTTGCTAGCCGTATTACCTGTTCCATAGCCAAGAGTTACTGAGACTACAGGAATAAAGGTTTTATCCCCATGTGTAACCGGCTTTCCTATTAAGCCTTCATTCTGAGTAAAGTCTTCAAGGTTTGAAAATAAAGCAGTTACATTCTGATTCATGTTTGTATCCATTGTAAGTCCCTCCTGTAAAGTCTTCGTATTTTAAATATTTTCATAATAGCCGGACCCATGTACATTTTGGCTGAAGCATTTAAATATACGTAATCTTTATCTGCAAGAAAGTCCGGTTCGTTTTCAAAAGTACTTATATTGATTAATTGCGAAACCATATTTACAGCTCCGCAAGTAATACCTGTATCAAAGGGATTACTAAAACCGTAATGTGTACTGACCTTTATATCTTCAGGTTCTATAGCTCTCAGATAATCCATACTGTGGCCTTTACCAGATTTTTTCTTTAATGTCCTTTTTAATACATGCTTCCCAAAAACATGAATGTTTAAAATCGGGTTGCTATTTTCTAATGTAATCCGTGCCATTATGAACGGATGAAGCCATAAAGCTGTTGCTTGTAATATTGAATTATCCGTATCCAGTACGAAATCAGTCTTTAACGGTATAATAAACAGTAATATAATTAAAATTGCCAATACTGCACTAATTGCTGAAACTATTAGAGAAACTATAATTAATACCAATTAAAAATAACCTCCATATATAAAGTTTGTTTACAATTTTATAGATTTGCCTTGATAAAAAGTTTTATTCTATCAATATTTACATAAAAAAACTACAAAATGCTAAATATAAAGAAAAGCACTCCGTAGTTTTTACCTTTTGGAGGAATACTATGGATAATTTTTATAATGAAAAGCCGCTGCCGGACATCCTTGCGCCGGGACTTAAAGTTGTTTTTATAGGTTATAATCCGGGCTTGCTTTCTGCCAGAAACAGGCACCACTATTCTCATAAAAGCAACAGATTCTGGAGATTTTTGTATGAATCAGGTCTGACACCTTCCAGATTCGAGCCGGAGGATGACAGGAAAATACTTGAACTTGGATATGGCTCCACAAATATTGTTGACAGACCGTCTAAAGTTGCCAATGAAATTGGCACTGATGAAGCTATTGAAGGTTCGGCAAACCTTTACAGGCTTTTGGATAGTTTTAAACCTCGAATTGCCTGTTATGTGGGAATCGGAGTGTATCGTGCATATGCTTCTAGTATTTTGAAGGTATCTGCATCAGGAATTAATGTTTTGCCCGGCCTTCAATCCGCAAATATACTGGAAACTACCTTGGATTTTGTTTGCTACAGTACAAGCGGGCTGAATACAGTACCTTTTGCAGAGCAATGCAAGTGCTTTGCTGATTTGAAAAAACTTTTGGATTCTATTGGGTAACGGAGGAGATTTTATGAACGAAAATGAAATTGAACTTACCACGTATGACAGACTTTTGAGAGCATGGGAAAATTCCATGGAGTTGGTAAGGGACTACGAAATGTACTCAAAAAGGATTGAAGATGAAAAGATTAAGCAGGTGTTCAAGGATTTTGCAGAAGACGAAGGAATGCATGCCAGTAAGCTTCGTAATATCCTGTTGGATTACAAAAGACAGTAAAAATGAGTTTATCCACTATTGCAAGATAGACAAAATTATCTGAAACTTTGGCGTGGTTAATAAGTACTAATATTTACCATGCCAAAGATTTTGTTTTTTGTAGGTTCTACCCAGGTTTATCAATCCGGGCAAATATGGTATTATATTGGTTATAAATTAAGGAAACGGTGGTTGACCAATGAAACAGCCTTCTCAAAAGATATTTTTACAAAATAAAACATTTAAAATCGATATAACAGGTTTAACTCATGAAGGACAGGGTGTAGGTAAAATTGAGGGATTTGTGGTTTTTGTTGATGGAGTTCTTCCGGGAGAAAATGTTGACGTTAAAATAGTAAAACAAACCAAGAGTTATGCAGTAGGACGGCTTGTTAAAATAAATAAGTCTTCTGAGGACAGAGTAAAACCATTTTGTCCTGTCTATGACAAATGCGGAGGTTGTGCGGTTCAGCACATGACGTATCAGGCACAGTTGGATTTTAAAAAAGATACTGTTCTACAAAATATCAGAAGAATTGGCGGCCTTCAGGATGTTACAGTAAATAACACTATTGGAATGGAAAACCCATATAAGTATAGGAATAAGGTTCAATACCCGGTTGGTTCTAATAATGGTGAAATCAGAATTGGCTTCTATGAGTCAAGGTCTCACAATATTATTGACAGCAACTTGTGCGAAATACAACCGGATGAGAGCAATGAAATAAGGGACGTTGTAAGAAATTTTTGCAAGGCTACGGGCATAGCGATTTATGATGAGAAAACCGGCAAGGGACTTCTTCGCCACGTAATGGTGAGAAAGGGCTTTAAAACCGGTGAAATTATGGTGGTGCTGGTTATTAACGGTGATAAACTGATAAAATCGGATGAACTTGTTAAAAAGCTGCTCGAAGAATTTCCTGATATCAAGAGTATTATTTTAAATGTAAATACCAGAAGCACAAATATTATTCTTGGGGATAAAAATATATGTATTTACGGTCAGAAGTACATAACTGACTATATAGGAAACTTCAGATTTGAGATTTCACCTTTGTCTTTCTTTCAGGTAAATCCAATTCAAACAGAAGTGTTGTATGAAAAGGCTCTTGAATATGCTGGTCTTTCCGGGAATGAAACGATTTTTGACCTGTATTGCGGTATAGGAACTATTTCGCTTTTCCTATCAACGAAGGCTAAGCGTGTTGTAGGGGCGGAGGTCGTTGCTGATGCTATCAGTGATGCTAAAAGAAATGCTGAAATCAATGGTGTCTCTAATGTGGAATTCCTGGTGGGTGAGGCAGAAAAGGTTATCCCTGAGCTGTATGCACAGGGAGTAAAAGCGGATGTGGTGGTTGTAGACCCACCAAGGAAAGGCTGTGACGAGGTGCTGCTTAATACTTTGGTGGAAATGCAGCCACAGCGGATTGTTTACGTAAGCTGTAACCCGTCCACGCTGGCAAGGGACCTGAAGTACCTGACGGAGCATGGGTTTGAGGTGAAGGAAGTGCAGCCGGTTGATATGTTTCCGTGGACGGGGCATGTTGAGGCGGTTGCGTTGATAGAGCGGAAAAGGCTTGAATAGTGAGGTTTAGCGGTTTTTTGCGATATTTCAAAGTGTGTTTCATGTTTCCATGGACACACTTTTTTGCGGTCTTAAAGCTTAGGGGGGGCGGACTTTTACGCGTAAATGAACAAATGCGCGAAATAAAAGCTTACGAGGTTATTTAAACTTCGAAAGCTTTTACTTTTATTCAATATTTATGTAATACTCCATATGGTGAGAATATCCTTAGTGAGTTGTTGGGTTCCATCGCAATCTCACACTCCGCTTTGCCATGTTTAATGAATTCACATATACGATGGCTATCGATATCAAGTTCCCAAGTGCTCAGAACAATTTCTCAGGGAGGAGTTTGTTCATAAAAATATCCTCGGTATCACGTAAAAACATCTCGACCTTCACACTATCGATTGGGGTGTAGCAGTTTTTATTTTTCATGATAATAACCTCCATAGATTGAAAAAATTCGGGCCTGTGTTAAAATGAATTAGTACACATTTATGTGAAATGACACAATTTGTGTCATTGAAAAGTCCTAAGAGATCGTTCTCTAGGGACTTACTTTGTAGTTCATTGAGAGGTGCTCAATTGTAAGTACAGTAAATTGAGCAAATTAGATAAATGGGTTTATATAAGTAAACACGATGATTAACGATGCATATCATGTTCTCTGTGGTGGTACGTTCTTAACGCTCGTTTTGGAAGTGCACAAGCCAAGGCTTGTCTTAGCCGGAGACGCTTTCGGGCTTAATTAGGGTTATGTACCAGGGGTTTAAGAACCGAGTTCAATAAAGTCGTTAAAACTGCCGTTTACCGTGCGGGCAAGAAATACAAGCTTGAAAATTCTGAGGTTGATGAATGGGGCAGATAAGGTTATATTAGGGAATAAATAAATCGAAAATCCAAGGGGGAAAAATATGGCGGTTAAAAAAAGCGAATTATACAGTAGCCTTTGGGCAAGTTGTGACAGCCTTCGTGGAGGTATGGACAGCTCCCAGTATAAGGATTATATATTAACACTCTTATTTGTGAAATATGTTTCTGACAAGTTTAAAGGCGTTGCATATGGTGATATCGATGTGCCGGAAGGCGGTAGTTTTGAAGATATGCTTGCGCTGATTGGAACAAAAAATATCGGCGAAGGAATGGATAAAATTATTGCCAAACTTGCGGAGGCAAATAACCTTCGTGGAGTTATTGATAATGCTCATTTTAATGATGAAGATAAACTTGGCAAGGGTAAAGAAATGGTTGATAAGCTAAGTGAACTGCTCGGTATTTTCCGTGATCAAATGCCGGACTTCAGCAAAAACCGTGCAGATGGTGATGATATAATTGGCGATGCGTATGAATACCTTATGCGAAATTTCGCCACAGAAAGTGGCAAAAGCAAGGGTCAATTCTATACGCCTGCCGAGGTTTCACGCATACTTGCGAAAGTTGTAGGGATTGAACAAGCAACAGATAGCGTTACTTTATATGATCCAGCTTGCGGCTCTGGTTCTCTACTTATCCGAGCAGCAGAGGCTGCTCATGTTAATGTCGCTATATGGGGACAGGAAAAGGATGTAACAACTGCCGGTCTTGCTCGAATGAATCTTGTTTTACACAATCACGCAACCGCAGAAATTAAAGGCGGATATAGTACCTTTTCTGACCCTCAATTTAAAAATCCAAAAGACGAGAGTGTTTTGCGTCAATTTGATTTTGCCGTTGTTAATCCTCCGTTTTCCGATAAAAACTGGATACACGGGCTTAAAGAGTACGGACGTTTTGATGGTTATGGTGATCGTCCACCACAAAAAAATGGTGATTTTGCATGGCTTATGCACATTATTAAATCCCTCAAACGAAACGGTAAAGCAGCTGTAATTTTGCCGCATGGTGTGTTGTTTCGTGGTAATGCAGAGGCGACAATTCGTACAACATTAATTGATAAAGGATATATAAAAGGCATTATTGGATTACCTTCTAACTTGTTTTATGGAACGGGCATTGCGGCTTGTATTATCATTATTGACAAAGAAAATGCAGACGAGCGTGACGGCATTTTTATGATAGATGCCAGCCGTGATTTCATTAAAGATGGCAACAAAAACCGCTTGCGTGAGCGCGATATTTACAAGATTGTTACTACTTTCAATGAACGTATAACAACCGACCACAAATATGCTCGTTTTGTATTTAATGAAGAAATTAAAGTTAAAAATGCTTATAACCTGAATATTTCACGTTACATAGATGGTGGAACGGCTGAGGATTTGCAAAATATTGAAGGCCACTTAAAAGGTGGCATACCAAGTGTTGATGTTGAAAGCCTTTCGACTTACTGGCATGCGTTCCCTAAGTTGCAGAGTGCTTTATTTATGCCACTTCGAGATGGCTTTTATTCCCTTGCTGTAGAAAAAGACACAATCCGTGACACGGTTTATTCCGATACGGACTTTTCAGCATATGCAGATAAAGTAGAAAGAGCATTTGAAAACTGGAAAAACAGTGTTGACGGTAGACTTCGTACTATCGACAGTACAGTAAAACCTAAACTTATGATTGCTGAAATAGCGCAGGTAATACTTAGCGAATACGAGCATATTACACTTGTTGACAAATATGATGCCTATGAAGTATTGCTTTCATATTGGAATGATGTTATGTCCGACGATGTTTATATGCTTGTAGAGGATGGATATAAGAGTATTCGAGATATTGAAATATTTACAAAAACCACAAACAAAAAGAAAAAGGACGGTACAGAGGAAATCAAAACAACTGAGACTGGCTGGGAAGGTAAGCTCGTGCCTAAAAGCCTTATCATAGAAATGTTCTTTTCTGCTGAACAAAAGGTTATTGATGACACCGACGCGGTTATTTCTGCTGCTCAGGCTGAGCTTGATGAAATTATAGAAAACGCAGAGGATGATTCAGTTATTAACGAGGTACTTTCCGATAAAGGCGCTTTATCAAAGGATAAACTTAAAAAGGAACTAAAAGCACGAAAAAGCATAGATGACGAAGATACAGCAATACTTTTAGATATTTCCGAAAAAGTTGCACTTATTGACGAAAAAAATAAACTACTCAAGGAATTAAAGTCTGCACTTGATAAAAAGACTCGTGAGCAGTACCCGAAACTGACAGATGACCAGTGTATGGAATTATTGCTTGAACGAAAGTGGTATCGCTCATTGGTTAAGGGCATTTTTGCACTTTATACATCGGTATGTCACCGCATAACCGAACGCATCACAGAATTGGTGGAGCGTTATGAGGACACCCTGCCACAGCTTGAGGAGAAAGTGAATGATTATGAGGTTAAGGTAAAAACTCATCTGGAAAGGATGGGGTTTAAATGGTAGAGTGGGAAAATAAAAGGCTTGAAACATTAATGCGTATTGAAACAGGGAGCAAAAATACAGAAGACCGTGTTGACGGAGGGAATTATCCTTTTTTTGTTCGCTCTCAAGAAGTTGAACAAATTGATGAGTACGCCTACGATTGTGAAGCTGTAATAACCGCTGGTGATGGAGTGGGAACTGGAAAGGTTTTTCACTATATCAATGGAAAATTTAATGCACATCAACGGGTTTATATCATGTCGCAATTTAACGGGATTGATGGGAAATACTTTTACTATTATTTTTCACGATATTTTTTTGATGAGGTTGCAAAATACACTGCAAAGTCATCGGTCGATTCTGTTCGCAGAGCAATGATTGCTGATATGGAAATCCCATTGCCTCCCATTCCTGAACAACACCGTATAGCTGAAGCATTATCTGACATGGATAGCTACATTGTGACCTTTGAAAAGCTAATAGCAAAAAAACGTGACTTAAAGCAGGGTACAATGCAAGAACTGCTTACCGGCAAGCGGAGGTTGCGGGGGCTTTGCGGTGAGTGGGTTGAGAAGCCACTAAACTACTACATTAGTAACTTTATTGTACCTATGCGTGATAAACCCCAAAATTTAGATGGAAACATTCCGTGGTGCAGAATAGAAGATTTTAACGGTAAATATCTTTATAGGTCAAAATCCAATCAAGGTGTTTCAATGGATACAATAAAAGATATGAACTTGAAAGTATATCCTGTTAATACGCTTATTGTTTCTTGTAGTGCATATTTGGGAAGGTGTGCCATAATTAAACACGAATTAGTTACTAATCAAACATTTATCGGACTTGTTCCAAATGAAAATGTTGATGTTGAGTGTTTGTTTTATGTTATGTGTAGAGAAGAGCAACGTTTGAACACTTTATCTTCTGGCACAACAATTAGTTACTTATCGAGAGAACAGTTTGAGGAATACGCAATATTGATGCCAGCAACAAAAGATGAACAAACTGCTATAGCTAAAATCCTCTCAGACATGGATGCAGAAATAGATACACTTGCCGTAAAGCTAACGAAACTTAAAAACATCAAACAAGGCATGATGAGCGAACTTTTGACAGGAAGAATAAGATTAAAGGAGGACTCACCAAGTGGCAAAGATTAACGAAGCCGAACGTGTTACCCAAGAGCGTGTTATTAAATTGTTTAGTAACAAGTCATTACTGGACTACAAATATTACGGAAATTTACGCAGCCAAATAAACACAAACATCATAACGGACAAGCTGATTGCTTTCCTTCTAAGCCGAGGATATAGCGAAAGTCTGTCCATAAAAGCTGTTGATATCCTTGTTCGTGCAGCAGGGAACTTGCAACAAGGCTTATACAAAGCTAATCAAGAAGTTTATTCACTGCTTAAATACGGCGCAAAGGTGAAAGAGAACCCCGAAGAATCTGAAAATACAGTGTATTTCATTGACTGGAAACATTCTCACAACAACGAATTTGCTATTGCCGAGGAAGTGACCATAAAGGATAGAAGTGAACGCCGTCCCGACCTTGTTGTTTATATTAATGGTATTGCTATTGCTGTGATTGAACTCAAAAAGTCTTGTGTATCGGTAGTGAACGGTATTCTTCAAAATGAGTCAAACCAAAACGAGCATTTTAATCAGTCATTTTTTACTACAAATCAGCTTGTTATTGCAGGAAACAATAGCGAAGGAGTACGCTATGCAGCCATTAAAACAAAAGCGAAATATTATCTTGAATGGAAGAATGATACTGTAAATACTGTTGTACAACCACTTGATGAAGTATCTCTTGATATTTTGGAAAAATGCGAGAAGTTGGCAGATAAGCTGGACTGGCAGCTTTTTAGTATGTTCCAAAAGCGTAGATTATTAGATATAATCCACAATTTTGTCATTTTTGATAAAGGACAAAAGAAGGTTTGCCGCCATAACCAGTATTTTGGTATAAAAAAGGCTCAAGTTAAACTGAGTAAGAAACAAGGAGGTATTATTTGGCATACCCAAGGCAGTGGTAAAACACTTACGATGGTATGGCTCTCTAAGTGGATACTTGCTAATAATCCCAATTCAAGAGTTTTAATAGTTACTGACCGTGACGAATTAGATGAACAGATGGAAAAAGTCTATAAAGGTGTTGATGAACAGGTTTATCGTACAAGTTCATGTGCAGATCTTATTGAAAGACTTGATAAAACAGATAAGCGATTAATCTGCACACTTATACATAAGTTTGGAGTGCGGGGAAACACCGAAAACACCGAAGCACAAGCGAAAAAATCCGTAGAAAAATTCATAAAGGACTTAAAAGCAGCCTTGCCAAGTAACTTTAAGGCAAAGGGCGACTTTGTTGTTTTCGTAGATGAATGTCACAGAACTCAAAGCGGATTGCTACACGAAGCAATGAAAGAAATTTTGCCCAGCGCAATATTTATTGGTTTTACAGGTACACCGCTTCTTGTTAAAGACAAGAAAACAAGTATTGAGGTGTTTTCGCCTGGGTACATACACACTTATAAATATGATGAAGCTGTGGCAGATGGTGTTGTACTTGACCTAAGATATGAGGCTCGTGATATTGAACAGATAATTACTGCGCAAGCTAAAATAGACGAGTATTTTGAAGCTAAAACACGGGGGCTTAATGATGCTGCAAAGGCAAAACTTAAGTCTAAGTGGGGAAACATGCAAAAGGTATACAGTTCTCGTAAACGCTTGGAGGTTATAGCAGAAGACATTATCAGTGATTTTGATTTAAAAAATCGACTTGTAGATGGAAATGGAAATGCAATGCTAGTGACTGATTCGATTTATTCAGCATGTAAATATTACGAGATTTTTCAGTTTCGTGGTTTTAAGCGGTGTGCTATTATAACATCATTTGTGCCACTTGAAAGCAATCTTCGTACAGAAGATGAAGATTCAGAAGAATTTGAAAAGTACGAAATTTACATGAAAATGCTTGGAGGCAAAAAGGCAAGGGATTTTGAAGCTGAGGTAAAGCGGAAATTCGTTGAAGAACCTGCCCAAATGAAGCTGTTAATCGTTGTAGATAAATTACTAACTGGATTTGATGCTCCGCCGTGTACTTATCTTTATATAGACCAGTCAATGCATGATCACGGACTTTTTCAAGCAATATGCCGTGTCAACCGACTTGACGGTGAAGCCAAAGATTTTGGTTATATTGTTGACTACAAGCAGCTTTTTGGTGATTTAACATTAGCACTTAAAAAATATACTGCTGGTGCATTTGAGGGTTATGCAGCCGAGGACATTGAAGGTTTATTAAAAGACCGTCTTGGTGAGGCAAAAAAATATCTTGAAGAAACTCTTGAAGAACTTGATGACCTGTGTGACGGAGTCCCTGCTCCTCGTGAAGAAATAGATTATATCCACTATTTTTGTGGTGAAAATGGGGTGGGTGGCATTGATGATGAGTCTTGTTCACGTAGCCGTGAAAAACTGTATAAGCTTGTTAACCGCCTTGTCCGAGCTTATGCAGAGGTTAAAGGCGATTTGGATAAAATTGGTTATACTTCTGCACAGCAAACAGTTATTGACAAGAAAGTAGGCTTCTACATTGCATTGAAGGATACAATCGGTAACAAAAGCGGTGACTTTATTGACCTTAAGTCTTATGAAGCTGATATGCGCCGTTTAATTGACACATATATAAGAGCAGAAGACAGCAGGAAAATAGGCGAATTTGATGATTTTACATTACTTGATTTTGTTGTAACACAGGGTGAAAAACTTGGTGGTAAAGGGAAAGAATCTGCTGCTGAAGCAATTGAAAATAATATCCGTAAAAAGATAGTTGAGAAAATACTCATCAATCCAAAGTATTATGAAAAGATGTCTACTATTCTTGATGAGTTAATTAAGGCAAGACGAGAGGGTGTTATTGCCTACGAAAAGATGCTCGAAAAATATGTTGATCTGGTAAGAAAATCAGAACAACCAGAAAACAACATGCATTACCCAGAAAGTATTCGTCACAGTTGTGCTATGCGGGCTTTTTATGATAATTGTGGCGAGGATGAAGACCTGGCAATTGCTCTCGATAAGGCTGTTCGAGATAGCAAACAGGTAGATTTCCGTCATAATGAATTTAAAGAGCGAAGAATTAAACAAGCATTATACAGAATTCTTAATAATAAAGATGAAGTTGAAAGAATTTACAATATTGTTGTTGAGCAAGGAGAATACTAAGTGGCGCTAAACATTTCAGGCATACCAATAGAGGTTTGTAAAAAGAGTATAAAAAATATGCACCTTTACGTTAAACCGCCAAACGGAAATGTAACGGTGTCCGCTCCTCTTTCGATGAGCGATGAAGCAATAGAGCGTTTTGTACGTACGAAAGTAAGTTGGATTAAGCGACAGGTTGAAAAGTTCGATAGTCAACCCCGCCAATCCCCGCGTGAATATATTTCTGGTGAAACACTATATGTTTGGGGTAAACAATACTATTTGAGAACCGAATACGGTAATAAAAACTCGCTTGTATTATCTGGCGATAAAGCAATTTTAACAGTTCGTAAAGAAAGTACTGCGCTTCAGCGTGAAACTTTCATCCGTGAATGGTACCGAGGTTTGTTGAAAGCTGAGATTAACGCGCTGTTGCCCAAATGTGAAAAAACTACCGGCTTAAAAGCAACTAGCTGGCAAACAAAGTATATGACGTCTCGTTGGGGAACATGTAATACGCAATCAGGCAAGATATGGCTTAATTTGCAGCTTGCAAAAAAGACACCTCAATGTCTTGAATACGTTATTATTCATGAACTTGTTCACCTTGTAGAAAAGAACCACAATGAACGTTTTGTATCACTAATGGATAAGTTTATGCCTATGTGGAGAGAAATCAAGGCGACGCTGAACGGGCAGACACTGGACTATATGGAATAGGCAAAAGAAAGGCTCAGGGGATACGGGGAGAGAATTTGTGTTGATATGTACTTTTATTAGGCTTCAAATAATTAAGCGCTTAATCTTCCTACGATTTTAGCCTCCCCCCAGATTTATGAGATAAAGCCTCTATTCTATAGGGAAAAGGGCCATTTCATGAATGAAACTAAAAACATAGGGATTAAGAAACGTCTCAAGTATAAAAGGAAAAGATGTCTACAGTTACTGAAATAAAATTTTTAATGTATAAACCTAGAGGATTAAATACATGAATCGTGGAAAAAGTCTAAAAATATTTTTATTGGATGGGATACCAAATGGACGCTGGATTTGCGAGCTGTCAAATTGGACAGGAAAGGCATTTAGGATACCAAGAACATCATATAAACTATGTAAAGACAGAGAAGAGCTTCGCTCACCATCTATATATTTTCTGTTTGGGCATGATAATGATAGCGGGGAACCTGTTATATATGTTGGAGAAACCGAAGATGCAATAAAACGCCTTGGAGAGCATATTCAAGATCCTAAAAAAGATTATTGGACAGATACGATCGTATTTATTACTAAAGATGACCATCTTAATAAAGCACATATAAAATATCTTGAAAGCAGATTTTATGAACTTGCTAAAGAAGTAGGGCGGTATGCAGTTAAGAATTTGCAGCCACCGAGGTGTTCTGTTATTTCAGAGGCAGAGATAGCAGAAATGGAAGAGTTTATTGATAATGTGAAAATCGTTGTATCTGCATTAGGACATAAAGTGTTCGAAATGCTTATGCCAGTGAGAAGTGATATCCAAGTTAGTTCAGATGCCAATGAAGTTGTGTATTTATACATAAAAAATAGGAATGGCGTTTCAGCAAAGGGATTCCAAAGCCCGGAAGGATTTGTTGTGTGCAAGGGTAGTGTAATAAGAGAGCAACTATCTACAAATTCACTTAATAAAAATATCATAAAGCTTAGAGAACAGTATTTGTCAGATGGTACTATAGTAGATAATACTTTTATCCGTGAAATTTTGTTCACTAGTCCGTCTGCTGCATCCGATTTTATTTTGGGAAACAGTACAAGCGGCCCTGTGATGTGGAAAAATGAAGAAGGAATTACCCTCAAAGAGTTAAATGAGCGGGAAAGCAATCCGACTTAAGGATAGTCCTTGGCAGTAACCAATATTAGAATTATCAATTAAATTAAAGCTCTCAATAATATAATAATATATACCGGTTTTGTCATTTAATTATTTAAGGGGTGGGTTAAATTGAAAAAGGTCATTATTGGAATTGCCGCTATCGCTATTATATTCATTTTTATAATTGTAGCAGTAGTTATATCGAAGAATTACATCAAGCCTTCATCTACAGAAAAAGACATTGTGGTTGAGGGAGTTATACAACCTAATAAAACAGGTGTTTGTGACTATAAAGAATATATGTTAAATATTAAAATGATTAAGAATAAAGATTGCCATGTTATTATCTATCCATATATCAAAGGCCTTGGAGATATTGCCTTCAGTGAAAAGGATAAGGCCGGTTATTATTTACCTAGTTCTATTGGAAGTGATGGTATTACGGAACCTATCGCAATAAATGAGTTAAAAAATATTAATATTATTGAGAATGAAAGTAATGTCTCCTTAACTGGTTTCTGGTTTCCAGATTCGGTTGGGGATTACAAAGCTAGAGCTTATTTAGGTAAATCAGATAATTTTAAAGAGATTAAAGATCCCTTATTAGTATGTGTTTATACTGAAAAGAAATATGGTAAGCTATTAACATGGTCCAAGGTGGTTTCTATAACGGTTAAGCAGAATTAATAGGTCTGCACAGGCATGTATTTTTTACTACGTTTATCACCTGAATAGGAACCGAACTTTAGATATATTTATACAAGGGTTTTCTTTTCACATTAGAGGTGTGTTTCCCGTGGCCTCAAAAACCCCATACTACTAAAATACGTTTCACCTCCACACATTTCACAAAACCTTGCATAATCCGGATTGGTATATGAGCAGCCACCTTTGTCAAGATATAGTCCTTTGTGACAGTAGTTATAAAGCCTCCTGTCACAACTGGGGCAAATGCCGTCAGGCCAGTGATAATGTTTTTGACCGCAGTATGGACATTCAGCTTGGTCGAAGCAGTCATCAAAGGATACGGTTTCATAATACGATTTTCTTTCAACGCCGTTAAGATTATTTTTAAGATGATTACCACAAATACGGCAATACCTTGCGGCCCTGTGAAATTGCGTGTTTCCGCATTTGTTACATACCCGAGTTATTTTGGACTCAAGTAAATCAAGCCTTTGTAGGTTATTAAGCCTTATCCAGAGAGCCGTGTTTGATACATTGAAGAATTCTGCTACTTTAGGTATGGAAACAAAGTTACAATGTAATAAAGTTTTTTCGGGTATGAGAAGTCTTCCTGCAAACTCGTTTGCTTCTAGGTCTTCTAGTTCTCTTTCTTCGTCAGTCTTAAGGATGTCGGGAATGGAAAGATGGTCGAGCAGGATATGGCCCAGCTCGTGGGCTATTGTAAAATTAAGTCTTCTGTCTCTAGAATCCTGAAAGGGATACCGGATCTTATCCCTGTCTATAATTATCTGATACAGGTTTTCTTCCTCAACATACCGGGAAACAGCATCAAACTTGTCGCTTACATCCTTGACAGTGCTTATTTGAAGAGGTAATCTTTTTTCATCTTTAATCCTCTTTATTAAAGCAACACAGTCAAGAGGCCATTTTGTTATAGAGAAATCCCTCATAAAGTTATTCAATTTCAAATCTATAAACTGTTTTCTGTAAAGTGGAATCTGGTCAGTAATACTACAGTCTTTGCTACAAATTAACGACATATATAAATCCTCCATGATTAAAGAGAACACCAGTTCGATATAATTATACAAAAAAATCCCTATTAGGTAAAGTCCTATTTTAACGAACCAATAGTTGTTACCCTTTAGAGACTATTTTTTGTTCTTGTTTAGAAGTGAATTGGCAACGGCTTTTATTGCTGCGATATCCTCAGGGAGGAGCTCTTTTGAAATCCTGTAGGCTATGTTTGCCCAGTCACTGTCTAGCTTGTACATCTCTTTTGCTCTTTTGCTTATATCAACAACGTTGCCTATATCGTCCCTGAAAATCATTTCGGTAAAATGCTTATGTTCCAGGTTTCCTCCATGTATCCGGCCTTAATCATCAGATCTTCATATCTGACTCCGAGATGGGGGGCAATTGCCTTTAGAACATCCGGGGAAGGACGTCTTCTTTCTCCGGTTTCAAGCCTCCAGATTTCAGTGTTGCTGATTCCCGCTAACTCTGCAAGCTGCCTTTGTGACAGATCCCTTTCAGTCCGGATCATCTCAATAAATTTTCCGAGTTCTGTTTTTTCAAACTCAGTCATAATAACCTCCAGTTGTCCCTAAGTACGTTAACACCTATGTTTTATAGGTATTGGCAGGTATTGATTAAATATAGTGTTTCCACTACCTTCATATATTATATAAAAGTTGTTACCGAAAAGCAATATTACAATAAAATTTTTATAGTATCTTGACGCTAGGTTACATAACTGATAGAATAAACGTAACGCTAAAGAAACGAACATATGTTCCCTAAGAGGAGGTGAAAAAGTATGAGACCTAACAAGGAATATATTATTTCTCTTGCAAGGAAAAAGGGTTGGCATGATGCTGAATTAGCAAGGAAGACAGGCGTTTCAAGAACTGAAATAAGCAGGTTTATACATGGAGAACGTAAAGGAGGGAGCAAGCTAATTGGTGGAATTATCAAGGCGTTTCCCGAGGAACCAATGGACAAGCTATTTTTTTACCAAGACTGACACCTATGGGTGACAAAAAATGAGGTGAAGTGACTTGGATCTCAATGAAAGAAAAACACATGAAAACGGATACTGTCTTCTTCCAATGCCGATTAAGGCAACACCTTATCAACACCAGATAAATGCATTTAATTTTGTATGTGTGATGTTTGGTCTTGTAGAAGATGAATTCAACAAGGAATATGCACTAATGGATGGGAGGTGGTGTCGATGAACATTTCCAGAAGCAGAGGAGTTTCCTTACTAATGGAAATGGGTTAACTCCGCACAGGAAAAACCCTTACAACAATAGCAGTACTTGGTGCAATGTACATGGCAAGGAAAATTAAAAGGGCACTGATTGTGGTACCTTTATCCATTGTCAACGTGTGGCAGGAAGAACTTCAAAAATTCGCAGCATTCCCATATAACGCTGTCATTCTTGAAGGGACAATGAATAAGAAACAGGATGCGCTTGAACACATGAAAGGAGAGGCTCTTCAGATAGTCATTATTAATTATGAATCTGCATGGCGGATGGAGACAGGACTATTAAAATTTGATGCAGACATAATCATAGCAGACGAAGGGCACAAGATAAAAACACACAGCACCAGGCAGTCAAAAGCACTGCATAAACTTGGTGCAAAGGCTCGGTACAGAATGCTCCTTACCGGAACAGTCATAACAAACAAAGCCATTGATATTTTCAGCCAATACAAATTTATTAATCCTGGGATTTTCGGAGAGAGCTTTTATGCCTTTAGAAGCAGATATTTTGACATGATGGGTTATGGCAATCATACCCCGGTTCTTAAAAAATCAATGGAGCAGGAGTTAATGGACCGACTCCACTCAATTGCTTTCAGAATAACAAAGGCAGAGTGTCTTGATTTGCCTGAGACAACAGACATAGTACGGCATATTAAGCTTGAGGCATCTGCAGAAAAAATATATAGGTCATTAGTAAAAGACAGCTATGCGGAACTGTCAAAGGGCGAAGTAACAGTTACAAATGTCCTGACACGGCTGCTACGGTTATCCCAATTGACAGGGGGATTTATCGGCAATGACAGAAGTACCGTAACTAATGTTAGCACAGCAAAGCTGGAGGCACTATCAGACGTTATTGAAGAGGCAATTAATCAAGACAAAAAGATTGTAGTAATTGCAAGGTTTGTGGCAGAGATAAAAGCAATTGAAAAGCTTTTACAAAAGAAGAAACTTGAATATTCCCTCATAATGGGCGGTGTAAAGGATAGAGAAATTCAGGTTTCACAGTTTCAGAACACCCCCGAGGTTAAAGTCTTCATAGGACAGATAGCAACGGCAGGACTTGGAATAACACTTACAGCGGCGAGTACCATGGTTTTCTATTCAATGGACTACTCCATGAGTAACTTTGAGCAAACAAAAGCCCGGATACACAGAGTCGGGCAGAAAGAGAACTGTACATACATATATCTGGTTGCCAGAGGAACTGTTGATGAAAAGGTACTAAAAGCACTAAGAAGCAAGGCAGATCTGGCCAGAATTTTGGTTGATGAATACATAAGGGGAGACAACCCGTTTGTTTATGGAGGTGAAAGCGATAGAAGATAAGATGTTCAAATTGGCGGACAGGTTAAGAGAACTTAAAGAAGCTAAAAAGCAAGCTGAGCGGCAAGTAAAGGACATTAATACAGAAATTGATAACACCGATTATGCCCTGTCAGAATTGATGGCAGAAAGTGAAACACAAAATTTTACAAGAAGCGGAACAATGTTTTTTCTTACCACCACAACAAGGGCTTCGGCACTTTCTGAAAAGAAAACAGAACTTTATGAGGTACTTAAAGAAAAAGGCTTTGGTGATCTGGTTTATGAAACCGTAAATGCAAATTCTCTTTCAGCATTTGTGAAGGAGCAGACATCAGAAAATGAGGATTTATTACCCGATTGGCTTGAGGGACTGGTTAAAGTCTTTGAAAAGACCTCGGTCGGGGTCAGGAAGACGGCGAAATAGTCTTTTTTGATACGAAGAATTAGGAATAACGAATATAGGAATGTTGAAAAAAGAGAAATGACAAGTAAGCAGATTGCAAAGATTTAAGACAAGATATTAAGCAGAAGAACATTGAATAAGGAAATTAGGCAGCTATTGCTTTCACATAAATTGGAATAACAAAACAATAATCGGAGGATTTACTATGAATAAAAATACTGAGTTAGAAATTTCAAATAGAGGATTTGCAAATTTAGCAGAATTTAATATGACCGGAGCAATGGCTGAGGAGCTTGAGGGCCTTGATGGTGGTTTTGAAAGAATTAAAATACCAAGTGCGGGTTCAACAGTATTCGAGGTTCCGGGAGATGATCCCAACGAGCCGGATTCAGTTAAAGAGTTCAGTGCTGTAATTCTATATCATCACCCACTTCATGCATACTATCAAAGCAAATATTCAGGAGGCAATCAGCCACCGGACTGCGGAAGCTTTGACGGAATATTCGGTGAGGGCAACCCAGGAGGAAACTGTGCCAAATGCCCATACAACCAGTTTGGTAGTGGTGAAAACGGTTCTAAGGCTTGCAAGAACAGGCGAAGGATTTATGTCCTGAGGGAGGGTGAAATATTCCCCGTGCTACTTTCACTTCCTACCGGCTCACTAAAGGAATTCACCAAGTATATCAAACGTCTTTTGTCAAAGGGAAGAAAGTCAAACTGTGTGGTAACAAAATTCTCTCTGAAAAAGGCGGTAAACAGCGGCGGAATTGCATATTCCCAGGCACAGTTCACGGTCGATAGACAACTGACCACAGAGGAATTTTCCCTGATAAGCACATTATCCGAGCAGATTAAAGCCTACAGTAAAAATGTTGGTTATGATATGGATTTAGGTTCAGAGGATGGAGTTACAACAAATGTTGATTCAATTGACTTGGAAACAGGCGAGGTAATAGAACCACTCAGGTAGCAGATTGCTCTCACAGTGGAGAAATGGTGGAATAAACACCTTTCCCACTATGAGAGCAGAAAGGGTTAATACTAAGATATGGATTACAAGTGCGTATTAGATATAAAAGAAATACAGGAGTACATAAATAACAAACAATTAATAGCTTTTGACTTTGAAACCTCTCCAACCGATAGATTCAGAGACTGTGACAAAGTGGCACTTGACCCGTACAAAGCAGTTATTACAGGAATCAGCTTGTCCGTAGAAGAAAGTAGCGGAATTTACATACCGTTGAGACACAGAACAGGGAAAAATATTGAGAACCCTAAAAAAGTATTTGACTACTTGAAGACCGGGCTGTTTGAAAACCGAGATATTATCAAGATTGCACACAACCTGAACTTTGAAGCCATGTTCCTCTATCATCTTGGAATAATAGTGAAGTCTCCCTGCTATGACACCATGGAAGCAAGCCAGTTAACACTCAAAAGCAATACCGAGTTCAGAAACCTTTCTGACAGTGGCCTGAAAACATTGGTCGCAGAGTTGTACGGTATAGAACTCCCAAGATTCGAGGAAGTGACAAGTGGCAAACATTTTGACGAACTTGATCCTCAGGAGTTTGAAACAATACACTATGCCTGTGCCGATTCGGATTTTGCACTACGGCTATACCACACCTTCAATAAGTGGTTTGACCGCTTTCTTCCAAAACATCGGTATATAGTTGAAAAGCTGGAGTCACCTACAGCTGTGTATGTGGGGATTATGAAGCACAATGGCCTGCTGATGGATAGAGAGTTAATGCTTTCAAAACAAAAAGAAGCAGAGAAGAAGCTGGCAGAAATAAAGGAGGAAATAGCCTTCTTTATCGGTGATGTGGACATGGGTGAAAATGCAGGGACGGCAGCTTTTAAGAACTATCTATACAAGGACTTGCAGCTCCCGGTGCTAAAGACCACAGCAAAATACAAAGAGGCAGCAGACGATGAAGCAATGATCCTGCTGTCAGACTGGTGCAGGGAAAACAGGCCAGAGCTTATTAAACTGTTTGAACTTGTACAGGAGTATCGGAAGTGGGGAAAGCTGAAATCTACATATATTGATGGATACTTAGATTATATAAACAGTGAAACCGGGAGGATACATCCAGACCTTTTTCCCCTTGGAACAGACACCGGAAGGTTTGCATGCAGAAAGCCAAATCTTCAGAACTGCCCCCGTAAGGACAATGACCCTGTGGGTGTTCGTAGCTTTATAAAGGCTTCGAAGGGGAATGTGCTGTTGTCTTTAGACTTATCTCAGATAGAGCTTCGTGTGGGTGCATTTTTCTGCAGGGATAATAAAATGCTTGAAACCTACCGGACAGGTGGAGATATTCACGGACAGACAACCAGCGTTATATATAAAATACCTTTTCCGCAGGCTATTGATAAAAATGCAGAGCAATATAAGGAACGAAGGACGATTGCAAAGAACTGCAATTTCGGTACATTTTTTGGGCTGTTTCCAAAGGGCCTTCAGAGAACTCTTAAATTCAAGGCAGGACTGGATACCTCACTTTCGGAATGTGAGCAGATTATATCTAACCTAAAGTTAGGTTATCCCATGCTGACAACATGGCAGGATGATGTGAAGAAAAAAGCTGCTATTCAAAAATATACAGAAACATATCTTGGACGGAGAAGATACCTTCCCAACATCAATTCCGATGACTGGGGAAAGAAGAGCTTTGCACAACGGTGTGCTTTAAATACCCCTATTCAGGGTACAGCAGCAGATATTTTAAAGCTTGCTATAGTCCGAATTCTGTCCGGGCTTTATGAACGGGAATGGTTAAAGCCTTTGCTTCAAATTCATGACGAGCTTGTATTTGAAGTACCCCACGAAAAAGTTACAGAAGCTGCCCGGTTTATTAAGGAGTGCATGGAGATTGTACCTTTTGAAGGCTTCGACGTACCAATATTGGCTGAGGCTGCAGTTGGAGAAAATTTTGGAGATATGAAGGAACTGGAGGTTTAATATATGAGTATTAGTAAATATAACCACGAGGGATATTATGATCCCACACCATATGAAGCATTATTGGAAATAGAGAGACAGGCCAAACGAGAGAAGTACAAGCCATTGGTTTACATATGCTCACCCTTCGCAGGTGATACGGAATATAACATAAACAAGGCAAGAGGCTATTCACGCTTTGCAGTATCAAGAAATACCATACCTATAGCTCCACACCTTTTGTTCCCGCAATTTCTGGATGATGATGACAAGGAACAGAGAAACCTTGGAATATTTATGGGACTTGTTCTTATGAGTAAATGTGAGGAACTGTGGTGCTTTGGTAACAGGGTTTCAAAAGGTATGGCTGTTGAGCTTGAAAAAGCAGCCAAACGGAACATAACAATACGATACTTTAGCGACAGGTGCGAGGAGGTCTTAAAGAATGCATAAAGCCCTGAACATACCGCTGGAGGAATTCGTAAAGCCCATGTTTGATTCCGGTGAAACAGTATGCATAAGGATATTTTCAGATAAAAAAGGCACTGCATTTAAAGGGCTTAAGCTTGAATATGAGGCGGGGAAAATAGCTTCATCGATTGAGAACTTAAAGAAGCACAACCAGCAGAATCGAGGAATATTCTTTGTGGTCAACTATGGCGGGCATGAGGACAGGGACATTACCAGAATCAATGCACAGTTTGTGGAGAATGACAGCTTGAGTCTTGATGAGCAGATGGCACAGATTAAAGCATTTCCTATTGAGCCTTCATTTATAGTCAAAACCCAAAAGTCTCTTCATACATATTGGCTGATGAAAGATGCAGATGTTTCAGCCTTCCGAAGAGTGCAAAAACGTCTGGCGGCACATTTTAGCGGAGATAGTTCTTGTATAAACGAGAGCCGCGTACTGCGGCTTCCCGGTTTTAATCATTGTAAGGGCGAACCTGTCATGGTGGAATGTATCAAATTCAATCCTGAACTCAGGTATACACAGGCAGAGCTTGAAGCGGTACTGCCCCAAATAGAAAACGAGACGGTGATTAGTAAAAACAATACACTATCTGGCAGTCGAAAAGGACTGACACTTGTAGGACGAAGGTGCGAATTCATACAGCACTGCAATAACAATTCAGCTTCTCTTTCGGAACATGACTGGTATGCAATGATTACAAATCTTACTGTATTTGAGGGTGGTGACAAGGTAATTCACCAGCTATCTAAGAACTATCCAAAATATAACCCTAATGAAACACAGCAAAAAATACATCACTATCTAGAAAGCGGAACTAAGCCAATTACCTGTAAAACCATATCGGACAAGGGATTCAAATGCCCAAAGCTTACTGATGGAAGGTGCAGCTGCAAGTCTCCGGCAGCACTTTGCTTCAAGCCCCTCAATATAGAAGAACTCAGGGTGTTTTTATCTGAGCTGGACGTGAAAAGAAATGCAGTTGAGAATATTCAAGCGGCGCAGGAGTTCGTGAAAGAATACTTGTATAATGTGGATTCCGTAATAGCTGAAGCCTTTATCAACTACGAGGTTAAAGGACACTTCGGTCTGAAGGCCTCAGATGTTAAGCCGCTAGTTTCACTCCATAAGGATATCTATAGAAAATATTTGGACAACGCCCAAACAAAGCACATGCCAGCGGAACTTGAACTGCCTGAATGGTATGAAATAACCGAAAACGGTGGTCTCAGGCTTATATCAGGACTTCTTGCAAACCATATGGCAAAAAATGTTGATGCCTTCTATGGAGCCGGAAGCTATTATTTCTACGAACATGGTGTTTATAGTAGCAGTGAGGATTTGTGGGCTCTAGCAAAAGTCCGTGAATTTATGATACCGCGGTATGCCAGTATGACCGCAATAAACGATACAGTGGGCCAATGGAAGATGCTCATCAGAAAGCCGGTAAGGGAAATAAACTGCAACCCATTTATTATCAATGTGCAGAACGGTTTGTATAACGTACTGGATGGTGCCTTTAAGCCCCATACCCCTAAGTACTATTCAACAGTTCAGATTATGGCAACCTACAGAGAAGATGCGAAATGTCCAAATTTTATAGCTTTTCTTGAGAGTATACTGCATCAAGAGGAAATAAATCTAATGCAAGAAATATTCGGATACCTTCTGATTCCAGTGAACAAGGCACAAAAATCCTTTGTATTTGTAGGTGCTCCAAATGCAGGAAAGTCCACGTTGTTGTCGGTAGCACAGGAAATCCTGTTGGGGAGCGAAAATGTAAGTAACATACCTTGGCAGAGTCTGGGTGATCGTTTCAATAAGGCTGAGTTGTTTGGCAAGCTGGCTAACATATTTGCTGATTTGCCCTCAAAGAACATTGACGACAACGGAATGTTCAAGGCCCTTACAGGAGAGGACTATATCACCGGGGAGCGTAAAAACAAGGACCCATTTACATTCAGGCCATATGCAAAGCTGTTGTTTTCCTGTAATGAGATTCCCAAAAACTATGGTGACCGCAGCGATGGATTTTACAGAAGGCTTATTATAATACGCTTTGACAGCTCGGTTCCAAAGAACAAACGTGACCCAAATCTTCGTGAGAAGCTGTCGGCAGAACGTGACGGTATATTAATGTGGGCCTTAGAAGGACTGAAAAGGCTGATTAACAACAGCTACGAATTCAGTGAAACCGACAGGACGAAGGCTGAACTTCAACGATACCGTGTGGAAAGCAACAGTGCTCTTTCCTTTGTGGATGAGTACTGCGAACTTGACGAGAAGGTCGAAATGGTGAGGGATGACTTGTTTTCAAGGTATAAGGAATACTGCGTCAATGCCGGGATGCTGCCATTGTCACAAGCCAACTTCAACAAGGAAATCGAAAGCAACCATCAAAGTATAAAAAGAGGAAGAGACAGGCTTTCAAAGCGGAGAACATGGAAAGGCATCACTTATTGTGAAGGAGGAAAGGGACAGGACTGTTAATTATATGACCAACATGACCGGGAAAACCGACTTTTTCTTATTTCTTAGCGTTAAAAGTGAAAATAAGATATATATAGAAGAAAAAAAGAAAGATATATAAAGAGTATAATAATACCCGGTCATCCCGGTATTGACGGTTCTGTTAAAAAGCTATGGCAGAAAAACAAATAACAAATGCAATAATAAATTACTTAAAGACTGTGCCAGATTGCTTCTGTTGGAATGAACACGGCGGCATGTACGGAACAGCTGGCATTCCTGATATCATTTGCTGTATTGGAGGCAAGTTTGTGGCCTTTGAAGTAAAAACAGCATCGGGAAAACTAACAAAGCTGCAGGAAGCAACGATTAAAAAAATCAATGAAGCAAAGGGCAAAGCCTACAAGGTTACAAGTGTTCTGGAAGTAAAAATAATACTTGAAAACCTGAAGGAGTGCGCTTATGAACGCTAAAACATATTTAGGACAAGCCTATAGAATGAATTTAAGAATAAATAACCAATTGGAACAATTGGAGCAGCTGAAGGCATTGACTTCTAAAATAACATCTTCCTTTGGCAAAGAAAGAGTATCCTGTACTAAAGAAAAAAGTCCAATGGAAAATGCCATAATCAAAATAGTAGTGGCAGAAGATGAAATAAATAGAACCATTGACAGATTCATAGATTTAAAAGTAGAAATCTCAAGTAACATTCAAAAACTGGACAACTTTGAAAACAGAATATTGTTGGAACTAAGGTATTTGTGCTTTAATACATGGGAAGAAATCGCCGCAAAAATGAATTACAGAACCTCATACATTTACAAAATACATAATCGAGCTTTAAAAGCTATGGAAAAAGTAATGCTGGGAGGTAAAGTGTAATGAACAAAACTTTGAACGACTTTACCTTGATGATATATGCAGAAAAGACAGCACAGAGGTTTGGCATAACTCTGCCTGAAATAAAATTATTGCTAAAATATATAAATAAGGCAATACCTAGGACAATACGTATAGACAATGGTGAATTTCAAATGTGGATAGATAAGTATTACATAGCCTATAGCAGATATGACCAGGAAGAAGTACACTATGTATATTTAACTAAAACCCATATACGAGAAGAACGTGTATCTTACAGGAAAGCAAGAAAGGAAAGAAAAAATCAGGTTTGCCTACCGAATACAATCAAAAGTAACTTTATCAAAGCGTTGTGCTATATGAGGCAAACGAAACTAGGATATTATCTTGATAAAGATTTTTTTGAAATTGGATAGTAAAAGTCCAAAAAAGTCTTCAAAAGTCCAAAAATGTCCAAAGTGAATCCGATATAATAGTAATATGAAAAAATAACTATTCCAAGAAAAAGTCTCTGCAGGTATACTGCAAAGACTTTTTCTCAACTAAAGGCGAAAAGATTAAATGCCATACAAATGTAAAAAACCCTGCAAGCACCTGGGCTGTCCCGAACTTACAAGTGGAAGTTATTGTGATAAGCACAGCAGCTTAACTATTAATAAACGTGAAAGTGCAGAGAAACGAGGCTATGACAGCAAATGGAGAATCGCAAGAAAGCTGTACTTGAGCAGCCACCCTTTGTGTGTATCTTGCCTTAAGAATAAAAAGATGGTAAAGGCTTCGGTAGTTGACCACATTGTTCCCCACAGAGGTAATAAGGAACTCTTTTGGGATGAGAGCAACTGGCAGGCACTTTGCAAGCGATGTCATGATAGGAAGACAATGACCGAGGATAGATATCAGGAGTATAAATTCTAAAGAATATTTATTGTTGTAACCTGTAATATTTTGCACCCCCTCTAAATAGGCATATATAAAGGGGGTGTCGCTAATGGAAGATAAGAGAGACATGTTAATTGATTTAGTAAAAAAAATTAAAGATGAAATTAGTAAAATAAAAGATGAGTTGGTAAAAAATAAGAAAGAAGTAACAGAAGTTAAAGAAATTATAAACAATTTAAAAACATTAGAAAAATCTTTAAACCCGAAACAAAAATGGTACAAAGAGAAAATAGAATCATTAGATATAATATTAAATCAACTCCAAGAAATCAGATTTGATATTTTTTTGGAAACTGTAGATGATATGTTTAAAGTTATCGGAAGTAATTTAATGTACGGAATGAAACTCAAAGAAAAAGATGGTAATAAAGACATCATGCTAATTGAGTTTGAAGAAAATAATGTAGGTTCTATTGAAATACTAGAGGAACATAAGCCGGATATAAAGATAGGTGTCACAGTCTATAATAATTACGAAGAGTTTGAGATCCATGAAATGCTAAGAATATACAGCATAATATCTTATATAAACACTAAATTTAATTATAAAGATGTGTAGTTTATTAGTAACAAGGAATTAAGCCTAGGGCCCCTCAAATCTCTGCAAACCCTAGAGCCGCAACCGCCGCCCCCCTTGACGCGAATTTTCGCAGAATTAAGCAAGGGGGGATATCAATTAAGATGAGAATAGGGATGGAAAGCCACAGGACACGAGGCATATGGGATATTTCGTTTTGCAAAAAGGTATTAATGCCCCATTTCAATTAAATCACTTTAAAGTCCTGAAAAATCAATGGCTTTATAATAAATTTAGCATGTAAGCAATGATAAAGAAAACGCTTAAAAGACTATAAAAAATAGTTGCTTTAAGCGTTTTTTGCGTTGTTTTTTAAATACTGTTTACGCAGAAAGGGATATAAGAATGACTGAGGTTGAGAAGCAGCAGATACATGAACTAAGGCTTAAGGGAATAGGGTACAAGGCTATTGCCGCAATACTCGGTATTTCAAGAGACAGTATCAGAGGTTATTGTAAGCGCAACGGTCTTGCCGGAGATTCAAAGGCTGTATCACTCAATGTAAATGAGCAAATAAATCAACATCTTATATGTGCCCGCTGTAGCAAGCCACTTGTTCAAAATCAGCGGGGAAGAAGTAAACGGTTCTGTTCTGAAGAATGTCGCAGGAAATGGTGGAATGAAAACCAGGACAAGCGGAATAAAAAAGAATCCGCCATATATAAATACATTTGTCCCAACTGTAACAAGGAATTCACCTGCTATGGTAATCGAAACAGAAAATATTGTAGCCACAACTGTTATATAAAATCAAGGTTTTGGAAGGATGAGGAAGATGGAATTTAAAAAATTAAAAATAGATACCCTAGTGCCTGCTGATTATAATCCAAGGAAAAAACTAAAACCTGGTGATTCAGAATTTGAAAAAATAAAAAACAGCATAAATGAGTTTGGATATGTTGACCCGGTTATAGTAAATAAGGATTTAACGGTGATTGGTGGGCATCAGAGAATATCAGTACTGAAAACATTAGGCTTTAATGAAATAGACTGTGTAATTATAGATATTGATAAGACCAAGGAAAAGGCTTTAAATATTGCTCTTAACAAAATCAGCGGTGAATGGAATAAAGAACTGCTGGCTGATTTGATTAAGGACTTACAGTCGCTGGATTACAATGTATCCTTTACCGGGTTCGACCCTCCTGAGATAGATCAGCTTTTTAATGATGTACACTCGAAGGAAGTCAAGGAGGATGACTTCGATGTAGAGGAAGCTTTGAAAGAACCGGCTATTACACAGAAAGGCGATGTTTGGCTCCTTGGCAGGCACAGGCTCGTATGTGGAGACAGCACCGACCCGAATGTATATGATGTTTTGATGGATGGTCAGAAAGCAAATCTTGTTGTAACGGACCCGCCGTATAATGTAGCTTACGAGGCAAAGGCAGGAAAGATACAAAATGATAACCTAAAGAATGAGGAATTTTACGATTTCCTCTTAAAGGCTTTCACTAATATGGCAGAGTCTATGGAAAAGGATGCATCAATATATGTGTTCCATGCAGACACAGAGGGTTTAAATTTCAGAAAGGCATTCAAGGAAGCAGGTTTGTATTTGTCAGGTGTGTGTATTTGGGCTAAGCAGAGCTTAGTGCTTGGCAGGAGTCCTTATCAGTGGAAACATGAGCCAGTGCTTTTCGGATGGAAGAAGGACGGCAAACACAACTGGTACGGAGACAGAAAGCAGAGTACCATATGGAACTTTGACAGGCCATCGAAGAATGATTTGCATCCGACAATGAAGCCCATTGCACTGTGTGCTTACCCTATAACAAACAGCAGCATGAGCAACTGCATAGTTCTTGACCCCTTTGGTGGAAGCGGTTCAACCTTGATGGCTTGTGAGCAGACAAACCGTATCTGCCACACTATTGAGCTGGATGAAAAGTATTCTGATGTTATTGTAAAAAGATACATAGAACAGGTTGGAAGTGACAGCGGTGTTTACCTTATACGAGACGGAGTTAAAACCCAATATAGTGATATCACAAGGGATAATAGCGTTGAGTAAAATAAGCTCGGCTTTCCTCTGTATAATACTTGCTAATCCTGTACTTTAGAGTGATATATGTAATAACAAAAATTACAGGAGGTCACTCATGGATAGAAAAGAGATTATAAAAGCATTAGAGAAACACTTTGAAGTTAAAGCAAAATACATGGGAGCACCAAGCTTTGCTTATCAGATAGAAGGGCCAGAAGAAATCCTAATGATTGACAGAGTCGGGAGGATAACAACAGAAGATGGTACGGTGGTTGAACTTGAAAGACTACTCAATGGGCCGAAAATGACAGCCGTAAATGAGGCTGTAAATGAAACCGAAATACTGGAATTAGAAGTGGCGCTCCCAATGGAGGGCCATACGGGTGTGACCTTAAGAAACCTTGTAAATATGATTTACAGTAAGCAGATTCTTATAAAGAAAGCCTTTGATGCAGAAACGGATATTGTGAGCACGGATTTTATCTCAAACATAAACAAAACTGAGATTCAAACCTTGGAGGATTTTCAAAAGGCATTACACGATCACGGACAAGGTTGCTGCAGAGGGTTAGAATTTGATTTTAACAATAGAAATATAACCTTCAAATTCGCAGGTAACCTACAAGAACCTCACAAACTCCAAGCGTACACATATTTTGTATCCCTTCTGAGTAACAGTGCCAAGGAATTAAAATACGCGTTACCCAAGGCCACAGACACCGACAATGAGAAGTTTACAATGAGAACTTGGCTAATTAGGCTTGGGCTTAAGGGTAAGGAATATAAAAAAGCAAGAGAAGTAATTCTTCAAAACCTTAGTGGCAATGGAGCATTTAGAAACACAAAAACCGCCGGAGAATATTTTTCATGAAACGTGAAAAATCAACAATAAAGAGCTGTGCTTTTTGTTGATATAATCCCTCTAAATGACTGGATATAAGCCTCTTTCAGAGCTAATATGTACACTAACAAAAGGAAAATATTTACTTTGGGAGGGGCGGGGTAAAATGAAAACACAGAGATTTGGGATCGAAATTGAAATGACAGGGATAACAAGAGCAAAGGCTGCTGAGGTTGCAACAAGGTTTTTCGGAGAGAGAGCAAAGCTTGAATACCATGGTGGTACATACGATGAATACAGAGTTACAATGCCAGACGGACGGAGTTGGAAATTTGTAAGCGATGCAAGCATCATAGCAAGCAAAAAGGTAAAGGGCCAAATAGTTTCGGCAACAAGAGAATACAGCGTAAAGTTGGTCAGCCCGATTCTAACCTACGCGGATATTGGAACCCTTCAGGAACTTGTAAGACAGCTAAGACATGCTGGAGCATTAAGTGAAAGCAAATATCAATGCGGGATTCACATACATGTTGATGCAGAAAAACACACTCCCACAAGCCTGAAAAACTTGATAAACCTGATGGCAAGCAAAGAAGACTTACTTTATAAAAGTCTTGAAATAGACCCTGCCAGACTCAGATACTGCAAAAAGGTTAACGAAGACCTTATAACCACCATTAACAAGAAGAAACCAAAGACTCTGGAGGCTTTGGCAGACATTTGGTATGCAGGCTACGGTTACGAAAACAGAAACAGACACTACCACAACAGCAGATACCACGGGCTTAACCTTCACAGCGTTTTTGACAAGGGAACAGTCGAGTTCAGGCTTTTCAATGGGACAACCCATGCCGGAAAGATTAAAGCATACATACAGTTTTGTCTGGCAATAAGCCATCAGGCAATCACACAAAAGTCGGCAAGTGCAAAAAGGACCCAAACAGATAATGAAAAGTACACCTTTAGATGCTGGATGCTGAGGTTGGGGCTTATCGGAGAGGAATTTGAAACCTGCAGGCTTCACTTACTTACAAACCTACAAGGAAACTCGGCTTGGCGAAATGCAGCTTGAAGGTGATAAAGGAATAGATAAAAAAGGCTTGTGAGGGCAGGAATGGCCCTCACTTCAAACAACAAGGAGAAAAGATACAATGAAGAAAACAACAAAAATATATGGGGCCTACGGTTCAAACATGAACATTGAACAAATGCGTAGAAGGTGTCCCAATGCCAGGGTAATAGGAACAGGAAAGCTTCTGAATTACAGGCTGACCTTCAGAGGAATAAACACCGGAGTAGCAAACATAGAAAAAATGCAAGGCAGAACAGTACCCATAGTTTTGTGGGAGATAACCCCGGATTGTGAAAAGGCACTGGATATATACGAAGGGTATCCAAGGCTGTATGTAAAAAAAGAAGTTGAGGTAGAAACAAAAGACGGAAATATACAAGCAATGGTGTATGTGATGGCAAAGCAATACGAAGAACTTCCGGCACAGCCTTCGAGCTACTATCTTGATGTTATATGGAAAGGGTATCGAGATAATAAAATTCTGCTACGGACACTTAGAGAAGCTATTGCTGAAAACAACCGGGAGGTAACTGAACTAGAAAATAGTCGGTTTACATTTACCAGATAAATATATAAATACATTTGAGGGGCTTACTTAGGTAGGCCCTTTTCTTGTGGGGAATTTTCCATACAAGATACTTTTCAGAATGGAGGTGATATCTATGGCACAGAGAGGGCGAAAGCCAATACCCACGGCAATAAAAGAGCTTGAGGGAAACCCCGGTAAACGGGAATTGAATAAAAAAGAGCCCAAACCAAAAAGAAAGGCACCCAAATGCCCAATGTGGCTGGACAATGAAGCGAAAAAGGAATGGAAAAGAACAGCAAAGCAACTTGAGCAGCTTGGAATATTGACAGAGGTGGATATGGCAGTCTTTGCAGGCTATTGCCAGGCATATGCAAGATGGAAGGAAGCCGAAGAATTTATATCAAAGCACGGAACAATAGTAAAAACCCCTTCAGGGTACTGGCAGCAGGTGCCACAGGTATCCATCGCCCAGACATATTTAAAAATAATGAACAAATTCTGTGAGCAATTTGGACTTACACCGTCTGCAAGAAGCAGAATAGTCAGCGACAGTAATCAGCAGGAGGTAAACGATCCAATGGAATTAATACTGCTAAGCGGGGGTAAGAAGAGTGTATGATGAAGCAAAAGCACAGCATGCAATTAACTTTATCAACTGCTTAAAGCATACAAAGGGTCAGTGGCGTGGAGTACCCTTTGATTTACTTTCCTGGCAGGACAAAATTATCAGAAATGTGTTTGGAACAGTAAAAGAAAACGGATACCGGCAGTACAACACAGCTTATGTAGAAATACCAAAAAAGAACGGTAAATCCGAGCTTGCGGCAGGTGTTGCCTTATACATGACTTGTGGTGACGGGGAATGGGGAGCCGAGGTATACGGCTGTGCTTCCGACAGACAGCAAGCGGCAATTGTCTTTGACGTGGCAGTGGACATGGTTGATCAATGCCCGGCTTTAAAGAAAAGAATAAAACCTGTAATGTCAGTGAAACGGTTGGTGTACAAACCTACAAACAGCTTCTATCAGGTACTTTCGGCGGAGGCATATACAAAGCATGGGCTTAATGTTCATACCGTTATATTTGACGAACTTCACAGTCAGCCAAATAGGGAGCTGTTTGATGTAATGACCAAGGGCAGCGGTGATGCAAGACTTCAACCGCTGTTTTTTCTTATAACCACAGCCGGAACGGACAGAAATTCCATATGCTATGAACAACATCAAAAGGCGCAGGATATTATTGATGGCAGAAAAATTGATCATACCTTTTACCCAGTTATATATGGAATAGAAGAAAATGACGACTGGGGTAGCGAACAAAACTGGTACAAGGCCAATCCCTCTCTTGGACATACAATTGATATTGAGAAGGTTAGAAATGCATACATAAGTGCAAAGGAAAACCCTGCTGAGGAAAATATATTCAGACAGCTAAGACTTAACCAATGGGTTAAGCAGTCTACCCGCTGGATGCCTATGGATAAATGGGATGAGTGTGCATTCAAGATAAATATAGACTCACTTAGAGGTCGGGAGTGCTATGCGGGGCTTGACCTTTCAAGTACCACCGACATTACAGCCTTTGTACTTGTGTTTCCCCCAAGAACAGTAGATGAAAAATACATAGTGCTACCATACTTCTGGATACCTGATGATAATCTGAAGTTAAGAGTAAGACGGGACCATGTGCCATATGATGTATGGGAACAACAGGGCTATATAAAAACAACTGAAGGAAATGTTGTTCACTATGGATTTATTGAAACATTTATTGAAGAATTAGGAACAAAATATAACATAAAAGAAATAGCCTTTGACCGCTGGGGTGCAGTCCAAATGGTTCAGAACCTTGAGGGGATGGGCTTTACAGTAGTTCCCTTCGGACAAGGCTACAAGGACATGTCTCCGCCATCCAAGGAATTAATGAAACTGACACTAGAAAAAAGAATGGCTCACGGAGGCAATCCTGTACTACGTTGGATGATGGATAACATCTATGTGAAAATTGACCCGGCGGGTAACATCAAACCCGATAAAGAAAAGAGTACCGAACGAATAGATGGTGCAGTCGCGCTTATTATGGCACTGGACAGAGCAATAAGGAATGAAAATAAGGGTAGTGTTTATGATGAGAGAGGGATACTAGTACTATGATAAAAGTTACACATCTTCCTTGCGTGGTAATTCATCATGAAACCATGAGGATTCATCATGAAAAAAGTTATTGACAGGAAAATATTACTATGATATATTAATCGTAGATAAACGTAAGGAAGCCTGATGGATGCGATGGAAGAGGAGTATGATTATGAATATTTTTCAAATGAAAACAAAGCCACATGGGATCGAAAGGATTCGAGAATTTGTCGATCAGAAATTTGTCTGCATAGGATGGCCGGGTATAGGAGATTTGACCCAAGTATCGACAGATGAAATACGTAAAAGACTTGAACAAACCTATGGTTATACAGGTCATAAGTTGGGAAATGCATTAGGGCAAGTGAACACTTTTTCAAATACGATGAAAACTGGTGATGTTGTACTGATAGCTGAAAAGGGCTGGGTGTATATAGGGACTGTGGGAGAATATAAATATGAACAACAATATGACAATGAAGAAGATGGTATGTGCCATAGAAGAAATGTTGAATGGACAGACCGAGTACTTATAACAAAGCTTGAAAGCAGTATCCAAAAACTAATTAGCAATAGAAACACTATATGTCAATTCCCAGATTCTATTGAAGAAGCGGGCTTAGATAAGATTACCGGTAAGCAGTTATCTTTGAATAAAGAGAATACTGAAAGGTTAGACAGTTTATTTAGTGACGCTTTGACTGTACTTGAAGAAGAATTGAAGTCGGCAGACCCAGAACGCAGGCTTAAAGCTGCAACAGAATTAATCCGTTTAAAAAAATAGCTATAACAAGGAGGCGCATGAATATGACTAAAGAGCAAGAACTTATGCAATATCTTCACAACAAGGTATTTGATCCTATCCTAGATTCAAAGAAATGTCCTGCAAAGATTAAGAGCGGGGTTAATCTTACAGTTGGGAGAATGGGCAGGCTTAGCGCAGAAAAAATGGTTCAATATTTTTGGTCAGCGCTTGCGACAGAAAATGCAATTACATTTTCTAAGCACTTGAAGGCTGAGGGGTTAACACGTTTCGAAGATGTAATGGAGGAATTTAGAGATAAGTTCAATGATAGCTGGTTGAGAAAATGAGGTTAACACATCTTTAGACCAGTTGCTCATGAAGGTTATTATTATGGAGGAAAATCAATGAGTAGGATGCCAATGTTGATATATTTAACAGATGAAAAGACTAAAGAAATAGAGACTGTTTGTTCCGAACTCCAAAATGCTACGAAGTATTACTTCGGTGATTTGTTGCCAAGTATGTTAGAAGATGACTTAGCAGTTGTTTATGCAATTTTTGATAAAACAACAGATCAAACTTTATATGTTGGTAGGACTAAAAAACTAAGAAGAAGGCTTTATACTAATCACTTACAAGGTAATAAATCGACAGCTAGATTGAAAAAATATTTAGTTGAAGATAATGAGAGATTTCCACAAATAACTAACTATGAAGAAGCCAAAAAGTGGATTAAAGACAACTGTTACTTTAAATACATTGGAGTAAGCAATTCAAGAGAAAGAGGTCATATCGAAGGATTATTAGGATTTGTTCTTGATTCCATATATATTGAAGAGGAGCATTAACAGCATACCCACTTATTTATGCAACTGCTTTATAAAGGATGTTTTTAACTATCAGGGTAGAGTAGTGACTATGGGGATACAAGGGTACGAGTTAATGCTCTACTGAGAATTGCTAGAGATAATAAGGTTTTAGAATCCCTAAATTATATTATTGATTCTGATAGGATAAATAAAGATGATCCTAAAGCTATTGAAATGTTAAAAAAAGCGTCAATTAAACTACAACTAAAATAAATTGTTTAGCACTCATATATGGGTGCTTTTTTATGCCCATTTTTAGGAGGAACGAGAATGAAACTACCATTACTATCAAGATTTTTTGAAGCAAGAGCAGGCCCTAAAAATAGCTTGCCCGGAAGCACATACAGCTATTTTTTTGGCAGTACCACAAGCGGCAAAACGGTAAATGAACGGACAGCGATGCAAACCACAGCAGTGTATGCCTGTGTCAGAATACTAGCTGAAACAATAGCATCTTTACCACTGCATACATATCGTTACACACAACATGGTAAGGAAAAAGCAACAGAACATCAAATATATCATCTGCTTGCAGATGAACCTAATCCCGAGATGACTTCATTTGTGTTCCGTGAAACACTTATGGGTCATCTTTTATTATGGGGAAATGCATACGCTCAGATAATCCGGGATGGAAGAGGAAAGGTAATAGCCCTGTATCCTTTACTTCCTAACAAAATGACCGTAGACAGAACTGAAAAAGGTGAACTTTATTACATATACAACAAAGAAGGACAAAGTTATCCCCTAAAAAGTTATGAGGTTCTGCACATTCCCGGACTTGGTTTTGATGGACTCATAGGTTATTCACCTATTGCTATGGCTAAGAATGCAATAGGTATGGCAATTGCCACTGAAGAATATGGTGCTAAATTCTTTGCAAACGGTGCCAATCCGGGAGGTGTTCTTGAGCATCCCGGTGTGGTTAAAGACCCGGCAAGGGTAAGAGAAAGTTGGAACAGTGTATATCAGGGAAGTTCCAATGCCCACAGGGTTGCTGTGTTAGAGGAGGGCATGAAGTTTCAGAGCATTGGAATTCCACCAGAGCAGGCACAGTTTTTAGAAACTCGGAAATTTCAAATCAATGAGATTGCAAGGATTTTCAGAATACCGCCTCATATGATAGGTGACCTTGAGAAGTCTAGTTTTTCCAACATAGAGCAGCAGTCTCTGGAATTCGTAATGTACACCCTTGATCCATGGGTAGTTCGCTGGGAGCAGTCAATAAAAAGAGTGCTGTTTAGTGAAGACGAGAAGAAAGAGTACTTTGTCAAATTTAATGTGGACGGGCTGCTCCGAGGTGATTACCAGAGCCGAATGAATGGGTATGCGGTTGGAAGGCAGAACGGCTGGTTATCTGCCAATGATATAAGAGAGCTTGAAAACATGAATAGAATTTCTGAGGAGCTAGGAGGGGATTTGTATCTGATTAATGGGAACATGACAAAGCTTGTTGATGCAGGAGCCTTTGCCAACAAGAATAAGAATGAAATGGAGGGAGCAAATGAGTAGGAAGTTTTGGAACTGGGTGAAGAACGAGGATGATACAAGAACGCTTTACTTAGAGGGGGCAATAGCAGAAGAAACTTGGTATGGAGATGAAATAACACCAAAACAATTTAAGAGTGAGCTTTTTAATGGAAATGGTGACATCACCATCTGGATTAACTCTCCGGGTGGTGATGTTTTTTGTGCAAGCCAGATTTACAACATGCTTATGGACTATAAAGGGAAAGTCACTGTAAAGATAGATGGTATTGCAGCCAGCGCTGCATCTGTAATTGCTATGGCTGGTGAAGAAGTACTGATTTCTCCCACAGGCCTTATTATGATTCATAACCCTATGACCATGGCTTTTGGAGATACAGAAGAAATGCAAAAAGCAATTGCTATGCTGTCAGAAGTTAAAGAGAGCATTATAAATGCTTATGAAATTAAAACCGGGCTATCAAGAGTAAAGCTTTCAAACTTCATGGACTCGGAAACTTGGTTTAATGCAAAGAAAGCAGTAGAACTGGGCTTTGCAGATAATATACTGTTCTCTGAGCAGAACAAGGATTCTGTAGAAAGCCAAGCCATAACATTTAGTAACATGGCAATAACAAACTCACTTTTAAGTAAATTCAAGTCAACAATAATAAAAGATGTTGGAACACCTTATGAGGTACTAAACAAAAGACTTGACCTATTAAAATATTAGAAATTCACAATAAATAATTTACTAATTAATACGGAGGAATACATATTGAATAAAATATTGGAACTGCGAGAGAAAAGAGCCAAGCTTTGGGAAAATACCAAAGCTTTTTTAGACACTAAAAGAAACGAGAGCGGACTGTTGTCTGCTGAGGATACTGAGCAGTATGAAAGGATGGAAGCTGATGTTGTAAATCTCGGAAAAGAGATAGATAGGCTGGAAAGACAGGCAGTGCTCGATTTAGAATTGTCAAAGGCAACCTCAAATGCAATCAGGACTTTACCTAATGCAAGCCTTGAGGAAAGTAAAAGTAAAATAAGCCCAAAATCTACAAACGAGTATAAGGATGCGTTCTGGAAGCTGATGAGAAACAAAAACAGCTTCGAGGTACATAATGCTTTGCAGGTTGGAACTGATTCCGAGGGGGGAGTTCTTGCACCTGATGAATTTGAAAGAACCTTGATTGAAAGTCTTGAGGAGGAAAATATATTCAGACAGATAGCAAATATTATGAACACTTCCTCGGGAGATAAGAAAATTCCGATTGTTGCTTCCAAGGGAACAGCTTCATGGGTAGAGGAGGAAGGAAATGCCCCTGAGTCAGATGATTCCTTCGGACTTATTTCAATCGGAGCCTACAAGCTTGTTACAATGCTGAAGGTTTCAGAGGAGCTTTTAAATGACAGTGTATTTAATCTTGAGAAATACATTGCAAAGGAATTTGCAAGAAGAATAGGTGCAAAGGAGGAGGAAGCCTTTGTTATAGGCGATGGAGTCGGTAAGCCAACAGGAATATTAAATGCAACAGGAGGTGCACAGCTGGGTGTAACAGCGGTAGGCTCAACTGCAATTACAGCAGATGAGGTTATAGACCTTTACTACAGCTTAAAATCACCTTACAGAAAAAATGCAGTATTCGTAATGAATGATGCAACCGTAAAGGCAATCAGAAAGCTCAAAAATGGAAGCGGTGACTACCTATGGCAGCCCTCAATCACAGCAAACACACCAGACACCATCCTAAACAAGCCAATAAAGACATCTGCTTATGTACCTATACTTTCTGCAGGTGCTAAGCCTATTGCCTTTGGGGATTTCAGCTACTATTGGATTGCGGACAGACAGGGAAGATCATTTCAACGGTTGAACGAATTGTTCGCAGCAACAGGTCAGGTAGGCTTCAAGGCAATGCAAAGAGTTGACGGAAAGCTTGTACTTCCCGAAGCAATAAAAGTGCTTCAAATGAAGGCATAGGTGATGAATATGAGTAACGTAAAAAACAATACAGAATCGGGCGGGGAAAAAAATAATTGGTGGAACACTTGAAATAACCACCAAGGGCAGTCTAATCATCGACGGAATAGAACTCAAGCCAGCACAAGCGCAGGCAGACCGGAATACTACATCAATAGCTGATTAAAATCGGATTTCAATCAGCTACTTGGAAGGCTCAAAACAGCAGGGCTGATGGTAGAAATGAGATAGTCCACTTTGTAGCCGACTCATAATGAGATTGCCTACTTCGTAGCCAACTTATAATAAAAAGAACAGGATCTAAGGAATGGGTGAGAGTATGCTTGTAACATTGGAAGAAGCAAAACTGTATTTAAGACTTGATAATGATAGCGAGGATGCTCTCATCGCAAACCTTATCAATACGGCACAATTATTATGCGAGGATATTATACGTAAGAAAGTAGATACACTAGAAAAAATTCCTGAAACCCTTAAAATAGGTGTGCTTTATGGAGTTACCTATCTATATGAAAACAGAGAACAGGCCGATTACAATGGACTTATAAAAACACTGGCAGGGCTGTTATTTGGTGTACGTGATGAGGTGTTTTAATGAAGCTAGGTAAAATGCGCTACAGAATAACAATAGAAAATCCTATAAATGCGACTGATGAGGATGGCTTTAATCAAGAAACATTTACGGAATTTGCTACTGTGTGGGCAGATATAACACCAGTATCAAGCAAGGAGTATTTTGGTTCAGACCAGACTGTGGAGGAGGCCACAAGTAAGATATATATAAGACATATCCCAGGAATAAACACACTTATGCGAATAAGATGCGGCAGTAGACTCTTCGATATTATCTCAATTTTATCTGATGACAGACTTGGAATGACCACAATAATAGCAAGGGAGGTTTATACCAATGGCCAAAGTGAGCTTTAAGCTGCCTGAAGAAATGCTGAATAAAATGACAAATCTGGCTGACAAGAGCGATACAGTATTAAAACATGTATTAGAACGGGGAGCACAGCCCTTATATTTAACAGCCCAAGAAAAGCTATCTTCATCAATTGGCAAGGAGACTAAGATACCTTCAAAAGCCAAGGGAGAACTTCTGAAATCCCTGAGAATAACCCGGCCCTTTGTAGACAGCAACGGTAATTATGGGATAAAGGTAGGTTGTGAGGGCAATGACTCCAAGGGAGTATCCAATGCAATGAAAGCGGCAGTACTGGAGCACGGAAAGTCAGATCAGGTAGCAAGGCCTTGGCTAAAACCAAGCGGCTCCAAAGCAAAAAAGAATTGCATAGAAGAAATGAAAAAGGCTTTGGAGGATGAGGTTCAAGCTTTATGAGTATTTCACAGCAAATAATAAAGGCATTAGCTTTACTTAACATTCCTATTACCCTTGTTGAAAATCCAGTGAGAACCGCAAGTGAATATATAGTGTTAATACCGATAGCAGATACCTTCTCTGCTTTTGCAAATGACAGGCCTCTTGCTGAAATTAACGAAATGGAGCTGGCTGTGTATATTAAGGGGAATTACCTTGATTTAATTGACAAAATATTAAAGCAATTGATAACAGCCGAGTTCACTATAACGGATAGGCGATACGTCGAATATGAAGCAGCAACAAAATTCCACCACTATGCGATAGATGTAGCGGTGGAAAATTTATTTACGGAGGATATTTAATGGCAACAATTGGGCTGGATAGGCTTTACTATTCAAAAATAACTGAGGATGTAGATGGTATAGAAACATATGCAATCCCAATACCACTGGCAAAAGCAATAAAAGCTGATTTATCCGTTGAGCTTGCGGAAGCCGTACTATATGCAGACGATGGTGCGGCTGAGGTGGTAAAGGAATTCAAAAGCGGCAAGCTGTCCCTTGGAATAGATGATATCGGAATGACTGCAGCGGAAGACCTAACAGGTGCGATTCTGGATGACAACAAGGTATTAATCTCCACCAGTGAGGATGGCGGTTCACCTGTAGCAATTGGCTTCAGAGCAAAGAAGGCAAACGGAAAGTACCGGTATTTCTGGCTGTTTAGAGTCAAATTCGGTATTCCTGCAACAAACCTTCAAACAAAAGGAGATAGCATTTCTTTTCAGACACCGACAATTGAGGGAACGGTAATGAGAAGAAATAAGCTTGATGAAAGAGGCAATCATCCATGGAAGGCAGAGGTGAGTGAGGATGATACAGGGGTTACCGGGACAATAATAAGCTCATGGTTTACAAAGGTTTACGAGCCTGTATTTACAGAAGCACCGTAACTAAATAATTTACTACTATTATATATGTATATATGTATTTTTAATGGAGGAAGTTAAAATGGAGGATGAACGCAGCAGCCTAATAGAAATAAGCGGTATGGAGTATCAACTTATTCTGACTACCAAGGCAACAAAGGAAATAGCCAAGAGGTATGGAGGACTTGAAAACTTAGGCGAGAAACTTATGAAATCAGAAAGCTTTGAAATGGCATTGGATGAAATAGTCTGGCTTATTACACTATTGGCAAATCAAGGTGTGCTTATACACAATTTACAGAACAAAAATGACAGAAGAGAGCTTCTGACTGAGGAAGAAGTAGAACTTTTGACCTCACCTATTGAGCTTACAGCATATAAAGAAGTGATTATGGAAGCAATGTACAGGGGAACCAAAAGGTACATCGAATCGGAGGAGAGCAGCACAAAAAACATGTCAGTCGGGTAAGCGATGAAGAATTGTTTGCCCGGCTTATTTATTATGGAGTAACACAGCTAAGAAGAAATGAAGCCGAGGTCTGGCTGATGCCCATTGGAGGACTTCTGGACCAATGGGAAATTCACAAGCAGTTTAATGGTTTGGCTAAACCGAAAAGAGAGCTGTTTATTGATGATGTAATTCCTTTTGGTGTTTAGCAATCTATATCAAGATTTTTACAAATGTGATATATTGTTTTGTATACTTGGTAGGCTAATGCCCATTTATAGGCGTCTTTTGTGTAACGAATTACATATTAAAAAATCAATCTTTATGATATTTGTTTGAGATATCTGTTGGGATATCTTTTTTATTTACTTTTACTATGTTTACAAAAACATGAAGTATATCATCAATATTCTGTACACATATATCATTTATTGTTCCATTTTCATGTTTAATATATTTCGGTATAAATTCTTTATCTTCTACAGTAAATGTTTTTATATCAGTACCGTAGGAATACGGGGCTTGCGCTGGGAAGAAAGGACTAAATATAAGACTTTCTTTTGAATAATCTACGGATACTAAATAACGAGCCCCTGGTACATATTTATCCATAAAATCATGCCAGTCAGCATCTGTCTCTATTATCCATGGATCACGTGGATAATTACTGATTTTGTCATTCCCTACTAAAGTAACAAAACCTCTAAAAAAGTATTCAAATTTTACGTTAGATGAACTTGACAAAGATACAGTAGCAGTGCTTTTTGAGACCTCTTTGCTATTCAAACTTTTTTTATTATCTTCTCCTTGATAAGTACATGAAACCGATATTACTGTGAGTATAATTGCAACAACCAATGAAATAGCTTTTTTCATTTAATCAGCTCCTTTATGCAAAAACATAGTATTTACATATTATACCATTAAATAAAAACAGAAAGAGTATCAAATTGGTAACAATTTCGATTAGTTAACAGTACAGTATAAGTTTGAAGTGTAAAAGTAATTTTGCAATCGTTTTATAATGTACATTATCTTAATAGGTTTTAAATTTTTACAGGCACTCTCTTTAACAGAGTGTCTTTTCTTATGCCCAAAATCCAGGAAGGAGGTGGTATACTGGCAGACAATTTTGGCTTGAAAATAGGCATTGAAGGTGAAAAGGAGTTCAAGGATGCACTAAAGGATATAAATCAGAGCTTTAAGGTCTTGGGCTCTGAGATGAACCTTGTTTCCTCACAATTTGATAGGCAGGATAAATCAATTGATGCATTAACTGCAAGAAATCAAGTGCTTAACAAGGAGATAGATACTCAGAAGGAAAAGGTAGCTACCCTTGAAAAAGCATTGCTGAATGCAGCCACCTCCTTTGGCGAGAATGATAAGCGAACTCGAGCATGGCAGATTCAGCTTAACAATGCAAATGCAGACCTTAACAATATGGTAAAGGAGCTGGAGGATAATAATAAGGCTCTGAATACTACAGGTAGCGGCTTTGATGAAGCGGAGAACAAGGTCAGTGAGTTTGACAGGGAAGTTAAGAAGACAGCGGATACGGCAGATAACGCGGGAAACCGCTTTGAAAAGCTAGGCGGTGTTTTAAAGGGAATCGGTGTGGCAATGGGTGCAGCACTTGTAGGAATAGGTGCCGCTGCTTCCGGTGCAGGAAAGGCATTGATTGAAATGTCGGTTAATGCCTCCTCATATGCAGATGATATTTTAACAATGTCCACAGTTACAGGCATGTCCACTGAGAGCCTTCAGGCATATAAATACGCTGCGGAGTTGGTGGATGTGTCTTTGGATACTCTTACAGGTTCAATGGCAAAGCAGGTAAAGTCCATGTCAAATGCCAGAGACGGATCGGCTAAGTTTGCTGAGGCATATAATAAGCTAGGCATTTCCGTAACAGACAGCAATGGACAGTTAAGAGATAGCGGCACAGTCTATTGGGAAGCTATTGATACTTTGGGGAAAATCTCAAATGAAACAGAACGGGATGCTCTTGCCATGCAGATATTCGGAAAATCCGCACAGGATTTAAATCCGCTTATTGCTCAGGGCTCTGATGGAATCGCGGCATTGACGGAAGAGGCCAGGCAAATGGGTGTTGTTATGAGTGATGACTCTTTGTCTGCACTCGGAAAGTTTGATGATAGTGTTCAGAGACTAAAAGGTGGAGCCGAAGGGGCTAAAAATGTACTGGGGATGGTATTACTGCCCCAGCTTCAAATACTGGCTGATGATGGAGTTACCTTACTTGGTAACTTTGCAAGAGGATTAAATAAAGCCGGAGGTGATTGGAGCAAGATATCAGCCGTTATCGGTGAAACAGTTGGGGGCATTGCAAGCACAATAATGGAGAACCTGCCTAAATTAATCCAACTGGGACTTGATATAGTAACCTCAATTGGAGGTGCAATATTAAATAATCTTCCGGCAATAATCAATGCGGCCGTTTCAATTGTAATGACCCTCCTTAAGGGCCTGATAGATGCATTGCCAGCCATAACAGATGGAGCACTTAAGCTTGTTGTAGCACTGCTGGATGGCATAATAGAAAATCTGCCTGCCTTGGTTGAAGGTGCAATACAAATGGTAATAACTCTTGCAAATGGAATCGGAGAAGCACTGCCCAAGCTGATACCTTCTGTTGTGGATGCAGTTCTTTTAATAGTAGGAACCATTTTACAAAACATGGACAAGATTCTGGATGCAGCCTTTAAAATCATTGATGGTCTTGCAAAGGGTTTAATTGATTCACTTCCAGCACTTATAAAGGCACTTCCTAAAATAATATCGTCGATTATCAACTTTATAACCCAAAATCTCCCCAAGATAATTGAAGTGGGTTCGAACTTCACATACGAACTTTCCATGGGGCTTATTAAGGCAGTACCTTTATTGGTTGCACAGCTTCCACAGATAGTGACTGCGATTTTGGTGGGTATTGGACAAGCCGTTGTGTCAATTGTTGAGATTGGTAAAAACATAGTAAAGGGACTGTGGGAAGGTATTACCGGGATGGCAGGTTGGATTGAGGGTAAGATCAGCGGTTTTGTTGGAGGAATTGTAGGTAATGTTAAGGGGTTGCTGGGTATACATTCGCCTTCTACGGTTTTTGCTGATATCGGCGCAAATATGAGTAAGGGCCTGGGGGTAGGCTTTATAAGAACAATGGCTGATATAGAACGAGACATGAAAAAGGCAATACCTACTGATTTTAATATAAGCAAATCCGATATATTGGCTTCCATTAGCGGAACAAATACTGGTTTAAATGAAAATGTGTTTGTTCCGGTCGGGAGTAATAATATGTCGTCTTATGGTAATGAAATCATCCAGAACATTACAATAAACAGTCCTACTCCGCTGACTCCCTCGGAAATAGCAAGGCAAATCAAAAATACATCGAGACAGATGGCCCTTGAATGGTAGGAGGTGTGCCTTGCAGAAGCTGATAATAACAAATCAAAGAGGAGACAGTATTACTCTTTGTAATAAGGCCCCATTCTTCCTTGAAACTTTGGATGGCGCATCTGAGGTCCAGGTGACCATTGAAAGTCAGAAGTCACCCGGGCAGGACGGTTCCGGATATATCGGTAATACCTTGGAGGAAAGGGAGTTGATAATAGAAGGTACCATATTAACCAGAAGAAACCCTAACGAATTATTAAATGCCAGACGAAAAATGCAGGAGGTACTAAATCCGAAACTTGGTGAAGTCACAATTACATATATCAACAGGAGTATTGTAAAGGAGATAAAGGGAATAGCTCAATCTACTCCTGTCTTTCCAGGAAAGCAGGGTAGTAAGGGTGTCGGGTATCAGAAGTTTTTAATTACTTTATTATGCCATCAACCCTTTTGGCTTGATACATTTTATGAAGGCAAAGAGCTTTCATATATAGTTGGGGGCTTAAAGTTTAAGACCACTTTTCCCACTGCCTTCTCTAGCAGAGGGTTTCAGAGAAGGGCGATCAACTCCGGTGATGTTTCTGCCCCGGTCAATATTGAAATAAAGGGTCCGGCTGTGAATCCAATGGTGACCAATGAAACTACAGGAGAATATATAAGGATTAATCGTGAGCTGGAGGAAAATGATGTACTTAGTATTTCTACAGCCTTCGGAGAAAAGCATGTTTTAATCAACGGAAATAATGCCTTTCACTACATTGATTTAAACAGCACCTTTTGGCAGCTCGTTCCCGGGGAGAACATAGTAAGCTATAACAGCAACAATGACAGTATCAACACCAAGGTACAGATAAAGTGGAAGAACAGATATATTGGGATATAAAAGCCTATATCCAGAAAAAAGAAAGTTAACATAAACAGGTTAAGCCACATATTTTATAATATGGTATTAACTATTTTGTAGATATGTGGGGGTTTTAAAAATGTTAAGTTTTTATCCGGAAAGAGAGATGATACCTCATCCAATTATAATGGAGGCTAGACAAATTGCACCAAACCAGATTTTAATGACATATGATCAGCGAACTGATTTAGCATCAGCAACAAATGTTTCAAATTATTGGATTAGAAGTAATATGGGTCCTGTTGGTATAGCAAGCGTAGGAATGAAAGAAGCTCTAACAGCAGATAATGCAATACGCCCTAATATGGCAAGAATAACACCTGCTGACAATTCGAGGATGAGATACATCATGACATTTAGGGTTAATGCAATGGCTGGTATCATGTATACAGTGCTCCCTTGTTTTGTTAATTTAGAAGGGATGACTGGTTATAGAGGAGAAAACTGGAGCCCATTTAGCAGAAATATGTTTATTGGAAGGTAATTAAGATGTTGAACTTTTCGCACTGCATATCTCATAAAGATATGCAGTTTTTGTATTAAATAAAATACCAAAGTACAAAAAGTGGAAAAACAGTTATATTGGCTTATGACAGGAGGTTGACAGGTGGCAGAAAGCTATAAATTTTTTGATAGTATTGATGGAACCGATGAAAGGTATTACACTGCCGATGAATTTGCGGAATATTTCAGGCAGTTTATAAGAAACGGTATTTTCAACGGCGGGGAAACCCTCAAGGTTGGAACAGACAAAGTAAATATGAAAGTATACATAAAACCCGGATACGCATGGCTTGAAGGATATTTGTATAAGCTTGACACAGAGAATTTATATCTTGAGCATGATATGGCGGACCCCGCCTTGGACAGAATTGACAGAGTAATTATACGCCTTGATAAAACTCTGGAAAACAGGTATATAAAGGCCTTTATCCTAAAGGGTAATCCCTCCTTGGAACCAACTCCAATGGAATTAACGAGAAACGATAACATTTATGAAATATCTCTGGCTCAGGTAAGAATTGTTGCAGGAAAGAGCTATATCGAGGATTATCAAATCACCGATGAAAGGCTGGACAATACTGTTTGCGGGCTTGTTACACATTTGTTTGACCAGGTTAATACAACAGAAATATATAACAGGTTTGAAGCATGGATGAACAGCAAAACCTCAGAGCCAGATGGAGATTTCTATAGAGAATGGAAAGGCTGGTTTGAACAAATAAAGGACACAAGTAATCTTGTAACCAAAACAGAATTTGAGGCACATTTGTGGGATATGCCCAATGTAGCAGCAATTTTAAACGCATATAAAAATATAGGAGGTGCATTATAATATGCCAGCAAATACAATACCAATTTATCCTGCAAGTCCTAATACATCAGGTGTATATATACAAACTGCTGATACAAATATAAAAGCTCCTCTAACAAATGGGATGGTTTTAGCTACTGGCGGTACTAATGGTACAAGAGTGGATGCTATTAAGATAAGGGCCCTTGGAAGTAATGTTGCTTCAGTATTGAGAATTTATTGGAATGATGGACAAGGCACAGCAGAGGTGAATTTTATACTAATTCATGAGGTAGCATTAGCAGCTTCAACAGCTCAGACAGCTGCTATCACAGGAGTGGACACGGTACTATTACCAATCAACTATGCCAACGATGGTAATGGAGTATTACCCCCTGCTTTAAAAAGTAGAGAAAAAATATATGTATCCTTAGGTACGACAGTTGCTTCGGGTTATTCCGTAACCTTTATGGGAGGCGATTATTAATGGGTAGAAGCTTTGGTGAAAGTTTCGTAAGACCAAAAAGTGATAAGTGACAAGGCACCCCAGTAAAAGTTGAATATACAGGTTCATGTAAGATCGTATCGGAAGGCCCTACCAAAGGTTATATTGAATGTTATACCTCTGGTAAATTAACTTTCATAGATAGATTACCTAAGAAAGTAGATGTCTTTCTTGTAGGTGGAGGAGGTGGTGGTGGCGGCTATACAAAAACATATTATAACGTAGATCCACCAGGAACAAATACTATTTATGTTGGTTCAGGAGGCTCAGCAGGAGTCAATGGAGGTAATAGTACTTATCCTAATTTAACTTCGGCTGCTGGTGGTTATGGAGCTACCTCTAGCAATGGAGGTAATGGAGGAAGTGCTGGTGGAGGAGGAATGTATTGTACCAGTAGCTATTTCTCTTGTGGTGGTGTTGCAGGTTCCAATGGGGGTAATGGAACTCCAGCCTCCTATTCTAGTGGCGGTAGCTCTGGTGCAGGATCTAATGGTACTGGACAAGGGACACCAACAACGGATTTTTGGGGTAGAGTCCATGCGGGTGGTGGTGCTGGAGGTGCTGGTGGGACTGGCTCCACAGGTAGTAATTCCGGTGATCCTGGAGCTTCATCCTTTATCGAAGGATCGGGTATTGCTGGCACTAACGGTTCAGGCACCGTAGGTTCACCTGGTGGTCCAGGTGGTGGCGGCTATGGTGGAGGAGGAGGTGGTGGTGGCTGTGCCAGTTCCAGAGGTACTGGAGGTACTGGTGGTTCTGGCTTAGTAATTGTACGATGGGGATACCCAACATAATTTAAAGGAGGTTTTACTATAAAAGTTTTAAGATGTGTTGTTCTAGCACAAAACGGAACTACGGTGGAAAATATAATAATAGCAGATCAGAGCTTTGCGTATGCTAACGGTGCAATCATCTGTGGTACCATTCCGGTCGCTATAGGTGATTCCTACAAGGACGGGTACTTTTATAGAAACGGAGTTAAACTGGAGGCCCAACAAACAGAAGTAGAAAAGTTACAAAGTATAGTTGAAAGTTTGATAATCGATAATCTAAATATGCAAGCACAGATTGATGATTTAATTACATCAAGTTTAAAGGGGGAGGCATAAAAGTCATGTTTGAGAGATTAAGTTATTTATATATAGCTAATAGACTTACATCAGAACAATTAGATATTGCAGTATCAAAAACATGGATTACAGAAAAGCAAAAGGATGAAATTACAGGAAAAGGATAAAAATTAAATAAGCAGGTGGGAAAATGAAACCGATACGGATATTAACACCGTCACTTGAGCCATTGGGGGAGATAGACAGCTATCTTTCCCTTTCTTTTTGTAGGCGATACCATTCCTATGGAGAATTTGAGCTTGTACTTAACAGGAAGACAGGAGGTGCAAGCGATATTGGAATTAATACATTAATCATACTAGGGCAGGACGTAAATAAAGCAGGCATCATTCGGCACAAGGAAATCAAGACAAATGAGCGTGGAGAAGAAATATTGACCTGCAAGGGCTGTACTCTCGGGGGAATATTGCAGCAGAGAATCACTATCCCACCGGACGGACAGGCATATGATATCCGGGAAGGCTCAGCAGAAGCAGTAATGAAAAGCTATGTACAAAGAAATTGCATTGATATACAAGAAATGGCCTTTCCAAACCTGATAATAGCTCCAAGCCTGAACAGAGGGCAGTCTATAAAATGGCAGAGTAGGTATGAAAATCTGGCTGAGGAGCTAGAACAAATAAGCCAATTCTCAGGTCTTGGATGGCAAATACGTTTGGATTTTAATTCAAAGAAGTGGGTCTTTGACACATATGAGGGCAGGGACTGCTCAGTAAACCAGCAGAATAACCCTCCGGTAATCTTTTCTCCGGAGTATGAAAATGTTAAATCTCAGGAGTTCGTGGACAGTATCCTAGGGTTTGCAAATTATGCAGTAGTTGCAGGCCGGGGAGATGGAGAAGGCAGGGAAATCGTTATGCAAGGTACAACTGACACAGGTATAGACAGGTACGTAACCTTTGTTGATGCAAGGGATGTGGAAAACAAAGCGGATTTAACAGAAAGGGGAAATGTAAGGCTATCTGAGCTAAAGAGACTATATTCATTTCAGGCCGAGGTTCTTGTAAAGGGACCCTTTGAATATCAGAAGGATTGGGAGGTTGGTGATGTAGTAACAGTACAGAACAAAGAATGGAGTGTGGTAATGGACAGCAGGATTACTGAGGTAACAGAAATATATGAAGCCGGGGGCTTCCAGCTTAAAGCCGTTTTTGGAAACAGCCTTCCCACATTAAGCCGGAAGCTGAAATCGGCATTTAAGGATGTAAAGACGGTAGTAACAAGCTAATAAACATTTAAATACAAAATCAAATCAAATTTATGGGAGGTAACATGAAGGAGACCATACAAACCATACAGGCACTCTTTACAGCGGCAGGGGTATTTGTCGGTTGGTTCCTGGGAGGCTTAGACGGGTTTATGTATGCATTACTTGCATTTGTAGTAATCGATTATCTGACTGGGATAATGGTTGCAATACTGGAAAAGAAGCTATCCAGTGAAATAGGGTTCAGAGGGATATTCAAAAAAATATTGATTTTCATTCTGGTTGGAGTCGGGAACATAATAGATGTATACATAATCGGTAACGGTAGTGCAGTTCGCACAGCCGTTATTTTTTTCTATATATCAAATGAAGGCATCAGTATTTTTGAGAACATAGGAAAAATAGGTCTGCCGATACCTGAGAAATTGAAAAAGGCCTTGGAACAAATAAATTCGGAGGACAAAAATGAGTAAAACAATATATTTAAGTCCGTCAACACAGGAAAAGAATATAGGGGTCAGCAATTACGGCACTGAGGAAAAGAGAATGAATCAGGTGGCAGATGTAACAGAAAGAGTACTGAAACAGCACGGACTTGTTGTATATAGAAACAAACCAGAAATGACACTGGCTCAGGTGGTTGCAGACAGCAACAGCAAAAAACCGGACATTCACTTTGCCATACATTCAAATGCAGGCTCGGGCAACAGAAGAGGTTGCGAGGTATACTGCCATAAATTCGGGGGCAATGGAGAGAAGCTTGCAAGAGCAGTATATTCAGAAATAGAACCTAACACACCATCTAGGGACAGGGGAGTAAAAGAGGGCTGCAATCATTACGGAAAAGGCAAGCCCCTATATGAGTTGGCATACACCGCAGCACCTGCTGCACTAATTGAAATAGCCTACCATGACAACAAGGACGATGCAGTATGGATTATCAATAATATAGAAGTAATCGGAACAGTTATAGCAAAAGGTATTCTGAAGTATTTCGATATACCATTTCAAAAAGAAAATTCAAGCTTGGAAAACGATATCAATATACTCAACAAACTTGGTATAATCAGCTCACCAGATTACTGGAGAGAAAATGCGGTAAAAGGAAAAACAGTTAATGGTGAATATGTAGCCACACTCATAAAGAAGGCAGCAGATATGTTATCAAAATAAAACTGACCTAACCTTATATACAAACAAATATCAATATAGATTAATAGAACAGGATGTAAAAAACGGTAGAAGGCTTCATAAGAGTGCTTGAATCACTTGCTAAATACGGCTTTCAGAGCTAATATGTGTATGAAAATTAAATAAGATCGCCATGTCTTTTGAGTGCTACCAACACCCGAAAGCCAATGCAGGTATCCAATCTACCTAACACCGACAGCATAAAGCTGCCACAGCGACCTTGTGACTATTATATCCTGTCCTATATATTTTTACAATAACACACACAGGCGCAGTGTAGGGTTTTAATCAATCCTGCAATGCGTCTTTTTTGATTTCCTTTTTATCAATATACAAAAATGAAAAGGAGTAATAAATGCGGGTAAAAATATTAGAACCTACGCTGAAAAATATCAGCAGAAAAAATCGGGTCTGTGCGTATGCAAGGGTGTCTACGGATAATTACGAGCAGGGCGAGTCGTTAGAAAACCAGATTACATATCACGGAAATCTTATAGCTGCAAATCCCGAATATGAATTAGTAGGTGTTTTCGCAGACAAGGGCATCAGCGGAACCACAGAGAACAGACCGCAATTTCAGAAAATGCTGGGGTTATGCAGGGAAAGAAAAATAGACCTGATAATTACAAAATCAATATCAAGATTTGCAAGAAACACGACAATAGTATTGAGGATAGTCAGAGAACTAAAAGAATTAGGCATTGAGGTTATATTTGAAAAAGAGAATATATCAACATTATCAAAGGACGGAGAGTTTATGCTTTCTGTCCTTTCTTCATTTGCAGAGGAAGAAAGCAGGAGCATAAGTGAAAATACAAAATGGAGAGTCAGAAAGAAGTTTGAGACAGGACAACTGATTATTAATACAAACAGGTTCTTAGGCTATGACAAGAATGAATACGGTGAATTGGTGATAAATCCTGCCGAGGCTAAAATCGTAGAACGGATTTATTCAGAATATTTGTCGGGCAAGGGTACATTCACAATTGCAAAGCAACTTGCTGTAGATAATATACCTACAGTGGCAGGGGGGAAATGGTGCGAGAGTACAATCCTTGGAATACTTAAAAACGAAAAATATATGGGGAATGTACTCCTTCAAAAATATTATATCCCTAACCATCTAAAGAAAAGCACTGTGCTCAACAAAGGTGAACTGAATAGCTATTATATAGAAGAAAATCATTCACCTATTATACCAAAAGAAGTATGGAATAAGGCACAAATAGAGATAGTAAAAAGAGCCAGAGAAAAGGGGAACTACCAAGGCAATATGAAATACCAGAACCGTTACCCCTTGACTGGAATGCTTTACTGCAGTAAATGCGGAGCAGTATTAAGGCGTAGAACCTGGAACAGTAAAGCAGACTGCAGAAAAATAGTATGGCAGTGCAGTAACTATATAAGAAACGGCAAGACAGCATGTTCAGGAACAATATTAGACGATGGGTCTGCAAGCAGGCTTAATATACATGAACCCACAATTGTAAAGGAGACAATAAAAAATGGCAAGAAGCATTACAGTTATTCCGGCAAGAGCAAACAGACCACAGCTTGATGAGAACATAGAAACGCACAAAAAGAGAGTGGCAGCATATTGCAGGGTTTCAACAGACCAAGCGGAGCAGCTCTCAAGCTACGAAGCACAGGTAAACTACTATACTTCATATATAACCAACCACCCTGATTACGAAATGGCAGGGATATATGCCGATGAAGGGATATCGGGAACAAACACCAAAAAGCGCGAACAGTTCAATAAAATGATTGAAGACTGCAAGGCAGGAAAAATAGATATGATAATAACTAAATCAATCAGCCGCTTTGCAAGAAACACAATGGATACGTTGAATTATGTAAGAATACTTAAAGAGCTGGGGATTAACGTCAAATTTGAAAAAGAAAATATTGAAACCCTTGAAAGTAAGGGCGAATTTTTGATCTCAGTTCTGGCGAGTCTTGCGCAGGAGGAAAATTTTTCCATTAGTAGAAATGCTACATGGGGCATCAGAAGGCGCTTTGAGCAGGGTAAGGTCATAGTCAACCATACAAAATTCATGGGCTATGACAAGGATGAAAGCGGTAACCTTGTTATAAATGAAAAGCAGGCGAAAGTTGTAAGAAGAATATTTTCTGAGTACCTTAACGGGAAAGGCACTAATAGAATAGCATATGAGTTAGAAAAGGAGGGCATCCCAAACTGGAACGGTAAGGCAAAGTGGTATGAAAGCAGCATCAAAAAGATGTTGAACAACGAAAAGTATAAGGGAGAAGCTTTGCTTCAAAAAACCTACACAGTGGATTTTCTTTCAAAAAAGCGAGTAGAGAATAAAGGGGAAGTGGCACAGTATTATGTTGAGGAGAGCCACCCACCAATTATAGATAAAGACACGTGGGCAGCAGTACAGCTTGAAAGGGAGAGAAGAAAAGCCTTTATGGAGAAGTACAATATTCAAAAGATGGACTATATTACGAACGCTAACCCATTTGTAGGCAGAATTATCTGCGGCTGCTGCGGTGGAGTCTATGGAAGGAAGGTATGGAACTCTAATGATGAAAGATTAAAAAGGATCATTTGGCAGTGTAATAATAAGTATGCAACTAAAGGAAAAAAGGGCTGTAACAACAGGCATATTAATGACGAGGTTCTTTATATGGCATTTGTAAGTACTTTCAATTCAGTACTGGAAAACAGGGAGCATTTTATGAGCAAGTGGAATGAACAGATTAACGGTGAGGATATTCTTAAAAGAGTCACCACCAAAAGATTTGTTGACATTTTTAAAGATGCTGAGACATTACAACAGTTTGACACTGAGTTGTATTTTAAGATGGTGGAGAAGGTACTGGCTTTTGGGGATTCCAGGTTGATTGTCGGGTTGCTAGATGGAACGGAAATCGAGTGCGGAATTGAATAATATGTCCTTAAAATATCCACTTAGTTATAGGGGTAGAGCCAACTAAGTCGGAAAATCGCACGCTAAGCTTCCATACCCCTTAAATTCTACTCAAATTTGTACGCTAAGGAATATTCAAATTGCTTGGTTCATTGAATGACTGTAGATTGTTCAATGATGTGATATTTTTCATGTTAAAGGTATATTCGCCTAAGGAATTTATATATTCCCGGTCCAAAGGAGATATATAATTAAGCAGATCTCCCTTAAGGGTATTTTTTTCTTTCAAATATTCTATAGCTTTCTCAAGATACACAGTGTTCCATACGCTTATAGCATTGATGATTATGTTCAAGGCACTTGCTCTTTGCAGTTGGTCTTTCAATGCTTTTTCATGCAGTTCTCCACGTTTACCAAAAAATATAGCTCTTACCAATGCATTTGTTGCTTTACCTTTGTTAAGTCCTTTCTGAATCCTACGGCGTAAGGCTTCATTGGAAATGTAAATCGAGGATTGAATATTGTCTTATCGATTTTACCCATTTCTTTCAGGGCTGCAGCAGTTTGTTTTATCTTGCATATGAACCAATCTTACTCGTTATAAGTGAACGGGACACTTTACCTTCCCGGATGGAATGGAAAAGTCTCAGTACATCATCAAAGTTTTCCTGAATAAGCCTTGTATTTATCTTTGCTTTTAAAAGCTTTTCTATTTTCGGAAATTCTGAAGGTCTGTTAAAAGTGAATAAACCCTGAGCCTAGGAGCAAACCTAAATACAAGCAAATGGCATAATCCAAATACCTGTTGCTGTACCCGGTAGTACCAAAACCATATACTACTAAATAAAGAAGGTTTTAATTATTGCCTTGGTTGTTGACACGGATATAACCAAACAAAAAGAATACCCTTGAATATTGCAATATTTAAGGGTATTCAGTGTTACCTGTAAATAGGTCTTTAGAATGTTATAAATTCTACACAAGCATAAGCGTCTATTGCAGTCAGCAGGGGATGAGCCTGTCTCTCATTTGAATGCCCTGCCAAGAGAAAGTCTTTATTTACGGTATCATACCTTGAAATAATCATACAATGTGTTGGAACTGTAATAAAATCGGAAATCCCTTTATGTAGTACTATTACATCACCTTTTCTAATTGGCTTATTATATTGTGTTACATGATTAGCAACGTAATCACTTTTTGTACAATAATAAGTACCAACAGCTTTATACATCCAAAAGTCTCTAAACTCTTTAACACTAATCCAAGGGCTTGGGTCTGATAAAGTCCAACTAAAATTCAACTCAGTAGCACTTGTTGGATTTAGATAAGTTGGGTTTTTCATAAAACAGTACCAATTTTCCTGAAATGGCATACCACCACCAGAATACATAGCTTGTGATACAAAGTTAGTGCAATCGCTACCGTAGTTATTGTTATTATGAAATGCAGGAAAGCTAGTGGAGTACTTGTTGTAGTTATTATAAGCCCAATCACCTGCAAGTCCCCCTGTGTATGTACCTGTATATGCAGCTGTAGCGTTTATACCAGTTGTTGATACTTCACCATATTTCTCCTTATCCTGAATGTTTAGATCAGTTCTAATTGACTTCGCTGGAGGATTGAGCTTATTAAGAAATGATATTAAATCATCATCTCCTGAATTAATTATATATCTTTCTAAATAACCTTTTAAAACTTTTTGGTCATCGTTACTTTTTACCTGTGAATACACTTGTTTTACTTTTCTCATTATGCTTATTTTGTCTTCTTTTTTAATAGATAAAGTGTCTTCATTTAAATCAGAATAATTTATATATTTTTTCAAAACATTAGCTACTTCTTTATCTGATTTATAGTAGTCTTCTAAAGTGGCTATTATTATTTGTTCTTCTATTTGCGGGTCAACAAGAGGTTCGACTTTTTGTTGATTTATAGATGCTGTACTATTTACAGATGCCTTATTATCTAATATAGTTTGATATATGGGTTTGTGGTATCGGCTGCATTAATAACCAGACTAGTAGTACCAGTTAATGTTAATAACATTGTACCTATTAATATTTTCCCTAACAATTTTTTTAATTTGTGCATCAATTTTACTCCCTATAATAATTATTTTGTAGTTTGCAAACTAGTATTCAAAGCATACCATTTTATCCATAAAATGTAAATATATAGGATTTAATTAAAAATATTGAATTTTATGCACTAATTAGCAATTATTTTAAATTATTCTTCAGCACGCTCTTTTATTACTTCTTCAAGTTTAACTTTGTCCTCATAATCAGGAAATTTTATATTAGGAGGAAATAACCTTTTTGTGTTTTTACCATAACTAGCTCCATCTTCTGGATATTTGTGACTAATAATTGAAATACCTTTGTTATTTTTATTGATCTTCAATACTACAGGGACAGATACTGCATTTCCTTCATTAGAAACCTGTTCACCGATTTTTGTATATTCCATTTTCACTAACCATATGTATATTTTATTTTGGTCAGTTCCTAAAAGCTTAAAAGCACTGTACATTTTACCATTGGCTTTTATTGGTTTGGCTATATCATTTGTTTTTTTATCAAGATATTCCAATATTACTTTTTCATCATTTCCAGTAATTTTTAAAATTTTATGTGATCCATTTTTTGAAAGAACAAAAGCTAAAATAATTATTGTGCAAAACAAAATAACAAGTAGAACTATTTTTTTCATAAAACCATCATCTCCTATTCTCATAATAATTTATACTATCACAAATCCATAAATTACATATATATCCATTATTATTACTCAAATTCAGATACATTTCAAGTTATATTACTATAGGAGTGTCACAAAAGTATCGTTATGTACTTGTGTGATATCAGAATATTAACGATGGTAATTTTGTGACAAATCTCTTAAAGTGGGTGAAATCGCCAACTATTATCCATTTAGTCCTTTAGTGGGGGTTTTGCAAAAATACCACATTAAGATTATCGATAAAAGCTTTTTTATATTTTATATCAAAAAGCAATGCAAAATTTGAATAATCAACTTCTATAATACCTTTTTTCCTTTTATATACATTAATTAATCTATGTATTAGGAAGAATGATTAATAGATATGATAACATGCACATAAGTAACTAAAATTATTAAAATTTACTTGATATTATTTACTGTTTTTGCTGTAATTGTAATTAATAACATTTTGTTAAAGGAGATGAGAAATTGGTCTGAGGATGAAAAGAAACAGTTGAATAATATTGCAATATATGCTGAACTGCATAGACAACTAAAGATTGCAGCAGCACAAGAAGGTATTACAATTGTAGTAAAGGTGGTTAAGGCATGACTAGCAAAGAAAATTCAATCTGCTACAGACCAACAACTTTTCGTATAGTATATTAAGATTTTTTGGAAAGTGATTTATTAAGATACATACATTTAAGGAGAATAAAATTAATGAAAATAGGATGCCCTATATGTAAACAAAAACAGGAATTAAATTTTAAGCTATTATTTAAAGAGAGATGTAATTCCTGTAATGAAAAATATTATCTCCATTATAGCAAACCAATTAAATTATTCCGTTTTTTAATGCAATCTTTTATTATCTTTATTGGAATTTATAGTTCTACTACTAATTACCAAAAACTACTACTCATCCCTCTTTTTTTAATTTCTTTTATGATAATCGAAATTTTATGCCTATTATCTTTAAAAGAATAATGTACAACAAAAGAACAACGGTTTAACAGATTTTGTAAAACCATGGGATAATTTAATTTCACTTAGTGCAACTGCAACAACATATGGTTGTGCTTGGCCTTATTCTGCAATTAATACTGTATCTCCTAATTGCTAAGGTTATGCTATGGCATTTAATTTTGCACTTAATCATGGAGATCTTTCAAACCCAAATGGCGCTTTACCGTCAGGCTATACTCAGTCTCAGATAAGAAGTTACTTTGACGTAAAAAATATAGCAAACAATGTTATTGCTGATTTACAAAAGCTTTACAGAACTGCCAGATTTATCACTAGTGCTACTTCAACAATAAGTTCTTCTGAACGAAGGATAGCTGTTAGAACTGGCATGCATGATTTCGATGGTGATGGGAGTATATTACAAGAATATGGTGAAGCAGATTATCACTTTATGTTACAGCACAGTAATGGAGATTGGTCAGAAAAACACGGCTCTAACCCATCTATAAATGATGGACAAATAAATCCAAGCACATTTAGTTGGAATGCTGCGGGTTACTCAAATTATTATAATAGTGCAACTGTTTATATTGCTGTATCAAATTAAGTATATCTTTTGAACCCCAAATATTTGAGGGAGGTTTTAAATTGATATGAAAATTAATAGAATTATAATTTTTGCAGTATTAATAAGTTTAGCCCTTTGCGGATGTGGTGTTAATAAGCTTACAAGTCAAAGTACTAATGCTATTGAAGAAAACACAGATATTTCTAAACAATACCGGAAAGATGTACAAAAGAAAATACCCGACGAGATAAACCTCCCATATGAGATAAGACGAAGTTTATCTTTTGTTAACAAAAAAGATTCAATACAACATTTATATGGCAGTCCTGACATTGTACGCTCTGCCGATGATTATTCGTATGAAATTAGGAATATGGATGATGAAAGTAAATTGTTTGTTTTTTATGATAAGGATGGTATTGTCAGAAACATATGGAGATTAAAAAAGCTTTTTAACCGTGAAGAATTTAATAAAATAAACATAGGAAAAAGTAACGGCGATGATGTTAAAAATATTGATCCTTATTGTGTAATTGCAAATGGCGCGAAAAAAGATGCAATTAGTGAACACAAATTGCAAAATAATCAAATTGTTAAAATTAAGTACATTAAAGATAACGATAAGTGGATTGTCAATGGTATTGAATACATAGAAAAAGATCCGTCAGAATTTGCGTCGATGCTTTTACCTGAAGATTTAAAAAGTTTGCAGAAATAGTATCTCAAATGTAATTAGGATAATATTTCTACCGATAGGTATTAAGTTTTATTAATTAGCAATGCCAATTTCAAGTGCACCCCAAAGCCAGAGACTATTATAAAATAGTTTACTAAGGGGTGCTTCTCTATGCCAATCCGATAACTAATCGGATTTTTTTACCTCAGTAGACCATACAAGTCAAATTGCAGATCATTCAGCGACTTCACGCAGATAAGCAAATCGTTTTCACGAATTTTCCATTCCATGCTCAGCAGTAATTTTAGCAAATTGAATTAACTAAATAGAGACATATATATTTAACTTGAATTCCTCAAATTAGTACGGTAACATAGCACTACTTTTTAAAAGAAGAGGAGGAGAGCGTTGTGAAAAAGGTTACTGTTATTGAAGCAAGCAGTGAGAGCAAAGCGGCTGATAATAGGAAAATACGAGTTTGTGCGTACTGCAGAGTTAGTTCCATGCATAAGGAACAGCAAAATTCATTTGAAGCACAGGCAAGCCATTATACCAAATATATTCAAAGCAACTCTCAATGGGAGTTTGCTGGTATTTACTCTGATGAAGGGATTAGTGGAACCAAAAAGGAAATAAGACCTGAATTCATGAGATTGATTAATGACTGTGAAAACGGCAGAATAGATATGGTGATTACCAAGTCCATCTCAAGGTTTGCGCGTAACACCGCTGATTGTATAGAGACTATAAGAAAGCTAAAGTCTTTAGGGGTCACTGTATATTTCGAGAAGGAGAATATCAACTCTATGTCGCAAGAGAGTGAACTCATACTTTCTGTCCTCAGCTCCTTAGCGCAAGAAGAGGCAGCTTCAATGTCATCAAATATAAGGTGGGCTAACCAGAGAAGGTACAAGCAAGGAAAGTTTCAAATAGCAACTGCAAAATTCATGGGCTATGACAAGGATGGAAATGGAGATCTGGTTATTAATCAAGCTGAAGCAGAAATTGTAAAAAGAATATTTAGAGAATATATTGGAGGTAAGGGAAGTGCTGGAATTGCTAGAACTCTAAATGAAGAAAATATACCAACTATTACGGGCACGAAATGGTATGGCTCCACAATTAGGAGGATGTTGGGTAATGAAAAGTACTGCGGGGATGCTTTGCTTCAAAAAACAATCACAGCAGATAGTGTTACATTTAAAAGAAAAAGTAACAAAGGGGAACTACCGCAATACTATATAAAGAATAACCATGAGCCCATTATATCGAGAGAGGACTTTGAACGAGTAAAGGAACTTATTGAAATAAGAAAAAAGAAACAAGGAATAGATGAAGAAGTAATCAAAAAAATGAGAAAACGTTATCCGCTGACTGGAAAGATTATATGCGGAAACTGCGGAAACCATTACAAAAGATCTATATACAACACCTCAAATAAATATCGGAGTGTAGTATATGTTTGTTCATCCACTGAAGCAGAGAAGATAATGGATTGCAACGCAAGACCAGTCATGCAAAAAGGACTTCATCAAGCATTTATAAATATGAGCAACCGACTGTATTCAAATTGGAGAACACTCCTATTACCGTATAGAACTTATCTAAAAAAACTTGTACAATCCACTGCGGACCGAACAGAAATATATAATATAGATAATCAGATAATTGAGTTGGCAGAGCAAGAAAGTATGCAGAAAATACTTCTGGCAAAGGGAAGTATTGAGCCAGCTCTTTTTAACAAGAATATCAATGAGACTACAGCAAAAATTAATGAAATTAAGGCAAGAAAGCAGGCTATTTCAACGAGCATAGTTAATCAAGACATATTACTTGCGGAAACGGAGAAAAGTATAGAATTCATCAAAAATTATACTTATATAGATGAGTTTGATGAGGATTGTTTTAACGCAATTGTTAAAGACATAGTTGTCAAATCAAGAAATAACTTGTGCTTTAGACTTAAAAACGGTATGGAGCTTGATGAATTTATGGGGGGTGAAGACGATGTTCTGTAAAAACCTACCGTTTGGATATACTCGTGGGAATAATGGACTACCAGTTATTGATGAAGAAAAAGGAGTATATATTAAAAAGATATTTGAAATGGCTAGCGAAGGGATAAGTGAAAGTGGAATCATATCATGGTTAAACCAAGAAAGTGTTAAAACCGCCACAAATAAATCAAAGTGGGGGAGAGGTGTAATATATAGTATTTTGGAGAACAAAAAATATGCAGGTGACGAAATTTTTCCTGCAATAGTATCAAATGAAACCTTAGAAAAATTGAATAAAATAAAAAGGGAAAAATATATCCGATATAAAAAGAATAGTATAGCAAATTGTACAGAGCAAAGAGCAAATTATTCACTTAGTGGAAAAGTTATATGTGAGGTATGTGGAGGTACATTTACAAGAAAAAATCGGAAAACCAAAACTGCCATATTTCACTTATGGAGGTGTCGGAACTATATCAAAGGAGGAAAGGTTTATTGCAGGAGTATAGAAATTGAAGAAAGTGAGTTAGAACAAAAATTTATCGAAGTATTAAATCAACTCAAAAAGAATTTTGATACATATGCAAAAGACATGTCGAATTCTTTCAAACCGGCGATAAACGAAAAGATAACCGAACTGGATAAGGAACTACAAATAATGCTCGATGACTTCCAAAAAGCACAAAGAAACCAAGGGGATGTACTGGAGGCAAAAGAAAAAATCCATGAACTATTGAAAAATAGAACAAAAGAGATATGGAAGGCTTCAGCTATAGATGATTTTGAATATTTGAATGAAAAACTCAAGAAAGAGCTAATGACATACGAAAAGAAGCAACTAGAGTTCGATGGACAATTATTTAGGAGAGTGGTAAAACAAGTTACCTTTACAAAACAAAATACTCTATTATTTCAGTTTATAAACGGAATTGAAATTGAAAAGAAATAAAGGTATATCAACCAATGAAAAAGAAGAACTAATCAAGTAATATTTTTGCTTGGTGTTATTAACAAACTTCACGTGTAAATAATTAAAAAGTAAGGGCTATACATAACTAAATAGCAAGCAAACCAATGGACAACAGATCCTCCAACCGAAGATAAAACTTCAATTGGAGGATTTTTATTATGAGGCGACTGCGAATATATCTAATTTAAAAGAAGCTTAAATGACATACTTGAATTCACAAAATTAGTACGGTAACATAGCAGCACTACTTTAGAAGAAGGGGAGGGATTAGTAGTGAAAAATGTTACTGTTATTGAAAAAAGTAATACTGAGAGCGAAGCATCTAGTAACAGAAAAACTAGAGTTTGCGCGTACTGCCGAGTCAGTTCCACACATAAGGAACAGGAAAATTCATTCGAGGCACAGGTTAGCCATTACAAAAAATATATTAAAAGCAACGACCAATGGGAGTTAGCCGGGATTTACGCAGACGAAGGTATAAGTGGTACTAAAAAAGAAATAAGGCCTGAATTCATGAGACTAATTAATGATTGTGAAAACGGCAGAATAGATATGGTGATTACAAAGTCCATCTCAAGGTTTGCACGGAATACCGCTGATTGTATAGAAACTGTAAGAAAGCTAAAATCTTTAGGAGTTACTGTATATTTTGAGAAGGAGAATATAAACACCGTATCGCAGGAGAGCGAATTGATCCTTTCTGTCCTCAGCTCCTTAGCGCAAGAAGAGGCAGCTTCAATTTCATCAAATATAAGGTGGTCCAACCAGAAAAGATACAAGCAAGGTAAGTTTCAAATATCACCAATTAAAATTATGGGCTATGACAAGGATGAAAACGGAGATCTGGTTATTAATCAGGCTGAAGCACAAATTGTAAAAAGAGTATTTAGAGAATATCTTGGTGGTAAAGGAACGGGTAGCATTGCAAGGAGTTTAAATGAAGAAAATATAACAACCATAACAGGAGTGAAATGGCGTTCGTCAACAATTGGAAGAATGGTAACCAATGAAAAATACTGTGGTGATGTTTTACTTCAAAAAACAATCACCGCAGATAGTGTTACATTCAAAAGGAAACGCAACAAAGGTGAACTGCCTCAATACTACATAAAAAACAACCACGAGCCAATCATATCAAGAGAGGATTTTGAACGTGTAAAGGAACTGCTTGAAATAAGGAGAAAAGAAAAAGGTATAGATGAGGAAGCAATCAAAAAGATGGCAAACCGCTATCCGTTAACCGGAAAGGTTATTTGCGGAAATTGCGGGAGAACCTTTATAAGAATGACTTGCCAGTCAACAAAACAATATAAGTATATAGCATTGATTTGCAAAAGCAAGTACAGTGAATATTTAGAATCTTGTGAGATGAGTGCGGTAAGAGAGGATAGAGTTATTCTAGCATTTATAGACATGTATAATAAACTATATTCAAATTGGAGAACACTTCTATTGCCCCATAAGACATATCTAAAAGAACTTGTACAATCTACCGCAGAACGAACAAAAATATATGGCATAGATAATCAGATAATTGAGTTATCAGAAAAAGAAAGTATGCTACAAATGTTGCTAGCAAAGGGACATCTTGAGCCTGTTCTATTTACTCAGAAAATCAATGAAATCAAAACAAAACTTAATGAGCTTAAGACAAGAAAGCAGACAATTTCAATGGATATGGTTAACAAAGACATATCACTTGTGGAAACGGATAAAAGTATAGAATTCATCAAAAACCATAGTCTTATAGATGAGTTTGATGAAGCTTGTTTTAACGCAATGGTTAAAGATATAGTTGTTAAATCAAGAAATAACTTATGCTTCAGACTTAAAAACGGTATGGAGCTAGACTGGGTTATAGGCGTTGGGACGATAAACAATAGGCACCTGCCATATGGATATATTTTAGGTAACAATGGACTACCAGTTATTGATGAAGAAAAAGGCGTATATATTAAAAAGATATTTGAAATGGCGTGCGAAGGAGTAAATGAAGGTGGAATCCTATCATGGCTGAACCAAGAAGCCGTTAAAGCTTCCGAAAACAAAACAAAGTGGACAAAAGGTTCATTATTCGGTATTTTGAGTAATGCAAAATATATTGGTGATGAAACTTTTCCTGCAATAATCTCAAAAGAAACCCTTGAAAAAGCAAACCAAATAATAACAGGAAAAAATATTAGATATAAAAAGTATAGTTTAGCAAATTGTGAAAAGCAAAGAGCACAGTATCCATTCAGTGGCAAAGTTATATGTGAGGTGTGTAGGGGTATATTTAAAAGACAAACCAGTAAAAGCAAAACAAGTATACGACACTTATGGAGGTGCACGAGCTATGTAAAAGGCGGGAAGGTTTATTGCATGAGTATAGCGCTAGAAGAAAAGCAGTTAGAACAAAAATTTATCGAAGTATTAAATCAACTCAAAAAGAATTTATATACATATACAAAAGACATATCGAATTCTTTCAAACCGGTGATAAACGAAAAGATAACCCAACTGGATAAGGAGATACAAATAACACTTCGTGTCTTCCAGAAAGCACAAAGTAACCAATCGGAGGCAATGGAGGCGGAAGGAAAAATCCGAGAGCTATTGAAAAAAAGAGTTGATGAGGTATGGAGAGCTGCAGCTATAGATGATTTTGATTACTGGAACGAAAAGCTTCAAACAGAACTGATGACATACGAAAAGAAGAATCAACTAGAGTTCGATGGACAATTATTTAGAAGAGTGATAAAACAGATTACCGTTACAAAACATAATACTTTATTATTTCAGTTTATAAACAGAATTGTAATAGAAAAAGAGCCTAAGAAAATTATATAAATAATCTGGGGAGGTACTGAGCCCATGCCACTTTATTTACTGGCATGGGCATAACAATGAAACAGAAGAAGCTACGAGTAGGTGCATATTGCAGGGTAAGTACGGAACATGAGGAACAGCAAACAAGCATTGAAGCACAAGTATCATATTATACTGAATATATAAAGGAAAATGACAAGTGGGAATTTGCCGGGGTTTATGAAGAAAAAGGAATAAGCGGAACAAATGCAAAAAATAGACCGGAATTCAATAGAATGATCAAAAACTGTATGGATGGCAAAATAGACATGATCATAACAAAATCAATTTCTAGGTTTATGCGTAATACACTTGAATGCATCAAGTATATCAGGCTATTGAAAGAAAAGGGAGTATCAGTATACTTTGAAAAAGAGAACTTGGACACCAAGGATTCAAAAGGCGAATTCATAATAACATTACTCGGGGGAATTGCACAGGAGGAATCGAGGACTTTAAGTTTAAATACAAAATGGGGTATAATTCACCGTTTTCAGCAGGGGATAATAAAAGTAAACCATAACCGTTTCCTCGGATATACGAAAAACAGATTTGGAGAGTTGGTAGTAATACCAGAGGAGGCAAAGATAGTAGAAAGAATATTCACAGAGTATCTCGAGGGTAAAGGATCAAAAAAGATAGCTGACGGTTTGACTGCTGACAATATCTTAACTCCTGCTGGCTGTTCCAAATGGTACCCTTCAACCATAATAAAGATACTTGGCAACGAAAAATATATTGGGAATGCACTCCTCCAAAAAACAATTACGTTAGACTTCTTAACAAAGAAACGAATAAAAAATACGGGACAGGAACGACAGTATTATGTAGAAAATAATCATGAGCCTATTATCACAAAAGAAGTATACATAAAAGTGCAGCAAGAAAAGCTGAATAGAAGAAGTACTATGGGACTAAAAAAGAAAGATCAGGGAGTCTATAAATCCGAGTATGCTTTAAGTGGTAAAATAAAATGCAGCCAATGTGGGAAAACGTATCACAGGTGTCATTGGACTATTAAGAAAGAAAGGATAATAGTTTGGCGGTGTGGTAATCGACAGCACAATGGACCGAAAGCATGTCAAGCACCAACAATTTATGAAAAAGACCTCTTTGAAGCAATTGACATAGTATTCAAAACACTAATCAGAAAAAAAGAGCAGTTCATAAAAGAAATGGAGGACACTCTTACAAAAGAAAAAGAGTTAACAGACCCAATCCAGAAGGAGAAGGAAGTTTATAATTTAAAGGATCTAGAATGGGATAATAAGAAGCAAAGGTTAAAAGAAATGGAAGAGATATTTGAAACATCAAAACAAGAGCTTACAGAATACAATGATTTATATTGTAGAAAACTTATAGAGAAAATATTGGTTATATCAGAAAAAGAAATACAAATAGAATTTAAATCGGGTATTGTACTAAATGGAAGCATTAACACAAAGAATTAGCTTCCATATAGAGAATAAAGGGGAAGTGGCACAGTATTATGTTGAGGAGAGCCACCCACCAATTATAGATAGAGACACGTGGAAAGCAGTACAGCTTGAAAGGGAGAGAAGAAAAGCCTTTATGGAGAAGTACAATATTCAAAAGATGGACTATATTACGAATGATAACACATTTATGGACAGAATTATCTGCGGCTGCTGTGGAGGAGTCTATGGAAGGAAGATATGGAACTCTAATGATGAAAGATTAAAAAGAACCGTTTGGCAGTGCAATAATAAGTATGCGGTTAAAGGAAGAAAGGGCTGTGACAACAGGCATATTGATGATGAGGTTCTTTATATGAGGTATTTGTTTTTGAGTTTAATGAGATTGGCAAAAATATAGATTACTATATGACAAAGTGGGAGAGTCAATTTAACAGCGAGAATATATTAAAGAGGGTTACTGCCAAGAAGTTTATAGGTTTTGTTAAAGGTGCAAAGCCAATTGAGAGGTTTGAGGCTGATTTGTTCTTTAAATTGGTTGAGAAGGTAGTAGTTTATGAGGATGGGGTGAGTGTGGGGTTGCTGGATGGGAGTGAGGTGAGATGGGAATAGGGGTATTTAGAAATAGAATACAATAATATTTGATTACGCCGTCAATTGAGAGAGAATATCTTCTGGTTGACGGTTTTTTATTTTTAAGATCTTCATTTGCGTTTATTCCGCGAGATTCTTTGCAATGAGCCTCTTATGACAGGAGGAAAGCCGATCATTAAGCACCAACACCAGATGGGGTATCGTACACCTCTTCAGCAGGGTAAGGTACAGGTTAATCGCAATAAATTCCTGGGATACGCCAAAAATGAAGTCCGAGAGCTGATCATAGTACCAGGGGAGGCAGAGCTTGTAAAAAGAATATTCAGGCTTTACCTTAGGGCGAAAGCATTACAAATATAACTAAAAAGCTTTTTATTGACAAAATATCACATTCGACATAAAATTTAGCAATGAGTTAATATTTTACAAAATATAAATATATATACCTTTAAAGTTATAATTTAGGAGAAGATAGCATGGGTACAGGGAAAAAGTGGATAGCAGGTTTATTGGCAGTATTAATAGCAACTCAGGGGTTTAGCATAGCAGATTTGTCTCCTCTGGGAATGCAGAAGGTGCTTGCTGGCACGGTAAAGCAGCCGACATATAGCGTAACAGCACCTATATTGCCACAGCAGCAGGCAAAAACTCAAAAGGCAGCTGCTTTGACACATGAAAAAACAGCAGCGGTAATAACTTCTGGAGATAAGCAGACAGAGGTTTCAACTTCGAAATTTAAAAATTCTGATATTAAAAGCCTACATACCAGCAACACACCAAATGCTGTGGTAGCTGATACGGACAGAACGACCAAGACAGTATCAAAAAAAAGCCAATTCAAATTTTTAAAGTCTGGTTTAACAGCATCCGGTAGTCAGTCTGGAACTATTGATAATTTAGGTAATTTAACTGTTCTAAATGCTGCTAGTAAGGCAAATAGCAAATCTATTTCTCAAAACATGCTTTCAAGGGGACTTGCTAATAACCAGACAACAGGCTCTTCAATTTCGTTTCCTCTGAATGTGAATCTCGAAGGAACAGATAAAACACCGGCAGCAGTGGCAACAGCTCCAATGTCAGAAAATGCTGTAGAAGCTGCAACTCCAGCTTCTATTTCAATTCCTACTAATATAAGTGTATCATCTACTGATACAACATTAAAAGTGAGCTGGGATGCCGTGGCAGATGCCCAGAGCTACGATGTATCAATGGATGGAACTGTTACAAATGTCACCGAAGCAAGCTATACATATGGCAATCTGGTACCGAACAGTCTGCATACTATTAAAGTAAGGGCCGTTGCTTCAACAGAAAATAGCGAATGGAGTACCGAAATAATAAAATACACTCTGCTTGCTGCTCCATCCAATATTACGTCTGATATATCAGGTACTTCTGTTAATTTGGCATGGGGTTCTGTTTCAGGAGCCTCAGGATATGAGATATACAGGGATGATATAAAAGTTGGGACATCGGAGAGCAATACATACTCCGATATCGGGTTGGAGGTTGGAACAACTTATGTATATAGAATAAAGGCGTTCAACGAAGCCGGGAATATGTCTGGATTCAGTAATTTTATTACGGTGAGTATAGTAGCGACAACAACTCCGGCAGCTATTTTAATCCCTGCAAATATAAATTTGACTTCAACTGACACAACGTTGACGGTAAGCTGGGATGCCGTAGCAGATGCCCAGAGCTATGATGTCTCACTTGATGGAAATATTACTAATGTTACCGCATCAAGTTATGCATATAGCAGTCTGGTACCTAACAGTTTGCATACTGTTAAGGTGAGGGCCGTTAAACCATGTGGAAATGGCTTGGTAGGGGATGTTAACGGTGATGGTATAGTAGATGCCCTTGATTTTGCTTTGTTCAAGAAGCGTATGATGGATTCCAGTTATGATTTCCCTGTGGAAGACGACATGTGGGCTGCTGATCTTAACGGCGATAATGAAATAAATGCCCTTGATTTTGCTTTGTTCAATAAGTATATGTTAGATCCCAGCTATACTTTTCCGAAAAGTTCTGTGATTACAAGTGAGTGGAGTAATGAAATATCAACGTATACGCTGCTTGCTGCTCCTGTTAACCTTGTTGCTACTCCGTCAAGTATTTCAGTTGATCTGGCATGGGAAGCTGTTAATGGGGCGACAGGCTATGAAGTATATCGGGATAATGTCAAAGTAGGGGCACCAGGGATAAACAAATACTCTGATAGTGAATTAAAGTCAAAAACAACATACTCCTATACTGTAAAAGCAATAAATACAGAGGGTAATGTATCTTTGTATAGTAAGCCGGTTACCGTAACTACATGTGAACAGGGAGTAATCAGCGAAAACACAACTTGGACATTGGCTAACAGTCCATACATTTTGAAAAGTAGCATTACAATACCGAGCGGAGTGACACTGACAGTTGAGCCTGGGGTAATTGTAAAAAGTACAAGCAATAATTATGGTATAGATGTTCAGGGAAAGCTGATTGCGCTTGGTACTACTGGAAGTGATATTGTGTTTACTACGGTGAAGGATGCTGAGTATGGTGGAAGTGGGGTAACAGGCTCAGAAACAGATTATTGGGGAGGTATAAATGTAGTTTCTACAGGTGAGTTTATCGGGGAACATGTAAAAATAAGGTATGGTGGAGAATGGGAAAATAATCATAGTACATTGAGCATATTAGGTAAATTATCACTTGTAAACTCAGAAGTTAGTAATTCAAATTACATTGGAGTTTACTTAAAAACTTCCAATGATATAATAATAAAAAATACCAAGATAGATTGTTCGGGATGGCCAGGTATATATATATGGAATACTTCTACAACAGAGAACGGCACAGTGACACTTGAAAATAATATTATTACGTCTGATTCGGATGGTATAAGTATCGGTCTAAACGGAGCAGAGAATATAACAATAAAAAATAATACTATAGATGTAAACTCTAGAGGTATATGGATTGGGCATTTTGGAACAGGTAATTTAAGTATTCAGAATAACAGCATAATAAGTAAAAATGGAAGTCCGATATATGTTGATATTGGAGGGGTGAAGTCATCAGTTTTTTCTGGAATAAATAACAATACGTATCCTAAAAATCCTGAGTATAACCAAGTTGTGATAGGTGGAAGCTTAAAAGAAAATTTTACTTTAACCAGTGGCACTTATTATATGTCGAAGAACATAGATATAATAGATGGAGCAACGTTAACAGTTGAGCCTGGGGTAATAGTAAAGAGCACTCATACTTCTATGATAAATGTACAGGGAAAGCTAATTGCTTTAGGTACGACGGGTAGTGCTATAGTATTTACTACTTATAAGGATTCTGCTTACGGGGGTACTGGAGTAACCACCTCGGAATCTTCAAATAAAGACTATTGGGTCGGTATATCTGTATCGCGTACAGGAGAATTTGTTGGCGATAATGTGAAAGTGAGATATGGATGTGGCAAAGGTACAATATGTACGTATGGTAAGCTGACACTTATAAATTCTGAAGTGAGTAATTCATTCTCACATGGGGTATATATTGATACTACAAATGATACAACAATTAAAAATACCGTTATTTATGGAACAAATGAAAGTGGTATATATGGGGATACCAGTGGTGTAATGACACTCAAGAACAATACTATCTCTCTAAATTTGGGGTTGGGCATACGGATAGATCAAAATGGGACAAAGAATATGGCAATTGAAAGTAATACTATTTTCAAAACTAGTGGTGGCATATCCGTATGGAACGACACAAACGCAAAAGGTAATATAACTATAAGGGACAATGCTATTTCCCAAAATTCGTTTGGCTTAGAACTTGGACTACACGAAGCAGAAAATGCAACTGTTGAAAACAATACTATTTTCCAGAATTCGAATGCAGGTATAAGTCTTAGATTATACGGAGAAGGGAATGTAATTATTGAAAACAATAATGTAAGTGAAAATAAATATGGCATACGCATTTACCAAAATAATATTAATTTAGTAGATATGAGTATCTTGAGCATTGAGAAAAATAGTATAACAAATAACAGGTGTTGCCCTATATATATAGATATTGGTGTAAGCGTAGACGTAATTAGTATAGTCAATAGGATACAAAACAACACATATACTGGAAATGTTGAATATAACGGAATAGGAATAGGCGGATGGACATCATCTCGATATCATACTTTAAATAATGGCACATATTACTTGTGTGATAACATACTAGTTAAAAATGGAGATATGTTAACTATACAACCTGGTACCATAATACTAGGTTCTAAAAATAACTATATAGACGTAGAAGGGAAATTGATTGCACAGGGAACAGCGGAAAAGCCTATTGTTTTTACTTCACTTGAAGACCCAAAATATGGAGGACATGGGGTATCTAAAACAAATGAACGGTGGGATGGAATAAAAGTAAAAAGTACAGGTGAATTCATTGGAGATAACATAAAGATAAGATATGGCAATGGAGAGATAGAACATAATACAGCTTTTGGTACATTAAATGTGGAGGGTAAACTGACTCTCACAAACTCAGAAATCACCAATTCCTACGGCTACGGCATCTACTTCAAAACAACCACCGCCCCAATCCTACTATACAACACCTTCAATGGAAACAGCTACGGCATTTATAACGAAAAATACTCAACAATGCCCATCGACGCCAGATTCAACTACTGGGGTTCATACTACGGACCGTCTGTCTATCCTAAATGGTATGGAGAAGGCGAAGGCGACACAGTAGGCGATGGCATAGCATATTACCCTTGGCTTGGCTCTGAAATGAACCATAAATTCTACTTTGGTCAAAGCGGCATAAATTCCGCAACTGGTAACTACTCAAGAACCTACACCGACCTGACGGTGGTATCGCCAGGCTTTGATATCGCATTTTCCAGAACATATAATTCTCAAAATGACAAAGCATCCTCTTTGGGCAAGGGTTGGACCTTTAGCTACGAGGGCAGTGTAAAGGACGAAGAATATACCTATGTCGACTTTTTGGACGGTACTACTAAAACAGCTATAAATTCAAATATAAAAGCAGTAACACTGCCGGATGGGAAAATGCTTTCCTTTAGTGTAAATACAGATGGCTCGTTTACTGCAAATAATTCAAGATACACGCTGAAAAAGCAGGCTGACGGCACGTTTATCCTTACGGCTAAAGACCAGTCGAAATATTTATTTAATTCAAGCGGCTACCTTGTAAAAATGCAGGACAAAAACGGGAATGCTGTTACACTAAATGTCGATTCCAATGGCAGAGTCCAAGGGGTGACTGACCAGGTAGGAAGACATTATACCGTTACATATGAAAACGGACTTATCAAAAAAATAATAGATGAAGCTTCTAACAGAACGGTTGCATATGACTACACAAGCAGCCGATTAACAAAGGTGACTGATCCAATGGGGAATCCGACCTTCTACTACTATGATTCTGACGGCTTTGTAACAGAAGTCAGGGATAGCGGCAATAAGCTGATTGAAGCTGTTACATACAACCATTCCGGTGAAAACAAGGACAAGGTTAATAACATAACTGATGTGAACGGAAATGTGCTTACATATTCGTATGATAACATAAACCGCAGGACAACGATTACAGACAGCAAAGGCAGAACTTCAAGGCAGGAATATGACATCTTCTACAGTATAACAGGGTCAACAGATGCTGAAGGAAAAACGTCAGTATATGAATACAGCAAGGAATCGGGAATTAACAAATATGCCGAGGAAAGCTCGGTAAGGGATAGAAACGGTAATACAACAAAGTATGACAGGGACGGAAAAGGTAATATTACGAAAATAACAAATCCAGATCAAACTACAAAGGCAATGACATATGACAGCAATAACAACCTGACAAGTGAAAAGGATGAATCAGGAAAATACACCTTCTACATTTATGATTCAGAGGGAAATATTGTAAAAAAGGTTCAGCCTTTAAATGGTACTGATATTTATGATGAGAGCAAGGATGCCGATAGCAATTTTGCAATAACAAGATACCATTACTATACAGATGCGGAATGCCAGATAAAGGGCTTGCTTGAAGCCGAGACAGACCCGGAGGGAAATACAACCGTTTACACCTATGATGCATATGGAAATATTAAGACGGTTAAGGATGCCGAAAATAATATTACTACCTTTGAATACAATCCGGCAGGTCAGGTAATAAAGAAAACAACTGCAAAGGGCAATATAACAAGTTATGTATATGATAAAAACGGAAATCTGGAAAAACAGATACAGGACGGCAACAAGGTTACCAGAATAACATATGATTCCGAAAACCGCAAAACAAAAGAGGTATCACCGAAGCTGTACAATTCGGCAAATGACAATATTTCAGACAACGAATATAACGGTGATGCAGGTAATAGATATACTTACTATGCAAGCGGAAAGGTTAAAACAAAAACCGATGCTGCAAATAACACAACAAGCTATACCTATGATATTTACGGAAACCTTGCAACCCAGACTAACCCTAACGGTGCAGTATATTCCTATGAATATGATTGCATGGACAGGCCTGTTAAGAAATATTTTCAGGATAATCAAGCATCAGAAAAGGTTCTGCTTGAGGAATACTCCTATGATATATTGACAGACGGCAAAACCAAGAAAACACAGAAGCAATATCTGAATTCGAAGGATGTTGCTATCACAGAATATACCTATGATTATGCAGATAGGCTGATATCACAAAAAAACGCTGACAACACAACCGCTTCGACAAGCTACAATAAAAACGGAACAGTAAACAGCACAACTGATGAAAAAGGGAACACTACCTACTATAAGTATGACAGCCTTAACAGGCTTACCGAGCAGTGGACACCGTTTGAAACTGTAAGCGGGGCTGTCAGATATTCATACAATAAAATTGTTTATGACAAAGCAGGTAGAAAGAAAAATGAAATAGCAGGAAAAGATACAGTTACACTTTACGCAGCAGCCTTGCAGCTAATTACAAAAACCTACGACTACTATAATAATGGCAAAGTAAAGAGCATTACCGACAACGAAGGTAGAAAAACAGAATACGAATACGATGCAGACGGAAATGTAAGTAAGGAAACGGTTTACACAAGTACAACAGATAAAAATGTTACTGAATTCATAAATAACTATTTAGGAAAAGTATCTGAGAAAAAAGTTCATGTAAAAGCTGGAGATCTAGCAGGAAATGACTTTAACAGCACTGAGGATACAATATTAAGAACTGTTTACACCTACGATAAAAATGGAAACCTTGAAACGGTAACAACACCTGACGATGTAACAACCACTTGCAACTACGATAACCTGAACAGACAGACAGGAGTAAGTCAGCCAGGCATTGATGAAAATGAACAGGCAGTAACAATAGCATCATCCACCGAATATGACTGTCAGGGAAATGTTGTAAAAACAACGGATGCAAATGGCAATATTACGGAATACCACTATAATCAAAGGGGATTGCTGGAAACAACAACAGATGCTGAGACAAATACCACAGCTTTTTATTACGACAGAGTCGGAAGAAAAATAGCCGAGGTAGCTCCTAAAGACTACGACCCTGCAAAAACTCTTTCTCAGATGAACAGGGTTGAATACACCTATGACCTCATGGGCAGGGTAAAAACCAAAACCTACGTGGGCGAGGAAAAGAAGGTAGATCCAGTAACGCATGAATGGGTAACACAACAGGTAAGCATAGTACAGAAAGCCTACCAGTACGATAACAATGGAAATGTTACAAAGGAACTGGACGGGCTAGGACTAGAGTCGGCAACAGATATAACAAGCATAGATACACAAATCTCTACAGGCTATGGGACGGAGTACACCTACAATCTCGCAGACAAGCCGATAACAGTAAAAGATGCCGTATCAAAAGACAGAGGACTCAGCTACACTACAAAATATTCCTACGATGCATTAGGAAGAAAAACCTCTGAAACATATGCCAATGGAGTAATAAAAAATTATAACTACGATGATGCGGGAAATGTAACAAAGCTTACAGTACAGAAAACATCAGGCAGTGCAGAGCAGACAATACAAATAAATACATATGACTATGTCGGAAATCTGCTGACAAAGAAGTATGGAAACGGAAATACCACGACCTATGAATACAATGCATTGGGCAAGCTAAGAAAAACAACAGCCCCGGGAGATATAACAATCCCTGAAAGTACAATAATCAGCCAATATGATGCAATGGGCAGACTGAAAATACAGAAGGACTCAAGAGGTGCGGTAAACACCTACACTTACAACAACCAAGGGGATGTACTGTCACAGAAACAGCAGGCAGAGGACGGGAAGCAGGCAATAACTACCTCAACACGCTATGACAAAAACGGAAATGCAAGATATGTAACAGACGGGAATCAAAATACAACGGAAAATATCTACAATGTATTAAACAAAATATCAACATCAAAGCAAACCGTATCAGGGGTAATGCACGAAACTGCTTATGGTTATGATGCCAACGGAAACCAGACAACAGTAACCGATTGGAGGGGCAATACCTCTCAGAATGTATATGACAGCTTAAATAGACACATAGAGAAAAAGGATGCGTACGGCAAAAGCATACAGAAGCTAGAATACAACCACAGCAATGTACAGGAAAAATCCTATGATGCCCTTAACAATGTGACACAATACACTTACGATAAAAACAACAGGCTGCTGTCAACGACTGATCCGGAAAACCACACCACAAGCCAGACCTATGACAATGCCGGAAATATACAAACCAAAACAGACGCAAGGGGAAATATATCACCTGCTGATGATAAAACGCACTATACAACCTATACATACGATGAATTCAATAGGCTTAAAACAGTTACAAATTCCAAGAACGAAACAACAAGCTATACCTATGATCTGAATGGAAACCTGCTCACACAGACAGACGGAAGGGGAAACATAACGACATATGAATACAATGCGGCAAACAAGGTAGCTAAGCGTATAGACCAAGGCGGAAGAACGTTAACAGCAGGCAAATATGACGATGTTCCTGCAAAAACAGAAGCCTACACCTACAATGCAGACGGAAACCTTGCCACAAAGACAGACAGGAACGGCATTACAACCACATACACCTACGATATACACGGAAGGCTGCTGAGCCAGACCACAGGAAATATATCAATTTCCTATACCTACGATGGCAACGGTAACCAGCTCACAATGACCGACAGCACAGGAACCACAACAAGAACCTACGATGAGCAGAACAGAGTGCTTACAAAAAATGTACCAAACATTGGAATAACAACCTTCGAGTATGATAAAATAACAGGTATGGAAGAAGGCTGTCAGGCCGAAACTTCAACAGACCCCAAGGGCAACCTGACACAGAAAACCTATGACATGGCAGGAAGACTCAAAACAGTAACAGCCGATGGAAAGACAACAACCTATAACTATCTTGATAACGGGGCAAGACAAAGCGTAATATATAACGACGGATCAAGAGAAGATTACACCTATTACGCAGATGGACTGTTAAGAACCTTGACAAATAAAAAAGCTGATGGCAGCATAATAGACACCTACAGCTATACGTATGATGCGGCTCATAACCAAGCCTCTAAAACAGACTCAAATGGTACAACAAATTATACCTACGATACGCTGAACAGACTTGAAACAGTAACAGAGCCGAACAACAGAAAAACCACGTACACCTACGATGCAGCAGGAAACAGAGCAACCGAAACAATAACGGTTGGCGGTAACGCAACAGTAAACACCTACACCTACAACGAGCAAGACCATCTGACACAGATAGTAACAACGTTAAACGGCACAACAACAGCCACAACCGTATACACTTACGACAACAACGGCAACCAGCTTACCACAGAAGTAAACGGCACAGTAACTGTATCAAACACCTACGATGCCAGAAGCCAGCTGATATCAACTACCACAGGTGGAATAACAGTACAAAACACCTACAATGGTGACGGCTATAGAGTAGAGAAAGCAGTAAACGGAGCAATAACAAGATATCTCTACGAATACGACAAGGTAGTGCTGGAACTGGACGGCTCAGGCAACCAGACAGGCAGAAACGTATACGGCACAAACCTGTTAATGCGCTCAGTCGACGGAACCACCTACTATTACATGTACAACGGACATGCCGATGTAACAGCACTGCTGAAACCAGACGGAACAATAGCAGCAACATATTATTATGATGCCTTCGGAAACATCACTGACACCACAGGAGCAGCAAGCAATTCTATAACCTTTGCAGGGTATCAGTATGACAAGGAAACAGGGCTTTATTACCTGAATGCGAGGATGTATGACCCGAAGACTGCACGGTTCTTGCAGGAGGATACTTATACTGGCGATAGGAATGACCCGCTTAGTTTGAATTTGTATGTGTATTGTGCGAATAATCCTCTTATATATTATGACCCAACAGGACATAGCTGGATGGATTCAGCCAGAGATTGGTTTTTAAATGATACATCTGCAGGACGGTGGGTTAACAAAAACATAGTTAAACCGGTAAAAAAGAAAGCAAAAGCAGTCTATAATTATTTGGATGAAAAAGTACCTGTTTTAACTGGCATAGGCGAAGCGCTATATGATGAAGCTAAAACAATAACTGATTCGGTAGATATTGTAGGTAAAGTAATAGATGTAGCTAAGGTTATAACTCATCCTAAGGAAACTATAAAACAGATTGGAGATAATTATAAAAAGATACTGGCAGATCCAAAAGCGGTCTGGAATTCGGTGGCTAGTAAAGTAACAAATTATGTTGATACAAATATAATAAATGGAAACGCGCATACAAGAGCAGAGTTTGGCACACATGCAGCAGTATTTATAGGATCATTCTTTGTTGGGGGAAGTGAAAGTGAGGCTGGTACGGCTGCATCAAAATTTGCCGAGAGCGCAAAAGGTCTAATTTCAAAGACAAATGGCTTAACAAACAGGATTATCTATGAAGAAACCGGATCAACAAATATATTCAATAAAATGTTTAGCAGGATTGCTGAAAATAAAATACCGGAGGTTAATCGTGGGTTGAGTGCGGTTGGTGAGGGGGGGAGTAAACCTCCTAATCTTAGTCCAGAAGGGGCAGGAAGAAATGGTGCTTTTAGGGAAGCTAAGAGAAATAGTGATATTCCGGTTACTGAACAACCTAAAAAGGTAACTCCAGCAGTTGACAAAAGGGGAAATAGAATACCTGGAAAAGATTATGATTTTGGGGATGGAAAGGTAATAAGAGACCACTCAGGTGGACATGAGTTCCCAGATGACCCATCACAAAATAGAGGACCTCATTTTAATGATCCGGATGGTAATCACTATGACTACAACAAATAAATGGAGTGATAACAATGAAGATTTGGAATGAAATCGAAAAAGATGCGTTCTCTTACTTTCAATGGTTTAATAAAGATGAGGCGTGCGAAAGGGTAGGAAGGGTTCCAAGCTTGAGCGTGTTTAGTATAAATGGCTCAGAGTTATTTGGTTCAAGCGATAGAACTGCTTTTAAAGATTTATGTAGCAGCGAAATCCAAAAGGTATTTACAAATCAGAATTTTTTAAAAGACCATAAACTATATCTGTTTGTAAATGTGGAAGTTAAAGATAAAAACTCTCGAATTGAAAGACATAAAAAAGTGTGGAAGTTACTTGAGACCAAATGGCAACTTGATACATTAATTAAAGGACCCGAAATAGAAGTTGAAGTAGATGGGAAAATGTTTTTTTCAAGTATTGCTAACTTTAGGCTTGAAAACCTTTCAGTGGTATTGGATGTAGTATCTAGCAATCCTAAAAGGTATACAATTATTGCAAGTAGGAAAGATGATTTTTTATCTGAGAAAGCAATAACGGATATCTTTAGACTAGCATTTAATCAATATAGAAGTAGAAGGTATAAGGATGAAATAGACTATTTTGGACTTTCGATTCACCTTTGTCAAGAAAATGATATGATTTTTAGATGGGGAGATACGTCGGAGGAAGCAGAAATAGCAGTGATATTGAAGAGTGATATATTTACACTTTTTAATGATTTACAATAAGGTTTTCAAGATTTCTTAATATGAGCATAATTATGGCGGTCGTCTATATGATGACCGTCTTTCTTTTTGTTTTGCAACCAGTAGACATAAAGCTAATAAAGCGAAACCATAGTAACGCAAATTTTTAAAACGTTCTATACCAATATTTTTATTTGTCGCAGTAACTTTATACTATGCAGCATGTAAAAACAGCTTATACCAAAGGCTATGCGGTCTGCCACTTATGAGTAAGGGGCGATTTTTTTAAAACTGTCGCTGTGTGTCCTTGGAGGCCGTCAAATACGTTGTTTTACGCAAAAAACTACAGATAAGCAATAACGCAATACCTGTCAATATGAGAATCCACTAAAGTCCAAATAACCCAGTAAAATAAAGGGTTACACGCAAATGTGAGCCATATAATATTTACAGGCTCTCCCTGCAAAACTGCCTTAGTGGGAGCATATAGCAGCTTCAAGTATCTTCACTTTTATTTTGTTTATTATTATTGCTTTTGTAACTATAAAAATCTGAAATGACTTTATTTACAGTGGGGGCGGGTGCTTTTTTCTTCAGCATATAAAAGAATCAAACTGCTTAAACCAAGTGGCAAGCAGTTTGATAATGAGGTTATAGAGAAATGTGCAGCCTACTTGGTTGCCACGAACAATACCATTGCTAATATTGCTATTACCATTACAATTACTATCATGCCTAACCCAAGAATTAGAGAAGCTTTCGGCAAAGTCTTTTTTCTGTTGGGCTTGTTCAAGTCCATAATAGCCATAATTGTTGAAGGAATCACAAAAATCCAGTAAAGAGCAACAAAGAAATAGGGTTTTGCTTCGTTTCCGTTACTTTGTGCAATTGTCGTAACAATAAGCGCAAAGAGCAGAAAGAAGTCTCCTATCAAGGTTAACGTAAAGGCAGTTTTACCAAGTGAAGAATGCTCTAACGCTTTTTTAGCTGTAGCAGTTTGTTTCATAGGAGCTGTTTGCATTGTTTTTTCATCCTTTCGTAATTTTACTTTTAAAGTACAGTATTTATTTCCAATTATAGCGAAGAAAATTAGCATAAACAACCTAATTGTTTTAAAAATGTTCTATATATTAGCATTTGTTGGCATTCCCATTAGCTTCAAATATCATTGAAGTAAATAGAATTGGGGTGTTAATAAATGTCTTTTGGAAATCGCTTAAAAGACTTGAGAATACAGAATAAGCTAACACAAAAAGAAGTTTCTGAAAAATTAGTTGTCAGCAGGGCTACAATAGGCAAGTATGAAACAGAGCAAGCCTACCCTGACTTTGAAAAGCTGGTTGCTCTTGCCAATTTATATAATTGTTCTATCGACTATTTGTTAGGACTTTCCAACATTGCAAGGAGGTTTTCTGCACAAGAGCTGGAGTTGACTGATAAAGTTATTAGCTTATCAGTTGAAGAAGGCTTAATCTCTGCTGCTGCAAGCAATGAGGAATTACAAAAGCTGTATGAAGAAATTAAAACCGCCTATATGGCTATAAAGCTTTTAAAAAGAGTCTCTTCAAACCAAACATCTAAAAAATAAGTATCATTTCATTATGTCATGTCTGTAAGCTATATATGTTTTTACTGTGCAATTATATAATAAATTTGAATGGCATTGCTTTGTAGGGGGCGGTGCTGTTTTCTTCATAGCAAGCAATCCTGCTCTCACGCTGTAAATGTAGCTTTTTCTTCAAAAATTCAACGCTATAGTTCTTGTTGTCACTGCTTTAAAATATATTGCTACTGTAATTGTATTCCGCTAAAATATAGCAACTACAAGGCTTTTATGCCGGGCGGTGTGATTTTCACATTTTCCGAGGATACGCTTCCGATAATGGCTCTACTAGCCTGCTGTACACCACCCCTTTTTTATATCCCCGGAAAATTTTAGCCAACGTGAATCAGCAGCTTTTCTTCTGTTCCCGAAACTTTCTTTGCGATTCTGTGCCAAGTCCGAGAGCCTCTATTATATTGTCATAAAACGTAAGCTTGTTCATAAAAGGTACAAGAATATTTTTAACAGCTTCTCTATCGTCAGGGCGGTGCGATTTATTTAAATATTCATTAGCTTTTTGCAAATAAATATCAGTATTAAGCCTTAGCTGATAATGTATTACTGACTTCTTGTACTTTTGCAAGTACCTGTCAGAAGTTGCAATTATGAAGCCTTGCTCAACTAAGGCATCTACAGCAGTTTTTACAGAAGCAGTTAAAACGCCTGTATCCTCTGTAATTAATGCTCTGCTCTTAGCAAAAAAGCCATCTTCTGTAATGCCAACGTCACCATGGCTGTTAACATATTCTTCCGAACAGCGGTATGCGTATGTTTCTAATAAATCAACAAGAATCAATGCTTGCTCGTTGCCCCCAAAAATCAGTTTGAGTGCCACAAAAGACTTTCTAAATTTCAAATCATAATTCTTCATTATGCGCAACCTCCTAAAAATTACAAATTAACTGTGATGTAGTTGTTTTTCCTACTACTTCATAGCGAAAATTCTACTACTTTGTAACAGGCTTCCTACTATGAAAATACAAGTTCCTACTACAATGTAGTAATACATAAATAAATACTTAAATACATTTACTTAGATAAAAACATAGATAATATAGACTTCAAAAATTTTTAGCATCGCTAAAATTTTTGAGAATCATATATGTGTTTTTAAAAAAGTGAACTATAGCAGCAGTAGAGAGAATAACACCGCCGCGCGAAAATGTAAAAGGTTAACTTGTGTTATACATATAGCACCTCTCAAAAAAATAATGGTTTGTACTGGATAGAGCATAAAATAAAAAGTTCAACAATAAGACTGAATAATTATTTTGTTAAAAGCGTAAAGTGCTGTAAATAAAGCGCTTACGTAGTGCTTTAAACGCTGTAAGCCTGCTTGTCGTCAATTTAAGCTGCTATAGCGTGCTGTTAGTGCTACTGCATTTTAAAACATAGGCAATAGGGGCTAATGCAATGGGCGCATAAGCTAAATAATTTACAAAAGATGGTATATTCAGGTCGGAATCTTGAAAAAGTGAGCGTATACTTAAATTATGGAAACAAGAAAAAGCTGCCCAGGAAGAGCAAAGAAAGGATGTTGTATAATGAGTAAAGCATTAAAAGCAACGGAAACTACTCAAAAGAATGTTTTTGAAAAAACTAATGAGACTAAAGCAAATGCAGCAATGGGCTTTGTGAACAAGTTTGTTATCAATGGAGAAGCAGTAGAAACCGCCCCCAAAAAAGTAGATGTTACAATTAATGATAAAAAGCTAAAGTTAAATTGCAGAATCATACCTGATAATTGTACTGACACTTACAGCAATAGCTTTAATGTTCCCGTTAAGGAAAAAGACGTGAAAGTTTTTTATTGTAAGGGGGGTGGTGTGCTTGCTGCCAGCCTTTATGTGGACGGAAAACTGCAATACTCTGGAATCTCTATGCAGGGCATATTTGCATTGGTACAGGCGTTGTTTGGAGTAGACAAGCTGACTGTGGACAGGCTATACATAGCAAGCAACGTGAACAGGAAAAAGCCCGCGCCGGCAAACAAAGCTACAGAATCAGTTTCTACTGAAAACGCTATAGCAAAATAAGCAGTACAGCAAATACAAGTTATATGAATGAAGTGAGTGTTTAGATTTTAGGCACTCGCTTTATTTTTTTATAAAAATATTTTGAGATTTTACAGAGTTTTATATATTCTCCTATAGTTTTTGCTTTGAAAAACTGTATATCTTTTCATCCCCGGAGTCTGCCTATATGGGATTCCATATATTAACATTTACTCGGCTGAAATGGAGGATTTTGCCATGTTAAATACTAATAGCCAAAACTTTGCAAATAATTCTTGGGAAAATGCTTTTTATCAAATTACTCATAATGGTGTTTTTATACCGAGCAGTACATTAATACGTAGGTGGTTTAGAGATATATGCTATATAGGTCCCCGCAACAAGACGAACATTTACCTTGCTGATGTTTATGGTCTGATAGTTATGTTGGGGTTTCGTGATGAACTGAATAATCAATTGGACAAACATAATTCCTTTCATTCCCGTACAGAGGATTTAGCTTATATGCTAACCCTGTCCCCAAAACTTGTTCGGAAAACGGAAGATAAGCTCATTGAATTGGGTTTAATCGAAATCAAGAGGCTACGAGGAAAAAAGAACATATATCGGATCAATGCTGAGGAACTAAATAAGATGTTTGAGGAATTGGGCTACTATTATCCGATTGATTAAAGCGTTTGAAAAAGTGTACTTTTACGCACTGGGTGAAAAGTGCTGAAAAGAGCGTGCATAAATCCCTCAGACCGCATTTTTGCACATGTGCAACATTCGGTCGACCTTTATAAACGGTTCATCTTACAATAAATGCACAGTAAGATTATGGAAGGTGATATTATGCAGGCTAAAAAATTCGCTTATGCGAGAGTGAGCAGCAAGGACCAGAACTTGGACAGGCAGATGAAAGAATTTTTAAGCATGGGGCTTGATGAACGGGACATTTACGTTGAAAAGCAATCAGGAAAAGACTTTGATAGAGCAGTGTATCAGGGGCTAAAAAGGCACTTGCGGGAAGGAGACACACTGTACATCAAGTCTTTAGACCGCTTTGGCAGGGACAAGGAGCAGATATTGAACGAGTGGCATGAGATAACAAAAGTAATAAAGGCTCACATTGTAGTGCTGGACATGCCCTTGCTGGATACCTCAAAGTACAGCAGCATTACTGGCTTAGAAAGTCTTGTAGCTGACATTGTATTACAGCTATTGAGCTACTTTGCGGAGGAAGAACGACTGAAAATCAAAGAGAGACGGCGGGAAGGCATCGCTGCTGCAAAAAGCAAAGGGAAGAAGTTTGGCAGACCGAACATGCAGCACCCTCAGGAGTGGGAGCAGAATTACATTGAATGGAAGTGGCATCAAATCACTGCTGTAGAAATGTGCAGAAGGCTCAACTTGAAAAAGTCCACATTTTATAAGCTGGTAAGGCAGTATGAAGGCAGGGAGGGAGCTGTATGCGAGGGTTAAAGAAGTATTTTAAGGATTTTGTCACTGAACGTTCCATTGATATTAGTGCAAGAATATGTTGCTTCAATGGTGAATATAGAAAGCTGGACTTAAAAATAAATGAAATGCAGGAAGAAATCAATCAAAAGATGCCAGAGGATATGCAGCAATTATTTATTAAACTGGAAGAACTGGAAACTGCTCAACAGGCTATTATACAGGATGGCTTATACAAACAGGGCTTGCTGGACGGAATCAGAATCGCTAGAACCATTGAGCAGTTAGGCAGGGAAGCATTATGCAAGTGAGATTATTAACGGTTTATAGCACTTATATAAATAACTCTGAAATCCCTCAAATCAGAATACAGGGCAAGTGGTTGGAAAAACTGGGATTCATACAAGGAAAGAAATTTATTGTTGAAGAGAAGCAAGGACAGCTAACACTGAAGGTTATATCACTGGAAAGTGAAAATTAAGTACATTTGGCAATTCTGGGAATGCGGGTCAATGACTAACGCTACAAGTACCGGAATTGCCCTAAATATATAAAAATATCATGTAATTCTCTAAAAAAGGGATGGATAGGTTGTCGCCCCCATGCGGACTTCTTGCAAAGGAGGTTAACGCTTGACGCTGAGGTTGCCGACGTTTTTTTTGTAGGGAAGAATTGATAAGGAGTGGGGTTGATGCATTATAAACAAAAGTACGTATATGTAGGTCTTGACGTGCACAAAGACACCCATACAGCAGTTATTATCAACTGTTGGAACGAAAGGCTAGATGAAATAACATTTGAGAACAGACCGCACGCATTCCCTGAGTTTTTAAATAGGGTTCGTAAGTATGCAAAAAATGAACTTGTCCCTATGTTCGGGTTGGAGGATACGGGTGGTTATGGACGTTCCTTAGCTGTGTTTCTTTTGGAAAACAAGCAGATAGTCAAAGAGGTTAACTCTGCTTTATCTCATTCAGAACGTAAAAGTTACCCGACTACACAAAAATCGGATGGATGGGATGCTTTCTGCATAGCCAATGTACTATTGAGTAAACTGGAAATACTGCCGGATGCCAATCCACAGGACTCATTTTGGACGCTTGCACAGCTTGTAGCAAGGCGAAATGGACTTGTAAAGGCTTTGACTGCTGTAAATAACCAGCTTCATGTCCAGCTATCACACAGTTATCCAAGCTATACACAGTTTTTTTCTGATGTTGACGGTAAGACTGCTTTGGCATTTTGGGAAGAATATCCTTCGCCCTGTCATTTGCAGGCTATAGAAGTGGAAAAGTTAACTGAATTTCTTCGCAAGCACAGTAATAATGCGTGTTCTACAAAGAAGGCACTGACTATATTAGACCTCATAGAGAAAGATAATATACCAAAGAGGAAGTTTCAAGATTCAAGGGACTTTCTTGTAAAAAGCCTTGTAGCAGATATTAAATTCAAAAAACAAGAAATAACAAAGGTAGAGGCTGAACTTGAACGCATACTGGCTATAATGGGCTACAAGCTTGAATCAATGCCTGGGGTAGACACTGTTACTGCTGCTGCACTATTAGCTGAAATAGGGGACATTATGAGATTTGACAACCCTAACAAGCTCGCCCGTTTTGCAGGGATAGCACCTGTAAAATTCAGTTCGGCAGGAAAGGGAACGGAGCAGAAGTCAAAGCAGGGAAACAGGACGTTACATGGGATATTCTACTTTATGGCGATACAGCAGATACAGATAGCCAAAGGGAGTGGACTGCCTAGAAATCCGGTATTTCTTGAATACTATAACCGAAAGCTTGCAGAGAACAAAACAAAGGTACAGGCTCTTGTCTGCATTATGCGCAGGCTTGTAAATATTGTGTACGGTATGTTAAAAAACAAAACTGAATACATTATGCCAACTCTTCCCGAGGACAAAGCAGTATGATAAAATCAAAGTGGTAAAATTATCTAATGAAGAGTAGCTGCTTTATTATAAATTTGGGGGAGGTAACAAATGATGGAGAGACAACCTTGGTCTTCAGGTCCGGGTGAGATACTTGAACATGGATTATCTTTACTAAAAAATGATAGTGATGTTAATCGAAGGCTTGCAATGATAAGCATTGATAATTCTGTTGAATTAATGATAAAAACTTTTTTAGGCTTACCAAAACGCATAACTGGTATACATCTAAGTAGAAAAGAGTATGACCAGATAAGTGAAAGCTTTCCTTGCTTAATTGATGCTATTGAACAGTATTCTGGTGATAAGCTTAAAGGTATAGACCTTGGAGAAATTGAGTGGTTTCACAGGCTAAGAAACCAGTTATACCACCAAGGTAATGGTTTAACAGTCGAGAGAAGTAAAGTTGAGATATACTCTGAACTTGCAAAACTACTATTTAAAAACCTTTTTGGAATTGATATACAAATAAAGGAAGAAAAGAAATCAGATATTCTTGGCGAATTTATGACTGCATGGGTCAAGTTTGAAAAGTTGATGATATTGTTTTTAGAGAAGAGATTACAGCCTGAACAAACACGTAAAGTAATGCCATATGAAGCTATGAATATACTGTTTAAAGAAGGCTATATTGATGATAGTACCTATGGTGAAATTAAGATTTTGCGGGACATCCGTAATAAGGCGGTACATGGAGTTGGAGATTATAACACACTTATAAATAAGCAGGTTATTGATAAGTTGAATGGTGTTATTGCGGAGTTGGAAAAGAAATTATAGATATAAGGAGTAAACCCCTACAATAGTGTTAGCTTTACATCTAAGGGAGCGGCTGAAGCTAAGTTACCATCAACTCTAAATCCAAAAGAAATTAACTTTATGCAAAGTTCTATTAAGAATGAAACTGGCGAATATACTGTACTTCAGAATGCAGAATCATTGAAAAATGGAACATTAAAGCCTAGTGATTTGCCTACTATGAAAGTATGGGAAGATGAATTAGGCAAGATATGGACTTTAGACCATAGAAGGCTTGGGGCATATAGACTGGCAGAACTTAATGATGTTCCTGTTCAATGGGCTACACCAGAAGAAATAGCAAAAGGCGGTTTTAAGATGACAACTAACAATGGTGGTAGTTCAATCAGACTAAAATTAGGCGGTGGAGAAAGCATTACTATAAAATAAGGAGGCAAATTATGAGTGTTCATGAAGAAATAAAAACTGTTAAAACTAAGGAGGATTTTATTAACTTCTTAGGGAAGTTAGCTACAGATAAAAAAAATAATCCAGTAGAGTGGGAAAATAAAGCAATAGAAAATTATCTAGAATCTATACAATCATGGATTGAAGATATGGAAGGGTATTATGTGAATAATAACATTGAAGTACCTAAAAACATTGATTGGAATTTCTTTGCTACTGTATTTTATGTTGGAAAAATATATGAATAAAGTGCAGTTACTCACTACAAAATAATACAAAAGCTGAATGCATTATTTAAATAAATATAATAGTATTATTAGTGGAATATTTTATGTTAAATAATATACTGCATAATTGTAATAATGCAGTTAAAAGATGAAATGAACCAGCTGAATCTAAGTAAGCTGGTTCATTATTATGGGCTTTAGCCTGTTGAGCATTAGGCGAGTTTCTCGGAATAGAAATGAGCCATGTGAAACAACAAACCACCTGCTATGATCTGACCCCAAAAAGTTATACAAAAAAATCACCTAACCGTTAAAATAGAGTTGTTCAAGCTACTAGCTTAACTAAAGAAAGGTGATTTCAATGGCAATAAAACAAAATAATTTAGCACACACAAAATGGATTGAGAAAACCACTAAGGACTACTATTGGGGATGCGGTGAAGATGGAACTGGAAAAAATATTGATGGAGACTAGGGATATTTTACGTAATTGTCAATAGGGGAATTAATCAAAGATAAAGTACTAACTGCAAAAAAAGCGAGCAATCTAACTACAAAACCATATAATGTTTTTCAGTGTTTAAGGTGATTGAATTTGCTAGTATGCAAGTTAGATGTCAAAGTACTGTTAACTGCATAATTACAATAATGCAGTAAGCAGTATCAAAAGTAAAAATCAAATATATATTATAGTAATAATGAGGGCTAACGCTGAAAAAAGGCATTAACCTTTTTTCTATTGTCGGGTACTTGATTTTTACGGTGGGTATGCACTAATTGAAAACGCGTGGGAAAAAGTCGGAGATGGTATGCGCGAATCAATTTTTTGAGGGTATAGGTTTTATAAAAAAACCGTAAAACTCTCTAAAATAAATAGTTACAGAAAATATAAGATAATTTTCGGTATAATAAAATTATCAGAATTTCGACCCCGGGGGTCGTTTTCTTCAAAAAACAAAGCATTTCGCGTTTTATTATCATCAGCGACGCCTCAAGGCAGGAGGAAAGTTTTTCCATTAGTAGGAATTGTACATGGGGCATCAGAAGGCGCTTTGAGCAGGGTAAGGTTATAGTCAACCATACAAAATTCATGGGCTATGACAAAGATGAAAACGGTAACCTTATTATAAATGAAAAGCAAGCAAAAATTGTGAGAAGAATATATGCCGAGTACCTTAATGGGAAAGGCACTAACAGGATTGCATATGAGCTTGAAACAGAAGGCATTCCAAACTGGAACGGTAAGGCGAAGTGGTACGAAAGTAGCATAAAAAAGATGTTGAGCAACGAAAAGTATAAGGGAGAGGCTTTGCTTCAAAAAACCTACACAGTGGATTTTCTTTCAAAAAAGCGAGTAGAGAATAACGGAGCTGTTCCGCAATACTATGTGGAGGAAAGTCATCCTGCGATAATAGACAAAGAAACATGGGAAGCAGTGCAGCTTGAGAGGGAGAGACGAAGAGCTTATGCTGAAAAATATAACATTCAAAAGATGGACTATATTACCAACACTAACCCATTTGCAGGCAGAATTATCTGCGGCTGTTGTGGTGGAGTCTATGGAAGGAAGGTATGGAACTCTAATGATGAAAGATTAAAAAGGATCGTTTGGCAGTGTAATAATAAGTATGTGACTAAAGGGGAAAAGGGCTGTAACAACAGACATATTAATGGCGAGGCTCTATATATGGCATTTGTGAGTGCTTTCAATACAGTACTGGAAAACAGGGAGTATTTTATGAGCAAATGGAAAGAACAGATTAACAGTGAGGATATTCTTAAAAGAGTCACCGCCAAAAGGTTTGTTCATATTTTTAAAGATGCCGAGCCATTACAACAGTTTGATAAAGAGATATATTTTAAGCTGGTGGAGAAGGTAGTGATTTTTGAGGATTCCAGGTTGATTTTTAGCTTGCTGGATGGAGCGGAAATTGAGTGTGGAATTGAGTAAAACCTTTTAACAATACTATTTATTTTCAACAATTTTTTATTCTATATGGCAGGGGAATATACTCGCTTTAGTTAAAACCAAACTATAAGATGGCTAACTTCGCATTTTATTCCACACATCAAATAAACTTAGCCCCCCCTTTGCATATTTTGGTATAGTAATACATGGAATAAGTTAACATTAAAGGATTATTATTGTATAATTTTCAAATAATTATAATTTTCCATTTACAATTTGAAGAATTTCGGCCGGCCTATCTTCAGTTTTATTTGTAAAAATCAAACATTATTTTAAGGAGTACACAATTTTTATGAAAGCATCATTAAAGTTATTTTTCGTAGGTATTCTCACTGCTTCGATTATACTAAGTTCAAGCATTACTTTTGCTGTAGAGAGTGATAATACAAATGTTGTTAGTGACAAAGAAAAAATAATAAGTAAACTTTTAAATGCAGGATTCACATCTGAGCAAATTAACGACCTTCCAGAGTCAGAATTATTTACATATAAGGATGGCGAAATAGTATCTACAGATACGAGATATTACAGAATATCACGACAACAAGATGAAAAAGGGGCCACTCACAGTAAGAGTAAAGAAAAAAAAGTAACTGATGAAGGTACAAGTAAAGTAACGGAATTGACAAAGGAACAATGTTTTTATGAGGTACAGGAGTACAATAAGAAACATAATCAACCCCAAAGTGTAACCAATGCTTCAACAACAGGTGGGACCTTCACGACAACGAGCATTTATGATAGTGGGGCTGCTTACGAAACTGATACTGATGGATGGATAACAATGAATTTACTTGTTTCACACGTAAGTGGGACTCTGTACAAACTTTCTGCCCAATGGACATGGCTCACAGTCCCCAAATACACACAAATAGACGTTATCGGTCTTGGACATGACGAGGCATTGACTCAAACTAACGATCCTATTTATAGCTATTTTAAAGATGATTGGACAAATTCTTGGCATAATCCTAGTAGTGGTACAGAGACGTTTACCACACCAGAAAAGTCTGTGGCTGACTCTGGAGGTTCAGTTGTATCCTACGCTTTGTGGTCTCATGATGCGGATACTAATGGTGGATATTTACGTTCAAATTATCGTGGCTATATGAGTTATTATGCAAATGTAAATGATTCTTCAAAACATTGGATTAGCGCTTATGCAAAATATGCTCATCAGCAAACAAGTCTTTCAATTTCGCCTTCAATTTCGTGGCCAGCATCATTAGGATTTAGCGTAGAAAAGTCAGAAAAATTTGACTTTTTGAGTCCAAACCCATACTGTAGCGTACATGTAAATTATTAAACCTAATTTATTAATTAGTTTTATATACAAAAACAGGACTAAACTGTCCTGTTTTTGTTGTGTATAGAAAACCCCACATTGGACTTGGGGTTAAAAATCTTATAGTTGTGCAGGCTATATAAGAGCCTCTTTTGATATAATATCAAAATTTAATAAAAGATGGAGTTCATGTTAAATTATGAACGACACACAGCTAATCACCTGAAGGGAACTATAAATTTCACCAGTTTTGCAACAAATTATAAAGGAAAGGTATTTTTTAAGAATTAAGATTGAAGTAGGAGCTGTTTAAAGATAATTGGTGGGGTGGAAAGGTGTGATGTTGAAACCGACTTTTTTCTATACTACTATACTATTAGAAGTATCACCCAAAAAGAATATATCAAGTTTTATGGTATTTCTTTAAGAAAAAGTAGATTAATCATTTTTAAGGTAAATATGAAGAACAGGAATAAAAATGAGGAATTTAGTGCAGGGGTACTATGTTGATACAATGGGTAAAAAATACAAAGAAGATAAGAGTACATACAAAAGCAGTTTAGGGAAGAGCAACTTACGCTAAATTGCAATAATACTTTGACGAGTAGCCTAACAGTTCTATTGCATGAGACGGATAATATAACGTTCTTTAAATTATTTATAATATATTTATAAAAAACTAAAACCATTTTAGTAAAACCATTGTCTAATTATATAGAAGACAAAATTTTAGTAAAAAGTTTACATTGTAAGGAGATGTACATGAATCAGGTAGATTTAGAAAAAGCCTTGAAAGCTATAAATGGAGACAAAATAGCATCTTCAGAATTAATACTTGAAAGGAAGGAAGATATATAGGTTAGCATATGTATATATGAGAAATGAAAATGATGCTTTGGATGTTTTGCACGATACTATTTATAGATCATATATTTCAATAAAAAAATTAAAAAATCCTGAATTTTTTAACACATGGATTACAAGGATTGTAATAAACTGTTCATTAAATGCTTTGAGAATAAAGAAAAAGATTAATGATAATGAAGAGAAAATACTTAATGAAGACATTAAAGATATTAATGTAGAAAATATAGAAGAAAGTATTATTTCTGGGATAGATTTGATGGAATCAATTGAACGGTTAGCTTTTAATGAAAAAACAATAGTGATTCTAAAATATTTTCAGGACTTTACTATAGCTCAAATTTCAGAGGTTTTATCTTGTCCAATAGGAACCGTAAAAACTCGACTAAATAAGGCACTAAAATTTTTGCGCACTAATATAGAAATTTAGGAGGAGGTAAAAATGCAGAAAAATTCGTTTGATAATATTTATTTGCCTGAAAGATTGGAGGCAGTGGCTAATTCAGCAATTAAAAGGGGACAAAAAACATTTTTATTAAGACATTTTATTACTATTACGATTTCAACATTAGTATTGTTGATGGGCTTATTTGGAACTTGTTATGCATCACCCTCTGTGGCAAAGACACTTTCTAGAGTTCCATTTGTTGGCTCTGTATTCTTACAATTTACAGATGAAGGACTAAAAACAGTAAGTAAAGAGGGATTGACCAATTTTACTGGTATGGAGGTTACAAAACAAAATGGAACTGTTTCAATAAATGAAATTTACTATGATAAATCAGGGATTAGTTTCGGCTTAGCATTAAAAGGGGTTAATCCATATACTAGTTCTTTACAATATTTATTATACTATAAGGATAAGTTGATTTCTGGTAGTTTAAATGGCGGAATTAAAGATGAGCCAAAAGGGGTTTACTTGATATCATTGAAAACTAGTGTTCCAAATGATTTGCCGGATACATTCAATTTAAAACTTATTGTTAAGGAATCAACGGGCTTAAAAAGAGAGTTTGAATTTCACGTCCCAGTAAGTAGAGCTAGATCGGATTTGAATACAAAAGAGTATCCAATTATGAAATCTTTTGAGTCTGATAATAAAAAAGTATTTATAAGAAAAATATCATTTACTCCTGCAGCATTATGCATAGATTTTGATTACACGAAACCGAATGATGATAATGAATTTTCATTGAAGCTTTTAGATGAAAAAGGTAAGCGGATTCAATTGAATTCTCTTACAGGAACTGAACAGATTAATGAAAATGGCGTAACTAGTAAAAGTAATTCTTACCATGCAGTTTTTAATCCTGTAACAAATGTTCCTGATAAACTAAGGCTTGATATTATAGATACTTTAGAAGAAAAAACTATTTTTTCTACTGAATTTGAGGTAATAACAGGTAACCCATAATTATATGTTAAATTAATTAACAGTTTTTCTAATGCCCTTAATAATAAACAAATTAGATAATACCTTAAACAAATATCAAGAAAGTTATGTTTGTTTGTCAAATATGTGTTATACAATTAGCAAAAAATAATGGAGCGTTTCATTAGGCGATTTTCAGCCTAATGGACGCATAGGAGATCTGTTATATATCCAATTGTGTATGTATAGTTGTTTCTTAAAGTCTTGGTAAGAGTAGAATTTATGAACTGCGTAAAAGTATTCGTTATCTTTACGGAGGCTTCGTTCTACCATACCGTTATGCCTCGGTGTATACTGCCTAATCATTTTATGCTTTATGCATGCCTTTTCAAGCTTCACCTCGAAAAGGGTCGGTTTGTTTTTATGCTGATTCAGTGTATTAATAAATTCAAATCCATTGTCTGTTTTGACACATTCAACTTTAAAATCAAATAATCCCAATCATATTCAATTTTATTAGGTGATAAGGAGCTGTATTTATTTTGAGATAGGAGTATAACATAATAAAATATGATAATAAGTTAGCAGGTAGAGAGTATAACAGTTTGAGAAAAGCTGTCGGTTTTAAGGAACTTCAATACGAACAGGCAGAGAGAGGATTGCAGCACACCAATTATATTGTGGCAGCAAGAGATGATGATGAGATAGTTGGTATGGCTAGAGTTTTATTTGATTTTGGCTATGTTGCATATATTACAGATGTAATAGTAGTTCAACAGTACCACGATCAGAGTATTAAAAGTATGATGCAGAAAGTTCTGCAGTTTTTAGATGATAATTCAGTAGAATGTGATTATATGCTATATGCATTAACAGTGGCAAAAGGGAAAGAAGGCTTTTATGAAAAGTTTGGTTTTGTTCAAAGACCTAATGATAATCAAGGAGCAGGAATGACAAAGCGTATTAATGGATAGCGTATACTTAAACATTATTCTTATAATTGTATAAAAATAATGTTTAAGTACTCAATCTAATTTTGAATACTATTAAATATAGAAGTAAATTTCATATTTTAGCTAAATCAAAAACTAAAGCAAAGTGCAAATGTATTTTAATTAAACAAGTAAGCGATTAATACAAATGGATTGTGGTATACATATTATATACGATATTAATGTTATACACATAAAGCCGTGCCAATTTCCCCACATGGAGCAATTAATGCTTTCTAGTTTGTACTATTCATGGAAATACCTCCTTGACACAGATTACTAAAAAGTAAAAAATGCATACAAGGAGGTATTACAAATAATGACAGGAGAGCAAAAACAACAAATCAAAGTACTTCGCTACCAAGGTTTTGGGG
>NZ_ATAY01000093.1 GCF_000421965.1 Ruminiclostridium papyrosolvens C7 | reverse complement strand
TTTGTCGCAAGCAGCTTAATTATATTAACACTTTGCTATCCTGTTGTCAACACTTTTTTTAATTTCAGTTTTTGGTAGTTATACTACCTTAACTATTTAAGTGCTGTTTTCTGCGACAGCTTGATTATGTTAACACACCATTACTTTTGTGTCAACACCAAATTCTACACTAATTTATGGTATATGATTATCTATAAAAACATCATTGCTGCGGGAAGCAACAGTGATGTTAAGGATAACAAAATTACTATCAATCCTCCAAACCAGTTGCTATTTTTCCAAGTGTAAACTCCGAAGCTGAATGAATATATACATATCCAGACTAAGAATATTACTATAATGATATTACCTGCCATTTTATCCACTCCCGATTTTATTTATTGCTGACCCGAAACCGTCATGCTTACTCTTATCCTGTAAATCGCATTGGGAAAAATCTCGTGCCATTTGACTTTATCCCATTGCGATATAGTCATGTAATTTTTCTTTGCAATCTGTCCAAAGCCAAATATATCGCTTTTGCACTCATATGACGTTTTAGTAAGAAGGCTGTTCATTTCATTTTTTATATAATCTTCATACTCCTTTTGAACTTTCTGTAATTTTGCAGGATCGGAGTAATTTATGTTGCTTTGAACAGCTTCTACATCTGCATGAAGATTGAGGTCTATATTTATTTCGGGTTTATTGCCATATACCTGTACGCTTGTATTGGAGGACCTGTCTTTGCTTACATTGCTTAATATTTTATATCTTTCGTCCAGGGGGTCTCTAACCTCCAGTTTTATATTATCTATAGACCCTGTCATTAATGCATATATAGAGGTTTCTGCTGAATCAAGACTTCCTATCATTTTGTCCCCATTAAATACGGCCAATCCCTTTACGGACATATTCTTCTTTCCCTTATCTGCCTCTTCCTCAGGTTTGTCTGTTTCAGGCTTTTTACTGTCAATAACGCTATTGTCCACATCTGTATATATTGCCACAGGTTGTGAACCTGAGCTATGTGTTCTGTAAAGATAGTCCCCCAGCTGAGAACTTGGAACACGAAAATCAGTTTGGTAGGATTTAAACATCATATCATAAAATTTGGTAGGGCTTGATGACAGTTTAGGTTGCAGGGATTCTATATAGTTTTTGGCTCCATTTGCAGAAACAATAATATTTACGTTAGGACGAAGCTCCATGTAGTTTTGTAAACCATTCAGAAATGGAAGTAGTCCTCTTTTCGCTATTTTTTCAGAAACTACAATTATTTTTGTATGGGACAAATTTATTTTTTTACTTAGATATCTTCCTGTTTTTCTGAAGCCTGAAATAAAATTATCAGTCTTGAAGGTTTTTATATCTGTCGTTTCCCCTTCACCGGTGGTTATTGATTTTGGTACAGCAGTCTGAAAGGTAAGATTAAACATATTGTTATCAGCTTCATCTATCCCGATTGCTACTACATATGCTAAGTCTTCAATTTCTCTGTTATCATAACAACCTGTCAGAGTTACCATAATTACAGATATACATAAAATAATACAAAAGAGTCTGGCTATTCTATTCGTAGTTTTGCCCTCCTTCATTTTCAGAATCTACTTTTTTTATGGAACCTATAATCAGTACGATAATCGGCAGCAAAAGTGCTAAAATACACAGTATGTTTGTCATTTGACTGCCCGGCAGGTGAAACGGAAGTCCTTTTTTAAAGAATGTCATAGAGTAAATTATTATTGCAATGGGCAATATAATTGGCTGATGTCTGTCCAAATCAAGAGTTTTAGCAATTATATGGATTATGAAAGTAAACAAGGCACCCATGTATAATACGGATGATAATGAAAATACCAAAACAAATACTGATTCCACTCTTTGTACATAATCTCCAATTTCAATAAGTCTTGCCATCTGATATATAGGTATTTTTTTACCAACTGCCATTTCGTATGGATAAGTCAATAGAAATGATAATGTGGACCAAAACATTATTAATCCTGATATGGTTATTGATAAATAGCCTACACGGTTTAGATTCCTTCTCTTAAAAAACGGTATCATAAAAAATATTAGCAGCAATGGAGAAAATATATGCAAGCTGACAGTACTTCCGTTTATTATTGAATCAACACCTTTTCCCAAGATGGGGAACAAATTGTCTGTATTATATTCCGGGATAACTCCTATTGTTATTAAAATAAATCCGATTATGCATATCGGTACTATAAAGGCACTTATACGTGCCACAACTTCTATTCCATAATATGCTGCCGCAGCCATCCCCACCAGAAACAATATGAGAATATAAGCTAATGGAGATTTATCAAGTGATACTATTTTAAGTGAGTGTGCGTACTCGCCCAAAAGAGATACTTCAAGTAATATAAGTAATAACGCTGCTAAAAGCCCTACAATTATCTTACATATCCTTCCTGCAGACTTTTCCGATATCTCAAGTAAATCAAGATTTCCATGTTGTCTATAAAATCCGGTGGCTATGGCAAAGTAAATATAGGCGATTATTGTTACCGCTATAGGTATAATCCATCCTGCGCTCCCTCCCATAACTGACGCATCTTTTGGAAAATATAATATTACCTGGACAAAAATCATATTTATTAGTAAACAGATTGCCTCCCAGGAACCAAATCCCTCGTTATTCCTCATTATCCTCACCTCCAGCTTCACCTTCATCACTGCGAGTCCAACCTCTGCTTACTTCAGGCTGCTTTATAATATCCTTTGTATTCAGATAGTCCGGCCTTTTTTCCTGTTTCCACATAGGCTTTCTCATTATCTTGTCTGAATATTTTCCATTTGTAATAGGCCCGAACGGTGTGAGAAAAGGTACTCCAAAAGATTTTGACGATGCAAGCAGCAGAGAATTCAATAGCAGACCTAATGCTATTCCAAAAAATCCAGCTATAGACCCTAATATAATATAAGCAAATCTAATTATTCTTATGGAAAAGGACATAGAGAAACTTGGTATTGAAAAGGAACCAAGTGCCGTAATAGCTACTACTATTATTAGTATCGGGCTTACAAGATTGGCTGAAACCGCTGCCTGTCCTAAAATCAGACCTCCCACAATGCCTATTGTAGAGCCGATAGCTCCCGGTACTCTGATGCCTGCTTCTCTTATGAGCTCAAACGAAAATTCCATTATTATTATTTCAATAACGGTTGGAAATGGAACGATTTCCCTTGAAGCCTCAATTGCAAATAAAAGATTAGTCGGAATCATTTCCTGATGATAATTTGTTACAGCTATATACAGTCCAGGTAATAGAAGTGCTATGATAACACCAATTATTCTTATCATACGTATAAAATTTACATATGGAAATCTTATGTTTATATCTTCAGGGGTACTAAGGTATTCCGTTATTGTTGCAGGCATCACAAGTACATATGGACTTCCGTCCAATATAACGGCTATGTTACCTTGGGCCAGCATTCTCGCAACAGTGTCAGGTCTTTCCGTTGCAAATATCTGTGGTGCTGTCAGAAAAGTGCTGTCTTCTAATAGTTGCTCCAACTCACCGGAATCAAATATATAATCAACCTTGATACTTTTCACTCGCTTTAATACTTCACGCACAAGGGATTCATTTGCAATATCACGGATATACATGACAGCACAGGGAGTATTACTTCTCGTACCAATAGTAAGTCCCTTGATAGTCAAGTCTTTGTCCTTTAATATTTTTCTTAAAAGGGCTGTATTTGCTCTTATTTGTTCATTAAAAGCCTCCTGTGGCCCTCTTATAACAGTTTCGGAATTAGGCTCACCCACATTCCTGTGTTCCCACTTTTTAGTATCCGCTGTGTATGCATATTCCAATCCATCCACAAATACAGCACAACCGCCAAAATTTATATTGCTTACAACATCTTTAAAATCCTTGTACCTTTTTTAACTGATTAAAAGGTATAAGTCTGTTGAATATAAATTCTCCTACATCCTTTACCTCTTGTTTAATATCAAGGTTTGATAAAATCATTAAAGGCTGAAGGATATTATTGCTTATAATACTACTGTCCGTCATTCCGTCAATAAATACTATAAAAGCCTGATAATTCTCATCTTGCACGGTTATATTGAACTCCCTGTATACAATATCGCTGTTTTCAGGTATATTATATATTTTTTTCATCATGCGTTTATTATAATCTATTTCGTCTGATACCGACTCTTCAAGATATTCATCATTAACCGGACATTCATCAAAGTAATCCTTGAAGTCTTCGCTATCAAATGTATCCATAGAAGCAGCGTTTTTCGCCCTGTTACAATTAACCGACTTTGTTTCCTTCAACTCAAAGTCATGTTTTATACTTTTTTTGTCATATATAATGTATTTGCTTAATCTCTTTGCAATTCCCAATTTTAAGCTCCTTTTATATAAATTATGCTTAGGTTTAAATGTATTATTTTATTTTAAGTTTACTTATATGCATTGTTTTCATTTGTTGAATAACTTTATTAATTCTTGAAAATTTTGTAACCTATTTTTAACCTTAGTTTATTGATTTTTGCCTTGTTAATTGAGTCCCTATGTTCTATCATTATATTAAGAAATGAAATAATTACTTTCGGCAGGTGAAGTTAATGAGCAAAAAAATAATTTCAGTTATAGTGGCATTAATTTTTATTTTAAACAGTATCCCGGTTTTTGCATGGACACCGGCTGAAAGTCTTACTTCCAGCTCTGTAGTCCTAATGGATACCGTAAGGGGACAAGTTCTTTTCGAAAAAAATGCTTATAAGCATTTATCGCCTTCGGTTATGTGTAAACTTATGACTGCTCTTGTTACCATCGAGAAAACAGATTTAAATGCAAAGGTTACAATCAGCAAAAATGCCGCCAGCTTTAATGGGCTTAATCTTGTGGTAGGAAATCAGTATACTGTTGAGGATTTACTTTATGCCGTAATGCTTTCACAGGGAAATGATGCAGCTGTAGCACTTGCCGAATATGTAGGTGACGGTGATATCAAAAAATTTGTCAGATATATGAATACGGAAGCTAAAGAGCTGTCTTTGAAAGATACATATTTTGTAAATCCAACGGGCCTTTATGAGAAGGCACAATATACCTCTGCCAATGACATTGCCTTACTTATAAAGGCAGCAATATCAAATAATACTTTTAATGTGATATTTGGAGCTAGAGGTTTTGGCTGGCTCAATGGAAATAATTCTTCTATTTTAACAAACCAAAATACCCTTTTCTGGAGTTATAAAGGTGTTGATGGCGGAAAATTAGGTACAAATACAAACCCTCAGAGCTTTTCCGCTGTTACTACTGCTTCCCAAAATGATAAACGGCTTATTGCTGTGGTATTCAACACCAGTAAGGAAAGTGCTTTTTCCGAGACTGCAAAACTTTTTGATTACGGGTTTTCCAAGTTTTATACGGGAGTGCTAGTTCCCAAAAATATCTCTCAAAGAAGTATAGAAGTAGATAATGTTAAGCTTGATCTGTCAAGTAAAATTGATGTTTATTACACCTATCCGGTAGGAGACAGTTTTATTAAAAATATAAGCTTTATACCGAATGAGAAGTTGAAACTCCCGGTTAATACCGAAACTATTGCGGGTGTTTTAAAATACACACTAAATGATAATACTGTAATAGAAGTTAATTTATACTCAGATAAGACTGTTTCAGCCCCTGAGGATTACAGAACGAAAATCAAAGAGATTGTTACCGAAAACAGGGATTTAGTTACAATTGTAGGTATTCTTGGAATTATTGAAATCATTCTGATAATAAAAAATCTTATAAAATTTATGTTAAGAGCTAAAAAAACAAGAACCCAGCAGTAGCAGGGTTCTTGTTTTTTAATTTGAAGCCGGTTTTGCATTATACTTATTGTGGCGCTTTGACGACCACCTGTTATTATTTTCAATATAAGTTTTTAATACTTTTTCCAAATCAAGGACATCCTTCATTTCGTAGTACCCGGATTTTTTATGAATAAATTTTGCTGCACTTACCGCTCCCTGTGCAAAGGCTTTTCTTGAAAAAGACTCATGACTGATTTCTATTTTGTCTTCCTGACCTACAATCATTACTTCATGCTTACCTATTACACCTCCGGCCCTTACTGAATTTATAGGTATGTCCTTATGCGAAACTACAACTCCTTTGTTTAAAAGACCACTCTGTATTTCGCCGGCTATTTTTTTTGCTGTTCCGGATGGTGAATCCAATTTGTTTTTATGATGCAACTCTGTGATTTGAAAATCGTAATTACTTAGCAAGCTTGCCGTAAGATTTGACAGCAGCATCAGAACATTTACACCCATAGTTATGTTTGGTGCATAAACAATGCCGTTTTTAAACTTTCTGCAAATTACGTAGAGCTTTTTAAGCTGATAATCTGAGAACCCAGTGGTTCCCACTACAATGTTTATCCTGTATTTTGAGAAAATTAAAGCATTTTTCAATGCTGATTTTGGATTTGAAAAATCAATAACAACGTCCGGTTTATTTCTGAATATTACTTCCTCCAGTTTATCAGACCCGGTAACCGTAATTCCTGTTTTATTCATTCCAAGAATTTCTCCCAAATCCTTATTTAAAGATTTACTGCTCGGACTGCATATAGCAGAAACAAGCTGAATTTCATTTTGTAATAGTATTGTCCTTGCAATTTCCATTCCAGTGCGGCCCAAGCCCGATATACAAACTTTCATCAAATAAGTTCCCTCCCTTTCAAATTATAATGTAAGATTTAAAATTGAATAATTAAATTTGAAGAAAATGAATAAGGATAAACTTAAAAAATGCTACAGATAAACTGTAGCATTGGGTTAGATAATTACAAAATGTAAAAATTCACTTTCTCCCCAACGCTTACGAAGTTAGCTGCCGGATTCGGGTTGTAAGAGACTAACCCTACCTGGTAACCCAGGATTCACCCCATCAAATGGTTCCCCCGCTTATAGCAATCAAACTGCTATAATTCAGCGATAAATTATTAATTTTTAGACTTAAATCTACTGTTAGTATATACCAATTATATAAATAAGTCAATATTTCCTGATTTTTATTAACATTCTATCATTTAAGCCGGTTTGGTTATAATAGATTCACTAATCTTACCGTTTCCTATTTTTACTAGGTACACGTCATAATATTGTTGTCCAAGCTCATATGCAAACTTTTTATCTAATACCGCAAAATCAAATCTGTTTTTACCTTTTATTGCACTCCCCGTGTCCATAGCGATTGTATATCCCAACCCCTTAATATAGAAAATTGTTCCATACGGCCAATGTGTGTTATCTATTGCTATTGATACACCGGGTACTATTGGCTGACCGGAGCTGGTTATGCCCTTGTTATTACCGCATTCCTCAGCACATGGAGTGTATGCCGTGCCAAGAAATTTTCCAAGATACTTTCTTTTACTGTTATTTTCGAGATTGTCACCACTGTATATCTTGTATGATTGAGGTTTTACACCTACCGCTGCTGCCTTTTTAAGTGATTTCTGAAGCTGAAGGTTATCATCGGCTAATTCTCTTTTTGTAGCTTCCAATTGCTTATTTTGTTTTTTCAGGTCCTCAAGCTGTCTTTTTATCTCTTCATTTTGTTTCTTAAGGTCGTTGTTAAGCTTACTGAGTTCATCACTTTGAGATTTATAATTATTTGTGTTTGTTGTTAATGATTGATTTGATTTCATAATAAGCATGGATTGAACACATTCATTATTATATTTTTCTTTGTACTGGTTTACTACATTGTTTACCCTGATACAGAAAAAAGCAAGTAAAGTACTTGTCAATACCAATGTTATAGTTAATACCTTGAACATCCAAATATCTGCAGACTTTTGTTTGTCTTTTTCGGTCATATATGCGAACTCCTTATTAAATAAATTAACCTAATATGGATTATTTTCCAAATTAGCAGTATTTATACATGTAGAATAACAATGTTTTATTTGGGGACAATGACTTTGGGTGATATAATGTTTAGTTTTTTTAAATCCAGAGAGCCTAAAAAACCAAAACGTACGGGTACCGAAGTACCTGAAGATAGTCAAAATAACAGCAGTACTCAAATTCCTAAATCTATCGACAAAGTCAAAGGACTGCTGAATCAGGAATTTTCCCTGTGTAGTGACTTTATTCTGCGTGAAGTGCTTTTAGGAAAAAAAAATACAAGAATTATCATTGCTTCTATAGAAGGTTTTTTTGACAAGGCAATCCTTGCTGAGAATATTATTGAACCTATTATAAATTATTCAGGTGAGAAAAGCTATTCATCAATTTTTACACTTTTAAGTGAGAGTATATTAAGTGTGAGTGATCTTAAAGAGCTCTATTCCTTTAAATCCTGTTTGGACGGTATTCTCACGGGGGATGTTGTTTTGTTCATAGACGGCGAGGACAAGGCCTTTAAAATAGGATTAAAATCTCCTGAAAAAAGGGCTGTCGGAGAACCAGATACCGAAATAAGTATTAAAGGTTCAAGGGAAGGCTTTACAGAGAGTCTTAAGACAAATCTAATTTTGCTTAGGAGAAGAATCAAAAATACTAAATTTAAAGTTGAAAGCCTTGTGTTAGGCAAGCAAACAAATACTGATATTGCAATTTGTTATATTCAGGGTATTGCAGCACCTGAAGTTGTCGAAGAAGTAAGAAACCGTCTTAATAGTATAAATATAGATGCAATTCTTGCTACCGGATATATGGAACAGTTTATTCAAGACGGAAAAATGCCTTTTTTCCCTATGGTCGGAAACAGCGAAAAGCCTGATAAGGTTGCAGCTAAACTTCTGGAAGGAAGAGTTGCAATTCTGGCAGACGGAACTCCTACGGTATTGACCGTTCCTTTTCTGATGATTGAGAGCTTTCAAGCTCAGGAGGACTACTTCGGAGAATTCTATTTCGCGAGCTTTATGAGGCTACTAAGATTAATGTCTTTTTTTATATCAGTATACTTGCCGGGACTATATGTTGCGGTTACAAGCTTTCACCAAACCATAATACCTTTTAAGCTTATGCTGACAATGGCAGCGACCAGAGAAGGAATCCCCTTTTCGTCTTTTATAGAAGCTTTGATTATGGTAATTACTTTTGAAATTCTTCGTGAAGCAGGTCTTCGGATGCCAAGGGCTATAGGTCAGGCAGTTAGTATTGTAGGAGCTATTGTACTTGGAGACGCCGCCGTAAGCGCAGGTATCGCTTCTGCTCCATTGGTTATTATTGCAGCTTTAGCAGGAATTTGCAGTTTTATTGTACCTCCTCTTATGAAAGTAGGTGCAATTTTAAGGATTGTTATTTTAATAGCAGCCAATGTTCTTGGGTTATTGGGAATAGGCTTTGTTACCTATATGTTTACTATTTACCTGTGCGGAAAGAAATCATTTTTTGTGCCTATCCTCTCCCCATTTGCACCTTTCCGAGGAGAAAGCCTGAAGGATTCCTTTGTAGTAGCACCTATATGGTCCATGTTTAACCGCCCCCGTTCATTAACTCAAGACCAGAATAGAAAACGTACAACTGGGAAAACTTTTGCTCCAAGGGGGAGTAAAAAATGATTAAAAAAGTAATTTTGTTATTGCTATGTATCAGTATGATTATGACTTTAACAACAGGTTGCTGGAACAACAGGGATCTAAGCGAATTGTCTATTCTTACAGCTATGGGAATTGACCAGACTGAGGATGGTAAAATAATGGTAACAGCACAGATTATCAAACCTGTAGATGTCAGCAGCTCCGGTGCAGGAGTTTCCGGTGGCGGAGGTGGCGGTGAAAAAAGCTTTGTAGTTGTCAGCAATACTGAAAGTACTATTTTTGCAGCGTTAAGAACCATGCTTGCCAAGATAAATAAAAAGATATTCTACAGTTCCTCACAAGTTATAGTTTTTAGTGAGGATCTTGCTAAATCCGGAATTAAAAATTATGTAGATTTCATTTTAAGAGACCATGAAACTCAGTTTAAATCACTTATTGTAGTAGCAAAGGGAACAACTGCAAAGGAAATTGTAGAACAGGAGTACGGGCTATCAAAAATTCCCGGCGGTTATATTAGAGATACCATAAAAAATTCTAAATCTCGAGGATTTACAAAAGAATTAAGGTTGCTGGACATGGCAAGAGAATTAGCAACAGAAGGCCGTGAGCTATCTATTGGAACTATAGAAAAATCAGAAAATCTAACTTCTACTGAAGGTTTGGCTGTATTTCAGAAGGATAAGATGGTAGGATGGCTTGACAAGTATGAAACCCGCGGATACATGTTTATAACAGGCCGTGCTAAGTCAGGAATTATAGAAATAGAAAGTCCTGATAATCCTAAAGAAATAATCGGAATTGAATTAATGAAGGGTTCTTCTAAAATTGAAGTTAATTCCTCAAGTAATAATTCTATAGAAGTCAACGTTAAAATCAAAGCGGAAGGCAATGTTGGCGAACAGCAAAGTCAGTCGGGACAAAGTCCGGATAAAATATGTAAATCTCTTAGCAAATGTCTTGAAAAGCAAATCACAAAAGAATGTTACAGTGCAATTTCTAAATGTCAGAATGAATATAAAAGTGACATATTTGGCTTTGGAATTCACGTGTTTGATAAGTATCCGAAATACTGGCAAAAAGTTACAAGTGTTTGGAGTGAGGAAATTTTTCCTTCTATACAGGTAAAAGTAAAAGTAGATGCAAAAATTAACAGAACCGGGCTTTTAAGTAAAACAATAAAGATTAGGTAAGGTGAGATTATTTGCTAAAAGTAATTATAGGTATATTAATACTTGTACTTTTAAATCTAAAAGAATTGATAACATCACCATCCAAGGGTAAAGTTATGGGTGTTTATTTTGTAATTGTTGGGATTTCTTTAATATTGGGTATTCTTTTAAGTATCAAAAAAGCACCTCCGAGTCCCTATGAAATCATTATGGTTATTTTTAACAACATGGGTTTGGGAGATGAATAGTATGAGTAAGGTTAAACTATCTAATTTTCAGCTTGCAGTTATAGCCATTGGTTATTTTCATGGAAGTACTACCATTTCCAACCCTGCCATAGGAGCAAAAAGAGATGCCTGGATAGCAGTTATTTTAGGAACTCTGGGAGGATTTATAGTTATTACCATGCAGTTATATCTATCGAAAATTAGCAAAGGGAAAAATCTTCTTGAAATAATTGAATTTTGCTTTGGCAAAACAACAGGAAAAATTTTGTGTCTGATTTATATCTTATATTTTATGCATAATGCAATATTAGATACTAAAGCTTTTAGCGAATTTATGGTAACTGTCAGTTATCCCGAGACGCCCATTATTGTAATTGTATTAGTACTAATAATTATAGCAGTTTATGCAGCCAGAAGTGGTCTTTCAGTAATTGGAAAAAGCTGCGAAGTACTTGTACCATTACTTCCTTTAGCAATTGCAATCGTTACTCTTTCATTACTTAAAGTAACTGATTTTACAGGGTTTAAGCCAATTTTACTTGAGATACCCCCTGTTATTAAAAGTTCTTTTGATTTGGTAAGCTCTGTTTTTGCAGACTTCATAGTTTTTCTTATGATATTGCCGTACACCAACAGCGAAAAAGGAAGGTTTAAAGCAACTTATTGGGCAACAGGTATTTCAGGGCTTATACTTCTGGTAATTTCGTCACGAAACCTTCAAATAATAGGTCCGGCACTAATTGAGTATGTAAGATATCCTTCACATATTGCAGCTCAGCTTATTCCTACTATAAGTATAGACCCACTTGTTGATATGAATCTTCTTATTGGCGGTGTAATTAAGGTTTTAGTTTCGTTGTATGCAATTTCAAAAATTACCGCTGAAATTTTCCACATAGAATATAAGCCTCTTGTTCCTGCTTTCGGTTTGCTTATAATTGTACTCTCTTTCTGGGCATTTCCAGATGCCATGGAGCTATACAGCTGGGAGCATAGTATGGGAGAAACATTAATTTCAATACCACCTCAATTATTGTTGCCAATAATATTACTCATAATTTCATTAATTAAAAACAAAAGAGAACAAAACGGTCAGAAAAGTCAGTCTGCGTAAATAAGTATCTAAAACAGGAGTTTTTATGAAAAAAAAAGTTATGATTGTAATCTTGTTAAGTCTCATTATTTCATATCCATGCAGTCTTGAAGCAAAACCTATAGATATAAGTCCAGCAGAGCAAGTAATAAGAGAATACCTCTGTACCAAAATTCAGTCTGCCATTTCGCATAATGTTGATGCTTTAGATAAATTTTTTACCAGTAGTACCGAAGCCTCTCAAAAGAACCTATTATTTGTAAAAAAACAGGTATTAGAGGATTATATACTTTCTTATGCCTCCAACGATTACGTAATAGAAAAGGTTAATCCCAAGGTTAAAATAAATGAAGCATTTTTTGATGGTAGTTCTGCACACATTAATGCGACCTTGACAGCAGATATTTTCTGGAATGCTGCAAACCCTTTAGGAAATTCCATAAATGGCAGAAAAGAAGAGAAACATTTAATATTACTATCAACCGACAGTGGTGTTTGGAAAATTACACAAGATAAGTTTCAAACAAAAAAAGGGCATTCCGACGACTTATCCAGAGATAATCTCTCTGAATTAAATGAACAGATTCTTACACTAAAAGCCGAAGAAGAAAAAGTTTTAGATAAGGCAAAAAAAAGCACACCTTCCAGGTTATTACCTGTAGTGCCAGACCGGAAAGGTTCACGTACGAGTAATAACTATAACAGAGATGCAGTTTACAACTGGGCATACAGCCACTGGAACAACTACTCAAAGGAATTTCTGAATTTTGGTGATGAAAAATGGAAAGGCGGAGACTGCACCAATTTTGTTTCACAATGTTTAAGGGCCGGGGGTGCTGCCAATGACAAATCAGGAGCTTTCCAATGGTATTATAACAAGAAGGGAACTCTGGCAACCTCCAATGATGATTATTCTTGGACCTGGAGTACTGCCAGAGGACTTAACAGCACCCTGTCAGGTAATTATAAAAATAACGAATTTGGTCCAAAAGCTACTCAGAAAGTAATTATCGGAGATAATCAATATGACGCATCAATAGGAGAATATGTAGTTCCGGGCGATGTTATACAGTATCACTGGAAGAATAAATCTGCCATTTCTCATGCTGCCGTTATTGTAGGAATGATTTACAATAGTGCAAAAGCCAGGTATGAGCCTGTAATAGCCGAACATACTGAAGATTCATGGTTTACTCCATGGACAAATAATGCATACAAGACATACTTTGTTCATATTACAGGTATAAATTAAGTCCCTCTTATCTTTCAGTTCATAATTATTGTATAATTAATTATACTTTAATCCAAAGGAGTTATTAACCATGAAAAGAACTGATTATATTAGCTGGGACGAATATTTTATGGGAATAGCCGTTTTATCCGGAAAAAGAAGCAAAGACCCTTCTACTCCGGTTGGCTCTTGCATTGTTGATAGAAAAGCCAACAGAATTTTGAGTGTCGGCTATAACGGATTCCCCTTCGGGTGTTCTGATGATGAATTTCCATGGGAAAGAGAAGGGGATGTACTTTGTACCAAATACCCTTATGTTGTACATGCAGAACTTAATGCAATTCTAAACAACAGAGGAGTTTCACTGGATGGAAGTAAAATTTATACCGCCCTGTTTCCCTGCAACGAATGTGCAAAGGCTATAATTCAATCAGGTATACGGGAAGTAATCTACTTGAGCGATAAATATGCTGATACAGATAATGTAAAGGCATCAAAAAGGATGTTTGAAAAAGCAGGTGTTATATTCAGAAAATTAGAAACAGCTATAAAAGAAATAACCTTAACATTTTAAGGAATTGTCATTCATATTCTGGTAGTTTCTCATTTTTCCTAAGCAGTTCAAGAATACTGTCATATAGGAGAAAGAACGTGGATAAGCTTAACAAAAGACTGTTTAAAAACGTAAAATCCTGTTCTTTTAAATGGTTGAAAAAGCTGTAGGTTGTTATTCCTGCGTTATCAATACGGCTTTGCATAGTTATACCGAAAAAATCCGGATGACAGTATTCTGATAAGTAATTATAATTCTCTCTGAATTCCTTTTTTTCACTATTTCTTGTTTTGCTGATATACTCATCAGCAGCATCTATTAGTGTCATTACGTTTACAGGTGCAGGAGTATTTTCAGACAGTTCCTCTGTTTTAGTACCCAGTATTAACCTTTGAAGAGCTTCATTGAGAATTTGGTAGGATATAATATTATTATAATAATTGTGAAGTTTCTTCAAGAAAAAAGCCAAAGCCCCGGTTACTTCCAAATGTGCTCTGGCGGAAAGCATTGCCAGCAGCCCATTTTTTGCATTAAGTGCGGTTATTACACCTTCAGCCAGTAATTTCGACCTGCACAATGCCATCTGAATATAATGCATACTGTTTCTTCCCAGAAGTTTTTCAGTATTTTCAGGCATTGGATACATCTTGTAAATGAATCTTGATGAATATTCGGAAAAGCGATCTTCCAACTCCTGCATTTCTCTTTCAATTCCGCATTGTGTAAGAAGTTCTTTAATTTCTTGATTTAACATTAGTTTACCTCTTTTTAATTAAACATATATATAAAAATGTCCCATTCAAATGCTTTTTATTCCCCGATAATTTTCACAAGTACTCTTTTTTCTCTCTTACCGTCATACTCGCCATAAAAGATCTGTTCCCAGGTTCCAAAATCCAATTTGCCGTTAGTAATTGCTATAACCGCTTCCCTGCCCATTATTTGCCTCTTTAAATGTGCGTCGGCATTGTCCTCATAGCCGTTATGATTGTATTGACTATAGGGCTTTTCAGGTGCCAGTTTTTCAAGCCATTTATCAAAATCCGCATGAAGCCCCTCTTCATCATCATTTATAAATACACTTGCAGTTATATTCATTGCGTTAACCAAAACCATACCCTCTTTAATGCCGCTTTCGTCAATACACTGCTGAACCTGCTGTGTAATATTAATATAAGCTCTTCTGCGCGGTAAATTAAAAAACAACTCTTTTCTGAAAGATTTCATACTAAAAACCTCCAATAAAATAATTATAACCTTTTACTAAACCTATCTTTTTATACAAACTTATTCTATATTTATTATATCAGTTATTATTTTTAAAGTACATTTTGGGAGGTGCATGACTTACGGTTAAAGGAGGTAAAAACATGTGGTTTGCATTTGCTCTTTTATCAGCATTCTTTGCTGCACTTACATCTATTCTAGCTAAAATAGGTATAACAGGAATAAACTCTAATCTTGCTACTGCTATTAGAACTATAGTTGTATTGGTTGTTGCTTGGGGTATGGTATTTGTAACGGGCTCGCACCACGGTATTACAAATATTAGCACAAAAAGCTGGCTGTTTCTTGTTTTATCCGGAATAGCCACCGGCCTTTCCTGGCTGTTTTATTATTATGCACTGCAAATCGGTGAAGCTTCAAAAGTAGTCCCTGTTGACAAATTCAGTGTGGTCATAAGTATAGTGCTTGCATTTGTTATTTTGCACGAAGCCGTAACAGTTAAAACTGTTTTGGGAGGAATTTTTATAACACTCGGTACATTTATTATGATTTTATAAAAATATAAATTTGCTGCATTGAATCAAACAGGGAAAAGAGATATAATTCTTTAAAAAGCATGGAAATATAAGGAGTGTAATGCATTAATGAATAGAGTGAATTTAATCCTTGAAGGTGGCGGTATGCGTGGGTTGTATACAGCGGGTGTTTTGGACTGCTTTCTTGACCATAAAATGTTTTTTCAGGACATCGTAGGAGTATCGGCAGGAGCCTGCAATTCCGTTTCCTACATTACAGGACAGCGTGGCAGAAATCTTGAGATTAATGCAGGGTATTGCAACGATAATCGTTATGTCAGTATTAGGGGGCTTTTTACAAGAGGTTCTATTTTTAATATGGATTTTCTTTTTGATGATATTCCTAACAAGCTTATTCCCTTTGATTACGATAAATTTAAAAGCTCCGATTGCAGATTAACAGTTGTGGCTACCGATTGTGAAACAGGTAAGAGTTACTATGCTTCCGTTAAAGATATGAGAGTTGATGACGTTTATGTAAGAGCTTCAAGTTCAATTCCTTTGGTTTCCCCAATAGTTGAAGTTGCGGGAAGAAAACTGGTTGACGGGGGCCCTTCTGACTCAATTCCTATTCACTACTCTGTCAATAACGGATTTGACAAACACGTTGTTATTCTTACACGACATAGGGGCTATGAGAAAAAACCAAATAAATTGTATTCCCTGTGTAAGCCAAAGCTAAAAAATTACCCTAATCTTTTAGAAGCAATTAAAAACAGGCATATTCACTATAATGAGAGCGTAAAGTTGGCTGAAAAATTGGAAAAAGAAAATAAAGCTGTCATTATCAGGCCCAAGAGACCAATTGAAATCTCAAGGTTTGAAAAAAATGCTGAAAATCTTAAAAAGCTCTATGCTGAAGGGTATAAAGATGCCGAAGAAAAATACTCCGAATTAATTCATCTTTGTGGGGACTGCAGTAATTTCTCCTCATTATAAAGTTAATAGTATATGAAATATGCAACCCGCTGCAATTGCAGGAGACATTCTGACAAATGTACGGGTTGTTTTATTTTCAAAACCAGAAAGACTCCGTGACATAAGACATAGTTTAATTTCCTTTATAAATGGAACAAATGTGCTTAAAACCTTCTTTTTTATACATAACCTAACCAATGAATATAAACCGCAAATCAGAAAAGAGTACGCTGCTGCCATAATTACAAAGTCTATGCCAAAAACAGCTCCAATGCTGGAGTAAAGCTTTATATCCCCTGCCCCTATGAGCCTTGCACAAAAGAATATTCCTAATATCAATACAGGAAGAATACTACCTTTTATACTTTCCTTGAAACCATATATACCTGAAAAGTAAGTATTAACCGCAAATCCGGCAATTATAGCTGATACTGTATATGTATTTCTGATTTTTGATGTTCTTAGGTCACTTAATACGCAAAGTAGTAAAATTATAAAAAGAATTATGTACTTAATCATGTAATACCCATTTCTTTAATATTTATTTTATAGTACTAAGACGGAATTATAAAAGTAAATTCTTTGTTTGCAAATCGTATAATATCATTATTGTTAACTTTTACTTTTGTATTAGGCTTAATTCTATCGTCATTCAAATAAGTTCCATTTCTCGAACTACAATCCATAATAAAGTATGAATCGTCTTCGTTTAAAATTTCTGCATGAACCTTGCCCACAGCATTATTATCTATTATATGGTCTACAAAGCTTCCCATCCTGCCTACTAAAATGCTATTTTTGTCAACTTTTATAATGTTCTCCCCATCCCTTTCTTGCAAGTATGGCTTGGCTTGAGGCTGGCTTTGAGGAAGAATAACCGTTTCTCCACCATGGTAGCTCTCTTTTTCAATATGTATTTCTTCAAGCTTTTTATTATCCTTATCTGTAATTGTCTGTTTAGCAATTGCATAACTGTTTTCACGCATTTTTTCTGTAATGTATTTTAGAGGTTTATAGCTTTCAGAACTTTCCGCTTTCTTTTCATTCAAAATTCTTATTGCTAGGATATCTATTCCAATAAAAATTAATGACAAAATTATTGCAGTGGTTTTAGGGTTCTCTGACATTCTTACGAATTTACTTGTTAAAATTGTAATGAGAATAACTAAAACAACAGGTTGAACAATTATTTGGGTAAGACTTATTTTACTGAATACTTTTAAGGAATCTTTAGATTTTGTGTTTACATTTATGTAGGAACATTCTTTTGTCGGTAAATTCGGTATTTTGACCTCACCTCTTTTAGTTGGAGGTTTTGGCTTTTCTGTTGCCGTCTTTTCTGCAATACCAGAACTTTCATTGGGTTTATTTCTTTTGATATTCTGTCCTAACAAGTTTTCCAATAGTTCTTTCAGACGAATTAGATTAAACATTTCACTTTTTATGTTTTCCAGAATTTTTTGTATATAATTATCACAGTCTTCATCTTGAAATTTGGCTAGTTTTATAATTATATTAAGCAAAAACGTTTTAAGGTCGTTTGTGTTATTTTCGAAAGGTAAATATACAAAAAATAAATTCATTGTTTCTGGGTCTACATAAATGTTATTTTCATCCAAAAGTATGTTATTATCATTTAATAAATAATTCTTAATTCCTATTATACTTTTTGTAATCATTAGCATTGTTATCAAAAATTCGTTGCGGTTATACTTTTTACGGTTCATTATGTTAACAAGAGTGCATTTTGAAGTAATCTCATAAAAACAATTTATCTGATTTCCAACAGAATTTATATGAAAGCCCAGAAGCCCTTGTACATTGTTATTCAGCAACATTTGAACCTGATATTCTATTAATTTTTTATGACTTCTAGGCCTTAAAACCAGATAATTTGACGTTGAATCATTCTCATAATGAATATCGTATTTTTGTTCAAGCATTTCGTTCAATTTACATCACCCCGACAGTTTTTATTTATAAAAATATTATACACAACCGATTAAAATCAACATTACTGTTGCAGCAAGTATAAACGGAGCAAAAGGTATCTCCGTTTTCTTATGAGCTTTCCCACTTACAATAATAATTGCAGAAAATAGCCCCGCTAAAGTTACAGAGGTAAACAATGTGGAAATTAAAGTACTGATTCCGGTATAAAGTCCCGTTACAGTCATGATTGCAACATCTCCACCCCCAACCTGATTTCTGGATATGATAGCCAAAAGCTTCATAAGTATAAATGAAACAATTAAAGCTGCCATTCCTTCCAGAATTCGCCCTGTAAAAGCCATAATACCTACACCCGCGAGAATTGCCGGAACAGTGATCTTTGCCGGGATTGTCATGTTGTTTATATCCCATATGGCTGCCAAAAGCTGAACTATCAACAGTACCTCTATGGCAACTGCCACCTTTGACTTATTCAAAAACCCAACTGTTACAATAGACCCTATTGTCCATACAACTATACAAATTATAGCTGCTGTAAATTTTCTTAATTTTATATTTTTTCTCTCAATTATCCTTTCCATTGTCCACCCCATTTTTTGTATTATTTTGTTTACCATAAGCTTTTACAATTTTTAAACTTATTCCTTTTTCCCTAGCAATATCTATACATTTATTCAGGGTTTGCAGCTGTGCACTCGTAATATCTGTTTCCGGTACAACTAATATCAGCTCTTTCCTATATATTTGGCTGCCGTCAATTGTGACTGAACCGCTCTTCCCACCATTAAACTCTTGAAGTTTTGTGATATACCCTTTTAATTTGTTTTGAAGGTTAATGGTATTATGGTAATATATTTCATCAAGATTAAGGCTTTTAATGCTGGCAGCTGTTCCATTTTCATATTTTGATACTACAGGAAAATTGAAGGGAAGGTTTGCACCCTGAAGTCTGCGTATTTCTCGGCCTCTTTTAATATTTTCCAAATTCCATACACATTGTTCATTATCTTCACTGTCGCCTTTTAATGAATTTACGCCATCTTCCCCAGCCCAAATACAAGCGGATGCAGTCTGAGTTATTTTAATGTCGGGCAGCACTTGTGAAAGAAACGGCAACTCCAACTTATATTCAGCAACAACATCTATGCTTCTACCATCAGCAAGCATTCTGCTGTGAGTAAAGTCAATTCCCTCCAGCCCATCAGGGATGTTTAAATTCTTCAATCTTAAATCTGCTTTATCTGATGAATTACCGAGGTGTTCTCTTACAAGAATTTTTGTAATAGGTACCAGTACGGCCTGCGCCCGGACATAATCAGTCGCATCCTTACCAAATTCTCGGATATACTGTAGTAACCCTGTATTTTCAAGTGCATTGCTTACTTTTTCGGAATTGCAGAATTTTTCTAATCCCCCTACAAGTTCCTCTGCATTTGTACTATAATATATGATACTGTAAACACTCATTTCATCGCAGGCCCCTGTTATGGCGTTATGAATTATCTCATGTGCAAAATATACCTTTATTAAAAAAACAAATGAAATTACAGCAATTATAAAAAATGGCAAACAGATTGCAGCTTCCACTGTAATAGACCCTCTGTCCCGCACTCTTTTCCTCTTCAGACAAAGCCCCTCCTTTAGTACCCAAGGTACATACTTTCATTAATATATGACCGACTAATGTTTCTTCTAGAATCAGCAGTAAACATTGGAAATGAAACAAAGAGATTTTTTATGGAAACCTTGGTATCAGCTTTTAAAAATACTTTGCAATCTTCCAGAAGGAATCCCGGACTTTTAACACTTTTATTTAGCTGGATAAGGTCCTGCACCCTGGTAAGCTTTTTGTCTTTATTCAGAGTCACAAGAAATATTTTTAAATAATCCTGATAACTAAGGCATAAGGTGTCATTGTCAGCTTTATTTGCTTCTTTTTTTACTACAGCTCCTGAAATATCGGTCATCCATTCATCATTTGTCTTAAACAGTGCGACCTTTCCTCCTTTTTCTAGTATGTTAATGTCATACAGCGCTTCGAAGGTAGCCCATGAAAAAATCAGCATTGTTTGAATCAGTGGAGTTGACAGACCGGCGCACCAGACACTTAATGCTGCTGCGAGACTTGTAACCCTTGTAGTTTTTGAACTGTCAGCATATATGTTAAGCACATTTGCAATGAGTCGTATTGCCATTATTTCTGATTTTGTTAGCATTGAATTTACTGCTTCATCCTTATGACCGTTTATTATGTATTCCACCTCAAAGTTTGTAAAAAACGATGTTGTCTTTGATTTATCTTTTGATCTTAAATTGTAAGCATCTTTCTCCGTCTGACCTTTCAAAATGGGTACACCATGCTTAAAGGTTCCCATAATGTATTCGTTAAAGAAAAGTTCTTCTGATATTTTATTAATTATGTTACTTAAAATATTGTCTTTCTCTGCAATATAATCGAAATTATCTACCGCACAGCTTTCATCTTCAAAATCCATACTATCCCAAGTTCGAGCTTCGGTTTCCTCTTGTAAACCGGACTTTTGTGAGGGCAGGTACTCTAGCAGGTTCTGAGGTATTTTTTTAGAATCTCCGTCCGTTTCAAACGTATCCTTTAGCGCTTTTGAGGCTATTTTACGGTTGTCCTTATCATTTGAATAGGAAGCTTGTGTTTTACCAAATGAGTACTTTGAGATATCGGTGGCTGAAAATTTATCAAGTGAATATAGAAATTCTTCTTCTCTATCCGCAGAGTTTAAAACTTTATTGCAATTTTCAATATTCTGATTGAAGCTATCCAGCAGCGTGTCTGAATTGTCTTGTCCCACCAAGCTTTTCATCTCATTCATGCTGTTTTTATAAGAATTCTGAAGCTCAGAGATTCCCTCATAACTTTCTTCCAGTTGTTTCAATTCCCCGTTAATCCTGTCGCAGAGTACTTTCTTCTTATCTGTAATAGCATCAGCTGCGGAAACAGCTTCTGAATTTAGTGTTTTAAACTCATTTATACCCTGAAGAATACTGCCTTTTATATTATTTTTTGTGATATTTATACTTTGGATTTCCTCCCGTCCATTATAGAGTAATTTTCCTATATCCTGTTTTTTCTTTATATCAGTTTCACTATTAAAAGCAATTTCGAGATTTTGTAAACTTTTATTTTTTTCGTTTAGAATTTCATTTTGATTTTTTAAATCATTTTTAAGTATCGATAATTGAGCCGGCAAATTTAATTCATTTATTCTCTTTGTTTTGTTCTCAAGTAAAAGCTGTATTTCTCCTATTTCAGCTGCATGTTTGTCTGTCTGCATTTTCCGACTGTATATATTTGACCCTTTTGAAATGTTCTTGATTCCTTTTACCTTTTCAATAAGTTCTGTTGCCAATTCGTAAGGTGCCCTGTATTTCATAAATTCCATTATCTGTTTATCGAATACATCTTTATTCTCAAGACTGTATGGATTATCAAGCTTAATGTCATCTATACAAAAATCAAACATAGATTTTCCTTCACCTACAATACCAAGGTTTTTTCGGAAATACTCTTCAAAAGTTTCCTGTATTGAGTCCTCATCCAAATAAACTCCAAAAAGTCCATACTCATCTTTTAGTTCATTGTTATAATTTCCGAGTACTGAGGAAAGGGCAGATTTATTTGCCCTTTGCACATGTGAATGAGCAAGCCTGAGTCTGGCTCCATCAGTAAATGTTCCCATAACCAGAAATACAGCAGACAAAACTATGCTTAAAAATACAGTTATTGCACCTTTAGTTTTATGATGTCCCACCATAATTTCTCCTTTATTTTTTCTTCAACAGTTTTTCAATTATGTCTTCCATCTGTGAATCCTCTCCAATCCATTTGTTATCGCTGTTTTGAATACAATTACGCATGTCTTTCACAATATCCATGTTTCTTATAAATTCTGCATTGTCGTCCAGTGGAGAAGTAGCCACAGCCTTAAGACTTAGTACCGGAGACAGACCGAAAATATCAAACATGTTACCCACAGGGAGCGGATATATCTCTTGAATTTCTATTTGAAGATTTTTCATAAGAATTTTGTTATTTGTATTTACAGAGATATTTTTTTCAGTGGGAAGAATAGACTTGTCCAATAATTTATTTACATAATTACTAATCCCGGATATTTTTTCATTTTTATTTGTATCATAAATTCTCCAGTACAGTTCATTTATTTTATATGAACTGTACTTTTCTCCTGTTTGATTAACATAATAGTAAGCCCCTTTGGTCACAGCTTCATCGGCTATGCTTTGTATATTCACATATTGATACATAATTACAAATATGTATACAAATGCAGCCACCATAAGAAAAACTAAAGAAAAAACCAGTGAAGCTTCAACAGTAAAACTGCCTTTAGTATTTTTCATAATGATATACCTAACCTACAAGCTTTATATCAGCACCATTCCTGTTATCCTCAAGCTTGCTTGCATCCGGAAAAAGATTTTTTATTATACCATTTACAAAGGTAATCAGTTGTTTTCTGAAAAGCAAAGCTACACCCACAAGAACAGCGATGATAATAATAACTTCAACCGTTCCCATACCATCTTCTTCTCTTATAAATCTTTTTAATGCTGCAATCATATTATTCCTCCTTATCCGTGAATACGGCTTAAAATTAATTTTCTAAAAATTAGATATTCCCTGCATAGATATTAATGCAGGTGTAATTACAATGATAATTATTGCAAAAAACATAATCATCATGGGAAACAGAAGCTTTGTAGAAGCTTCCTCTCCAAGTCTCCTTACTACATTTTTTCGTAATTCCCAACTTTCATTTGACTGAAGCTTTAATGTCAGTACAAGTTCGTTCCCTCCTTTTTTTGTATTCTGAATAATTGATGACATAACTCTTGATATTTCAGGTGTTTTTAACCTTTTTGCAAATTCTCCGAATGCTTCTGATTCGCTTACACCTGTTTTTAGTTGAGATACTGTTTTCTCCACTTCTTTATAGAAAGCACACTTCTTTTTGCTGTCTAAAGAAATTTTTTCCCAGGCCTTGGACATTGTCAATCCTGCATTAAGTAATAAGGTGAGTTTATTAATAAAATCAGGAAACTCCAACTGTATTTCCAAACGACGTTTTTTAATCCGACTAGTCAGTCTGGTGTCATCCAGAAATATCATTATTCCGAATAATAACGTTGTGTAAATACTAAATACCGCCTGGTAATCAGATAAAATCCCCACAAGTAATTCACCAGGAATAATTAAAGCCATAAGTATAATTTTCTTTGCATGAAATATTCGTATATAAAATGCTGAATATTCCTGTCCGTATATTTCACTAATCCTTCCTATAGTCCTTCTGTCATACGCCGAATTAAAGGAATAACAGAATTTATCCAATATATACAGCCCCAAAGGCAGCAAGCTTTTTAGCGGGTACTCCTTTGAATTTAAAACACCACAGTATTTAGAGTAATCTTGATAGTTTTTAATTAATATAATGAAAAAAGCTATTATGTAAACAATCAATGCAATTCCAGTCAAAATCAATAACATAATACCTCACAATTTTATATTCATTATTTTATTTGAAATCAAATATGCAGTTAACAGAAGAATCAGACACAGTGTTACGGATATCCTGCCTGTAGCAGTGACAAATACCGGCTTTATATATTCTGCTGCAGTTGTTGACAAAATAAACATCATTGCAATTGGCATAACATTTAAAATTTTCTGTTCAAATTTTCTGGATGAAAGTAATGTTTCTATTTCTTGTGTCATCTCAATTTTTTCACTTATTATTCTTGATGAATTTTTAATTGCTTCAACCAGATTTCCACCAGCCCTTTTGCATATTATAATTACATCTGAAAAGTTTTTTATGTCATCTAATTCAGAACGGTCTGCAAAGTCTGAAATTGCATCTTCGATACTTACATTCAGAGATAGCTTATTTATAATTATTTTCGTTTCCCGTACTATATGTGCATCATCACTGGGATATAAAACATAGAGGTCTGAAAGAGCTCCTACAAAAGACTTTTCCAAGGGTTTCCCTGCTGACAAAGAGGATGATAGAGATATGAGCAAATCTTTAAACTGCAAATTAAGTTCTCTTTTTCTTTTATGTATTATCTGTTTTCTTTTGTACTTCAAGTAAAATATACCTAACGGGCTTACTACCATGGAAATGATAATGCTCCTGTAAAACAGGTAAGAAACGGCAAAAGCAACCGCTGCAGCCGATAGTGCATATAATAATTTCATTTGCAACGTAATTGAATACTCGTTATAGTCAACCACTGATATTCCTCCTAAAAACCATCGTAAATCCCCGAATTTATCATTTTATGTTTATTAATTAATGGATTTAATGTTCTTTTCAAGCTTCCTGATACAGTATTAATGGCTTTTTGATCTTTTTGAATTGTTTCTTCAAACATAAAAAGCGGGTTTAGTTTTATTAATCCATTTTCTATTCCTAATACTTCTGAAATCTCCATTGTACGTCTGGAACCATCCCTAAGCCTTGAAAGAAATATAATAATATCTATCGCTGAGGCTATCTGTTTTCTAACAGCCTCCAATGGCAAAGTTGCAGCACTCAGAATCATTGTTTCCAGTCGTGAAAACATATCTTGACTAGAATTTGCATGTCCTGTACTAAGTGATCCGTCATGCCCCGTATTCATAGCAGCCAGCATATCTATTGCTTCCTCACCCCTTACTTCTCCAACGATTATACGATTTGGTCTCATGCGTAAGGCTGTTTTTATAAGATTTTTAATAGTTATTTCTCCTCTTCCCTCTACATTCACATTTCTGGTTTCAAGACTCACAAGATTTGATATATTTGTTATTTGGAGTTCCGCAGAATCTTCTATGGTTATTATTCTTTCATCTTCTGGTATATAGTTTGAAAGTGCATTGAGATAAGTTGTCTTTCCGGAGCCGGTACTACCTGCTACAAAGATATTATATTTTGCCGTTACCAGCATTTTTAGTGCCGCTGCTGCCTGAACGGTCAAAGAGCCTAATTCAACAAGACTTTCCATATCAATTGGTTTCCCGGGGAATTTTCTAATAGTTACAATAGGGCCATTCAATGCAATAGGCGGAAGTACTACATTAAGCCTTGACCCATCCTTTAATCTGGCATCAACAATAGGATTTGATTCGTTTACTGTCCTGTTTGCCGTTGTTACCATTATCTGTATAATATCTTCCAACTTTTGCTGTGATTCAAAGGAAATTTCAAGGCGGCTTATTTTTCCTTTCTTTTCAACAAATATATTGTTAGGGCCGTTTATCATTATTTCTGTTACCTGATTATCATCGAGAATGGGCTGTAATATATCCAGCCTGCGCAGAGAATTAAAAACGGATTCTATTATTTGTTTTTTGTCAACCGTATTCAGAAAAACTTGTTTGGATTTGTCTAATACCGTACGGACTACTAACTCACTAATTTCGTGGTCTGTGAAATTCCTCTTTAAGTCAATTTTTTCATTAATTGAGGCTTTTATTTCATTGATGAGTTCTTGTTTCACACCGTACCCTCCATGTTATGTTTAATATATCTTCCCGCTATGTCTTTGTATGAATTGAGTATCATTTCAGGCTCTCCGTTGAATTTGGAAAGGTTATTTAAAGAAGGGAAATCAGAATCGTAAAGGATTTGGGACATGAGCTCCTGCTCAAAACAGAATTTATCAGACAAGAGAGCCTGTTGAGATACTTTGTTTGCTATATATTTTATTTTATTTTTCAAGGAAGCTTTATTTTGATAGCTCTTTGAAAGTAAATCTATGCTGTCAACAAATAACTTAGTTTTATGTAAACAATTTTCTTCCTTTGTTATAACATACAGAATTTCATCGGACTTTTCAAAAAGCTTCATTGTATTTTCATTAAGTTGTGAATCCATATCTATCATTACAAGGTCATAATATCCACAGTCTTTAATAGCAGAAACAATAAAATCAATATCCTCCGGCAGCATTTCTTTTATGTCAAATACGTTGTTTGTCTGACTAAAATAGTGGACACCTGAATCAATTTCCCTGGAACAGATAACAGGAATTTTTGTTACAAGGTTTTTATCCTTTTCCTTGGCAAAATATATAATATCAGAAAAGGAATACTGAGTATTGTCGTTAAAAAAGATACTGGTTGATTGGAATTGCTCCAAATTCAGGTAAAAAACTGATAGACCGGTGAATGAACATATACTGCTGACTCCTAATGCCAATGAAGTTTTACCTACATTTCCGGCGGCTGAAAAAACCGAAACCACTTTAGTATTCTTCCCCCGGTGTTATATATTTTATTTCCTGTAGTGGTATGTATATTTATTATTTCAAGAGCAATTTGATTAACATCTTTGTATTTGTATATGTAATCAGTCTTAATCGTTGTTTCGGGGTTTTTTAAAGACGATAATAGAATTAAATCAATATTAGTATAGTTTTTTATTTCACAGTAGTATTTCTCTGAAGAAAGTATAACATTGGGGTCAATCTTTTTTATACTATTATTAATGTCATTGAGATCTTTGCAGTAGTATACTGCAAAAGTTTCTGAGTAACTATGAGTAAGAAAATTGCATAAGCTGATTGAATACTCATTGTCCTCATCAATAATTAAGAGTTTTATGAGTGTCATGAAATATCTCCAATAGATTTTAAATTTTTAAAAGAAAATATAAAGACAAAAACAAAATAGAATTTAGTAACACAACCATTATATTACATATTTTACGTTTGTCAAGATTTTATTTGGTAATTATTTTAGTCAAAAATAAAAAGCATGAAGAATATTCTAATCCTCCACGCCTTTTATTAGATTAAATACTTAAAAATGATAATTACTGAAGATTTGGAACAGTCCAATCAATCCATCTTGCTTTGTCAAAAGTATAAGTTTTATCTGATCTGAATACATTGGTGCTTACATTCTGTCCCAGCAGGAATTTCTGAATAAATGCCGTTACTTCGGGCTGCTGTGATGCAGGGAATACACAATGTCCGTGTCCTCCTATTGAAGAGTAACCCATATTGTCCTGTACTCCGAGTGCCTGATATATCATTCGTCCTGCTGTTGCAGTATTCCAGCAGCTTAGATTACCAAGCCACTCAAAATCAGGATTTTCTAATACAAGTAATCCACGAGGTGCACACAAGGCTTCTATTTCATGATGATCATAAGGAAGTTTTGTTGTATTATTGACAAATTGATTCAGAGCCTTTGCAAACCACACGTTCTCACCAACGATTTCTGAAAGTGTCTGAACATTCTGTCCTGCTGCCATCTGAGCATCAGCTGTTCTCCATCCTGACGCTCCTCCGTTTCCAGATTCCTGAGGAATGGTGAGAGCTATTCTCTCATCGAATGCACCTATTGCAAGTGCACCTTTTCCGTTTCGTGAACCGCCTGTTACACCTAATTTTGTTGGATTTATATTTGCTGCAGGTGTCATTTCAAGTGCATCAATAAGACGGTCAGCACCCCATGCCCATGCAATCAATGCTCCCGCATCGTATGTACTTCCGTAAAGGTCAAAAAACTTTCCTTTTCCTCTTGAGCTCCCGTCAACTTCCTGTGCAATTTCATCAGCAGGAAGAGTAATCAAAGCAACTCCCAGTTTAAGTATTTCACTGGTATTAAGAGTATTCATGTTTACACCTATCATTGCAGGATATGGTGCCTTACCTGTAGTGGGGTATTGTATTGAACATGCAAAGGATATTGTTTTACTACCTTGTTTACAAGTTATATTAATCTTGTTGCTGCTGTATGAGGCAGTAACCGATTCTGGCTTACCGGGTTTTACTCCGTATTCAAAAGCCTGAGCCAACTGGCTTATTTCATAACGACGTTGTTCCCACTGACTCTTTGTTGTAATACGCGTACCTTTTTTGGCTCCAGTCTTATACATAAATGGATCAGGAAGTTTTGCATTTGCCTGTAAGGATGAAAATGCAGGAATTGTTATGGGTTCAAGAACAGGTGGTTGGTCAACATCAGGGTCAGGTAAAGTTGCTTGACCTAAAAGATATCTCTTAATCATTGACACATCAAGTGAATCTACAGAGCCGCTCTTATCAACATCAGCGGCATTTTTTCCCTGATCACTAGGGAAAGTAGTTATTGTTCCGAGTAAATACATTTTCATTAAGGAAAGGTCTAAAGCGTCCACTGTCCTATCTCCATTAACGTCACCGTATATAAAAGCCGGTGTTGTTGCAGCTGATGTGTCAAAAGAGCCTGCAGCTGCAAAAATACAAACAAAAATTGATAAACATGCTAAAAAGGAAATTCCTTTTTTCATATCTTTTCCCCCTCTTCATTATAGTCTTCTGTTATATTTTGATATAACTTTCTCCCGGAGTGACGTTTACATACTAAATCACAAGATGTCTTCCACGGATTAATATTTATAGCTTCTTTCAACCGTATTATGAACAACCCAAAAGGCCAGCTGTTTTATCCACAACACCTGTAGGCTGACAGGCCATAAGATATATTTTTTGATTGTAGAGAAATTTTTTATTCCTTGACTATATTGAGATTAATCTGTGTAATGACTTTACATTGTTGTCTGTGTTTGATTATTAAACGAAGTGATTTTATTGCATTTGAATACATTTTATAATTGTGCTAGTCCCTGATAATATAACCGCTTGTGAAAGTTATCCGGCAAAAAATGCAACCGGATTTGCTAAATTCTTCTTATTTCACCCCCTATATTATATTTTTATTACCATGTAATAAACGTTCTCCTTATCCTTATTATACAATATTTAGCAATTTTTAGTAAAGACTTTTTATAAATATTTTTGTAAAAGCATACATTAGTATCCATCAATAGATATTTTACCCATGTCGGTTGCTGCTTTCACTTTTATATTACCGGCAATCCCAGTAAACTGATTACTTTGTAGTGTACCGTAACTGTCTACTGTAACATCCGAATCCTTAGGAAAGCTTAATTCTACATTACCGGCACCTGTCTTAAATACATACTGTGAATTATCCTGGCACTCTGCTTTTGATGATATATTTCCGGCTGTTATATTAACTGTTGAATCGCGCAAAAGCTTTCCTGAGTCAAATCGAAAGTTCCCTGTATCACCTTTCCATATGAGTTTTCCATTCATTGCCTTGATTTCAGTATTAACAGAATCAACATCTCCTGTGATATTCCCCTCAAATTTATCCTCAATTAATATAGACCCGGTGTCTTGCTTTATATATATATTCTTAATGCTACGGGGAACAGTTAACTTTATTTCCGTATAATAATCCTGAGGCCTTTTAATTTTACCGGCGTAAGAGACGGTAATAAATGTTGTTTTTTCTTTTTGACTCGATTTAACAGAATATTTTTTCAATAGTATCTTAAGGTCTTCATCTGATTTATTCCCGCGGACAACATGTTTTGCTTCATATTTGATTTCATCATTATCCCAGCAGTATATTTGCAGATTTCCTGAATCTATGTTGATATTAAGTGTCTTTATTGACTTATTTACCTTAACCACACCGTTATTATAGCTATATGTACTGTGTTTAGGAAACACTGTTTTTTCGTTGCCGCAGCTGCTTAATATAATAAATGCAGCCATTACCAGACACAAGGGTATTCTTTTCATGATATCACTCCTGCAAGTCATAATGTTGCAAGAATAATAACATATTACCTTACATTTAAACAATTATTTCCTAATTTGCATTATAAAAGGGGCTGTTTCAAAACTAATTTTGTTTTGAACAGCCCCTGATTTTATAAATATCATATTATACTTTTCAAATACCCTGCAAAGTGAGCAAAAACGATACCCGGTTCCTCAAGGTCAAGACACCATCTTTTTACCCATTCAAGGGAGACATATCCGTTATAGCCGTTTTCATTGAGAAGTTCAACAGCAGCCTTCACCGGAATATCACCGTAACCGGTCATTTTGTACTTAATGGTACCATCAACGACTATAGAATCCTTGATGTGTACGAAACATATGTGTTCCTTCAAATTACCGTATGTGTATTCCAACGATTCATTAAAAAACCTGACAGGGTGATGTATATCCCAAAGCACTCCAACACTGTCAGAGTTAACTTTATTCAGCAATGCTTTCATAACCTTTGAATCGGCAAATACACCGTTGGTTTCCACTAATAATTTGACACCTTTTCCATTTGCCTCAGCTGCAAGAATTTTAAGGCTTTCAGCAACAAAATCAATGTCTATTTCAGACGGTTGCGGCTGAGCATCACCTAAAACCCGTACATAAGGTGTACCAAGCTTTTGAGCTAAATCAATATAATCAATACCTTCTTTTATATGTTTATCTATATTAGCCTTGTCAAATAAAAAACAAGCTGAAGTCAAGCATGGTATTTCAAGACCTATTTTATTTAATTTTTTCTTAGTCAAATCAATATTGTCGTTTGAAAAATGTTTTACTTTTGGTACATAAAGTTCATTGCCGATACCTCTGACTTCTATACCGTCAAAACCTATATCCTTTGCAGTTGAAAGCATATCCTCCCAACTCCATCCCGGACAGCCCAATGTGGAAAACGAAATCTTCATAATAGCCACCTCCGAATATAACTGCTTTTTTTCATGATAACACGTTTTCTTTGGGCTGTCATCAGTTTTGCCATTATTTGTACCCGCTATGATTTATTCAAATATTACCCAAAATACTCGATTCCGGCTTGGAATATTTTCTGGTCTTTTTCACCTGGTACATTTTTGTACAGGTTTGTACCTATTCTTTCGGAATGTCCCATCTTACCGAAAACTCTACCATCGGGGCTTGTAATACCTTCTATTGCATTTATTGAGCCGTTAGGATTGTGTGCTATATCATAAGTGGGCTTTCCATTTAGGTCAACATACTGTGTTGCTATTTGTCCATTTGCTTCCAGTGCGGCCATAACATCACTGCTTGCAGTAAACCGTCCTTCACCGTGAGATATTGCTACTGTATGAATATCACCAACCTTTACGTTGTTGAGCCATGGTGAAAGGTTTGATGCTATTATTGTTTTAACAAGACTGGATTGATGTCGTCCTATTGTATTAAAGGTCAGTGTAGGACATGCCTCGTCAATTTCTCTTATTTCACCGAATGGAAGAAGTCCTAACTTAACAAGTGCCTGGAATCCGTTACAAATACCTAAAACCAATCCGTCCCTGTTTTTCAGAAGCTTCATGACAGCTTCACTGACAACAGGATTTCTGAAAGCTGTGGCAATAAATTTACCTGATCCTTCAGGTTCGTCGCCGGCACTGAAACCTCCGGGAATCATGATTATCTGAGAATTATCTATCAGTGTTTCCATTCTCTTTATAGACTCTTCAATGTCATTATGGGTCATGTTCTTTATTACCAGTGTTTCTACGATTCCCCCGGCATTTTCAAATACCTTTTTGGTATCGTATTCACAATTTGTTCCCGGAAATACAGGAATAAATACTCTTGGCTTTGCAATCTTTACAGAAGGTTTTACTTTTGTTTTTGCTTCATAACTGTATGCAACTACATTTTTCTGTTCTTCCATTACCCTTGTAGGAAAGACCTTTTCTAAAGGCTCCTGCCATTTAGCCGCAAGCTCATTAAGTTCAATTGAAGTTCCGTTTATATTAATTTTACAATTGTCTGTGGTAACACCCAATACAGTGTATCTGAGTCCTTCCAGAACTTTTGTCAAATCTATGTTTTCAGGTATTTCAAGGATTAAAGAACCATAGAACGGTTTAAACAGAAGTGAAACATCCGTTATGCCTTCAAGCTTAAATCCTATCATATTTCCAAATGCCATTTTGCTGATTATTTCTGCAATACCGCCTGCTCTTACCGAGCTTGCAGAAAGTATAGCTTTTTCTATGGAAAGCTTATTGACACGACTGTATACTTTGTCAAGCTCATCAAAATCAGGAAGCATATTATCGTCAAGTTTTACTTTAAGGAGTACAACCTTGCTTCCTACAGCTTTGAATTCGTTTGAAACTACATTTTCAACATTGACTGTGTTTACGGCAAAGGAAACCAATGTCGGCGGAACATCCATGTCCATAAAGCTTCCTGACATACTGTCCTTTCCGCCGATAGCTGCCGTTCCCAGCTTCATCTGTGCATAGTACGCACCAAGTAAAGCGCTTAATGGTTTTCCCCAACGCTTTGCATCTTTTCCGGGCTTTTCAAAATACTCCTGTAGTGTCAGCCTTGCTTTGCTGTAATCACCGCCCATAGCAACTATTTTTGCAATTGATTCTACAACCGCATATACTGCTCCATGAAAAGGACTCCATTTTGATATGTCAGGATTGTATCCAAAGGACATAAGTGTCCCGGTTGATGTATCACCTTCCATAAGAGGCAGCTTTGCAGCCATACCTTCCGCAGGAGTAAGCTGAGTTTTTCCACCGAAAGGCATAAGTACTGTATTTGCACCTATTGTTGAGTCAAATCTTTCAATCAATCCTTTTTGGCTGCATCTGTTAAGATTTTGCAGATTATTAACCCAGTATTCTTTTAGACTTTCTATCTCTATTTCATTACATTCATCAAAATATGTTATTTCATTTGGTGCTGAAATCTCTATGTCTATACGTTGCTTTGCACCGTTTGAATTCAGGAACTCACGGCTTAAATCAACTATTTGCTTTCCTCTCCATGACATTTTAAGTCTTGGTTCTGCCTTTACTTCCGCAACAACAACTGCTTCCAAGTTTTCTTCTGCTGCATGGCCTATAAATTTTTCCACATCGCAAGCGGCAACAACAACTGCCATACGCTCCTGTGACTCTGAAATTGCCAGTTCCGTTCCGTCCAAACCTTCATATTTCTTTGGTACTGCGTCAAGATTTATTTCAAGACCATCTGCCAATTCTCCAATTGCAACGGAAACACCGCCTGCACCAAAGTCATTACATCTTTTTATCAATGTACTTACATCAGGATTTCTGAATAAACGCTGTATTTTTCTCTCTGTAGGAGCATTACCCTTCTGAACCTCAGCGCCGCATGTCATGAGAGATTCTTCAGTATGTGCCTTTGATGAACCGGTTGCTCCTCCACAGCCGTCTCTTCCTGTTCTTCCTCCTAGAAGCACTATCTTATCTCCTGCCTCCGGCTGCATCCTTACAACGTTTTTTCTTGGTGCTGCACCGATTACGGCACCGATTTCCATTCTTTTTGCAACATATCCCTCGTCGTAAATTTCAGCTACTTGTCCGGTAGCCAGACCAATCTGATTCCCGTATGAACTGTATCCTGAAGCGGCTCCGGTAGTTATTTTCTTCTGTGGGAGCTTTCCTTGTATAGTATCTTCAAGCTTTGTTCTGGGGTCGCCGCTTCCTGTTACCCTCATTGCCTGATATACATAAACTCTTCCGGACAACGGGTCTCTGATAGCTCCTCCCAGACATGTTGCAGCTCCACCAAAAGGCTCTATTTCAGTAGGATGGTTGTGTGTCTCATTTTTAAACATTACAAGCCACTCTTCATTTTTTCCGTTTACATCTGCATTAACAACAATACTGCATGCATTTATTTCATCTGATAGGTCAAGGTCGTTTAGTTTTCCTTGTTTTTTCAATGCTTTCATTGCCATAAGTGCTACATCCATAAGGCATATGTCCTTGTCGTTACGGTCCTTGTAAATATCCTCTCTTTTTTCAATGTAGTCCTTATAGGTCTCTTCAATGATTTCTGTAAATCTGCCTTTTTCAAACTTAACACTGTCAATGCAAGTTAGAAAGGTTGTATGTCTGCAGTGATCCGACCAGTAAGTGTCTATCATTCTCATTTCTGTAACTGAAGGGTCACGCTTCTCAGTATTTTTAAAGTAGCTCTGGCAGAAAACTATGTCGTCAAAGGACATTGCAAAGCCCATTTCCCTTAGAAGCTCAGAAAGTTGTTTTTCATCCATTGATGTAAATCCGTTAAGAGTAGCAACATCTTCCGGCTGCTCAACCTGAGATTTAAGGGTTTCAGGTTTTGCCATCTTTGCTTCCCTGCTTTCAACGGGATTTATATAGTATTTTTTTATTGAATTGAATTCTTCCTCAGTAATGCTGCCTTCTAAAACAATTACTCTGGCAGTGTTTATATCAGGTCTGTCGCCTTGTGTTAAAAGCTGTATGCATTGGGCAGCTGAATCAGCCCTTTGATCGTATTGTCCCGGAAGATATTCAACTGCAAAAGCTTTGCAGTTTGAAGGAATTTCATACTCCTCATCATATGCAAAATCAACTGTTGGTTCAGAAAAGATAGTATTTCTTGCCAACTGATATTCAGAATCACTTATGCCTTCCACATCATATCTGTTTACTATCTTTAAAGAATTTAATGATTTTATTCCCAGCGTTTCTCTCAAGTCCTTCAAAAGTCCCTGTGCTTCAACGTCATAAGGATGTCTCTTTACAACAAATAATCTTTTTACAGTACTTTTCATTTGGCAGTCCCCCTAATATATATAAATTCATTCGAATAATCTTTCTAATTGTAATTATATTATGATAAAATATATTAGTAAAATTAATATATTTAATACATTATATTAGGAGTACTTATGGATATTAACTTTTGAATTGTATAAAATATTTTATCACTGTGCTGAAAATAAAAAGCTTTTCAGAGGCAGCACGCAAACTCTTTATAACACAGTCAGCAGTAAGTCAGTCTGTCAAGAGCCTTGAAAAGCAGCTGGGAGTAACTTTATTCCACAGAAAGTCGAGAAATATCCAACTGACAAATGAAGGCGAGCTTCTTTTCAGTTATGTTTCTCAGGCCTATAACTTTTTGAAAACTGCCGAAGAAAAGCTTCAGGAATTTGAAGGCCTCACTGCCGGCGAAATTCGAATAGGAGTAAGCGATTCAATCTGTAAATACTTCATAATGCCATATATAAAAAAATTCGGACAAATGTACCCGAATATTATGGTTAAGGTTATCAACAGAACTACTCCCCAACTACTGGACGTTTTAAAAGGAGGCCTTATAGATATTGCCATTTCTACTCTGCCGGTTAACCAAAATATGTTTAATGCAGTCCCTTTTATTTTTGTTCAGGATATATTTGTAGCATCAGATAAGTTTAAAGAATTAAAAGAAAGGGAAATAACCTTGCAAGAATTGAACGGATATCCTCTTGTATTATTGCAGTCGGACAGTTCAACCAGGAAATCTGTTGATCGCTTCTTTCAAAGCCAAGGCCTAACATGTTCTCCTGAAATAGAGCTGGAAAGTCTTGACCTTCTGGTCGAATTCGCAAAAATAGGTACAGGAATAGCCTGTGTACTAAAAGAAAGTGCTGTGGATGCAATAAAATCGGGTGATTTATTCAAGATTATAACAAAAGAACCCCTACCTCCAAGAAGTATAGGGGTTGTCACTATGAAAAACGTGGTGTTATCTAAAGCAGTGAAAACTTTTATAAGTGAACTGATATAAAACTATAGCAGTTCACTTATAAGTGCTTCTTTTTCCTTTGCAAAGTCAACAAAATCCTCGTTTATTTTTACAACGGGAGCATATGCACAAGAACTTGGAACGTATACTACTTCCCCAATTTCGCCGTTGTCCAGCTTTACCTTTGACCCGATATAATACCTTGGCATATTATCAAACATTACACCCATTACCATAGGGTCAACAATATCGTACCCTATTTTCTCCATCTCCTTGAATGCTGAGAATGGTGTCTGCTTTTCTTTGTAAACCCTTTCGGACGTTATTGCATCAAATATATCTGCAGCCGTAATTATTTTTGCATAAAGATTCTTTTTATTGCCCTGAATCCCGAATGGATAACCTGTACCGTTTTCCTTTTCGTGATGCAATATAACTGCCCTTTTTATTTCCATTGAAATTTCAGGAATGCTTTTTATAATATCATACCCGTAAATGGGATGCCTTTTTATAATCTCAAACTCATTTTCGTTAAGTGGACCCTTTTTATTTATAATTTCTGTAGATATCTTGGATTTGCCTATGTCATGCAAAAGACCTGCCATGGCAAGATCCTTAACCTGCAATTTGCTCAGGTTCATCCACTTACCCAATAGCATTGCATAAAATGCAACATTTACAGAATGTGAATATGTATATTGATCGGCTACTTTAATTGAATTGATACATTCAATTATTGAATTTACGTCTCCAAGTCTCTCATAGATATTATCTGTAATGGTTCTTACATTATTAATATCCAGTTGCTTACCTATTGCCAGGTCACGCAATATTGCCTTGGTAGCATTAACATCCTCAATATATTGTTTCTGGCTGTCACTAATACTCATATCTGAAAGATATTCGTTGCCAAGAATTGAATGAGACCTGTATATGGTTACTCTTTCAACCCTAAAGGCTTTTAGTTTTTTGATAATATGCTCTGATATCAATGTATCAGACGGAACTATCATGTTCCCTCCACGGGTATAAACATCGTCAGCCAAAATACTATCCATAATGTCTTTACTTACTTTTACATATTCTCTTTCCACATTAGCACCTACTTTTATTTATTATAAAGGGTATAAAATTCTAAGTAAGGAAACCTCTTTATATTATACTATCATTTTACAAAATAGTCAGCTAGTTTTTTTTATGGCTATTTACAGCGGTTTTGGCCAGTAAATATTTCCCAAAAAAGCCGCACTGACAATAGTATTATGGTTAACCTTATCAGATGCGGCTTTTAAATTTGTATTTTTCATTTATAATGTGAACTTTGATACTTGATCCTTCAGCTTTTTGGAAGCAACAAGATTATCCTGAGTAGAAATTTTTACATTTACAAAGTGTTCGACAACCTCAGCTGTTTTAACTGTAATAACTTCAACTCCTTCTGCACTTTCATTTACACTGGAAGTAACCTGTTCCAAAGCAGTAACAATGTTTGCAATGGAATTATTCATAGCCTTTGCAGAGTCATTAAATTCATTCATTATCTTACTGAACTGTGCTGAATCGTTATAGTACTGCTCGCCTGTATCAATAAGCTTTTTATAGTCGTTTAATACTTCCTTGTCTACGAATTCCAGAAGTACTCCCGCACTGTCAGTCAATGCACCTACTGATTCATTTACGGTCTTTACTATATTCTTAATATCAGCTGCGGTTTTTGAAGACTGGTCTGCAAGCTTTCTTATCTCATCTGCTACCACAGCAAAACCTTTTCCAGCTTCGCCCGCTCTTGCTGCTTCTATAGCCGCATTAAGTGAAAGCAGATTTGTCTGTTCCGTTATCTGAAGTATAGCCTGAGCGAGCTGGTCAATGTGAGAAACCTCTCCAGCCTTATCAATTGCTCCCTGAAGCTGCTGTTTAACTTCAAGGTATACATTATTTGCGTTCTCTGCTGATAGTACAGCACTTTCCTTTATTTCACTTGCCTTAATACTGACTTCATTTGCTGTTTGTGCCCCTTCCTCTGAATTCTGGGCAATAAGATTAATATTTTTCTTTATTTCCTGAGTACTGAAATTAATCTGATGAGATGTAGCGGCTGATTCCTGCATTGATGCTGATATGTGCTCTGTAGTTGTTAATGTATCATCTGCTTTTTCTTTTAAGTTTTCGGTCATTCTTTCTACTTGCTGAGAATTTTCAATAACTTTTTCAGATGCATTAGCCATGAGCCCAAGTATCTCCCTCAATGAACCCCTCATAGTTGAAAGGTTTCTTGCAAGAAAACCTATTTCATCCTTTCTACCTTTTATTCGGTTATATGTTTGGTCATGTGATAAATCAAAATTCGCAGTTCGTTCAACAACCCGTGAAAGCACTTTGATAGGCATGGTAAGAGAAAAAGTAAGCCACAATCCTATCGCAACAGCAAATACACAGAATATTGCCGTAATTATATAAACAGGAAAATCATAAATACTATATAAGGCTGTCCCACCGCCGACAATAATTATGCAACCGATTACAATACACAGTATCTTTTTGCCTATAGACATGTTTTTCGCCCCCAGTAAGTTTATAGATAAAATAAAACACAAGTTCATAGTATCATATTATTTGAATAAATTCCATATTATTAAAGATACTTTTACTATTTTCAACTATGATGGAATTTTGTATGAAAAAAAGCAGAAAACATTAAAAATTTATGTTCAAAAGGTTCTTTACGGTATATATTTACCAAATCAAATGTGCTAACATAGTTTAATGATTGATGTATTGAATTTAGTACATATCTTCCAGCTTTTTTTGCAACTATTCACTGTTTTTATGATATTATTTTGTTGTAAGACTATTTATTTAACTACATAAAACATGGGAAGGTGATTATATGTCTGAACAAATCAGATTAATTGCTTCACGAATAAAAGAGTTAAGAGAAATATCTGAAATTACTGTTGAAGCACTTGCAGCAGAGCTCAAAATTTCTGAAGAAGCTTATAGGTCATATGAAAGCGGTGAAACCGATATTCCGGTAAGTTTTCTTTATCAAATAGCAAATAAGTTTAATGTTGAACTTTCAGCAATAATTACGGGAGATGCTCCAAAACTTCACACTTATCAGCTTGTTCGGGATGGAAAAGGTGTAAGTGTTGAAAGACGCGAACATTATAAATATCACAGCCTTGCTTACAATTTTGTCGGGAAAAAGGCTGAGCCTTTTGTAGTAACTGTAGAGCCGGAGGTTGCCGATTCACCTGTACACTTTAATTCCCATAAAGGACAGGAATTTAACTATATTATAGAAGGAACTCTGAAAATAATAATTAATGGACGCGAGCTTGTTATGAATGAAGGAGATTCAGTTTATTTTGATTCTTCAGCAAGTCATGGAATGAAAGCTATGAATGGTAAAAAAGCCAGATTTCTGGCAATTATTCTTTAGGTATCAGGGGGAGTAAGTAATGTTGGAAAAATACTTATCTCGGGTAGACTTTACATCTTATGATGATTTTTACGAGAACTTTAAAATAAATATACCTGAGAACTTTAATTTTGCATATGACGTTGTTGATGAATATGCAAAGGCAACGCCAGATAAGGTAGCAATTGTATGGTGTGACAAATCGGGAGCCGAAGCAACCTTCACATTCGGTCAGCTAAAAGAGTATAGCGATAAGACAGCCAACTTTTTTAAGTCATTGGGTATTAAAAGGGGCGACCCTGTAATGCTTATACTAAAAAGACGATACGAGTTCTGGTTCTGTATTCTGGCTCTGCATAAACTGGGTGCCGTTACAATTCCGGCAACTCATCTGCTCACTTCAAAGGATATAGTTTATAGGGCTAATGCAGCAGATATAAAAATGATCGTTTGTGTTAACGAACCAGAGGTTGTAAAGCATATAGAAGATTCCGAAAGCAAAACACCGACCGTAAAATATAAGGCATTGATTGATGGTACCAAGGATGGCTGGTTGGATTTTTCATCCGGCATTGATGAAGCTTCCAGCGAATTTCAAAGGCCGGAGGGAGATTCGGGTTCACACAACAGTGACATATCATTGCTGTACTTTACCTCGGGTACTACAGGTATGCCAAAGATGGTTCAGCATGATTACGAATATCCTTTGGGACATATCCTTACCGCCAGATACTGGCAGAATGTTTCTGAAGGCGGCCTGCATCTGACAGTTGCCGATACTGGCTGGGCTAAAGCTGTATGGGGCAAAATATATGGCCAATGGTTATCAGGCTGTGCCGTGTTTGTATATGACTTTGATAAGTTTGTTCCAAAGGAACTGCTTGAGGTTATATCAAAGCACCATGTTACTTCTTTTTGTGCTCCTCCTACAATTTACAGATTTTTTATAAAAGAAGACCTCTCGAAGTTTGACCTGAGCAGTCTTAAATACTGCACTGTTGCAGGAGAACCTCTCAATCCGGAGGTATACAGCCAATTTTACAAGGCTACCGGCATAAAGCTAATGGAAGCTTTCGGTCAGACAGAATTGACTGTTACAGTAGGTACTTTCCCATGGATGGAACCAAAGCCGGGGTCAATGGGTAAGCCGTCTCCGGGATATGATATAGACCTTCTTGATGACAACGGAAATTCATGTCAGGATGGTGAAGAAGGCCAGATTGTTGTTAGGACCACTAAAAGGAAACCTGCCGGTATGTTCGGTGGATACTACAGAGATGAAGCCCTTACTAAGAGTGTATGGCATGATGGTATTTATTATACAGGCGATATGGCATGGCGTGATGAAGACGGCTATTTCTGGTTTGTAGGCAGAGCTGACGATGTAATTAAAAGCTCAGGTTACAGAATCGGGCCTTTTGAGGTTGAAAGTGCTTTGCTTGAACATCCTGCAGTTCTGGAATGTGCCATAACTGCTGTTCCTGACCCTATCAGAGGTCAGATTGTAAAAGCTACCGTTATACTTGCTAAGAACTATACTCCAAGTGACGAATTGGTGAAGGAACTTCAGGATCATGTAAAGAGGGTTACGGCACCTTACAAATATCCAAGAATTATTGAGTTTGTAAATGAGCTTCCAAAAACAATCAGCGGTAAGATAAGACGTGTTGAAATAAGACAGACAGATAAAGATAATAAATAGAATCAATTTAAAATACCACTTCAGCTAAGAATTATCTTTTAGCTAGAGTGGTATTTTTATTAATAGCCGATATTAGTATAACAAAATTCATTGAAATAAAAGAGCTATAAATTCTGAATCATTGAGCTTAGTTCACTGCTAAGTATATTTATATCCTTTATAGATAGACCTATCTTAACTATATCACTGTTTTCCCTCTGTACAGTTGAAACAACTTCCTGTGTTGAAGCAGCATTTTCTTCTGAAATGCAAGCTACATTTTCTACCTGTTCCTTAATAATAATAAAACTATCTGATATTTTTTCAATCATTTTTGCTTCATCCAGTAAGGACTGATTAGTTCTATTAAACACCTTTTTAAACTCAGTAAAGTAGGAAGATACATCATTAGTCAGCTTTTCTCCCTCTTTAACAGCATTATATCCGTTAACAGATGATTCTACCGCAGTTTCTGTTTGTAATGAAATATCTTTTATAACTACGTTAATATCTTTTACTATCTTTGTACTTCCCTCTGCCAGTTTTCTGACCTCCGCAGCTACTACTACAAATCCTTTTCCCTGTTCTCCTGCTCTTACTGCTTCAATTGATGCATTTAATGCTAATAAATTAGTCTGTTCAGCTATTTGATTTCGTGTTAATTAAAATATTTAATTTATTAAAATTATATCATATAATAGTACTTTTTAAACAATTTTCGGCAAAATTTTACAATATTTTTAACTATGTTTTAAAAGGACAGAAATACTAAAATATTATTATCATATAAAAACCCGGATAGCGGTTAAATACCATCCGGGTTTTTGTTTGCTGTTTTTTAATTAAAGAACCTTCATCAATATCTCATTACTTCTTTGTATAAATTTGGCCATTGCATCCGGCCCCAAAGTCTGGTGACTCATCATGGCTAAATCATATATATGTTCGCTTACCAGCTTTACATCTTCTTTTCTTTCATCCTTTTCCTTTAAATCAAGTAATGCTTTTACAAGTTTATTTGAAGAATTCAATACAAGAGTCTGTTCTTTTGGGAACATATGACCCATATCCATTCCTCCGAACATCTTGCTCATTTCCTGCATTCTTCTGGACTGCTCGGACAGCAGTACTACAGCCGGTATAGTTTCATTTTTCAAGGATTCAACCTGTATTTTAAGTTTTTCATCATTTACCGTTTCCTTGAATAAACTCTCCAAATAACTTACATCAGCTTCAGGAATGCCTGTGTTCTCCTGCTTCATGCTTGCAGAAATATCAGCATCTATTCTGTTAAACTGCAAGCCTGCTCCTTTGCTTTCAAGGAGTGACATAAAGTGATTGTCAATCATGTTTGTAAGTATTACCGCTTCCATTCCGTTTTCATTAAATAGCTTGATATACTGAGCCTGCTGATTTTCATCAGAAACGTAGAATACTTTATTTTCGTGCTTATCCTTGTTGTTTTCAAGATATTCCTTGAGAGTAGTGTAGCCTCCCTTGGTTGACTTGAAAATTAGGACATCCTTAACTCTGTCGTAGAATTTTTCTTCACGTAAGCAGCCATACTTAACGAATGGATTTATGTCATCCCAGTATTTGTTATAGTTTTCACGGTCATTCTCAAATATGGACGTAAGCTTGTCTGCAACCTTCTTTGTTATGTGAGTGGAAATCTTGTTAACATAACCATCGTTCTGCAAGAAACTTCTTGAAACATTCAATGGCAAATCAGGACAATCCAGTACACCTTTTAATAACAGTAGGAATTCAGGAATTACTTCTTTTATATTGTCAGCCACAAATACCTGATTGTAGTAAAGCTTTATCTGCCCTTCGTTAGTCTCAAATTCGTGTTTGAGCTTAGGGAAATAAAGTATACCTTTGAGGTTAAACGGATAATCCATATTCAAATGTATCCAGAAAAGCGGTTCATTAAAGTCATGGAACACTTTTGAGTAGAACTGTTTATACTCTTCGTCTGTGCAGTCCTTTGGATTTTTAAGCCAAAGAGGCTGTGTATCATTTAAAGGTTCAGGCTTTTTAGGCTCTGCAGCTGGAGTCTCTTCGCCTTCTTTTGTTTCTTCTTTCTTCTCTTCTACCTTTGCAGCATCCTCAAGATATAGTTCATATGGTAGGAAGGCAAAATATTTTTCGAGGGTAGTTCTCATCGTGTATTCTTCTGTAAATTCCAGACTGTCATCAGCCAGATAGAGAGTTATTGTTGTTCCTCTCTCATTCCTGTCAGAATCTGACATTTCAAATTCTGTTCCTCCATCACTTACCCACCTTACAGCAGCTGCATCTTTCTGATATGAGAGAGTGTCAATCTGGACACGCTGTGATACCATAAATGCCGAATAAAATCCCAGACCGAAGTGACCTATGATTTGTCCGTCGTCTGACTTGTCCTTGTATTTTTCAAGAAAATCGACTGCTCCTGAAAAAGCAATCTGATTGATATATTTTTTTACCTCTTCCTCTGTCATTCCCAATCCGTTATCTATTACTTTTATGGTCTTATCATTTTTATTGACAATGACCTTTATTTCAAATTTATTACCTTCGGGTAGTTCGGCTTCTCCCATAGCATCAAGTTTTTTCATTTTGCTAATGGCATCACTTGCATTTGACACAAGTTCTCTAATAAATATGTCCTTTTCAGAGTACAACCACTTTTTAATTATTGGAAATATATTTTCCGTATTTATTGAAATACTTCCGCTTTCGTGTTTCATAATATTACCTCCACTTCATTTTTTACACTATTAATAATATAACTCGAATAGTGTAAAGTTTCAAGTATTTTTTAGCACTCAATCAACAAGAGTGCTAACAAATTTTGTGAAAGTGGCTCTATCTCAAGTGTACAGCGATATTCTTTTCATTTCATCACATGCTATATTTTTCTTCTTTTCCTCCAGGTGTGTAGTCAGTACGACTTTACCCTTCCACAAATCCACAAGATGTTTAAGTGTTTCATAAGCGTAACTCAATTCCAGTTCACGCCCGTCGAATTCGTGTTCCAGAACTAAAGTATTCTCCTTTGGGCTCCATTCGGTTACTTTTATTGTTGGAATACTCCCAATACCCACTGTATCACACAAAGTATCTCTTACCTTTTTCCAGCCCTCATCATCTGAAACCTCTGAAATCATGTAATCGTTTCCCGTGGCTATATATTCAAAGAGATTCATTTCACCGCACAGTTCCTGCGTCAGGTATCTTCTGATAAAAGATTGATCTCTCTCGTTTTCCCTTACCTCAAATATCTTATCTTTACCCTGTGTATTATATAGGTTCTCAATGATTTTAAATCCTATGAAATACGGATTTATACTTGATTTTAAAGGCCTGATTACCTCATTGTGTTTTCTTAGGAATTCAAAATGCATATTCTGAGGAAGTTCAAGCTTGTTTAATATGGTATAATGCCAGAAACTTGCCCAACCCTCATTCATTATTTTTGTTTCAATCTGCGGGATAAAGTACCGAGCTTCTTCTCTTACAATAGACAGTACATCCTTTTCCCAATCCTGCAAACGACCATATTCTGCAATAAAGCTCAGTATGTCCTCCTGAGGCTCCTCCGGTATTTTTATTTCCTGACTGCCAGCCTCAGTGTCATCCTTACTTTCATTTCCTGAGTATCTGTCAAGGTTCGGAAAAGCAGATTTATGTTCAGTTAAAGCGGATTTTGATTCCTCTTTTTGCTTTTTATTATTGTGGAAGTCAATTATCCTTTCAGTTTGCAGCTTTACGGCATGTGCTGCATTAAGAATCTTTTCAACTTTTCCATAACCGATGCTTGGGTCAGAAATATAATCACGTATCCGGTTGGCATGGTTTTTAAAGGTTTCTACGGCATACTCAGCCTTGGTTCCTTTATTGAAAAGCCTGTTATTTTTGAAAAAATCATTATGTGCATATACATGTGCTATTGTAAGTATCTGAATAAGAAGTGAATTATCCTTCATCAGGTAAGCAATACATGGGTTGGAGTTTATAACCATTTCATATGGAAGTCCTGTTAGATTATATTTGTGTAGAGTTTTAATCCTTTCAAAGGATTTTCCGTAACTCCAGTGAGGATAGTGGGATGGCATTCCTACGTATGATTCATAGCCTATCATATCTTCATAGTTTATTATTTCAAATTCCTGATTATAAAAGTTCAGGCCACTTTCCACCGCTATTTTTTCTATACGCTCATTCCAGTATTCCAGCTCCTTTAAACTAAAATCCGCCATAGGCTTTTTATTCCTCCCGATTTATTCAATATTTATCTAATTTAAAATCGCCTTCTCGTCCCTGTCGCTTACTTTATCAAGGAGCTTTTTAAGTGCCGGAAGGACATCCTCTTTTTTGTTGATATTAATAGCTGCAAAGTTCTTACTTTTAATCTTGGTCTGAAATTCGTTTTTTATGGTACTGCCTATATTGTAATAACCGGGTACTATTTCTCCATAGCCGAACAGGTTGCATACCTCACATAGCTTGTTAGCACTTTCAACTGCTTTTTTATTATCTTCAGACCAGTTGTCTCCGTCACTACAGTGGAAAGCATAAATGTTCCAGTTGGCAGGACTGTATCTTTCAGTAATAATTTCCAAAGCTTTATCATACCCGCTACTGATGTAGGTTCCACCGGATTCACCCCGGTGGAAAAACTCTCTTTCGTTTACTTCCTTTGCAGTTGTTGTGTGAGCTATAAAAACAACATCCACGTTGGCATATTTCAGTCGCAGGAATTGATATAAAAGGAAATAAAAGCTTCTTGCCAGATATTTTTTTGTTTGATCCATGGAACCCGAAACATCCATAATACACAGAACAACTGCATTATAATCTCTTTTGTTATCCTCTTTGATTCTGTAGTACCTTAAATCTTCCTCAATAAACGGAAACCTTTCTTCACCTTCCTCTTTATCATATGTAGTATCCTCTCCATCTTCAGACCTTTTGGAGGCTTGTTTGCGCTTTATTTTCTCAATAACGGAGCGTTTTTTGGCAAGTCTCGGAGGAATACCTTTGTGCTGGTAACCAAGCTTTCTGTAGCTTTTTTCCTCCAACTGGGATAGCTGCTTTTTATCAATATCAGGAAGGTTCATGTCATCAAAAAGGTATTTTATTACCTCCTCAATGGTTATCTCCGTTTCATAAACATCTTCTCCCTCCTGATTTCCAGCACCTCCCTTACCTTTTCCTTCCTGTGCCTCCCCAGCAAATTTATCGCCCCTTTTTTCATTGCCGTCACCTGCCCCTACGCCGGGCTTGGATTTGCCATATATAAACTGGAATTCCTTTATTCCTTTTATGGGAATCTTGATTTTCTTATCCTTACTTTTGCCTATTATACTTTCTTCTGCAATAATACTGCCTAAATTCTTCTTTATGGATTCCTCAACAAGTTCCCTGTGTCTCCTTCTGTCTTCGGCTGACCTGTCTTTACCGATGTTACTGCAGTCTCTGAAAATAGCCATACTCGACCCTCCAATTAATCCTTCCACAGATTGTTTGCAGCATATTTCAATATGACGTTGCAGCAGTGGTCGCAGTAGCCGTTCTTCTTCATTTCTTCTACCATTGTGTTATATTTCTGGGTCTGTTCCTTATCCCTTACTTTTGCCTGTGTTATAATCCTGCTTAAATCTCTTACGGATGCCGTCAGCTTTTTCTCTATTGCATCCTTCAAAGGTTCATAGCTTGTATAATCCAGACTTCCCCCATTTCTCATAACAAAGAACATATATGCGGTGACATCCGACCTGAACCCCTTTACCGCAGTATCGGAGATACCTATCTGTTCTTCAATGGAACGCATGAATTTTTCATCCGGCTCCAGCTCCTCGCCTGTGTTCTTATCCTTTATCTTGGTCTTGTTGACAAAGGCCTCTGCATGGTCAAGGTAATTATTGAAAAGACTCTCAGCCTGTTCTCTGTAGCCATGGATAAACGCCTTTGTAACTTCTTTTTCCAGAATTTTATTGTATTCCTTCTTTACAGAATCATATATAAGCCTTAAATAACGTTCTTTTTCGTCATCCCCGATTCCAAGCTCTTTTACGGATTTTATCAAAGCTTCCATAACCGCAATTGGATTTATACAGTCATTCTCCGATTCGGACAATGCAGTATCAAGAGCTTTCATTATAAATCTGGTTGATATACCCGTCATGCCTTCTCTGGGTGCCTCCTCACGAAGCTCAAATATATCTATTTTACGAGTCATTCCTTTTTCCAAAATTTCCTCACCGTTGTATATTTTAAGCTTGGTAAGCGGGTCTACCTTGTTGGATGGGCTTAGTCTGGTCAGTATTGCAAACATGGATGCAATTTCTATGGTATGAGGTGCTATATGTGCCTTGAATTTGCTCTTTGAAAGCATTTTTTTATATATTTTTATTTCCTCGTTTAATTCAAGGCAGTAGGGTACCTCAATTCTTACAATTCTGTCCAGAATTGCCTCATTTGTATGGTCTGACTTGAATTTGTTCCATTCCGCCTCATTAGAGTGGGCCAGTATGACTCCGTCGAAATATATCATTGCACCCTTACCCGGCGATGGAATAGATTTTTCCTGAGTTGCTGTTATCATGGTGTGTAGGTATTCCGTTTCATTTTTAAATACCTCTATAAACTCCACAATACCTCTGTTTCCCGCATTAAAAGCACCATTGAGGGATAGTACTCTTGGGTCGTCTTCCGAATAGAGGTCTATTTTTGATATATCAACGCTTCCGGTTAGTATTGAAGTATCCTGGTTGTTAGGGTCTACCGGAGGCACTACACCGACACCCTTTCTTGACCTTATGGAAAAGCCTGTTGATTCAACCGGAAACTTTTCATACTCCCCGTTATACTCATTCTTTAAACGGTACCTGCAAACAGGACATAAATCACCTTCAATTTTTACATTTAATTTTTCCTCAAAATCTTTCCGAAGGTGCTTTGGAATTAAATGAAGTGGCTCTTCCCTCATCGGGCAATCCTTCAAGGAATATATAGGCGGAGCGGATTCCAAAGCTTTTTTAAGTGCTTCCATCAGCGATGATTTACCTGCCCCTACCGGCCCCACCAGATACAAAACCTGTCTTGCCTCTTCTCCGGCCATGGCTGCAGAATGGAAATACCTTACAATTTTCATTATTGTTTTATCAATTACCAAAAAAATCGTCTTCAAAGAATGTGTATTTTTTAATTATATCGTTTCCGTAAATTCTTCTTAACCTTGGATTTTCCTCGGTTTTGACAGCTTCAACTCCCTTGCAGCTGATAAGCTCATACAATCTTTGATGAGACAGCATGGCAATCTCCGGATTGGATTTAACTATTTGCAAATAATCCAGGAATGTTCCATCAAATTGTTTGCGTATATGTTCCTCTCTGTCTCTTTTAATCAGTTCACTAAAATCAAATTCCGGTTTGGTCATTTAAGCCCCTCCCTTTTATGCCGTGGTAGTTATTAGTAATTTTATAAAATATTTCTCATTTTAAAATATATGTGGTCATTTTAAAAATATTATTAATTACACACTTTTCTGTTTGTCAGTTTATAATACAAAAAAGTGAAAGAAAGGTGACATAATTTTAACAAATATTTAATTTACATTTATTAACATGTTAGCTATTGACTTACAGTTTGAAGCTTATTATAATGAAATCAATCTATTGATTAATAAACAGTAGTTATGCACACTAATTATAAAGGAGGATTCGTAATGAATATTCAGATAAAGTAATGTATCATATGCTTATATGCCTTACTCCATTTTTGATTAGTTTAGTAATTGTATTAACTCTCAAATTATTATTTTACTTTAAGAAAGGTAAACAGCTATGGATGCACAAATAAAAAAGGGAGTACTTGACATGTGCATTCTTCATATCATATCCAAACAGGATATGTACGGGTATGATGTTATGAAACAAATGGGTTGGTTATTCCCCGAAGTAAACGACAGTACATTTTATGCGATTCTCAGAAGGCTCAACAAGGAAAAACTTACGGAAGTTTATTTGGGGAAAGACTCCAACGGGCCTCCCCGTAAGTACTATAGTATTACCTCATCCGGGAAAAATGCACTTGGTGAAGATATTAAAAATTGGAAAAAGCTGATAGAGATTGTTTCTTCCATAGGAATATAATAACTTACAGAGGAATTCCTTTTACTGAAACATTCTGATACTTTCCTGAAACTTCATCTTTGGATGAATAGTCAAACAATAGTACTTCATTAGATGGATATAATAAATTTAATTTAACAAAGAATACCCTTTTTAATATATTTTTTGCCTGAGTACCCTTATATTGAGGAAGATATTTATCAATAAACTCTTCATTTCTAAGCATAGAGTGAATATCACCGGGAGACAGAGAATCATCTTCCCTTTTTATGCAATCCGGAATTGCACCCGAACTGTCTGTGCTGAGAAAATCAAGTACCATGTATTGCCTGAACTTTTCAAAGTCTGTACTATCTTGGCAAATGTCTTTATAGAAACTGTACAGAATCTTTATATTTTCTCTATAGGATACGGGTCTGTCCAGATATCCGTTTTTTCTGCAGTAATGTGCCAACTTTTCATACATATTAAATGAATCCGAAGTAAAACAATCAGCTTCAATAAAGTTTAGTGAATTACCAAACCTGCCTGAATTGTAATATCTCTCGAAAGTCTCCTCCATGTCTTTTAAAAGAAGGATTTCGTCATATGAAATATACTTGTTTTTCAAAACTTCGTATGGTGCATAGTCTCTGAAATAGAAACCGTGTTTTTCGGATTCTTCCCTTATTCTTGAGCCCTTTAGCATTTTCAGGAAGCCCAGTTGAAGCTGTTGAGGTTTCAGGTTATAGACATAATTGAAGGATTTTTTAAAACATTCAAAATTCTCATAAGGTAAACCTGCAATCAGGTCAAGATGAACATGGATATTTCCTATGCTAAGGATCTTTTTCACATTCCCGGTTAACACATCTATATCCGTTACTCTGTCAATTTCCTTCAAGGTTTTAGTGTTTATAGTCTGAATCCCTATTTCAAGCTGTATCCTGCCTTTTGGAGCTTTTCTAAGTATATCCAGCATCTCACTGTCAAAGAGGTCTGCGGCTGCCTCAAAATGGAAAACTGTTTCACAATTTAAGGATATCAAGAATCTTATAATTTCTTTCGCCCTTTCCCTATGGCAGTTAAATGTCCTGTCAACAAATTTTATAAGTCTTGGTTTATACTCAAGAATTCTAAATATATCACTTTTTACACGCTCCATACTAAAGAATCTTATCCCGTTGAAGGTGGATGAAATACAATAGGAACAGGAAAATGGGCAGCCTCTGGATGATTCGTAATAAACAATTCTGTTTAATGTAGTTTTCATTAATTCGTTATTATATGGCGAAGAGACTTTATCAAGCTCTTTAACCAGATTAAAGCCCTTATTAAATATTACAGAGCAGCTGCTTTTATAAGCTATTCCCTGTAATGTTTTATACTGCTTCGTACCGGCATATAAGTCTTTTACCAAAACCGGAAATACATCCTCTCCCTCTCCGGATATAACAAAATCAACGTCCCCATTTTCAGACATGATTTGCTCAGAGTCATAAGAAACATCAGGCCCCCCCAGAATTATGTGGCAGTCCGGCAACAGCTTTTTAATCTCCTTTGAAATTGAAAGAACAATCCCAATATTCCATATATAACATGAAAATGCTATAATGCCGGGCTTTTCCCTGTAAATTTCCGAAAGGATATTATCCTGCATATCATTTATGGTAAATTCACGGACAGTTATATTGTCAATTCCATTAATACTTGCTCTGAGATACCAAATTGCAAGACAGGTGTGAATATATTTTGAATTTATGCCTACCAGCAGTGTTTTCATTAAAATTCCCTCTTCGTACGTAAAAGTAAAAAATACTCTACTATTATCCCATCTTTAATGTTGATGTACAAGTCTTGCCCATGTTTTAAATAACCGGTCAAAATAATAGTAGAAATCCTTTCTTCTAATATTGTCAGTGGCTTTTACATCAGCCGACGCCAACACTTTACCGTCCAGAATATAGTTAACGGTACCAATCCTGCTACCTTTTTGTATCGGTGCTTCCAGTGTTTTAGGAATATCATATTCTACCTTAATTCTGTCCGCTTCGTCCTTTTTCAATGGAATTGAAATATCTTTATCAGAACATATTCCAACTGCATTGTATAAACCTTTATGTATGCCTACTTCTGATATCTGCTGCCCCTGCTTCAGATAGTCGTAAGTCTTGTAGTTGCCAAATGCATAATCCAGCAATATCTTGCTACTCTGAGCCCTGACAGACCTCGTGGAGCAATTTAATACTACTGATATAATTTTCCATCCATTATGTGTAACAGAGGTTACAAGGCATCTTCCTGCCTGACCGGTATAGCCTGTTTTTACTCCGTCTGCTCCCGGGTAAAGGCTTAGCATCTCATTTGTATTATTAATGGGATTTCCTTCAAAGGAAGAGGATTTTGTGCTTACTATTTTGCAGAACTTCTCATTCTTTAAAGCATACTGGGTGATCAATGCCAGATCGTAAGGAGTTGAGTAATGCTGCGGATCGTCCAATCCATGAGGCGTCACAAAATTTGTATTGGTTGCTCCTATTTCAGCGGCTTTCCTATTCATCATTTCAGCAAATGCTTCAACAGAACCTCCAACATGCTCGGCTATTGCAATAGCCGCATCGTTCCCAGACCTGAGCATCATTGCATTGAGAAGGTTCCCCAGTTTATAAGTTTTTCCTTGTTTAAGATTTACTCTTGACCCCCCGATAGATGCTGCCTTTTTGCTGACAATAACATCTTCATCATCTTTTCCATTTTCAATGGCAACAATTGCAGTCATAATTTTTGTTGTACTTGCAATAGAACTTCGCTTATACGCATTTTTCTCATACAAAACCCTGCCACTTTGGGCGTCCATTACAATTGCAGCGCCGGCCGAAACTCGTGGCAGCTGATTTCCGGCAGCCTCCCAACTCTCATTTTTAATTATATCATTAGTAATGGGCCCATCATCATTTGTATCATCTGCTTTTACCATATTAGTACATATCAGGTTTGATAAAATAATCATAACTGTTAGAACTACTTTTGCAGTTTTTTTCAAAAACCTCACATCCCCGGAATTTTATTAAGCGGACAAATATCAAGCGTTATAAATATATGAAAAGTGTAATGCGATTATAACGTTTGGATATATTAATTATATGAAAATAAATCGAACTTTTGTATTTTATTAACGTACAATAAAAAGAGTTGAAAATACCTATCAATTTACTAAAAGATTGTAATATTATATAATTAGTTTGGTAAATGATACATAATCTTTATTGGAGGCAATGAAAAAACATGAAAAATGTTGTAATAATATCTTCAGATTATACGGGACATGGTCATAAAAGTATCAGCGAAGCTTTACAGGAGCAATTTTGCATACATGAAGATGTCTGCTTAAATATAATAGATGGATTCGAACTTGGTGGCAATATGTGGATAAAGGTAGGTAAATCCTATGGTATGGTAACCAGAAATGCAAAGGAAATATGGAAGCTAGCATGGAAGATTTCCAAAAGGAACCCGACCTTCATTCATGAGTTTACAGAACTAACAATTAGGGAGAATTTTATTAAGTTATTAAGGAAACTAAAACCCGATTTGATTTTAAGTGTACATCCTGTTTTTAATACGCCTATTATAAACATACTTAAAGAATATAAAATAAATATACCTTTTGCCACCTTTGTAGCCGATTTGGTAAGTATATCACCAATGTGGGCCGATTCAAGAGCCGACTGTATAATCTGTCCTACTGAAGAGGCAAAGCAAAGATGCATGGGGTTCGGTGTTCCCGCACACAAATTGGAGGTTATTGGTTTCCCTGTCAGGTCCAGATTCACTCAGCATATTTCTCAGAAAATCGAGCATAATGACTATACTTTGGACAGACCGTTGGAATGTCTTATTATGAGCGGCGGAGAAGGTTCCGGGGATATGAATAATGTTGCCAGAATTCTTCTGGACAATTTTAACTGTAATATACGCATTATTGCAGGTAGAAACGAATCAATGAAGGAAAAACTGGAGAAGACTCTCTCTCTGCAATTTCCGGGGAGAGTTGAAGTACATGGCTACGTAACCAATATTCAGGATTTTATGCTGAAATCAGATATCGCTTTTACCAGGGGCAGCCCGAATGTTATGATGGAAGCGGTTGCCTGCAATGTGCCTCTTATAATAACAGGCGCATTACCCGGACAAGAACAGGAAAATCCTGATTTTGCAGTTAATAACAAACTTGGTATATACTGTGATGATTTGTCATCTTTGGCCGCTGTTGTATCCGGGTTACTGGCTGATAATGCAAAGGGGCTTAATGAGATAAAGCAGGCTCAAAGGATTTATTTTGATCATGCTTCAGCTGAGAAGATTGTTAATCATGTTCTGGGTCTTATAAAAAATGATGTTTTTATATATCCCTCTGAGCTAAGACGCAGGAAGAAATTTCTTACATTAAGGCTTCAATCGCGAAAAAGTTCCTGATTATATAAAAAATTTTGGTTAAAACAAAAAAAGCTTGTTCAGGTTAAATTTATCAACCTGAACAAGCTTTTCTGTATTATTAGTCATTTGTCAACTTTAATTTTTCAAGTACATAGAATAATGTGCTTATTACTATTCCTACCAGAGTAGCAAGAACCATTCCCTTTAGCTCTACATTTCCGGGAAGCTTTATTGTTACACCACTGATACCGATTACAAATACTACTGCAGTAAGTATAAGGTTCTTTGATTTGCTGTAGTCTATTTTTGCTTCAACTATCATTCTGATACCGGAAGCGGCGATTACACCAAACAACAGCAGACTTACACCGCCCATTACAGGCTGCGGAATACTTGATATGATACCTGAAAGCTTTCCTATGAAAGCGATTATTATTGAGATAACCCCTGCTCCTCCGATAACCCAAACACTGTAAACTCGTGTTATCGCCATTACTCCCATGTTCTCACCATAGGTTGTTGTTGGGCATGAACCGCAAAATCCGGAAAGAATTGTTGACAATCCGTCTCCGAGCAATGACCTGTGTAGTCCGGGATCCTTAGTTAAATCTCTTCCAACTATGTTGCTGGTTACAAAAAGATGTCCGATATGTTCTGATAAAACAACCAGTGCTGCAGGTGCCATTATCAACATAGCATTAAAGCTGAATGAAGGCATTACAAAGGTTGGTACACTGAACCAATGTGCAGATGTTACTGAATCAGTATTGACGTAGCCCATTACAGCTGCCAGACCGTAGCCGGCAACCACGGCAACCAGTACAGGTATTACCGAAAGAAAGCCTCTGAAACAAAGGTTTCCTATTATGACTATTGCAAGGGTTACAAGAGAAATAATTATAGCTTTGGTGTCAAAAGCACCTTTTTCATTTGGTAGAAGGCCTGCCATGCTAGCAGCACTGCCAGAAAGCTCAAGTCCTATAAGTGCAACTATAGGGCCCATGGCAGCAGGCGGAAGAACTACATCAAGCCAGCTTGTACCGACCTTGCCTATTATGAGAGCTACTATTGCAAATATCAAACCGCATACTATATACCCGCCTAGGGCCTTTGAAAAGTTGTCGTTATAACTTGTTGAACTTGCAATTATTGATGCTGTAGGTGAAAGGAACGCAAAGCTGGAGCCAAGAAATGCAGGAGCTTTTCCTTTACAAAGCAGCAGATAAATCAATGTTCCAATACCATTAAGTAAAAGTACAAGTGCCGGGTCTATAACCTGAACGTGGTTGTACTGAACCAATTGGTCCGGTGTCAGCTTGTCAATTGTCGTGTGAAGAACGTTTTTAAGAAAATCGCTTTTTGCATAACCGTTAAATAAAAACGGTACTAATACAGATGCCCCGAACATTGCGAAAAGGTGCTGTAAACTGAGAGGTATTGCCTTTAAAAAAGGAACTTTTTGGTCAACTTGTATTACCGGTCTTTCGTTTTTCATTGTATAAATCCCCTCCAAAAATTTTGTAATCAACTCGTATATTTTAATATGATAATTCTAATCATATCCAACATACGAAAATTGATTTATGCAAATAAAAAAACCTTACTGACTAGGCGCAGTAAGGTAGGGTCTCTATCCATAAAAATACACTTTTCCCATATATACCCTTACTAGCCTCTCTGGACTAATTTAAAAGTTTTTTTATCCGAAAATGATTCTATCACATATTTCAACAATAGTCTACATATTTTTTATCTTTTTTTCTATTAGTTGTTTAGCTAAAAAACCATTTTTTACTTATTATATTTTGGACTTTATGTGCCATAATAATCACTAAGGAGGTGATTTATTATGGCTAACAACAGAAGTGGCGGAAGAAGCAGTGGAGCTTTTGACAACATGAAGTACGAAGTTGCAAGAGAAGTTGGTGTCAACTTGAAGGAAGGTTATAATGGTGATATCACTTCCAGAGAAGCAGGAAAGATTGGCGGAACTATAGTAAAAAAGGTTTTTTCTTCTTTTAGAGAACAAAACCCACAGGCTTAAAGTAAGAAAAACAGCAGGAGTTTAACTCCTGCTGTTTTTATATTATCTCCTTTATAAGGTGATATATTTTTTCAACTGAATCTGTTACACTGTTTTTCGAAGCACTTTTTGACATCTTCTTCAATACATCCTTATTGGATATCAAACTACAAATTTGTTTATAGAGTAAATCAGCATTAAGTTCGCTTTCGAGTATTACCACTGCTCCGCCGTCTCTCTCCAGTGACCTTGCATTATGCTCCTGATGGTTTGCTGTCACATAAGGTGACGGAATCAGAATTGAAGGTATCCCCATAGCTTGAAGCTCACTAATTGTTATGGCTCCCGCTCTGCAAATCATCAAATCGCTTGCTGTATAAACCTGATCTACATTATATATGTAAGGTACAACTTTTACCATACTCTTGTACTTTTCATCAACTTTAACAGTTACGCTTATATCCTCAAACTGAGCTTCTCCTGTTGCAAAAATCAAGTTAAATTCACCCTTGAAATAGTTGTTGATCATATCTGCAATTGTTTCGTTGATTTTCCTTGCTCCTCTGCTGCCGCCCATTGCAACTATCAAAGGTTTTCCCTCAACAATGCCCAAATCGGATATAGCATTTTCTCTGTGGGATTTAAGCAGCTCCTCCCTTACCGGATTACCGGTGAGAACCAGCTTTTTCTTATTCTTAAAGTACTTTTCTGCATCCTTAAAGCTTATGGCTACGTAATTGACATATCTTTCAAGCAGCCTGTTGGTTACACCCGGAAAAGCATTTGATTCATGTATTAATGTGGGAATTCCTTTTTTGGCTGCCATATACAGCACAGGACCGCATACATATCCTCCTGTACCAATAACAACATCCGGATTAGTTCTTTTTAAAAGTCTTGATGCCTGAAAGAAACTCTGTATCAGTTCCTTTATAGCGATAAGTGTGTCCAGCGAAAGCTTCCTTTTGAATCCCCTGACCGTAATTGTTTCCAAAGGAAAACCTTCTCTGGGAACCAATTTCGTCTCCAAGCCTTTTTTTGTCCCTACAAATGCAATATCAGCTTCTGGGTCCTTTTGCTTTATATACTTTGCAATCGCCAGTCCGGGATTTATATGCCCTCCCGTTCCTCCTCCTGCTATTAAAACCTTCAAATGATCTCACCTCAGAATCGTTCATAATTTGAATATCTTGATATATTTAGCAGTATTCCAACTCCAAACATAAGAAATACCAGTGATGTTCCCCCATAGCTAAAGAACGGAAGAGATATACCTGTCGGTGGTATAGAATTTGTTACAACTGCAACGTTAAACAGAAATTGCAGACCAATAAGGCAGGTTATACCTGTTGCCATAAGGCTTCCAAAGGTGTCAGGCGCATTCATGGCAACTTTAATGCCCCTCCAGATAAATATAAGAAACAAGAGCATTACCACAAGTGCCCCTATAAATCCAAGCTCCTCTGACAAAACTGCAAAAATATAGTCATTGTAGGGCTCGGGAATCCAAAGGTACTTCTGCATACTTTGTCCCAATCCCCTTCCAAAGATTCCTCCTGAACCGATAGCCAGCAAAGATTGAACCGTCTGCCAGCCCTGATCCTTGTAGAAATCAAATGGATGGAGCCACGCCTTGACTCTATCCAATCTGTATGACGCCATTAATATCGCACCAACAACGCCGACTACACCGGGTGCAGCCATAACAACAAAGTGTGAAATCTTTGCCCCCGCACAAAATAGAATTATAAATGAAGTAATTACTATTATTAGAGTACCACTTAAATGCGGTTCTACTACAACCAGTCCGGCGACAAACCCAATTAAGAGAAGATATGGCAACAGTCCTTTAGTAAATGACTGCAAAACATCTTTTCTCTTGGACAGGCTGAAAGACAAAAACATAATAATTCCCAGCTTCGCCAGCTCCGAGGGCTGAATAGTTTTTGAACCGACTCCAAGCCACCGCTGTGCACCGTTTTGCCTTTGCCCTACTCCAGGGATTAATACCAATATAAGTAAACCAATGCTTACCATAAGAATAATTGGGGATATCTTACCCCATTTACGGTAGTCAAAATTCATCGTCCCTACCAGAACCGCAATACTCAATGCCATGTAAAGGAGCTGCGGCCTTAGCAGCATAAATGACTCACCAGTCTTTTGTGTAGAAAAATAATAACTGGAGCTGAATACCATTATGGTTCCTAATGAAAGTAACAAAATTACTGCTGCAAATATCCAAAAATCAAAAGGCTTTGTGTTCTTGTTCCTCATTTCATTCCTCCAGCCTTGTACCGTGTATATTTTGATTATATGTAAAAAGTATGTTATAAATTCCCATTATCAAAATATGTCTGAACCAATCACAATAAGTGAAGCAATTGCAAGCAGTACTGTCGCTATAATAAACACTGCTACAACCTTGGTTTCCCTCCACCCCTTTAGTTCAAAATGATGGTGAATTGGTGCCATTTTAAAAATTCGCTTCCCGGTGAGTTTAAAGGATACAACCTGAAGAATTACCGAAAGTGCTTCTATCAGATATATGCCTCCTACAAGAAATAATATAAGGGGCATACGCATCATAACTGCTATGGATGTCAATGCTCCCCCCAACGCAAGGCTTCCGGTATCACCCATAAACACCTTTGCAGGATGAATGTTAAATGCCAGAAAGCCAAGACAACCTCCTGCAATGGCAGCAGAAAATACTTTTATATACCCCCACTCACTGTTTGTAAGGGAAACGATTGTAAAGAATATGGCTACAACCAGCGTAACTCCCGCACAAAGTCCATCCAAACCATCCGTAATGTTTACTGCATTAGAAAAGAAGTACATAAACAAGACTATAAATATAAAGTAAGCCCAAGGTTGTATAATCATATTTGTAAACGGAATTGCGATTGAGCTTCCGGCTTCTGTATACCTCATGACATAAAAAGCAAAGGAAACACATACAATCAATTGAAAGAAAGTTTTCTGACCTGCGAAAAGTCCGTCCTTCCTCTTTTTTACAACCTTTATAAAATCGTCAATAAATCCAACTGCAGCAAATCCCAATGTTGACATCAGTACAGGTATTATCTGGGGATAGCTTTGATAAAAGTATATTGATGTAAGCGTTACCGGGACAATAAAAATAAGCCCCCCAATAGTCGGCGTCCCCATTTTTTTTAGATGAGTCTGCGGCCCGTCGTCTCTTACTGTCTGGCCGAATTTTAACCTCCGCAGAAACGGAATTAATATGGGGCCTGCAATAAGAGCAAGCACAAACGCTGCCGCAAACGCTATTATATGTTCAGATGTCAAAGAAAAAGTAAGCAAAACAATTTCCCCCTGTTTATTTATATGGAAATCATTCTGACTTCATTATTCCGTCAGCGATTTCTTCCATTTTCATTCCTCTTGAGCCTTTAATCAATACGTAATCTCCTGGCGTTACTATTCCGAGAATATATTTAAGTGCTTCCTTGTTGTTTTCAAAATGATGCAATTTTATCTCACCATTGCCTGAATCAGCCACTGCCTGAGATATCATTCCTGAATCCTGTCCAACAGTAACCAGATAGTTTATCTTCTTGTTCTTTATAAAATCCCCAACTGAGTAGTGCAAATCCTTTGACATTTCCCCCATCTCGAACATATCTCCCAAAACTGCAATACTTCGTGAACCTGAAGATATTTCCTCAAGAACGTTAATTGCTGCCTGCATGGACTGAGGACTTGCATTGTAGGCATCATTTATAATTTTTATGCCATTATGATTTATTATACTCTGTCTCATATTTCCCGGGCTGAACTGTTTAATTCCATCAACAATTATTTCCATGGGAATCTTCATTTCAATTCCTGCTGCAATAGCAGCCAGTGCATTGTATACATTATGTATACCCGGAACAGGAATTTCAATGTTATACCCGCAGCCGTTTACTGTTATTTCAAAGCTAGTTCCCTGTTCTCCCAAGGTTTGATAGTTTAAGGCTGTGTAATCGTTGCCGCTGTTCATTCCATAGAAAACAGTCCTGAAAGGAAGCTTTCCTTTCAAAGGCCTCAGTAGCGGGTCATCTCCGTTCAATACTACTAGTCCATCCTTGTCCAGACCCTCAAGAATTTCAAGTTTTGCCTTTAAAATTCCCTCCTGTGAGCCGAGCTTTTCAATATGTGAAACACCTATGTTTGTTATTATAGCAATACGAGGTCTGGCAATAGCGGTAAGCCGGCTGATTTCGCCAAAACCACTCATTCCCATCTCTATTACAGCTGATTCATGGCTGTTATCAATATTCAAAACAGTCAACGGAAGGCCTATTTCATTATTGAAATTACCCTGTGTCTTTAAAACACAATACTTTTGAGACAGCACACATGATACCATGTCTTTTGTACTGGTTTTACCCACGCTTCCTGTTATTCCTACCACAGGTATATCAAATTTTCTGCGATGCCATGCAGCCAAATCCCGTAAAGCCTTGGCGGTATCATCCACTAAAACCGCAGAGCAGCCTGTAACGGGCGGTATTTGTTTAGAAGTCAGGCAAACCGACGCACCAGCCTTGAAGCACTGCTCTATATAATCATGACCGTCAAATTTCTCTCCGATTAGCGGAATAAATAAACTATCCTTGGTAACCTTTCTGGAGTCAGTGGTTACACCGTTAAAAGTCATACCAGGTTCTCCCCAAAGCAGCTTACCTGCTACTGCTTCTGACAGCTCAAAGCAGTCAAAAGAAATCATGCTACTCACTCCTTCCGAGTTCTACCAGCAGCTCATTTACTACCTCACGTTCATCAAAGTGTATTGTTTTTTCGGCAAATTGCTGGTAGGTCTCATGTCCCTTGCCTGCCAAAATAATTATATCTCCATCCTGAGCATTTTCAAGTGCAAATTTTATTGCCTGCCTTCTATCGGTTATTTTAATATATTTTCCATTTGTGTTTTTAATGCCTGCTTCAATGTCTTCAATTATTTGTTCGGGGTTTTCAGTTCTCGGATTATCAGAAGTTATAATTGTAAAATCAGCTATATTTCCTGAAATTTCACCCATTGCAGGTCTCTTTCCCTTATCCCTGTCACCTCCGCAACCAAAAAGACTGACAACCCTTCCATGTGCAAACTCTTTTACTGTTTTAAGCACTTGTTCAAGGCTGTCAGGAGTATGTGCGTAATCTATCAGAACAGAATAATTACCGGTAGTTTTTACAGACTCCATTCTACCCGGAACCGTAACCTTACTAAGTCCTTTTTTTACATGCTCCAATGTAACACCCGGTATTAAACAACACGAACCGATGGCCGCCAGAGCATTGTATATATTGAATTCACCCTGAAGATCGGTTTCAATGTCAATACTGCCCCATGGAGAATTAAGTTTAAAGTATGTGTGTCCTGTTTTCTTGATAATATCAGAAGCCCATATATCTGCCTTATCGCTCAAGCCATATGTTAGCACTTTACATTCAGCCAGTTCTGCCATTTTTCTGCCATGTTCACTGTCTATATTAATAACTGCTTTACGGCACATTTTAAACAATTTTGCTTTTGCATTGAAATATTCTTCAAGTGTTGCATGTTCCTTAGGGCCGATATGATCCCTTGAAAAGTTTGTAAATACTCCGATGTCAAAATCACATTTTGCTACCCTGTGAAGTTCCAAACCCTGAGAGGACACCTCCATTACCGCACTGTCTACCTTTTTTTCAACCATATCATTAAAAAGGCTCTGTAAATCATATGATTCCGGAGTTGTTCTGGAGGTATACAGCACCTGATTTCCTATGAGATTGGCAACGGTGCCTATAAGGCCCATATTGTGCCCTGCAGCCTCCAGGATAGATTTAACCATATAAGTAGTCGTAGTTTTACCTTTTGTCCCTGTAATACCTATAAGGTTCAATTTTGAAGACGGATGGTCAAAAAACGCATCGCATACTGCCGCAAGTCCGAACCTTGTATCATCTGTTTCTACTGTTGTAATTCCTTCAGGAACGTCTACATGTTTCTGAACGAGAAATGCCTTTGTTCCGTTTTCTATAGCATCATTTATGTACTTGTGTCCGTCAACCACAGTTCCTTCAATACAAACAAAAAGACTACCCTGTTTTGTTTTTCTGGAATCATATGCTATACTGTCAACTTCCACATCAAGACTTCCATTAATTTCTTTGATATTCAAATCCCTTACAAGCTCTTTTAGTTGCAAGAAAAACACCTCCAAATATTAGAATTCCATACTTTTCTATAAGTATTGCCCCGTTTTTTTACCACTAAACTAATCCGAAACTACATTCCTGAATATAACTTCGATAACAGCACCTTTTTTGACTTTTGTACCGGCATCAATATTCTGACTGACTGCTGTTCCGGTACCGTTCACCCGAATATTAAGTCCAAGTTTCTTAAAAGCTTGTGTCGCATCATAAACTGACTTGTTCTTAACATCCGGAACCTTGACCGTTGCTTCCTCTTTCGGCGTATAGGTATAGAGTATAACAATGGATTTTTCGTGGAGCAATGCGCCGGATTTAGGTGTCTGATCCTGTACAATTGCTTTTTTGTCAGTGTCGCTTCCTTCTATTTTATACTCTAGTTTGCTTTGTTTCAACAGTTTAACTGCCTCTTCCACTGTTTTGCCCTTTATATTTGGAACCTGAACCTCCTGAAGCAGCTGCTTTTTGTCTTCTTCTGTGTATTCCTTTTCAACTCCTTTGTAGCTGAGGATATCATCTATCAATTTTCCTACAACCGGTGCAACCAGCATACCACCTCCGGGATTGTACATATCAGGATAATCCAGTACAACCAGCACGCATAAGCTTGGATTATCGGTAGGAGCAATAGCTGAGAATGAAACTATGTATCTCTTATTTTTTCCTACAATATTTAGTTTTTGAAGTTTTGGGTCAACTATTGTTTCCGACGTACCTGTCTTACCTCCGATTTTGTAGCCCGGTATCTTTGCATTTTTACCTGTACCTATATCCACAACGCCTTGGAGTATGGATTTTAATGTATCGGAGGTTTGTCTGGATATTACTTTTCTGACAACGTTAGGCTCGTATTTCTTTATTACGCTGCCTGTTTCGTCTACTACCTCTTTAACAACATGAGGTGTTATCAGGTCTCCTCCATTTGCAATTGCACCATATGCCTGTATCAGCTGTATAGGCGAAATCTGAAAGCGCTGTCCAAAGGAAGCTGTTGCCATGTTTATCTCTGTGGGGTTTGTAAACATTATACTACGCGCTTCACCGGGTAAATCAATCCCTGTCTTATCATAAAATCCAAATGCTTTTACATATTTAAAAAACAATGGTACTCCCAATTTTTGGGAGAGACGTACAAAAACAGGGTTACAGGAGTTATAAACGCCTTCTCTGAAAGTTTCATGTAAGTGGGCATTTGGTTTCCAACAATTTATGTTCCACCCTCCCACCTTAACAGTAGCATCGGTAACCTGTGTGTCAGGAGTAATAGCACCCTCCTCTAGACCTGCTGCTGCTGTAACCGGCTTGAATGTGGAACCCGGTTCGTATGTATCAACAACTGCTTTATTTCTCCAGACTGTCTGCTGAAGATACTCTACATCTTCCTTACTTTTTCCGGTCCAGGTTTCCGGGTCCTTCCCCTTTGGAACTCCTCTGGGGTTATTCAAATCAAAATCGGGCTTTGAAGCTAATGCAAGTATTTCGCCGTTTCTTGGGTCCATTACTATTGCAGTCGCTCCGTTTAATACATTATTATCTGAAATTGCCTTTTCCAGAGCCTTCTCGGCAAAATACTGAATTGTTTCGTCTATTGTAAGAATAACATCATTTCCGTCCTGAGGTTGTATGAATTTTTCATCACTCATACTCAATGCCATTCCGCTTGCATCTGTTTCACTGAGAATTTTACCGGGTACACCCTTTAGATACTTCTCCATCATCCTTTCAACACCGTCAAGTCCGTCATTGTCTATATTTGTGAAGCCGACAACGTGAGCAGCCAGATTTCTGTTGGGATAGAACCTTTTAGTATCCTCATCAATATAAATACCGGAAATTTTGTTTTCTTTCTTCCATTCACGCACCTTGTTTCCGATTTCCCTGTCTATCTTTTGCTTTATAAGTTCATATTGGTTATTCTTAGTGAACTTCTTTTTAACTGTTTCCTTATCCATGTCAAGTATCGCTGCAAGTTCACCTGAAATCTTATCTATATCAAGTTTTTGTTTCCTAATCTCCTGAGGACTTGCACTGACAGTGTCTACAGAACCACTTACTGCAAGAGGTTTCATATTACGGTCGTATATAGTACCTCTTTTTGCACTTATAGTACGGTTCTTTGTCTGTTGATTATATGCAAATTCCTGATATTCTTTTCCGCTATATATTTGAATCCAGGCAATCCTTAATACTAGCATAAGTGTTAGTATGGTAAAAGTACCAAGTATAAACAAAAGTCGTTTCTTAATCTTCAAATTTACTCCAGCCAAAGTATTCTCCCCCTTGTTTTCTATTTTAAGTAAAATGTCCCGTTTACTAATTAATATTGTATATTAATAAAATATATTATTAAATTTAAAATAAATTGTCCAAAAATAAAAACTATAGACTTAATATAATGTTATATTATATTAAAAAATCTATAGCTGCTTATTTATAACTAATTATATTCATTTTTAGCCCCCCATGAGTATCCTAATTTGTTTTTGTCGGATATATAAATATATATCATGGTCTGTTATTTTTGAATGAACCAAGGTGATAAGGCCTAATAAATCATGTTTAAAAACTTGTTAAGGCTTTTATGCATACTATTGAACAATACAGTCAGTTTTGATTGTTCCTTATTTGCTGTAATTGTAACATCCTTCTTGGGTATACTTACATATACAATCTGTGACTTGTCAGGCTTGTGCATGTCCAGCTTTGTTTCTGCAATTTGCCTTATATTCTTTAAATCCATGGCATTTTGTATATCAATAAGCAACAATTGATTTTCATTCTGTATCTTGGTATACTCGCTTTTCAGTACATTGCTTTCATAGTTCAACTGACTGATTTGTGCATACCTGAACATAACAACAATGAACATTGCAAAAACAAGAAAGATATTTAAGATAATTCTCACTTTTACTCTTTTATTGTCTCTTGCTATCTTTTTTGACTTGAGTATGGCATTATCTTCATATGGATCATATTTTATTTTTTCCGCTAAGGAACCATGTACATAATCATTTTTGGTCTCTGCCACTTTAAACACCCCTGTCAATAATAAAGATAATTGGGGAATCAGCCATTAAAGCTGATCCCCGTTTCATTTTTAGAAGTTTTAGCTTTTGTTTCCCCAAACTTTGTCACTTGTATTTCAATTATTTTTTCATATGTTGATATATTATGGTTTTCATTTGTTATCATAATTATAGGTTGTATATTAAATTTTTTGCAGAACTCTTAATTTAGCACTTCTTGCCCTTGGATTTTCCTCCAGTTCATGGGTATCTGAAATAATAGGTTTCTTATTTACAAGCACTGCCCTTGGCTTTTTTCCGCAAACACATACCGGAAACGAGGAAGGACAAGTACACGGGTTTACCATTTTGTTATACTGCAGCTTTACTATCCTGTCTTCCAATGAATGGAAAGTTATAATACATAACCTTCCTCCACTTTTAAGCAAATCTACACAATCTTCAATAGTTTTATTCAATATTCCAAGTTCATTGTTTACTTCAATTCTGATTGCCTGAAAAGTTCTTTTTGCCGGATGAGGGCCATCTCTTCTGGCAGAACTTGGAACTGCCCTTTTTATTATATCTACCAGTTCATAAGTAGTCTCTATCGGTTTATTCTGTCTGGCTTCAACTATGAATTTCGCTATACGGGAAGCCCATTTTTCTTCACCATAATCACGGATTATACGGTATATATCCTGCTCGGAGTACTTGTTTATCACATCATAACCTGACAACTCCGATTTTCTATTCATTCTCATGTCAAGGGGCGCATCATGCTGATAGCTAAAACCTCTTGACGCTTCATCCAACTGATGGGACGAAACTCCTAAATCCAGAAGAATACCGTCTACTTCATAAATGTCCAACTCAGAGCAGGCACTACGTATATTTTTAAAATTGGTATTTACAACCTTGAAGTCTGCCGGAGAATTAATCTCACCAAGCCTCTTAACCGATGTTTCTACAGCAAAGCTATCTTGGTCAAGACCTATCAAACAGCCTTTTTCACCTAGTCTTTTATATATCTCTGATGAATGTCCCGCTCCACCAATTGTACCGTCAACATAAATACCTTCCTGATTAATATTCAAATTTTCTATGCACTCATCAAGTAATACGGATTTATGTTTAAATTCCATTATTCACCTCAAAGTTTTTCCGTCTATATACCAAGCAATGCCATCTTTTCCGCAATTTTATCAGCGCTGATATTATCATCACTATTGTAAGCTTCCCATGCTGCTTTTTTCCATATTTCTACTCTTGAAGACACCCCGATTATATATATGTCCTTTTCAAGAGCGGCATATTCCCGCAGATTCTGTGGTATCAATATCCTTCCCTGTTTATCTACTTCACATTCCGTTGCTCCCGAAAAGAAAAATCTGATAAATGCCCGGACGTCCTTATCGGTAAATGGCAAGGATTTAAGCTTGTTTTCCAGGCTTGTCCACTCTTCGGATGAGTACGCAAACAAACAACCGTCAAGTCCCTTGGTCAGTATGAACTTTTCACCCAACCCCTCTCGGAACTTTGAAGGTACTATTGCTCTTCCTTTAGGGTCAATTGTATGTTGGTATTCACCATAGAACAATTTTTACACCCCACATCCGATAAGTTTCCTCCACTTCCCACCACTTTTCACCACTTATAAACATATTCTATTGCAAAAATTAAAAATTATCAATATATTTCAGTCAATTGAAATAAAAAAAATAAAAGACAGGATGTTAATCCTGCCTTTTATAGGCCAGTAGTACTAGCTTTCGGGATTTTTATTAAAGTACCTGAAATCTTGATTATTTCCTAAGCATTCATTAATCTAACCTTGTCTTTCTAAATACACTAAGTACTAAACATTACTTTTTTTCGTCTCGATGAAACACTTAACACAATGCCTATGGCTAAATAATTGGCCAGAACCGCAGTTCCTCCCGCACTTACAAAAGGAAGTGGCAGACCTGTTACCGGAAGCAAACCTATACTCATTCCTATATTTTCTATAAAATTAAAGGCAAGCATACCAGTCACACCTATTACAAGAAACGAACCATAGGAATCACTTGAGTTTTTTGCTATATAAATACATCTTAAAAGAATTATCAAACCTAATAGTATAATTATAATACCACCGATGAACCCAAATTCTTCTCCAACCACCGAGAAAATAAAGTCAGACTCGTTTACCGGTACATTCCTGCTTTGGGTCTGCAACCCACTTCCGTAGCCTTGTCCGAACAACTGTCCCGAACCTACTGCAATTTTGGATTGAATTACATTATAGCCAGCCCCCTGAGGGTCTCTGTCAGGCGAAATAAAAGTGAGAATTCTCTCCCTCCTATTTCCATTCAGAACATAGACCCATATGAAAGGCAAAGAAAGCAGCAACCCTCCACCCAAAATGAATATATACCTGTACGGAATGCCAACAATGTATATAAATATTACAAATATAAACCCAAATACAAGGGCTGTTCCCAAGTCTCTTTGCAAAAGCACAAAACCTATGGCAACTCCGGAGTAAACTATAAATTTTATAATATCCGATTTATTTTTTTCAGTACTATCCTTAATTCTTTCCAGAAAGACCGAAGCCAGAATAATATAGGCTATCTTTGCATATTCTGAAGGCTGTATGCTGAATCCGGCTATTTTCATCCAGTTTTTATTTCCCAGTTCCTCACCGGAACCGATAAACAAAACAAGAACCATCAAAGACATTGCCCCAAAAAATATAAACAAGCTGAGAACTTTTAAATCCTTATAATCTATTATGCTCAAGATAAGGCATAGTGCAATTCCCATTATCATAGCTAGTATCTGAGACTTCAGAATACCCGGTCTTGTTCTTACTGCACTGCTGAGCACAACAAGCCCAACTGCCGATAAGACCAGAACCGATATAAACAACATGTAGTCAAATCTCTTATAAGGATTTGATGTTTGCGACTTTTCAACAAAATACATTTTTCACCTTTTCCTAAATTACTGGCTGTCTGTCATTTTATTATTATCTTCTTCATGTGAATTTTCACTGCTGTCAGGCTTAATTTCACTTTCGTCAGATTCTTCCTGAACATCCTGTGTATTCTCTGCTTCCTGCAACTTCTCAGTGTTTTGCTCATTATTTTCAATTGCTTGTTCTTCTTCCATGTATTTAAGAACATTTGCATATGCACTTGGTCCTGTTTCAGCCTCTTCATAAACTGCATTTTTTGCTCTGTTTCTTAGAACTACTACCAGTATACCGAAAACAATTATAAGTAGAATAGACAAGAACTGTGAAACCCTTAGATTACCAAGCATCAGACTATCTGTTCTAAGACCTTCTATAAACGCTCTTCCGATACTGTAGGTTATAAAGTACAGGCAGAATATTTCACCACTGAATTTCTTTCTTTTGCGCATCCACATAAGAAATGCAAATATTGCAAGATTCCATATACTTTCGTATAAAAATGTTGGATGAACGGGTAAATCGGGATTTACAGTTATACCTACCGTTTTCTGAATTGAATCGGCTTTATTTGTCAAATATGCATTTATTGTAGGGCTGGTCATTCCCCAGGGAAGACTTGTATTTGTACCAAAAGCCTCCTGATTGAAAAAATTCCCCCACCGACCAATCGCTTGTCCCAGAGCCACATAGGGTATTGCAAAATCAAAAAGCTTCATTGTAGGAATTCCTTTATATCTTGCAACAAAATAGGCTGTAATTATAGCTCCTATTATTCCTCCATAGACAGCCAACCCGCCTTTTCTCAGATTCAAAATATCAATGGGATTGTCGACGTACTCAGACCAACTGAAAATAACATAGTATAACCTTGCACATATTATAGCTGCCGGTGCTGCAAACAGCATCAGATCTATTATTGTATCCGGAACAAGATCATATTTTGTTGAATCTTTCATCGCCCATAATACACATATCAAAAAAGCCGCCGCTATGATAATTCCATACCAGTATATAGGTTTACCGAAAATGTTGAAAGCAACCCTTGGTACATCAAAACTCCAACCAAGTTCAGGAAAGCTGACTAATGTACTATCCATTTATAACCTCCACAATAACACTTTTTATTTCTGCTTAACAACAGATAATGCCATGTGCTTAATGTCAAAATGACTGTCAAACACATCTGTAATATAATCAAATTTCATTTTATCATAAACCTCTAAATAATCAAACATTGTAACACCCTTGAAATATAAATTTATAAATGACCTTGATATATTTTCAAGTGAATTGAGCTGCCTTAAAAATCTTCCTTTGGAAGCATTAAGTAGTCTGTTGAATGTCTCCTGGTCCAGCCCTTGTTTTTTCAGTAATTTAATTTCCTTTGTAATCCTATCCTGAACCTCTTCCGGATTGACAGATTCTCCCCCAAACATTGAATATGCATAACTTTTCTCCAATGAAAAATCCATTTCAAAGCTGGAATTAATAAGTCCCTTGTCATACAGCTCTTCGTATAGTCTTGAACTTTTACCCATAAGCATTGACAGCAGAAGTTTTATAGCAATCTCATACCTCAGTATTTCGGCACCTTCTAAATCAAAATTACTGTCTTTAAATCCCATGTAAAATATAGGCGTTGATACCGGCATATTTTGCTCGATATAACTTTTGTTAATATCCGAACTTTCTTTCGGGAAGATTCTTTTTATTTCAGGAGCCTTCTCCGTTGTCTGTATGCAATTTTCAACCTGTTCAAAAACCTTAATGTGATCCACGTCACCAACCACTGTTATCATCATGTTGGATGGATGGTAGAAGGTCTTGTAGCACTGATACAAGGTTTCTTTTGTAATTTCACTTATACTGTCAATAGTTCCGGCTATATCATACCTTACAGGGTGGTGCTTATATATTGCCTTCAGTAGATTGAAGTTTACCCTCCATCCGGGATCGTCACGGTACATATTGATTTCCTGACCTATTATCTTCTTTTCACGTTCAACACTTTCATCGGTAATATAAGGATTTTGAACAAAATTTAATAAAAGCTTGAAGTTTTCGCTGAACAAATCTGTACACGAAAAAAGGTATACTGTTTGGTTAAAGCTTGTAAATGCATTTGGTTTTGAGCCTAAAGCGGCAAACTTATCCATGACACTTCCGTCTTTTTGATCAAACAGTTTGTGCTCCAGAAAATGAGCAATTCCATCAGGAACTTTTGTCGGTTCGTTTTCTCCGGGTATGATGAATTCATTGTCAACAGAACCGTACTGGGTAGAAAATGTGGCATACTTTTTGTAGTAGCCTTTTTTAGGAATTACTATACAGTTCAAACCACTGGGATGTTCATACCGATAAAATAATTCGTTATACTTTTTATATTCAATGGTATCAAAATTCATAAGCTCCTCCGCTTTGCATAACTTTTTTATTTGCTGTTTTCATGTGATTTTGAAGTCAGGAAATATACCGTATCCAACTGCAGCTTATCTGCCACCTTGATAATATCGTCTACCGTCACCTTGTTTATTTTTTCTACCAAGGTTTCCATAGTATCATGTGTACCATTTATCAATTGGCTCAGATAAAAATCCACTACATAAAGCTGACTGTCTTTTAATGACATAATTCCGGTTTTTAAAGACTTTAAGGTGGCTTCAAATTCATACTCCGTTATGTTCCCCGAACGTATTTCCTCCAACTGTTTCATAATTATTTCCTGAGCCGTATCCTTGTTATTTACATCAATACCGCTTGCAATAACCATCAAACCCTTAAACTTTTCTAACCCGGCATACACATAGTATGCAAGCCCTGCTTTCTCTCTGACATTCTGAAAGAGCTTTGAATGCATACCCCCTCCCAGTAAGCCGTTAAAGACCATCAGTGCATAATAATCATTATCAGCAGGCTGTACATGTGTCCTGAAGCCCATACACAGTTTAGCCTGATTAACGTCCATTTTGTCTTCATATTCCCTTACGTCTTTAACACATTTAAGTATAATACTGGAATTCAGTTTTTGAGATGTACTTCTTTCTACAAGGGACAGCTTTTCCTTTACAAAAGCAACATCTTTTTCATCAATTTCTCCGGTTATAAAAATTTCTGCAGGAAGTAATGCTATTTTTTTCTTATAATGGTCATAAAGCTTGTCATTGGTTATTTCATCTATTTGTTCTACCGTACCGTATTCATACAGTCCAAAGGGTTCGTCCTTGCACATTAGCTCATAGCATCTTTCCATGCTGTACTGAACCTTGTCATTTGTTCTTCCTTCAACAATCATTTTCAGATTGTTCTTTTCCTGTTCTACATACTGTTCAATAAACGAACCATCCTTAAGTTCAGGTCTGAAAATTATATTCATAAGAAATTCAAATGCCTTTTCAAAGTTTCTTTGGCTATCATTAGTATACTTATCTGAAATATATTCAAAATAAAAATGTATTATCTGTCTTTCGCCTTTTTTTACAATACCGCAGTCAAACACTGCACCGTACAGCTTTTCAAGATATAAATTAATTTCTTTTATAGTAGGAAGCCCCTTGCAGCCTCTTCTCAATACCGAAGGAAAAAGTGCGTTTAAAGCAACTGAATCATTGTTCAAATTATCCTGAAAAAAGATGTTGATTGTATTTGTTTTAAATCTATTAGAATTAATATTGTAAACCTCTATCCCGTTCTTTTCAAACAACCTGCATAGCTTTTCCTCTACATGGGTACCAATCATAAATACCTCCTTTAATTACAAATTATAGAATTTTTACTTATCATATATAGTATAATAAAATTTTTCGTATATATTCAAGTTAGACAAGGTTATTAAGTAATTAAATATATCATAAATGCTAATAATAGAATTGATTAAATAAAGTTTTTATATAAAAGGGAGGGTTATAGTTGAACGGACGAAACAGAAAATATGCAAGAACAACAAAAAAATAGCCAGCAACTGCCTGATGCATCTGAGGATACAGAATTTTCACTTTCTACTACAATGGCTTTAGGAATTGTAGGAGGAGCCTTTCTTATCGGAATGGTATCGGGAACACTGGTATCCATGTGCAAAAGGATATAATTTGAGTATGTAAATTTTAAGCGGCCAAGCTCTTTAAAAAGGCTGGCCGCTTAAAAAAAGTAATTATTCGTATCTCAGTGATTCTATCGGATCAAGGTCTGCTGCCCGTTTTGCAGGATAAACTCCAAACAACAGTCCTAAAGCAATAGATCCCATAAAAGCAAGTACAATTACCTGTATGTTCAGTACCGGTGGAATTTTAACAAGCGATGAAATTATAAATCCACCTAAGATACCTAAAATAATGCCAATTACACCGCTTATTCCCGTAAGTATAATTGACTCGGTTATAAACTGTATAACTATATCTCGTTTTCTGGCACCCAGAGCCTTTCTTACACCAATCTCCCTTATACGCTCAGTAACAGAAACCAGAAGTATATTTACTATTCCTATACCTCCTACAATTAATGTTATTACAGCTATAACCAGAAGTACTGTGGATATAACATTTAGTACGGTATTCAAGCCGTCCTGAAAATCAGAATAGAATTGTATTGTATACTTATCCCTATTTCCATGCTTATTTTCAAGGGTTTTTATTATTTCATCAGCTATATTTTTCAGAGCAGTCTTATCCTTTTCATCTACCGAAATGTAAACGTAGTTAAACTGGTCTGAATCAGGATAATATGATTGAAGCGTAGTCATAGGAATTGTAAGGCTTACCGGTCTGCTTTCATTATCAATCATCCCTCCGAAAGGAGTTTCTTCAGTTTTAGTCACTCCTACTACTCTCAGTCTCAAAGTACTTCCTGAGCCAAGTGTTACCTTTAGTTTCTGACCGATGGGATTTTGCTTTCCAAAATTGGCTTTTGCAAATTCTTCATCGATTACAACAACATTTGATCTTGTAGAGTTATCAATCTCATTTATCATTCTACCCTGAGCCATATCCACAGGTACAATGTCCTTATACTGAGACGAAATACCATTTATACTTGCGTTTCTTGTTTTGTTATCAAGCCGGATGGTTCCTGATCTGCTGATGTTGGTTCCGATATTTTTTATCTCTTTAACGCCTTTACTTATAGCCTTTAAATCATCACTAGCCAGCATATCATTTGTACTCAAACTGTCTGTCTTATAAGATACGATTAGTATGTTTGCTCCGATTTTTGCAAATTCGCTGTCCACATAACTTTGGGTCGCATTTCCGATTGCTACGATAGTTATAACCGAAAACACACCCATAATTATACCGATCATTGTAAGGACGGAACGGAGCTTGTTTGCTCTAAGACTCGATAAAGCCTGTTTAAAGCTCTCAATTATATTCATTTTCTGTTTACCCTCCAATCCCGTTTATTAATCTTTAATTTTAACACGGGCTCCGTCCTTATAGGCAGGGTTTGGATTCATAACAACAAGGTCACCTTCCTTTAATCCGCCGCCTACTAATTCCGCTTTCATATCCGAAGTTGTGCCAAGCTCAATTTTCTTTTTCTGCATGGTCTTTTTGTCAGAGCTTATTACAAATACGTACTTGCTATCATCCTTGTCCTGACCAAGCATATCAAGATCTACAGTAAGGACATTTGAAATATCCACTGTCTTGATATCACAGCTTACGGTAATACCGGGCTTCATAGAAGGCGTAATATTATTAATGCTGATGACTACAGGAATAACCGTTTCAGAAGAACCGGTGTTGGTGGTATTTGCTTTTGCCATAGGAGCTACACTTTTAACCTTACCTGTGACTTCTTCTGTTTCAGGAATGGAATCACCGCTTATTTCCACAGCTTGTCCCGGCTTCAAAAGTTTCGCATTAAACTCATTAATATTAAGCTTAACTTCCAGCTTATCAGGATTAATAACCACAAACACGGGCTGACCTGCCATTGTGTATGAACCCTCTGCAACATTTACCTGAGATGCAATTCCATCCATTGTACTGAACATTGAAGCCTTATATTTCTTAATCTTGTTTTCAAGGTCTTTAATTGCAACTTCTGTTGTTTGTATTGCAACCTGCTGTGACTCTATATCTATTTGCTGTGCAGCTTTTGATTTACTGTTTGTTTTACTGGTCTCGTTCTGGGCATCTTTCTTTGCCTGAAGAGTTAATTTTGCAACACTCAGCATATCCTCGGCATCTTTTAATGTATTTTCAGCACTATCAAGTTCAACCTTTGATATAGCCTCTGCATCATATAAAGCCTTTTTCTCGTTGCGATTTTTAAGTGCCTGTTCATAAGCCCTCTGTTTTGAAGTAACATCATTTTCTGCTGCTTTTATTTCATTCTGATTATTTACCGTACTGATTGTTGTATCAGCTGTCATAGCCTTTCTCAATAGCAATTCCTGACTTTTCTTCTGGAGCTTTTGAGTTTCAAGCTGGGTATTCATGTCATCCAAATCTATTTCTGCAAGCTTTTGTCCCTTTTTTACGGTGTCGTTCTGCTTTACATATAGCTTGGTTACTTTCACCGGGTTATCAATGTACACCTCAGATTTTTCTATTTCGGAAACTGTACCATTTGCTGAAATAAATGAACTGACATCACCTTTTTTTATTTCACCTGTCTGTACTGCAAAAACAGTACCTGAACCGGCTGTTCCGGCATTTTTTACTATCCCGACAGTAATCAGAGCCACTACAACAACTGCCAGACTCACCCCAATAATTATCTTCTTTTTCATTTTAACCTCCATGTCCCCCAAGGAAAATTCTACATTAATCCTGACATCCTAACTTCAGTTATCCCTGCATACAGCACTTGGATAACAAATATAGCAGCTACAATTAAATACGCCTTCTTTTTTGGCATCTTGCTAACTGCTGCAACACCTATAGCGATTACTACATATTGCCATATACTGAATACATCCAAAAATTTGGCCATACCATAAATAAAGTTTCCATCCATCTTAGGCATTAGTACAGCCATACTGGTATAGCTCAAAATGTCGTAAACGCCTGTAATATTTGTTTTAATTACATGTACCACTGTTGAAAGTACTGTAATTACACCGGCATACCCTGTTATTGATAGTATCTGTTTAAAACTTCCCTGCCCTTTAAAAATTTTAATGATTCCCCATAAAATCAAGGCACCAAGAACCCAGGTTATAACAACTCCTATAGCCCCTCCAATAGGCCCCGTAATCGAAGTTAGATTTACAGCTTTGTTTAATTGTTCCGTTGTCATTTCAAGATTTTTTTGGGAAGCTAATTCTTCTGTACTAGTTCTAATAAACTCTTTATACATTGGAATTATAGCCAACATAGCTACCAGTTGAGCAATTGGCAGAAAAATAAAAGGAAAAGCTATTCTAGGTCTTTCTGCAAGGTTATCCATTGCTTTTCCCGGCCAGAAAAACATGCCGGCGACCCTTTTTAAAAAGTTCATCTGACTGCTTTGCGAGAGATTTACAGCTCCATTAACAGATACTTGCGTATTTTCTTCCATCGTCTTACCTCCATGGCCACTTACTGCGGCAAAAATTTTATATCTATAAGGAGTCAGTTTCTAAGCTTCTTCCTTGTACTGACTTAATACAACTCTTGCATCAAGTGGGTTTTGGACTACTTCATCGTTTCTGAGCATCCCGTCTTTAAATCGTAATACTCTTTTAGTATGCTCTGCAATGTCCGGCTCGTGAGTTACAAGTACAATAGTAACTCCTTCACGGTTCAAGTCCTGAAATACTGTCATTATTTCTTCCCCTGCTGTACTGTCAAGGTTGCCTGTCGGTTCATCGGCAAGTATAATAGCAGGAGAATTAACAAGGGACCTGGCTATAGCAACCCTCTGCTTCTGTCCTCCGGACATTTCGTTCGGCTTGTGATGAACCCTTTTCTCCAGGCCAACCCTCTCCAATGCCAGCATAGCTTTTTTACGCCTTTCCTTAGCACCTACTCCTGCATATATCATTGGAAGTTCTACGTTTTGCAACGCAGTAATTCTTGGAAGTAGATTGAATGATTGAAAAACAAAACCTATTTTACGGTTTCTTACCTTTGCCAGTTCAATTTCGTTCAGTGTAGAAATATTAACTCCATCCAGCCAGTATTCCCCTGCTGTGGATTTGTCAAGACAGCCTATTATGTTCATTAATGTTGATTTTCCTGAACCCGACGGCCCCATTATTGCAACAAATTCTTCCTTGTTAATATTTACATTGACATTTCTTAACGCCTCAACCTCTATCTGCCCATTTTTATAGACCTTGCCTAAATCCTTAATTGATATTATCAAGTTTTCTCGCCCCCTCGAAACAATTATTAGCATATACGTGGGAGCTGATCCCCTGCAAGAACACTGATAATTCTGCTTCCGCCGCTGAGTGCCTTTAGAAGAACCTTGGGTTCCCCTGCTTCAGTCACCTCTCCTATTATCCTTGCATCTTTTCCGTATTTGTTCTTATGAAGTGCTTCTAATACTTTATCCGCCTTATCTTCACCAACAAAACAGAGCATTTTTCCTTCATTAGCCATATATAAAGGATCCATACCCAAAAGCTCACAGACTCCCTGAACCTCACGCTTAACAGGTAAGGTGTCTTCCCTTATCAAAATGGAAACATTACTCTGAACAGCTATCTCATTCAGAGTTGTGGCAACCCCTCCTCTGGTGGGGTCTCTTAAAACATGAACATCCGGTACTACAGATAATATATCCTGAACCATGCCGGACAAAGGAGCACAATCACTCTTTATATCAGCATTAAAGCCTATACTTTCCCTTTCAAGAAAAATACTGCTTCCATGGTCGCCTATAGTACCTGATATTATGATTCTGTCTCCAACTTTTGCATTTCTGCCGGAAATGTCTAATCCATCGGGGATTATCCCTATACCTGAAGTATTTATGAATATTTTGTCAGCCGCTCCCTTTTGAACAACCTTTGTGTCGCCTGTGACTATTTTAACGCCACATTCACTGGCAGTTGCGCTCATAGCTTCAACTATTCTTTCCAGTTCGTCCATACCAAAACCCTCTTCTATAATAAATCCACAGCTTAAATAAAGAGGTTTGGCTCCGCTTGTTGCCAGATCATTTACCGTGCCGCACACAGCCAACTTACCTATGTCGCCGCCATTAAAAAATATTGGAGTTACAACAAAACTGTCAGTAGTAAATACCAGATTCCTTGCATCACCTATATCCAATCTTGCACTGTCATCTCCTTGTGACAGTATATCATTACTAAAGTGCTTCTTAAATATCTGCTCTATCAGCTTTGAAGTAGCTGTCCCGCCGCTACCGTGAGCTATGGTTATCATGTTTTTTTCCATTTTATCCTCCGTATTTATAATAAGCAGCACAGGTTCCTTCAGAAGAAACCATACACGAACCTACCGGGTTTTCAGGAGTACATCTTTTTTTAAAAAGCTTGCAATCTGCAGGACGTTTTTTCCCTTTAAGAACCTCCCCGCACAAACATCCTTTTGGCTCAGGTGTATCCTTCTGTTTAATATCAAACTTTTTTGCAGTATCGAACGTTTCATATTCTTTTACAAGACCAAGACCTGATTTGGGAATCATTCCGATTCCACGCCAAACTGAATCCACAGGCTCAAAAACCTCGTACATTTTTTGCTGGGCCTTAACATTTCCTTCCTTTGATACTATTCTTGAATACATATTTTCTAAAACTATTTTCCCATTTGTAATATTATCTACCAAAACCTTAATGGAATAGAGTACATCCAAAGGTTCAAAACCTGCGACTACACCAGCCTTTTCCATATTATACGCGACATAGGTAAAAAAGTCTGTACCTATTATTGCAGAAACATGTCCCGGATACAAAAACCCATCAATCTGTAGTTCATTGTCGCCTGCCAGAGTTTTTATTGCTTCAGGCATAGTTTTGTTTGCAGTTAGAACTGAATAATTCTTAATGCCCTCACTCTTTGCCTTTGACACAGAGAGTGCTATTACCGGCGTTGTTGTTTCAAAACCAACTGATAAAAAAACAACCTCCTTATCTGGATTCTCTCTCGCCAATTCCACTGCGTTAAGCGGAGAATATACCATTTGGACGTTGCTGCCTTGGGCCTTTTTGTGAATCAGTGTACTGTTATTTCCCGGGATTCTCATCATGTCCCCGAAAGTTGTAATAATAACATTTTTGTTATCTGCAAGCTCTGTCGCACTGTCAATATATGATTTGGGCGTTACGCAGACAGGGCATCCCGGCCCGGAAATCAGTTCTATCTGAGGGGGTAGAAGCGAACGGAGTCCATATCTTGAAATAGCCATTGTATGAGTTCCGCATACTTCCATTATCTTTAGTCTGCGTCCAGAGTAACCTTGAAGACTTTGCACAATTTTGCCTATAACTTCACTGTCCCTGAATTCATCGATATAGTTTCTCATTTAATGCCTAGCTCCTTTATTTCGTTAAAAATGTCTATGGTTCTAAGTGCCTCTTCCTCATCAAGAACCTGTATGGCACATCCTGCATGCACAAGAACATAGTCACCCACCTGTACGTTGTCCAATAGCTCTATAGAAACCTTATTTGTTACTCCCATCATTTCAACATTACTGCTGTTCCCGTCAATACTTACAACCTTTGCAGGCAATCCCAAACACATATTTTAATCCTCCTATTGTTATATTTATCAACTATATTTTATAAATTAGAATTTGTCTATTTATACACATTAATGAGTATATACCCTGATGAGTTACATTTCAATCTTCAAGAGTTGGAAAGTCTATGTGCAATGGCCATTATGGACTGTCCTAAAGCTATACCTCCGTCATTTGCAGGAACCTCGGAATGAACAAAGACCTTAAAGCCTTGCTGTTGCAATGAATCCACTGTTATTTGAAGAAGAGTTACATTTTGAAATACTCCTCCGCTTAAAACAACATTATTTAATTCACCCCTGCTTCTGATACTCAAACATCCTTCAAGTACAATATTAGCTATTGTGGCATGAAATCTGGTTGAGATGTACTCTAAACCGTTTCCGTCCAGAATATCATTAACAATCTGCTTAATAATACAGCTTGTGTTAACTTTAAATTCTTCTTCAAATGCAGCATTTTCAATATCGAAATGGTATGGTTCGGTGCAGCATAAATCAGCATAATATTCTAATTCAATAGCGGCCTGTCCTTCATAGCTGATATCTGTTTTAATACCAAGTAAAGCCGAAACCCCATCAAAAAAACGACCCATACTTGAAGTAAACGGACTGTTTATTCTCTTTTCCAGCATTTTTATTGTAAAAATTATCTCTTCCTTACTCCTATCTTTAAATGCTGGGAGTTTATGCGCTATTTCCATAATGTTATCAAACACGCCCTGCTCTGAGGCATATAAATAGCTTAAAGCCATACGCCAAGGATGTTTTACTGCTGAATCACTTCCCGGCATCATAACGTAAGCCATATGTCCGGCTCTATGGAAACCGTAATAACCTCCCGTAAAAAACTCTCCGCCCCATATGTTACCATCCTCACCGTAGCCAGTTCCATCAAAGGAAACTCCTATTACATCACCCTTTAGCCGGTTCTCTGCCATACAAGAGGCAATATGTGCCTTGTGATGCTGAAGGGCAATTTTATCAATATTCGGTTGCTTAAGTGCATATTGAGTTGAATAGTAATTGGGGTGAAGATCATAAGCAATGCATTGGGGTGAAATATCAAACAATCGTTTAAAGTGTTCAATCGCATTACGAAAAGCAATATTGGTACTTTCATTTTCTAAATCCCCAATATGATGACTCAAATAAAAGTTCTTTCCTTTATTCAGGCAAAAAACATTTTTGAGTTCTCCTCCACAGGCAAGTACCGACGGTATTTCAACAGCTTCATTCAAGTCAAGCAATTCGTGTACATTTATAGAAACAGGCTTTGGTACATAGCCTCTGGCCCTTCTTATGATGTATTCTTTCTCCTTGAAAACCCTGGTTACGGAATCATCTGTTCTTATATATATTTCCCTGTTGTTGGTCAGGTAGGCGTCTGCAATTCCCTGAAGGCCTTCGATTGCCTCCTCGTCCCGGTAAAAAATAGGTTCACTGCTTAAATTTCCGCTGGTCATAACCAAAAGCTCAGGAAAACCTTCTTCTTCAAATAACAAATGATGAACTGGAGTATAGGGCAGCATTACCCCAAGATACCTGTTGAGATGAGCGATGGCATCAGGCAGTAGACCGCCATCTATTTTTTCAAGTAAAACTATGGGGCTTGCAGGTGAATTTAGTATACTCGTTTCAGCAGGGCTGATTGTACAATATTTTTCAGCTGTCTTTAAATCTTTTGCCATAACCGCAAAAGGCTTGTCATCTCTATGTTTTCTGGTTCTGAGTCTGTCAACTGCCTCTTTGTTCAGTCCGTCGCATGCTAGGTGATATCCTCCTATGCCTTTCACAGCAACGATATATCCCTTTTTTATCATGTCAGCAGTGTAACCAATACATTGACTGCTGGATTTAATTTCGTGTATCACTTTACCTGTTTCATCGGCAACACTTAGGCTAGGACCGCAGTCATGGCAGGAAACGGGTTGCGCATGATACCGTCTGTCAGAGGGTTTTGTGTACTCCTGCCCGCAATTTTCACACATTTCAAAACATGCCATAGTAGTCTTATCCCGGTCATACGGGATATTTTTAATTATGGTAAACCTCGGACCGCAATTGGTACAGTTAATAAATGGATACTTATATCTTCTATCCCTTTTATCTTTCATTTCTCTTAGGCAATCGCAGCAAGTGGCAACATCCGGAGAAATGAAAACAGGCCCCTTGGAATTGTTTTGGCTGTGCCTTATCTGAAAATTCCTAAAGCCTTGATAATCTATCTCATTATATTCTATTGATTCAATTACTGATAAAACGGGTGCCGATTTTTTTATTTCACCTATAAAATCGGCTGCCACCTGAAAATCTCCATCAATCTCTATTATTACGTTACTGTCGGAGTTGCCTACCCAACCTTTCAGACCAAAACTTTCAGCCAGATTAAAAATGAAGGGTCTGAAGCCAACTCCCTGTACAATACCTGTTATGATAATCCTGTAACCTGTCATATATAACTATAATTTATCTCCTAACTGACTATACTCAAGTAATCCCTTGCAATCTTCATGTCCTTTGTAATTTGATTTATCAACTCTTCTACACTGTTAAATTTCTTTTCATCACGTATTTTTTTCAAAAAGAATACTTCAATTTTTTCACCGTAAATGTCCTTATCAAAGTCCATAATATGAGTTTCAACCGTTTTTTGCCTGACATCCTCAAAAGTAGGGTTATAGCCAACATTAGTCATACTATTGTATAAATGGCCGTTTAACAGTGTTTTTGTAATATATACACCATTGTAGGGCAGCACCAGATACTTTTCAGGATGAATATTCGCAGTAGGAAAACCTATTGTATTACCTACACGCCTTCCATTTACAACCTCAGCTATTATTGAATAATTTCTCCCCAACAGCTTATAAGCTGTTTCAAGATTTCCGTTTATAATGGATTGTCTGATGCTTGTACTACTTATAATCTCGCCATCACAGGTAATAGGCGGTATAACTACCACCTTGAATCCATACTTCTTCCCGAATTCCTCCAGTAAAGGTATGTCTCCCCCGCCTTTATAGCCGAATCTGTAGTCGTGGCCTGCAACAGCAAGCTTTATATTCAGCTTGTTTTTAAGAATATTTACAACAAACTCTTCGGGAGACATTCTTGAAAATGCTTCATTGAACTCGTCAAGATAAAGGTAGTCAAGAGTAGTTTCACTTAAAAGTTCTATCTTCTTAGTTTCTGTAAGTAAAAGAGGCGTAATAAGCTTTTTTCTTAGAATATTTTCTGTATGTTTTGTAAAAGTATAAACCACCGATGATAGTCCGTTTAATTTGGATTCTCTTATTAATGTGTTAATAAGAGCCATATGTCCGATATGCAAGCCGTCAAAATTACCAAGACCGACACCGGTATAGCAACTGAATATATTATTGTTAGAATCATTTGAATGAATAACCTGCATATTATGTCTCCTTAGTGTTCGTCATTTAAAGAACTTCTTTGATTTTAAATACAATGTACTTCCTTTTTCAAAAACTTCTCCTAACCCAAGAAAACTATTATTATCGTATACCCTGTAAAAACTATTTATATATTTGTTTTTTTCTACTTCCAGCCATACTCCGTTATTATACTTAAAAAGTTCTTCCTTAGTTAAATTTATACTATCATACTCTTCAAATATCTTTTCGACAGGCAATAAATGCCCTTCAAGAGATTTGGTTTCCGACAATTGTACTATTTCTTCAATTGTCAAGGCATTATCAAGGTCATAATATCCTGCCCTCGTTCTTACAAGGAATGACATATGACCATCGCAGCCAAGCTTTTCTCCAATATCATTACATAATGTCCTTATATATGTTCCCTTTGAACAGTGAACATCCAAAAGAACTTTTTTTACGGCAAATTCTTTAGTTACGCCTCCTGATTCAAAAATTACATTGTCTTCCCAAATTCTGATAATGCCTATGTTGTAAATTTGAATAGTTCTTGATTCCCGTTCTATCGTCTCGCCCTGTCTGGCTAATTCATAAAGCTTCTTACCACCTATTTTTATGGCAGAATACATTGGAGGAAGCTGTTCAATGGTACCCACAAAGCTCATAATTGTTTTTTTTATTTCATCATCATTAACTTCTACGGAATATGAATCCAACACAATTCCAGAAGAGTCCTGGGTATCAGTTGAAATTCCCAGTGTCAGTTCTGCACGGTAAACCTTATCCTTGTCTATCATAAACTCTAAAGCCCTGGTGGCATTACCAATGCATAAAGGTAAAACTCCAACTGCTGAAGGATCAAGAGTACCTGCATGACCTATCTTTTTTTGGCCGGTTATTCTTCTCATAAATCCAATTACGTCAAAAGATGTCATTCCTGCAGGCTTTAAAACATTTAAAATACCGTTCATACTTATCTCCGATTAAGTTTGTCCTTGATAGTGTTTATCAGTTGCTCTTTAACATCTGAAATACTGCCTTTTATTGTACACCCGGCAGCCCGTTTATGTCCACCGCCTCCAAAAGCGGCTGCAATCTCTGATACATCCACATACGCTTTTGACCTTAAATTTACACGGATTTCATTACTACTCTTTTCTTTTATAAGAACGGAAACTTCTACTCCTACTATTGACCTTCCGATATTTACAAGCCCGTCACAGTCTTCATCTTTTGCTCCTGTTGACTGTAGAATGTCCTGTGTTATTGCTATTACGGCTAACAAGTCATTTTCATACAGTTCCAGTAGCTCTATTGCTTTCTGGGTAAGTTTTAATTTTATAAAAGTTGTATTGTCAAATATTTTCTGTGAAAGATCAGCAACATCAATACCTGTTGAAAGTAACTCTGCTGCGGCTTTATGAGTTTCAGCAGTAGTGTTGCCGTACTTGAAACCACCAGTATCTGTTGCAATTGCAGTATAAAGACACTTTGCCATATCGATATCAATTTCATAATTTATTTCATGAAGAAGTAAAAATATAAGTTCACCAGTTGATGCCGAAGAAGCATCAACATGGTTATGCTGAGCAAATTTAGTATTTGTAATATGGTGATCGATGTTTATAGTAACCGGAGCTTTAAAAAAGAGGTCTGCTCTTGTTCCAAGTCTACCGATATCTCCGGTATCAAGTGCAATATTCAATCCCATAACTTCGTCGTTTTCACCGATAAATCCCGCAAGGTCGATTCCGGGAAGGTATTTGTAGGTATCAGGTATACTTTCTTCCATATACACAATTACCTTTTTGCCGGTTTTCTTTAATGCTAAAGCTAATGCAAGGGATGAACCTATTGCATCGCCATCGGCAGAAATATGGGGAAAAATAGCTACGCTTTCTGCCCTTTCAATTGCCTTTATTAATTCTTTTTCCATCGTTTTATCCCCCGATAATTTTAATTAAACATGCTATTCAGTAAATTCCTTTTTTGCATCATCAAGAAGCTTGTTAATGTGGATACCATGTTCAATAGATGTATCAAGTTCAAAGTGTATTTCAGGTGTATACCTCAGCTGCACTCTATGTCCAAGCTCACGTCTTATGAAACCTGAGGCACTTTTCAAAGCGCTAATGGCATTTTTCTTTTGTTCTTCATTTCCCAAAACACTGACAAACACCTTAGCATATCTTAAATCCTTGGTTACATTGCAGGAAACTATACTAACCATACTTGGAAGTCTAGGGTCCTTTATCTCATTTTGAATTATATTGCTTATTTCCTTTTTAACTTCTTCTGATATTCTAACTATTCTGTCTGCCATACTATTAGCCTCCATCTGCCGCTATCGGCTGGATATTTTTTTAATACTTCTCCCTTATTCACACGCAGCGAATAAAGGAGGCTAATCATACAATTATACTAATGCAATTATTGACATTTATCTGTGGTTAAATACAGTGTCAATTCATATTCAAATTTCATTTTAATATGTAAATAGGTTGAATTGGATAAACCTCCAACTTCAACCTATTTTAATCACAGTACTTTATCGTTATCTCTTTACTTCTTCCATAATGAAGGCTTCTATTACATCGCCTTCCTTAATGTCATTGAAACGCTCTATAGATACACCACATTCATAACCTTGAGCAACTTCCTTGACATCGTCCTTGAACCTCTTGAGAGAAGCAAGCTTACCTTCGTGAATAACAATACCTTCTCTGACAACCCTAACCTCGGAATTTCTCTGTACCTTACCGTCAGTTACGTAAGCACCTCCGATGGTTCCCACACCTGAAACCTTGAATGTCTGCCTGATTTCAATGTGCCCGAGTACCGCTTCCTGATAGGTTGGTTCAAGCATACCATTCATAGCAGCCTGAACATCTTCTATTGCCTTGTAAATAACGCTGTATAGTCTCATGTCAACTTCTGCATTCTTTGCAGCTTCAGTAACATTTGCACCCGGTCTTACATTAAAACCAATGATTATGGCATTTGATACCTGAGCTAAAGTCACATCTGACTCGGTAATAGCACCAACCGCACCATGTATGGTCTTGACTCTTACCTCTTCATTACTTAATTTTTCAAGAGACTGTTTTACTGCTTCAACCGAACCTTGAACATCGGCTTTTATAATAATATTTAAATCTTTTACTTTACCTTCTTTTATCTGAGTAAACAGGTCTTCAAGAGTAACCTTTGCAGTTGCTTTGAACTGTTGTTCCTTCTGTTTGAACTTACGCTTCTCAACAAGCTGTTTTGCTATCTTTTCATCAGTTACTGCATAGAATACTTCCCCTGCTTCAGGGACCTCATCCATACCCAGAATTTCAACCGGCATTGAAGGTCCTGCTGCTTTGATTGCATAACCTTTGTCGCTTGTCATTGCCTTGATTCTACCAAATGATGAACCTGCAATCAATGAATCTCCGGTTTTCAATGTACCTCTCTGGACAAGAACTGTAGCAACAGGTCCTCTTTCCTTATCAAGCTTTGCTTCGATAACTGTCCCTTTTGCCTGTCTTTCTGGGTCTGCCTTTAATTCAAGCATATCCGCAGCAAGAAGTACCATTTCAAGTAATTGATCTATGTTTTCTCTCTTTTTTGCGGAAACAGGAACCATTATCGCATCTCCGCCCCATTCTTCCGCAACAATTCCATACTCGGTAAGCTCCTGCTTAACCTTGTCAGGATTTGCGCCTGGCTTATCTATCTTGTTAATTGCAACTATGATTGATACATTAGCAGCCTTGGCATGATTAATTGCTTCAATTGTCTGTGGCATAACCCCATCATCAGCAGCTACAACAAGTATTGCAATATCTGTTACCTGAGCTCCTCGGGCACGCATTGCAGTGAACGCTTCGTGACCAGGTGTATCCAGGAAGGTTATAAGCCTGTCATTTGCCTTAACAGTATAAGCACCTATATGCTGTGTAATTCCACCAGCTTCGCTGTCTATAACATGTGCACTTCTGATGGCATCCAGCAATGATGTCTTACCATGGTCAACGTGTCCCATTACAACGACAACCGGCGGTCTTGACTGAAGATTGGAGTCATCCTGAACTTCATCATCATCAAATAGTATATCCTCTTCGCTTACCTGAATAGCTTTCTCGGTCTTTACTCCATATTCTTCAGCGATTACTGTAGCTGTTTCAAAATCAACATCGTTATTGAGAGTTGCCATTACACCGTAAGCCATCAATTTCTTGATAATTTCTGTCGAAGTCTTTTTTAGGGACTCAGCCAGATCTTTTACTGTAAGTGACTCCGGAATGGTTATTGAAGTAAGTACTGCCTTTGGAGGAATGTACTTCTCCTGAACCTTTTCATTCCTTTTATTTCTTTGTTTTTTCTTTTTACCATCATCGTTATAGAATTCGTTAAAAATATAATCTTCAGAGAGAATTTCAGAAACTCCCTTCTTTTCTATAACTATCTTCTGAGGTCTGAATCTTTGCTTTGTTGTTGAAGTGTTGCTCTTAGGGGCTTCCTTCTTTTGCTTTTCTTCCCTCTTAACACTCTTGTCAAAATCCCTACCCTGGAACTCTCTTCTTGCCTCATTTCTCTGTGAGTCAAAAGCTTCCTGAGCTACTGAAGCATCTGGCTTTGGTATATCCAGATTTTGCTGTCTGGACTGACCCTGCGGTCTGTCTGTCCTCTGGTTATTATACTGACCCTGTGGTCTGTCTGATCTCTGGTTGTTATACTGACCCTGTGGTCTGTCCGACCTCTGGTTGTTATACTGACCCTGTGGTCTGTCTGACCTCTGGTTATTATACTGACCCTGCGGTCTGTCTGTCCTCTGGTTATTGTACTGTCCCTGCGGTCTGTCTGTCCTTTGGTTATTGTACTGACCCTGCGGTCTGTCTGTCCTCTGGTTG
>NZ_ATAY01000092.1 GCF_000421965.1 Ruminiclostridium papyrosolvens C7 | reverse complement strand
TTTTCGTGAAATTACCTTTTTGCTTTCTTACTAGATATACCATGGAACACACGCTGATCCATAGCTTCGGTACACAGTTTAGCCCCGGTAATTTTCGGCGCAGGCTCACTCGACTAGTGAGCTATTACGCACTCTTTGAATGAGTGGCTGCTTCTAAGCCAACATCCTAGTTGTCTTAGCAAGCCCACATCCTTTTCCACTTAACTGTGATTTTGGGACCTTAGCTGATGGTCTGGGCTGTTTCCCTTTTGACCATGGGACTTATCTCTCATAGTCTGACTCCCAAGTAACATCATTACGGCATTCGGAGTTTGATAGGGTTCGGTAACCCGGTAAGGCCCCTAGCCCATTCAGTGCTCTACCTCCGTATGATTTTCCCTTGAGGCTAGCCCTAAAGCTATTTCGGGGAGAACCAGCTATCTCCGAGTTCGATTGGAATTTCTCCGCCACCCACAGCTCATCCCAGACCTTTTCAACGGTCATGTGGTTCGGTCCTCCACGAGATTTTACTCCCGCTTCAACCTGTCCATGGGTAGGTCACCCGGTTTCGGGTCTATAGCATGCAACTTGACGCGCTTTTAACACTCGGTTTCCCTTCGGCTCCGTACCTTTTAGTACTTAACCTTGCTGCATACAATAACTCGCCGGACCGTTCTACAAAAAGTACGCTGTCGAGCTTTAACGCTCTTCAACTGCTTGTAAACATAGGGTTTCAGGTTCTCTTTCACTCCCCTCCCGGGGTTCTTTTCACCTTTCCCTCACGGTACTGCTTCACTATCGGTCACCAGTTAGTATTTAGCCTTGGATGGTGGTCCACCCTGCTTCCCACGAGGTTTCACGTGCCTCGTGGTACTCTGGATACTAGCCTGCCTCTTAACATTTCGCTTACGGGACTTTTACCCTCTATGGTCTCAGCTTTCCAGCTGCTCATTCTGCTATGTCTCAAGGATCATTATGCTAGTCCACAACCCCGAAAGATATTACTATCTTTTGGTTTGGGCTCTTCCGCTTTCGCTCGCCACTACTTACGGAATCTCTTTTTGATTTCTACTCCTGTTGGTACTTAGATGTTTCAGTTCCCAACGT
>NZ_ATAY01000091.1 GCF_000421965.1 Ruminiclostridium papyrosolvens C7 | reverse complement strand
GATGTGACCCCAATAAGTTAGACTTCATTGCGTAGTAGTTTTAACTGCTACGTAATTATTTTATGCAATCAAGAGACTGTTCCTGTATTCTACAGGACTCATCCATCCTAGCTTCTCTTTGATTCGTTTCTCATTATAATACTTTATGTATTTGTCTATTGTCTCTTTTAGTTGCTCATAGCTATAATAAACCACACCATAATACATCTCTTGTTTCATAATTCCAAAGAAGTTTTCCATTACAGAATTATCATGGCAGTTTCCTTTCCGGGACATACTTTGGAAGACTTTATTTTCTTTCAGCTTATAACTATAAGCCTTCATCTGGTAAGCCCATCCTTGATCTGAATGAAATGTACGCCTATATTTACAATCGCCTGTAATTTTTATGGCTTCATTTAGAGCATTCATTATATTCTCAGCAGATGGTCGTTGTGAAATACCATAACTAATTATTTCTCTATTGCACATATCCATAAATGGATCCAGATAGAGTTTCTTGATGATCATTCGTCCTTTATCATCTATATCATAATACTTAAATTCAGAGGTGTCTGTTGTAATCTTTTGGTGTGGAATATGAGTTTCAAACCTCCTGTGAATTTTATTAGGAGCAACCTTACCTACTTTGCCTTTATAAGAACTGTATTTACGGCTTTTTCTGGTAAAAGAAGTAACTTGAAGACCTAGCTTCTGAACAATTCGTTGAACACGTTTCTTGTTTACAATGAGTCCCTGTTTTCTTAATTCCCCATAAATCCGACGATATCCGAAATCTTTGTTTTCTTTTCTGATTTCAAGGACTCTTTGCTCAAGATCCTCATTTGGATTTTCTCTATCAAAGCGTTTTTGCCAGTACATATATGTTGCTTTTGGAAAACCCGTGAATGCGAGAATATCTTTTAGTTTGAAGTCTCCTCGGAGGCTGTGGATGATTCTCGCTGTTTTTTCAGAAGAGCTTCCTCCTCTAAACGCAGCCTCCTCAGTTCTTTTAAATAGGCATTCTCTATTTTTAATTTTAGTAATGTATTTTCAAGTTGTTTTACATGCTCAGCACTTGTATCTATTGGTTTACTATCAACCCGTTTTTTTGGGTGGAAGTTCTTAGATGATTCCATTGATTTCTTCCGTCCTTTCGGCTTTGGTCTCAAAGCATCAGGACCTGCGATTCTAAAATCATTTACCCATTTAGTAATCAAAGGAGGATTATTGATTCCAACTGATAAAGCTAGCTCCTGATACGAAACTTCTGTTGTTAAATATAACTCTACCACATGGAGCTTAAATTCAAAAGTATAAGCTTCATTTTTCCTTGAACGCATTAACCCCTCCGCACCGAAGGTCTGATATGCCTTAATCCATTTTAGGACCTGCTTATTATCACTGTTGCCTATACCATACTTCCTTGATAAATAGCCACTTCCTCCTTTACCCCGTAAATAATCTTGAACAACTTTCATCTTAAATTCAAAACTGTACTTTGCCATAAAAAAACTGACCTCCAATAAGTTAGATTTCTAGGTCTAACTTATTGGGGTCAGTTCA
>NZ_ATAY01000090.1 GCF_000421965.1 Ruminiclostridium papyrosolvens C7 | reverse complement strand
GTACTCCCAATGTGTGGCACAAACTGTGGTTTCTGTTGGGCCGTATGCATTTATGTACCTTATATCGGTACCTGCTTTTTCTATTATCTTCTTACTCGACTCAGAACCTGCCGTTATCAGCAGTCTTGGAGCAAAATTATTCAAGGTCAGATAATACTGGGGCGGCAGGGTTGCCACCGTTACATTATTGTCTTTACAATATTTTTCAAACAAGACGGTGTCCATAATACATTCTGACGGAACAACTACCAGCGTAGCTCCTGTCAGTAGTCCCATGGACATTTCCCAAACGGATGCGTCAAAGGATATGTTTGCAAACTGCAAAATGTTGTCTTTTGGAGTGATTTTGAAGCTTGCCTCAAAGTAGCTCTTCAAATTTGCTATGCCATGGTTTTCCACCATGACCCCTTTGGGTCTGCCGGTTGTTCCGGAAGTATATATAACATATGCAACATCTTCTGGTCTGCTTAAAATCTCCGGGTTTTGCCCGTCACCCTCCCAGATGGTTTTATCCTTTAAGTCTATTACGGGAAGCTCTGTTTCAATATTTGTGTTGTACACAAGTATTGCTTTTGGACTGCTGTCCGATATCATGTACCGGATTCTATCCTTGGGATAACCGGGGTCAACAGGTACATACGCTGCTCCTGATTTTATAATCCCCAGAATGCCCGC
>NZ_ATAY01000089.1 GCF_000421965.1 Ruminiclostridium papyrosolvens C7 | reverse complement strand
TTGTACCGCTGTCCTTTAAAATATACCTTACTCTTTCCTCAGGATAGTCAGGGCTCACAGGCAGATACGCTCCCCCTGCCTTTAGTACCGCAAGTATACCCGTTATCATTTCAAGGGAACGGTCAAGCATTACCGCAACTATGCTGTCCTCATTGACTCCCTGTTTTCTCAATACTCTTGCAAGAGAATTGGCACGTTGGTTAAGCTCTCTATATGTAAGCTTTTTATCCCCAAACATTACCGCAACATTGTCAGGAGTTTTTTGGGCCTGCTCTTCAAAAACGCAGGAAATGGTTTTTTCTCTTGGGTATTCATATTCTGTATTATTAAAATCCGATAGTATCTGGCTTTTTTCCTCTGGAGCCAGCATTTCTATTTGTGAAATCTGTATTTGAGGGTTTTCTGCTATGCTCGCCAATATATTCTGAAAATGGAGTGCCAACCTCTCCATGGTTTCTCTTTTAAAGAGAGCTGTACAGTACTCCAGATTGAATGTTATATCGTTG
>NZ_ATAY01000088.1 GCF_000421965.1 Ruminiclostridium papyrosolvens C7 | reverse complement strand
TGACTTTCAGGCAAGAGTATCAAGTGCCACCAGCGGAGGCAAGATTGAAATAAGACTTGACAGTGCAACCGGAACCTTGGTTGGGACTTGCGCAGTTAGCGGAACAGGCGGATGGCAGGCCTTTGCAGATGCGAACTGTACTGTCAGCGGTGTAAGCGGAAAACATGACTTATACCTGAAATATGTTGGAGACAGCGGATATTTAATCAACCTTAATTGGTTTAAATTCAGCAATACACCTGTTATTACAGGTAAATTAGGTGATATAAATTCCGACGGACAAATAGATGCCATTGACTTACAAGTATTAAAAAAATATCTTCTGGGATCAGGAACAATAGAAGACACTAAGCTTGCTGATTTGGATGCTAACGGAGATGTTAACGCAATTGACTTCTCACTGATGAAGCAATATTTACTGGGCATTATAATTGAATTCCCAGGAGAAGGTACTACAGAACCAACTACTCCTAAATTCCATTGTTTCTTATTGCTTGGCCAGTCCAATATGGCCGGATATGCTGCATCACAGGCCTCAGATAAGGTGGAAGATCCTCGCGTACTTGTACTGGGCTATGATAATAACGCTGCACTGGGCAGAGTAACAGACCAATGGGATGTGGCATGTCCTCCTCTTCATGCCGCTTGGCTGGATGCCATCGGACCTGGAGACTGGTTCGGAAAGACTATGATACAAAAGGTTCCCTCCAGTGACACCATCGGGCTTATACCATGTGCTATAAGCGGTGAAAAGATTGAGACTTTTATGAAGTCCGGTGGAACCAAATACAGTTGGATTGTAAATCGTGCAAAACTTGCTCAGCAAAAGGGTGGAGTAATTGAAGGGATTATTTTCCACCAAGGCGAATCAAACAGTGGTGACACCAGCTGGCCGGGAAAGGTAAAAACACTGGTTGATGACCTTAGAACAGATCTGAATCTGGGGAACGTCCCATTTATTGCAGGTGAACTGCTTTACAGCGGCCCATGTGCAGGTCACAATACACTGGTAAATCAATTGCCTTCCTTGATTACAAATAGCTATGTAGTTTCAGCGGACGGATTAGTTGTGGATACTGCAGATACACAATACCGTCTCCACTTCGGGCATGATTCATCAGTTACTTTGGGCAAGCGCTATGCAGAAAAAATGATTCAGGCGCTGAAATGGTAAACGGTAGGGGAACTTGGGTATAGGGTGACAAGTATCAACAGCCGACACCTACATTAAAAAATAACCCGGAATAGATTCTAAAATATAAGCATAGGCCGGGACATTTTAAAAAACCGGCTTGTGTTTTTTTATTAAGGAGGCGTTTCATGAAGATAAATAAGAAATTTATCAGGAGATTCGGTGCTACTATCTTGGCGGGGGTACTCATTACAAGTGGAAATTTACCGTTTAGCGGTTACAAATCAATGGCTGCTACTCAAGACACCGTTCAAACTGAGGAGGTTATTACTCAGGATAATGACTTGAAATTATTGTACAACACCATGGCGGGGAGTAACTTTTCAGGCGACCCGTACGATATTAACGAATCATTTTACAAGGCATTACCTCTTGGAAACGGTCGAATTGGTGCAATGGTTTACGGTAACTATCCAGATGAGAGGATTGATTTGAACGAAGCTACCTTTTGGAGCAGCGGTCCCGGCAACAATAATAGAACCGGAGCAGCAAACTCTTTAAAAACTGCTCAGGATCAGTTGTTCGCCGGCCAATATAAAACCGGTAGTACCACTATTGCTAATAACATGATAGGCGGTGGAGAAGCAAAGTATCAATCAATCGGGGACTTAAAACTCTCATTTGGACACAGTTCGGTTTCAGATTACTCCAGGCAGCTTGATATGAATACCGGAGTTGTTTCAAGTGATTATACATATAACGGAAAAAAATATCACCGTGAATCTTTTGTAAGCTATCCTGACCAGATAATGGTAACAAAAATTACATGTAGTTCACCGGGCTCAATATCTCTTACAGCCGGCTACGAATCTTCACTTACCGGCCAGTATACCGTTTCTACCTCGGGCAATGATACCTTAATAATGAATGGACACGGGGATTCCGACAATGGTATATCATATGCGGTTTGGTTTTCAACCAGATCAAAGATTATTAATACAAATGGTTCAGTCTCAGCTAACAACAACCAAATATCCGTTATAAATGCAGATTCGGTAGTTATTCTGACATCTATCCGTACAAATTTTGTAAATTATAAAACCTGTAATGGAGATGAAAAGGGAAAAGCCACTACGGATATTACAAACGCTTTGACAAAATCATATAATACCTTATATAACAACCATGTTGCAGACTATCAGAACTTATTTAAGAGAGTGGATGTAGACTTAGGTGGTAGCGGCAGCGAAAACAGCAAACCTATGGGTCAGCGTATATCTGAATTTGGCACAACAAATGACCCCAAATTGGCAAAAGTGCTTTTCCAATACGGAAGATATTTAATGATTAGTGCTTCCCGGGATTCTCAGCCCATGAACCTTCAGGGAATCTGGAATAAATTCCGCAATCCTGCATGGGGTTGTAAAATGACCACTAATATAAACTATGAAATGAATTACTGGCCTGCCTTTACTACAAATCTGGCCGAGTGCTTTAAGCCATTTGTTGCAAAGGCAAAAGAACTTCAGGCTCCCGGTAATGAAACTGCCCGTGCCCATTACAACATATCAAACGGATGGGTATTACACCATAACACCGACTTATGGAACAGAACCGCTCCTATTGACGGTGAATGGGGCTTCTGGCCAACCGGTGCCGGTTGGGTTTCCAATATGCTGTATGATGCATACAACTTTAATCAGGATACAGCGTATTTGAACGAAATCTATCCCGTAATAAAAGGAGCAGCGGATTTCTTACAAACTCTGATGCAGTCCAAAAGCATAAATGGGCAAAACTATCAGGTTATCTGTCCGGGTACTTCACCTGAACTTACACCACCCAGTACCAGCGGAGGGCAGGGGGCTTACAACAGCTACGGTGTAACTATGGACAATGGAATCAGCCGTGAACTTTTCAAAGATGTAATTCAGGCAGCGGGGATATTGAATGTTGATTCTACTTTCCGTTCAACCCTCCAATCCAAGGTTTCACAGATTAAACCTGATACTATAGGCAGTTGGGGACAATTGCAGGAATGGGCTTACGACTGGGACAGCCAGTCCGAGAAAAACCGTCATATTTCCTTGGCGTACGACCTATTCCCGGGATTGGAAATAAACAAACGGAATACACCTTCTATTGCCAATGCAGTAATTAAATCCTTGAATACTCGCGGTGACGTTGGAACAGGTTGGTCCGAAGCTTGGAAATTAAATTGCTGGGCAAGACTGGAAGACGGAGCCCATGCATACAATCTTGTCAAACTGCTGATTACACCTGTAAATAAAGACGGACGACTCTACGATAACTTGTGGGATGCACATCCTCCGTTCCAGATAGACGGTAACTTCGGATTTACCTCAGGAATAGCTGAAATGCTTTTGCAAAGTCATAATAATGAAATTCAACTTTTGCCGGCCTTACCAAGCCAATGGTCAACCGGACATGCTGATGGTCTTTGTGCCCGTGGAAATTTCACTGTTACAAAAATGAATTGGGAAAATGGTGTTTTAACCGGTGCTACTATTAAATCAAATTCAGGCAATGTTTGTAATGTTCGTTACGGCAACAAAACCATAAGCTTTCCGACAAAGAAGGGATACACCTATCAGTTGGATGGTTCATTACGATTAGTAGAATCAGGTACAGTACTGACAAATGTGGCCTTGAATAAGACTGCCACTGCTTCTGGGTCTAATTCCGGTGAAGAGGGCGGAAAAGCTGTCGATGGTTCAACTACTTCCAAATGGTGTCATGATAACGGTATTAGCGGCGAATGGCTGCAAGTCGATCTTGGCGCAAAGTATGATATCAGTCGTTGGGTTGTAAAACATTGCGGTGTTGCTGAAGCAATTAGATTCAATACCAGAGATTTCACCCTGCAAAAGAGTGATGACGGAACTACGTGGACTGATGTTGATGTAGTTTACGGAAACCAGCAGAATATAACCGACAGAAATGTTCCGACCTTTAATTCAAGATATGTGCGCCTGTATATCAATACAGCCACTCAGGATAACTCCGGCGGTGCCAGAATTACTGAACTTGAACTCTGGGGCAAACCCAGCGTCGATATTCCAAAATCTGCGTTTTCACAGATAGAAGCAGAAGAGTTCAGCAGCCAATATGGAGTACAAGCTGAAACCTGTAGCGAAGGTGGACAAGATGTTGCATTTATTGAAAATGAAGATTTTGCTGTTTATAGCAATATTGATTTCGGAGAAGGTGCCCAAAGCTTTCAGGCAAGGGTATCAAGTGCTACCAGTGGAGGAAAGATTGAAATCAGGCTTGACAGTATTGACGGCCCCTTGGTAGGAACTTGTCCAGTTATGGGAACAGGTGATTGGCAGAATTGGTCTGATATAACCTGCAATGTCAACGGAGCAAGCGGTAAACATGATTTATACCTGAAATTTACCGGGGACAGCGGATACCTGTTCAATCTTAACTGGTTCAAATTTTCTAATGCACCAATTGTAACAGGGAAACCGGGAGATATAAATAATGACGGAGAAATAGATGCAATAGACTTATTGTTGTTAAAAAAATATCTATTGGGATTAGAGACAATAGAAAATTCGGAATTGGCTGATTTGGATGCAAATGGTGAGATAAATGCAATTGATTTCTCACTGCTGAAGAAATATCTGCTTGGGACAATATAGTCATTTTAGCTAAGAATCAAATCGGTTAATTATTACAATTTAATAGGAGGATAAAAATATGATAACAAGTATAAAAAAAATGTTAAGTGTACTTCTGATTTGTTTAATTGTTTTTTCGCTGGTATTTACAGTACAGGTAACGGAGGTTTCAGCAGCAAGTGATGTAACTGTTAATCTGTCAGCAGAAAAGCAGGAAATGCGTGGCTTTGGCGGAATGGTCCACACCGGTTGGCAATCGGATTTAACTGTCGCTCAAAGAGAGACAGCTTTTGGTAATGGAGATGGGCAGCTGGGTTTTACTATTTTAAGAATCCATGTTGACGAAAACAGCAGTAACTGGTCAAAAGAAGTAGCAACTGCTAAAAGTGCTATAGCACATGGCGGGATTGTTTTCGCCTCCCCTTGGAATCCTCCGACAGCAATGCAGGAAAAATTCACTCGTAATGGCACTGCAAATCAAACACGTTTGAAATATGACCAATATGATGAATATGCACAGCACCTGAATAATTTTGTAAAATACATGAAAGATAATGGAGCTCCACTTTATGCCATATCTGTTCAGAACGAGCCTGATTACGCTGAGACATGGACATGGTGGACACCACAGGAAATGCTTAATTTCATGAAAAATAATGCAGGCTCAATTACCGGCGCCAAGGTAATAGCTCCTGAATCCTTCCAATACTTAAAGAACATGTCAGACCCAATATTGAACGATTCTGCAGCCCTTGCCAATATGGATATTCTGGGCGCGCATTTTTATGGTACAAGTGTCAGTAATATGCCTTATCCCCTTTTTCAACAAAAAGGAGCGGGAAAAGAGCTTTGGATGACAGAAGTATATGTTCCAAACAGTAATGCTGATTCGGCAGATCGCTTTCCGGAAGCATTGGATGTTGCGTATAACATGCATAATGGTATAGTTGAAGGAAATTTTCAGGCATATGTATGGTGGTATATCCGCAGGTCATATGGCCCTATGAAAGAGGACGGAACCATGAGTAAACGTGGTGCAATGATGGCTCAGTACTCCAAATTTGTTCGTCCGGGATACGTAAGAGTTGATGCAACAAAGAACCCGGATACAAATGTATATATATCCGCTTATAAAGGCGATGGCAAGGCTGTAATTGTTGCCATTAACAAAGGCACTTCTGCAGTAAGCCAGAAGTTTAATTTGCAGGGTGCAACATCAGTATCTAAAGTATCTTCATGGGTAACCGACGGCAGTAGAAATGTTACAGCATCAACTTCATACACCGGGACATCTTTTACAGCTCAGCTTCCTGCTCAGAGTGTTACAACCTTTGTAGCGGACCTTGGAACCATAACCCCTGTAGAAAAAGATGCTTTTTCTCAATTGGAAGGAGAAGCTTATGACGACCAGTCCGGAACTCAGAACGGAAGCTGCAATGAAGGCGGAGAATGCCTCGGATATATAGAAAACGGCGATTATGCAGTTTACAAGAATGTTAATTTCGGAGCAGGTGCACAAAGCTTTAAGGCAAGAGTATCAAGTGCTACCAACGGAGGAAATATTGAAATCAGACTTGACAGCCCTACCGGTACTTTAGTAGGTACCTGTCCGGTTACCGGAACAGGAGCCTGGCAGAATTGGGTAGATGTAAATTGCAATGTCAGCGGAGTAAGCGGTAAACATGATTTATATCTTACTTTTACCGGGGACAGCGGATATCTGTTCAACATTAACTGGTTCAAATTCATTAATGCACCGATTGTAACGGGAAAAACGGGTGACATAAATAATGACGGTCAAATAGATGCAATAGATTTACTATTATTGAAAAAATATATCTTGGGATTAGAAGCAATAGAATATGCGAATTTGGCTGATTTGGATGCAAATGGTGAGGTAAACGCTATTGATTTCTCACTGCTCAAGCAATATCTTCTTGGCCTAATATCTGTTTTACCTACACCGAGACCAGTATAAACACTAAAACAAACTAAAAATAAGAAAGGAAGAAACAGAGATGATTAAAAAGTTAACAATCACTATTGCATTGTGTGTGATAATGATTTTCAGCTGTACAATACCTTTGTTTGCAGGTCAAAACAGAACTATTACAGCTGATCCGCCTGCAGGATTCCTTAATTACAGAGCAAATATACCACACGGAAGCTATAGTGCAGTCACATACTACTCAAATTCAGAAAAAAAGAACCGCACTATGGGAGTTTATCTGCCACCAAACTATTCTCAAAGTAAAACCTACAACATAATTTACTTTCTGCATGGAGGAGGGGGTACATATAAGGAAGGCTATGACTATTGCAGACCGGACATTATGATGGACAATCTGTTAGCTGATGGGAAAATGGACCCTGTGATTGTTGTTATGCCGGATTATAATAGCCCTGCACTTGCAAACGGTTTTGAACAGGAAATGATAAATTCAATCATTCCTTATATGGAAAGTAAATATTCAGTAATAAAGAACAAGGATGGCAGAGCGCTTTGCGGATATTCAATGGGGGGCATACATACTATTGATATTGGTTCCAAGCACTATGACACATTCTCTTACCTTGGTTGTTTTTCCGGTGCTACTGATACAACATCAGACGGACCCCAATTCTCAGCCATATATAACAATCCTACTGCTACAAATCAACAGATTAAAACATTAATGCTTAGTTGCGGTACAGAAGACTTCTATGGTATTTATGCAAAAACTGTTGCAGTTCATAATGGATTGACTCAGAGGGGAATAGACCACCTTTATCATTATTGCGGTGGGAGCCATGATGCTACTTTCTGGTCAAAAACCCTCTACCATTTTGCAATCAACATCTTCGGAAGAATAGATGGAAAAAGTAACGCAACCCCAGTCGAAAGAGATGCTTTCACAAAATTGGAAGCTGAGAGTTACAACGACCAATCAGGAGTCCAAACTGAAACCTGTAATGAAGGTGGAAGTGCTATTGGCTATATCGAAAACGGGGATTATGCTCTTTACAACAATGTCAATTTTGGTAGCGGTGCAACAAGCTTTAAAGCAAGAGTATCAAGTGCCACCAGCGGAGGTAAGATTGAAATACGACTTGACAGTGCAACCGGAACCTTAGTTGGGACATGCCCTGTTGCAGGAACCGGTGATTGGCAGACCTTTAGTGATGTAGAGTGTAATATTAGCGGGGTAAGCGGAAAACATGACTTATATCTTAAATTTACAGGAGACAGCGGATACTTATTCAACCTTAACTGGTTCACATTTACTGAAGAAAGTAATACAGTAAAACTAGGTGATTTAAATGCGGACGGGCAGATAGATGCAATTGATTTTCAAATAGTGAAAAAGCACCTGCTGGGACTGGGAACAATTGAAAACACAAAAGTGGCTGATTTAGATGCCAATGGCACAGTGGATGCACTGGATCTTTTACTGCTAAAACAGTACTTACTGGGCACTATAACTGTTTTCCCCGGACAAGGTGCAGCATAATGCAATAGTTATCTGCCAGGATAGTTAAAGTGATATTCCAGTCAGGTTAATTAGCTTAATAAAGAGCGTTGCCTGATTGGAATTCACAAATAAAGTAAATTGAAATAGGTGGTGGTGGAGTATATGAAAAAACATGTTATTCCTGCGGTGCTTGCTATAGTTGTTCTGATAATAGTTTTAACAGCCTCATGCTCGGACCGCCGCAAAAGTTTTGAGCTTTTGTCAGGTGATGCAATTCCCTCAAATGCAAAACTATTCAGTGTTTCCGGTGAAGCATATAAAATAAGTGATATAAAAAGCAAATATAAAGTAGTGTTCTACCTTGACAGTACAAATGAAGATTGTATGAAAAGGCTGGACTGCATTTCAAAAACAATTAGTCTTCTTAGCTGTAAAGATATCGGTTATTTATTAGTTTGGGAAGACAGTATACCTGTAGAGGATATACAAAAAGCAGGAATTGATGAAAGGTATAATTATTCTCTAAAACACAAGGTCAGTCTGAGTGAATCAAAGCCAAATGCTTTTCTTGTGGATGAAAAGAATAAAATTGTAATGGTAACGGGCTACAGCTACATATCTTTAATAAACGAATTAATCAATTTGAACGGGAAAACAGATTTAAGTGTTAAGGCAGGAGAATTGATTGTAAATAATGTATCCAAGTCAGCTGATTTTCCCGGTAATGACAACGGAAAGACACTTCTTATGTTTATGTCATCAGGCTGCAAGATATGTAGAGTCAGTGAAGATATTGTGAGTAAAAATATTAATTCCATGGGGAAAAAAATAAATATAATAACTGTACGCCCGGATTTTGATACAAGACATTCATATGATAAGAATTTTGAAATTGACCCTCAGCAGATATATTTTAATATATTCAGTGATAAACAGGGTATCCAAGCTGTAAACCGAAAATACCCAATGTTTTTAATAATAAATAACGACTATTCTGTTGAGAAACTATTTACAGATGCCAATGAGGCAGTTAAATACATACTGGGATTATAAACTGGCATATGGGGAGTATACGATGAGAAAGTTTGCGCTTTTCCTTTTAGTATTGTTATTGTTGGCACATGGAAGTGTTTTCAGGTCTTGGGCTGAAAGTGAAAATAAAGTCACGTCAGTATACTTTTACAGCCCTACATGTGCCTCCTGTAGTAGTATGTCGGACTTCCTTGAAAATTTTAGTGAAAGCCATAAAAACCTTGATTTAAGGAAGTATGATATATCTGATTTGAGAAACAAAAGTCTGTTGGACAAGTATAGTGAAGCATACAAGGTTTCCCCAGAAGATGAGGGGATTGTTCCTGTTATTTTTATCAGGGACAAATATTTTACAGATGAAGAGTTCATTAGAACTAATCTTGAAAAAGTGTTAAATACCCCCGGAGCCAAAACACTAGAGATTAATATTTTGTCAGAAACCCATGAAAAAGATATTAGGAGGTTTAAAGGCTTTACGACTCCAAGCGTATTCCTGGCAGGTGTTATTAATGGTTTAAATCCCTGTTCCTTGTCCATGCTGCTGTTTTTTTTATCCCTTTTAACTGTAAAAAAAGAAAAAATACTGAAAATAGGAATATCTTTTATTTCAGGCAAGTTTCTTGCATATTTACTGTTGGGAACAATTCTATTCCGGTTTTTGTCAATGTTTGATTTCAGGCTATTTAATACATTATTTAAGATAATTTTCGCAGTTGTGCTACTAGTCCTGATTGTTATGAGCATACAGGATTATTTTGCAGCTAAAGCTGAAAGATATGACAAAATACGTCTGCAACTTCCCGAAGTACTTAGAAGGTTCAATCATGGGGTAATAAAAAAAGTATCCGGCTTTTCGAACCTGAAAATAATATTGTTATTAGGCTTTCTGCTGGGAGTGATTATATCCCTGGGGGAGTTTCTGTGTACAGGGCAAATCTATCTTGCTACTATTATTACAATTTTTCAGACAAATTCCCAGTTAAGCCTGCAGGCGTTGAGTTCCCTTCTTGTGTATAATTCAGGAGTCATTTTGCCCCTTATCATATTGCTATTTCTGGTGTACAAGGGCAAAGAAATTTTTGATGTCTCAGAGGCAATAAGGGAACGGCTTCATATCATAAAGATAATAAATTCACTAATTTTGGCTTTATTCTTTATATTAATTCTTTTGTTTTTTTAAGCTAAATTGGAGGTGTAGGCCACATGCAGCCTAGAAGAATAGTATTTATTGATAAAAAAGGCAGTACCAAGCATGAATGTAAATTAAATTCGCTGCCTTTTAAAGACGAAATAATCATTGAAAAGAGTATTGAATTGTTTAATGACCGAGAGCCATGTATTATTCACAGGTCATATATAATGAAAAAACTTATGCTGGAAATAAACGAATATTTCAACGAAGTGCTCCCCCTAGGTAAGGGACAAATTGTATTGGAGGAGATACCAAAAAATATTAGAGAGCTTTTGAATATAAGCAATGAAGTGGTTAAAATTCAACTTGATTTGTAAGGAGGTATTTTAAATGCAAAAAAGCATTAAAACTCAAATTCCAAAGGCGTTGTATGTAACAATGCTGGTTTCGGTTTTATCTTTAATTTTATTATTTCCCAAACACGCATTTGCTTCAACCCCGGATTGGAGCAGTGTATTTAAAAATTCAGACTCATGGTTTGGCAGTTCAGATGGAATTGCACTTGCAGACAGTATAGTTCAGTACCAGCTTTCAGACGGAGGCTGGAGGAAGGACATGACTACAAGTACCAGCGGGTCATGGGGTAAATCTACAATAGACAATGATACTACCACTTCTCAGATAAAAGTTTTAGCAAAGACTTATAATCAGACCAAAAACACAAAATATCTGACTGCTTGTCAAAAGGGTATTGACCTTTTACTGAACGGACAGTATTCCAACGGTGGATGGCCCCAAGTATTTAACGATGCAGGAACATATCATGCACACATAACCTACAATGATAATGCAATGATTCATGTTATGAACTTATTAACCGATGTATCAAAAAAGTCAGGGGATTATACCTTCATAGACTCCACCAGAGCCTCAAGAGCAAGCAGTGCAATTCAAAAAGGTATCCAATGTATATTAAACACACAAATAATTGTAAATGGTGTAAAAACCGCATGGTGTCAACAGCATGACGAAGTGACGCTGAAGCCTGCAAGTGCCAGGGCCTATGAATTGCCCTCCAATTGTACCAGTGAGAGTGTGGGTATAGTAAATTATCTCAAAGGAATCAGCAACCCAAGCACCGAAATAACAAACGCAATAAACTCTGCTGTTAACTGGTTTGCACAGGTTAAAATACTGGGGATTAAAGTAGTTGACACAGGAGATGACAGAGTAGTTGTCAGTGATCCTTCAGCACCGCCTATATGGGCACGTTTTTATGAACTCGGTACCAATAGGGCAATGTTTGTTGACCGGGACGGCTCAATCCATTATCAAATGTCAGAAATAAGTCAGGAAAGAAGAGACGGTTATGCTTGGTATGGTGATTGGCCCAAAAACCTAGTTAAAGATATCATTATACCCACACCAGAACCTATTCCCGATGGACAATATATCAAATCTCTGCTTGTAAACGATACGGATAATGCTGCAGATTGGTCTGTTCAAACCAATTTACAGGTGGGAGATATAATATACGGAGACAGAACCTTCAAATTTGTTCAAATTCCCCAAAGCCTTGCAGGTGCTGAATGGATAAGAACAGCATGTGATTCGAAACTATACGCATCAGATGAAGCCTCCTTTACTACCAAATCAGATTTAACTGTTTACGTGGCCCTGGACACAAGGGTTACCAGCATACCTGCCTGGTTTAGCAGCTGGACAAAAACCGGCGAAGCATTAAGCACGGATAATGCCGTAACATACAATATCTATAAAAAGGATTTTACTGCCGGTTCAAGCGTGGTACTTGGAACTAACGGGGCATCCTCCAGTGTAGTGAATTATACCGTGGTCGTAAAACTTAAATCAGCACCGGTGATTCTAAATGGTGATGTGAATAGAGATGGAGCAGTAGATGCATTGGATTTTGCACTGATAAAGAGGTACATACTGACCGGAGTAACTGACGGAATGGATTTACAGGCAGCAGATGTAAATAAAGATAACTCCGTAAATGCAATTGATCTGGCACTCATCAAAAGTTATATTTTGTTCAATACAAATATATAAGGGAGGGGCGACCGATGAAAAGAAAAAGATTTTTTCAGTTAGTTTTGTTTCTTATCTTTGTGCTTCAAACCATGGTTGGCTCATTTTTGTTGTCTAAAGTGGGAGCGGTGTCCTATGATATGGTTGTAGCAAAGGACGGAGGCGGTAATTATACTACGGTACAGGCAGCTATAAATAGTGTGCCGTCCAATAGCCAAACCAGAACAACCATATACATTAAAAACGGTACATATAAAGAAAAAATAAATATACCTTCAACTAAAATTAATATTTCGTTGATTGGACAAAGTAAAGCAGGAACGATTTTAACCTACAATGATGCAGCCAGTACCAAAACATCCTCAGGAGGAACATTAGGTACAACGGGAAGTGCCAGTGTTACTATTGCAGGAGCAGGATTTCAGGCTGAGAACATAACTTTTGAAAATTCATATGATGAGGCGGCCAATGGCAGCAGTCAGGCTGTGGCTGTTCTTGCCAAAGCAGACAAGATGATATTCAAAGGCTGTTCCTTTAAAGGGAATCAGGACACACTGTATGCAAACGGGGATGCTTGCAGGCAGTATTATTACAACTGTTATATTGAGGGGGATGTGGATTTCATATTTGGCTCGGCAAATGCGGTATTTGAAAGCTGTGAAATTTTTTCTCTCAACAGAAGCGGAGGATGTGTTACGGCACCCAGCACCAAGGCAAGTCAGAAGGGATATCTTATATACAAGTGTAAGCTGACAAGCAGCGCAAGTCCCAAAACCATTTATCTGGGAAGACCTTGGATTCCAAGTTCTGACACTGTTCAGACAACCCCGAAGGTATTGTACCGGGAATGTGAATTAGGCTCTCATATTGCTGATGCAGGATGGACTGTCATGTCAGGCAACAATCCTGCAAACTTTGAAATGTGGGAGTATCAAAATTACGGCGCAGGTGCAAATACATCCAGAAAGCAGCTGCCTTCCTCAAGAGCAGCAGAGTATACAATGGAGAAATTCCTTTCAGGTTCCGACGGTTGGAATCCCAATGTAAACGAAAATATCCCTGTGCCGATTCCGGACGGACAATACATAAAGTCGCTGGTTGTAAACGATACCCTAAATGTCGCAAACTGGTCTATTCAGTCAAATATGCAGGCGGGAGACTTAATATACGGCGACAGGACATATAAATTTACACAGATTCCACAAAGTCTTATGGGTTGTGAATGGATAAGGACGGCATGTGATTCCAAAATGTATACCGCCGATGAAGCCTCCTTTATAACAAAATCAGATATAACGGTTTATGTTGGCTTGGATACCAGAGTAACAAGTACTCTTGGTTGGCTAGGCAGTTGGACTTCAACGGGGGAGACCTTGGTAAGCGATAATAATGCGGTTGTTTACAATCTGTACAAAAAGGATTTTGCAGTAAATTTCCTTGTGACACTGGGAACTAACGGAGCATCCTCAAGTACCGTAAATTATGCGGTTATTGTAAAGTCTCAAACATCTGATGTCCTTTCAGGTGATGTAAATGAGGATGGAACAGTAAGTGCCTTGGATTTTGCGTTACTGAGGAAGTACATATTGACCGGGATATCTGACGGTATAAATTTAACAGCTGCAGATGTGAATACCGACGGGTCTGTAAATGCTTTGGATTACGCACTGTTAAAGAGCTATTTATTAAATGGTAATTAAATAAAAATAAATTCATAAGGAGGGGTTAAATATGTTAAGAAAGGTGTTTCTGGGCTTTTTGATTTGTGTAATGCTGGTAACTTGTTGTAGCTTTCAACAAGCAGCATTGGCTGCAACAACACGCCAAATGGAAAATTTGGATAGGGGTGTAGTGGCAGTTAAAGTCAGCAATGGTGTTTTTGTAAGTTGGCGCGTGTTGGGAACTGAAACCGCTGATGTAACCTATAATCTTTACCGGGACTCAGTGAAGTTGACCAACATATCCGGGGCAAGCAACTATGTTGACAAATCAGGGACTGCAAGTTCAAAGTATTCTGTAAGTGCCGTAGTAAACGGCAGTGAACAGCCAATATCACCATCAGTAAGTGTATGGGGAAGTAATTTTCTGCAGATTCCTCTCCAGATTCCGGATGGAGGAACGACACCTGACGGAGTGGCTTATACATATAGTGCCAATGACTGCAGTGTCGGGGATTTGGATGGTGACGGACAATATGAAATTATTCTGAAATGGGATCCGTCAAATGCAAAGGACAACTCCCAAAGCGGCTATACCGGGAACGTGTACATTGATGCCTATAAAATGAACGGTAAACGTCTATGGAGGGTTGACCTGGGGAAAAATATCCGTGCAGGTGCCCATTATACACAATTCATGGTATATGATTTGAATGGTGACGGTAAAGCTGAAATGGCATGTAAAACGTCAGATGGTACAAAAGATGGTATAGGTAATGTAATAGGCAATGCCGGTGCAGATTACCGTAATTCATCAGGATACGTACTTTCAGGTTCTGAATACCTGACCATATTTGAAGGAACCACGGGTAAGGCTCTTTACACAGGGAACTATGAACCTGGCAGAGGTACTGTTTCCAGTTGGGGAGATTCATACGGTAACCGTGTAGACCGTTTTCTGGCATGTATTGCATATCTGGATGGTGCGCACCCCAGTCTTGTTATGTGCCGGGGATACTATACAAGGGCAGTATTAGTTGCTTACGACTGGAATGGCTCGACGTTAACCAAACGTTGGACCTTTGACAGTAATAGCAGCGGTAATTCCGGTTATGCCGGACAAGGTAACCACAATCTTAGTGTAGCTGATGTGGATGATGACGGAAAGGACGAAATAATCTACGGTTCCTGTACCATTGATGATTCAGGAAAGGGACTGTACACTACAGGTTTGAGGCACGGGGATTCAATGCATCTGGGTGACCTTAATCCAAACAGGCCGGGACTTGAAGTCTGGTCCTGCCATGAGGACACAGCCGGCAATGGGGGAGTAGGTGCATCCTTCCGGGATGCTAAGACAGGAAGTGTGATTTTCAAGTTTGAGGCATCCGACGATGTTGGAAGGGCATGTTCAGCAGATTTGACCGCACAATACCCGGGTGAGGAGGTATGGGCTGCAGGCTCACCGTTGTACAGTTGTACAGGACAGAATATCGGCTCTGCGCCTTCCCAGAAGAATTTCGCGATTTGGTGGGATGGTGATGAACTTCGTGAGCTGCTAGACGGTACAAGTATAACTAAATACGGCGGAGGAACATTGCTTTCAGCAGGAGGATGTTCTTCCAACAACGGAACAAAATCTACTCCCTGTCTTCAGGCGGACATTCTGGGAGACTGGCGAGAAGAGGCTGTATGGAGAACATCCGATAACAAATATTTAAATATTTATACTACTACAGATTTGACAAGCAGACGTATTTATACCTTAATGCACGATCCTGTATACAGACTGGGAATAGCTTGGCAGAACGTAGCATATAACCAGCCTCCCCATACCGGCTTTTTCCTGGGAAGTGGCATGGCAACACCTCCGCAGCCTTCTATATATCTGGCAGGAGGTAATCCGGTTACTGTTGATGGTAAACTGATAAAGGCGTTAACAGTAAATGATACCGAAAATTCCGGTGACTGGTCAATCCAACCAAATCTGCAGGTTGGCGACTTGGTATACGGTGACAGGACATTCAAATTCACCCAGCTTCCACAGAAACTTACGGGTTCCGAATGGATAAGGACAGCATGTGATTCAAAAATGTATACGGTAGATGAAGCCTGCTTTACAGCAAAATCAGATATTTCGGTTTACGTAGGTTTGGATACAAGGGCAACAAGTATTCCGACATGGCTTAGTAGTTGGACTGCAACTGGGGAAACCTTGGTAAGCGATAATAATTCGGTTGAATACAATCTCTATAAAAAGGATTATGCAGCAAATTCCCTTGTAACCCTTGGCACAAACGGTGCTCTCCCTAGCATAGTTAATTATGTTGTTATTGTAAAGACACAGACAGCCGATTTCCTTTTAGGTGACGCAAATGGTGATGGGGAAGTAAATTCTCTTGATTATGCTATGCTCAAGTCGTATCTGTTGGGAAAGATAACTTTATCGCAGGAAGCCATGAAGACGGTAGATTTTAATAATGATAATACAATAGATGCTATTGATTTGGCCCTGTTCAGGATTTATATACTAGGCGGGCCTATAATATATACCAATTGATAGGTAGGCATTTCAGCAAATAAATACAAGGGGCCGGGAGGTAAAAACTTCCCGGCCCCTTGTATTTATTTTTACAGTTTATAAGTGGTGCTAAATACCGCTAAATTCAAATATTTACATCACAGTTTTTATTTGCTATATTATATTTTATATGCCTTGGAATGTTTTTATCACTTAATATAAGACTTTTATAATAGCTGTTTATTAATTCTTGTTAGGGGGATTTATTTGGAAAAGAAATCAAAAGAGGTGTCGAATTTAGCTTCAATAAAGAATAACATCTTTGCTTTGAAAATAGCATGGAGTATTACTAAAAGCAATGTAATCCATGCATTGATACTAAATATCTTAGGATATTTTGAATGGGTGTTTTTCAGCACAATTTTTATGAGGTACATAATCAATGCATTTGAAAAGAAAATGAGCTTTCACAGTATAATGGTATTTATATTGATTTGCGGGGCGGCATTTGCACTAATTGGATTATACCGTAGCTATGTAAACAACGTTGCGTTTCCCCTGAACAGCACTAAAACCTACGAAGGACTGTATCTGAGACTGTATCAGAAGGCTAGAAATGTTGAACTGAGCTGTTTTGAAGATGTGGAATTCTATAATAAATACACTATGGCAGTTGACGGTGCCGGGGATAAAATTGCAAGCGTTGTAAGAAATGTGTGGGGTATATTAGTAGGTATATTCGCAACTGTCGCAGTATTTTTTTCCATGTATGACATAGACAAGGTAGCTGTGTTGTTTGTGGTTTTTCCCATAATAGGGAATTTTGTATTCGGCGGCATTATGAATAAGCTGGAATTGAAAAGGTACAGGGAAGGCATACCTAGTGAGAGAGTTTTCCAGTATGTAAACCGGGTTATGTATCTGGCTGAATATGCCAAGGAAATGAGACTATCCAATGTATACAGCCTGATAAAGGAAAAATATAACGAAGCTATAAAAAAGACTATTAGTATAGCAGATAAATATGCACCTAAATTAATCCCAATGGAAGTACTGAAAGTTGTATTTACATTTTCCGTAATTTTTGAGGGTGTCCTTCTTTATGGCGCTTACAGAGCAATTGTTGTAAAGAGTATTTCTCTTTCGGAACTTGCAGTGCTTTCAAGTACGATGGTGTCTGCCACATGGATTTTAATAGGGCTGTTTAATAATATAGTGGAGGCTATGAAGAACGGGCTGTTCGTCAATAACCTCCGGACCTTTATTGAATATAAGGAAGTTATTCCCGAAGACTGGGACGGGGATATTCCTGAGCCTGTTATTTCAACTATAGAATTCCGTAATGTAAGCTTTTCTTACAAAGACAGCAAGTATGCATTAAAGAATCTGAATTTTTGCATTTCAGGAAACAGTGTTGTAGCTGTTGTAGGACATAACGGAGCGGGAAAATCTACTATCATCAAGCTATTGTTCCGTTTGTATGATCCTACCTCCGGCGAAATTCTTGTAAACGGTAGAAACATAAAAGAATATAATCTTAGAGCTTACCGGCAATTGTTTGCCGCAGCCTTTCAGGACTACAAGGTACTTGCTCTCTCTGTAAAAGATAATGTTCTGATGGGCCATAAAGTTGAAAATGAGGATGAAGCCGTTATAGAAGCTTTGAAGAAAGCGGGTGTCTATGAAAAGGTTGAGACTCTGCCAAAAGGAATTAATACGATTTTAACCAAGGAATTTGACGAGGACGGAGCGGTGCTTTCAGGGGGCCAGTACCAGAAGATAGTGGTTGCCAGAGCCTTTGTTCAGAATACTCCCATCAAGGTTTTTGACGAACCCTCATCAGCTCTGGACCCAATTGCCGAATATGATTTATATAAAAGCATAATGCGTGAGAGTAAAGACAAAACCATGATATTTATTTCCCACCGTCTTTCATCAGTACGAAATGCAGACAGAGTATTCATGTTTGAACATGGAGAACTAATTGAGCAGGGTACTCATGAGGAGTTGATGAAACTGGATGGTTCCTATGCTGATATGTATACAAAACAGGCTATGAACTATCTGGCAGTGGATAAAATAGAAGAGGGGGTTGCACTATGAGTGATATGAATAAGAAACAGCCCTTTAAACAGGTCTGGGACAATAATTTGTTCATATTGAAGATCTGTTTTTCAGCTTCACCATTATATATTCTTGCTTTTATATTTGACATATTAAGAAACCAGATTTTAATTTTCCTTGAGCATACCTATGGTATCGGATATGTACTTGAATCAGTAGAATTTGGACGACCCTTTTATAAGGTCGCAGTATTTATAGTAATCCTGTTTATATTGATTGGCTTGGGTATGGTGTATGGTGCTTTTGTGAATCAGCTGATATCAAAAAAGGCATTGCCCAAGATGAAGCAGAAGTTCAAGTTTATGCTTTATGAAAAGGCACAGGAGCTGGATTTGGAATGCTACGATAATCCTGAATACTATAATGAGTTTGTTCTGGCTGTTTCCGAAGCAGACAATCAGGTGGACAGATTGTTGGAATTTCTCAACAAAATATTTACGGGGCTTACAGTGTTTATTACTACGGGAACATATTTCCTTGTAAAAGACTGGTTTTCCATAATGTTCGTTCTGGTTTCATTTATACTGTCCTTTATGCTCATGCAGGTATTCAACAAAATTAATTTTAAAATACGTTTGCAAAAAAATCCGGAGGAACGGAAAAGAGCTTATGTCAACCGTGTATTCTACCTTAATGATTATGCCAAGGAGCTCAGGCTGAACCCGGATGTGTCAGGAAAGCTCTTTGGTAAGTTTAAAGAAGCAAATAAGGCTATCTACAACATAGACAAAGCAAATGCAAAAAAGAAATTTGTTATAAGTTTTCTTAGAGACTATGTATCCAATGACTTTATCAGCGACGTGCTTTACATAACTTATCTGGTATATAAGGCCACTGTTTTAAGTGCAATTTCCTACAGCAGTGTTGTTATTTTATTTAACTCTTTCAGCAGGCTGAAACAGAGCCTCAGGACTATAACAGAAATTTACCCTTATGCCAGCGAAACAAGCTTATACATTGATAAAATCCGAAGCTTCTTAAATTATGAGCCTAAAATTGTAAGCCACAAAAAGCTTGATGTGCCTAAGACACCAAAAACCTTTAATATGGATAATGTATCTTTTGCATATAAAGAAGGAGAAAAAAGAGTAATAAATAATATAAATATGACCATTAACCCATATGAAAAAATCGCACTTGTAGGCTACAACGGTGCAGGAAAAACTACGTTAATCAAGCTGCTTATGCGCCTGTACGACGTACAGGAAGGTACAATTTCTCTGGATGGCATTAATATTAAGGATTACGACGTTGCCCGGTACCATGAGCATGTAGGAACGGTATTTCAGGACTATATGCTATATGCTGCTACAGTCAAGGAAAATGTATTGATGGATAATGCGGAAGGAGTTCCGGAAAAGCCTGTAATGACGGCACTGGAGCAAAGCGGATTTGCACAACGGCTTCAAAGCTTTAAACATGGGATTGATACTCCACTTACGGCAGAATTTGAGGAGGACGGAGTGAACCTATCCGGCGGAGAAGCTCAAAAAATTGCAATATCCAGAGCTTTTTACAAAGATTCCAGCCTGATAATACTAGATGAACCATCGTCTGCACTTGATCCTATTGCAGAATATCAGTTGAACCAATCAATGCTTGAGGCTGCTGCAAATAAAACTGTGGTGTTTATCTCTCACAGGCTTTCAACTACAAGACTGGCAGATAAAATATTTATGCTTGAAAATGGAAGGATTATTGAGGAGGGAAGCCACGACGAATTGCTCCGGCTTAACGGAAAGTATGCGGAGATGTGGCGTGTACAGGCAGGACAATATATACAGGTATAGTTGTTGTAAAATTAATTTTTATCTATCTTGATCAGTACGTAAGCATAAATTGTATCAATGGAAGCTTGGTTAAAGATATTTGCATATGTTTGTAGGCGAAGATGGATATTTTACCGGAAAACCTATCACGAAGTAGGTTTTAGCGAAACCATGAATCATGGACGATGAATGTGAGCGACGGTAAAATATCCTAGGATGAGCCGTTAGAAACTCTTGCAAATATCTTGGAAGCAATCATTGATATAATTTTATACGGGAGTACCAGTGTTAAACAGTAAACATTTTTACTTACTGCCTTTGTGACTTATCGGTTGTATAATTATTGCAACAGATGTATAATTATGGCAGTGACATTTGAATACAGTAATTACAACAATTCAACATTTCTCAATTCATTAACTGTTCCGAATTCAATCATCATATAAAATTTTTAATACCATTTGTCATATCAAAATTGAAAAGTAAATAGGATGCTCAGGGCATGGGACAAACAGCTTATGCTCCGAACATACATACCTCGAAAACCTTTGTGAATTCGGGGAATTTAATAATTTAAGGAGGTAAAAAAATGAAAAAGGTAAGTGTACTGATTGTGCTTGCTGTTTTACTGGTAAGCATTATTCCACCTGCGGTTTCAGCTGAGGAAAATAACTTTAACTATGTTGATGCATTTGCCAAGTCAATTCTTTTCTATGAGGCAAATTGGTGCGGCCCTGACGCAGGAAATAACAGGATTAAATGGCGCGGCCCTTGCCATTGTGATGACGGAAAGGATGTAGGACTGGACTTGACGGGAGGATTCCATGATTGCGGAGACCATGTAAAGTTCGGTTTGCCGCAATGTGCATCGGCATCTACTCTTGGATGGGCTTACTATGAGTTCAAGGATACTTTTATTGCAAAGGGACAGGATGGCTACATGCTGAACATTTTGAAGCATTTTTGCGATTACTTCATGAAATGCTTCCCGAACAAAACTACATTTTACTATCAGGTAGGAGACGGGGATGTGGATCACCAATATTGGGGGCCGCCTGAACTTCAGACATATGACAGGCCAGCCTATTATGTTGCAACACCATCAAATCCCGGCTCGGATGTAGCGGGTGATGCAGCTGCCTCACTGGCGCTTATGTATCTGAACTATAAGGACAAAGATTCAACTTATGCAGAAAAATGCCTTACTTATGCAAAAGACCTTTATGACTTCGGTATGACCTACAGAGGAAATAGTAAAGGACAAAGCTATTATCTGCCTAGAACTTATCTGGATGAACTTATGTGGGGGTCAATCTGGCTTTATGTTGCTACAAATGATAATAAATATATGGATAATGTAGAAAAGCTAATGGTTGAGAAAGGAATCACCGGAGGCAACTCCTTTAATGACAATTGGACCCAGTGCTGGGATTATGTATTAACAGGAGTATTTACAAAACTTGCAACACTTTCGACTAATCCTTTATACAAATCAATTGCCGATGACCATATTGATTACTGGCAGAATAGATTAAAAACTACTCCTGCAGGATTGAAATACCTTGATAGCTGGGGTGTTTGCAAATACCCCGCAGCAGAGAGTATGGTTCAGCTTGTTTATTATAAATATTTTGGTAATGAGAAATGTCTGGACTTTGCAAAAAGTCAGATAGATTACATACTGGGGGATAATCCCAATAATATGTCCTACGAAGTAGGCTTCGGTGATAATTATCCTAAATATCCTCATCACCGGGCAGCAAGTGGCGTTCTAGAAGGCCCTCCTGCCGACGAAAAGAAGGAACTGCCCGAAAGGCATATCCTATACGGTGCTCTTGTAGGGGGAGCAGACATGAATGATGAATATCATGACAATGTTAATGAATATGTTTATTCAGAAACCGGATTGGACTATAATGCAGGCTTTGTAGGAGCACTGGCAGGCATGTCCAAGTATCTTGGAGGAAACCAGCTCCCTGGCCCTACTCCGGGTATTGAAGGCGAACCTACTAAATACTATTCAGAAGCTAAACTATACAAATCTGGTATAGAGGGTGTTACCGTTGACCTTAATTTGTATAATATTGTTACGGCGCCTCCTCAATATGAAAAAGATTTATCCTGTAAGTTCTTCGTTGACTTATCAGAATTTGCTGCTGAAGGAATTAATCCGGCAAAGTTTACTACTAAGGTATATTATTCTCCTGCTGGGGCTCAAATATCAGGAATTCAGCCATACGATAAGGATAAAAATATTTATTATGTGGAAATTACTTTCCCAAATAGTCAGTTGTATGCAAGAACATATGTGCAATTCTGTATTTACAATTATGAAAGTAAACTATGGGATTCCAAAAATGATCTTTCTACTGCAGGTTTAACTGACGTTTATGGAAAAATAGAAAATATTCCAATATACAAAAATGGTGTTAAAGTATACGGGAATGATCCGTCAGGGGGAACAACAGTTTTGTACGGAGATTTGAACAATGATAAAGAAGTAAATGCAATCGACTTCGCTCTATTAAAAAAATATCTTCTGGACGGAAATGCAGAGGGAATTATTCTAACAAATGCCGACATTAACAAGGACGGAGCTGTAAATGCTCTGGATTTTGCAAATCTGAAATTGTATTTGCTAGGTAAATAATAGCAACTGAACAAAATACTAAAGAGCCGTATCCCATTGTAATTACATATTACGTGAGTACGGTTCTTTTTTTGCTTGTTATATTTTTTCGGTATATGTTACTATATCGGTAAAGAAATTTAATTGACTTTATAATAAGTTTATGTAAACAATATTTATATATAGAGTAAAATCACACATTTTAAATTGAAATAGAGAGGAAGTAAAATAAAATGGTCAAGATAAAGATTAGAAACAGTATTTTCAGCCGTCTTGTAATAACCTTTCTGATAATAATAATTCCTCTTTATGGTTTAGGTATTTATATATATAATAGTGGCTTGCGCACCGTAAAAAGCGAAATATCAAAATCAACTATTGCTCAGGCATCATTCTATCTTGAAAGTCTTGAAAAAGAGATAGAGAGAATTAAAATACTCCAATACGATTGCTTGAATGATGAACAGTTAAACAAGCTTGCAATAAGATGGGAAATCATGAATGAATATGAAATATCCCAAACCCTGCTTCAACTAAAACAAAGACTTGTTGCAATAAAAAATAGCAGTATTTATGTAAACGATGTAAATGTGCACATTCTCCCAATTGAGAAGACAGTTTCTTCAAACAGCGGAGTAGATGATATTCACATAAATGAATACAATGAAATATATGTTCCGGCAGGATTAAAGGGAGCACAAATCATTAACTATAACGGTCAGTTATATCTGAGTACTTTTCAGAAATACAGCGGTGCAACCAAGCCTTTATTTACTATTGATATAGAATTGAATCAGAATGCATTAAAACAAGCCCTTGCACAATTCAATACCTATACTGGAAGCGGTTCTATACTGATAACACCTACAAATATTATTACGAATAAGTCGGAAGAGGATAATACTCAATTTATTCAGAGTATTTTATTGAGTATGAATGAACAAGAGAGAGATGGAACAATATTTACGAAAATTGGAAACAAAAAGTACTATGTAGTTCATTCAAATTCTTCATATTTAAATATGATTTTACTAAGGTATTTCCCACAGGAATTTATACTGAAACCTATAGTAAATTTTAAAATCTGGGCATGGGTATTTTCAATTGCTGCTATTTTAATAATAATTATATACTCATTATCCACTTATAAATTTATGCATCAGCCATTAAATGAACTGGTAAAGTCTTTCCGTAAAGTGGAAAACGGTGATTTAAAGGTATCCATTAATCATGATTCAAATAACGAGTTCGGATACCTGTATAAATGCTTTAATGACATGGTTAAAAATCTTAATATGCTTATAGATCAGGTATATAACCAGAAAATACTAATGCAGAAAGCTGAATTGAAGCACTTGCAGTCTCAGATTAATCCTCACTTCCTGTATAACAGTTTTTTTATGATTAATACTATGGCAAGAATTGGTGATGAGAATTTAGTACCGTTTACAAAACACCTTGGAGAGTATTTCCGCTTTGTGACAAGGAACTCCATGGATAATATTTCTCTGGAGGAAGAAATCAATCATGCCAAGGTATATACGGAAATACAGCTTATGAGATTTTCCAAAAGACTTCAAATTCATTTTGGAGAATGTCCCGATATGTACAAGGATTTAAAAGTACCCAGACTTATATTGCAGCCCATCATAGAGAATGCATTTGAACACGGTCTTGAAAAGAAAAAAAATAGTGGATTGTTGCTTGTTAATTTTGAAGGAAATGAAAGAGAATTAAGAATAATCGTTGAAGATAATGGATGTGATATAACAGATAGCGAGCTTGAAAAGTTGCAGAATTTACTGGAGGATAACGGGCAGGAGATTGAAACAACGGGAACATTAAATATACACAGGAGGATAAGGCTGGTTTTTGGTGAAGAAAGCGGTCTGATTATTTCAAGAAGCGTAATCGGAGGTCTGAAGGCAATATTGAAAATAGTTTTACAGAAGGAGTAGAAAAATGTATAGGCTACTAATTGTAGATGATGAGGAAATTATTGTAAACGGATTATACGAGATATTCCGAAGCATGAAGAATCTTGATCTGGATGTATACAGGGCATATTCCGGCGAAGAAGCAGTTGAATGGTTAAGCAGAACAAGGATGGATATTGTTCTGACAGATATCAGGATGCCGGAAATGGATGGTTTGCAGTTACTGGATGTCATATATAGAAGATGGCCGCAATGTAAAGTAATATTCCTTACCGGGTATAACGAATTTGAATATGTGTATAAAGCAATTCAGCACCAGGGCGTAAGCTATATACTTAAAACAGAGGATAATGACAAAGTTATCAGCGTTGTTGAGAATGCCATAGAGGAAATTAAAAAAGAAGTTAAAACAGAAGACTTGATTCATAAGGCTAAGGAGCAGATTGAACTTGCTTTGGGACTTTTTCAGAAGGATTACTTTATTCATCTGCTGCACGAGGGGACATCACTTGAAGTAAATAAATCTCAGTTTGAACAGCTGTCAATCCCGATGCATGCTGATCATCCTGTAATTCTGTTGCTTGGGCATATTGACAACATACCCGGAAATTTGTCCTATTGGGACAAAATACAATATATAAATTCCATAAAAGTAATAATTACCCAGAACATTAATACAAATATCAGATTCATAAGTGTTTTGGATGACAGATACAGGTTTATATTCTTTATACAGCCCAATGAGCTGATGACCGGCAGTTACAGCAAGACTGAAGAAAAGGCATTTTATTCAAAGGCCATTTCGTTTATTAAGGGTACACTTGAAGTAATACAGACTGCCAGCAGAGAATCAATGAATGCATCAATCAGCTTTGCCCTTGGGGGAGAACCCTGCAGCTGGGAGGAAGTATCGAAAAAGTACTTTTCCCTTAATCAACTTCTGAATTATAGAATAGGTACAGGAATAGAAATGCTGTTGATTGATAATGAGGTGAAAAATAGCAATATTTTAACTTCAGGTTCTGCAACAGAAGTACCCGAACTGGACACAAATGATGAGCCATTGGAAACTATTTTAAGAAAGAGAAATATGGATTTGATTCAGCAATTTCTGGAGTCAGGACAAAAAGAGAAATATTTTGAGGTTTTAGATGAATTATTAAGCCCCATAAAATTAATCAAAAGTAAAAACAGCAACTTAGCCATTGAAGCATATTCCATGGTGTCGCTAAGTATTCTTTCATATATTAATCGCTGGAACATAACCGAAAAGCTGGCCTTTCATATAGGTCTTAACAGCCTTATGAGGATTGACAAACACGATACATGGTCAGATGCGGTACAATATCTGATAAATATATCTGATGTAATTTTTCAGATACAGACAGAGGAACAAAAGAAAAGGGCGGACAATGCCGTTGATTTCGTTCAAAATTTTATAAATGAGCATTTAAGTGAGGATCTTTCTTTAGTAAGGCTGGCAGAACAGGTTTACTTAAATCCATCATATTTGTCCCGCCTATATAAACAGGTTACAAATCAGAACCTTTCTGATTTTATTGACAATGCCCGTATAGAGAGGGCAAAGGAGCTACTGAAAAATGAAAAGATAAAGATAAATGAAGTAGCAAAGGCTGTAGGTTATGAGACAGCTGCATCCTTTACGCGATTCTTCAGAAAATTGATGTCATGTTCTCCACAAGAATACCATGATATGGTTGTCTCAGGTAAATAGATGATAACAAAGTAAAAAAAGACTCTAAATTATGAATAATTTTTAAATAAACAAGTAAACAAAAGACAACAAAAGTAAAAACATGTGAATGGTGTTGTAGGGAAGCTCACTTTATAATATAGATGAGGCCTCAAATAAATAAATATCAGGAGGAAACAAATGAGATTCAATTACTTAAAAAGAGCTGTATCATTAGCAGTAGTTTTATCTTTAACAGCTTCAATCGTTGCAGCTTGCGGTAGTCAAAACAATACATCCGATAGCACAGCATCATCATCTCAAAGTTCTACTTCTTCAGTTGCAAGCAAGGATCCTTTCGGAAAATATAGTCCTGCGATTGATATTTCTTTTGTTCGTGGAATAGATGATGACCTTGCAGCAAACATATTGCCTAAGACACCAGGTGAAACTCTTGAAGACAACCGTTGGACAAAGTTATACCAAGAAGAATTAGGTATAAATGTAAAATATGATTGGACAGTAAAAGGTAATGAACAATCAGATGCATATACACAGAAAATCAATGTAACATTGGCGTCTGGAGAACTTCCTGATGTAGTTCTTGTAAATCCTTCTCAGCTTAAGCAACTCGTTGATTCAGATATGGTTGAGGATATGACTCAATACTACAATGACTACGCTTCTGAGGATTTCAAGAAAATTATGACAGAAGAAGGAACCGGTAATATTGATTCAGTTATGTTTGACGGTAAAATGATGGCTATTCCGGAACCTGTTTCAACTAATGAAAGCGCTCAATATTTATGGATTAGAAATGACTGGCTGAAAAAATTAAATTTACAAGTACCTAAGACTATGGATGATGTTTTAAAAATATCAGAAGCCTTTACAACCAAGGATCCTGACGGAAACGGAAAGAACGATACTATCGGACTTCCTATCACAAAAGATCTCTACAGCGGATGTATGGGAACAGAAGGTTTCTTTGCAGGATATCACGCTTATCCAAACATGTGGATAGAGGATAGTTCAGGCAAAATAGCTTGGGGTAGTACATTACCTGAAACAAAGGTAGCACTTCAGAAATTGGCTGACATGTACAAAAATGGCCAGCTTGACAAAGAATTTGGTGTCAAGGATGGCGGTAAGGTTGCAGAGACTGTAGCAGCAGGTAAAGTTGGTATGGACTATGGTGCACAGTGGAACCCGATGTATCCGCTCATAAGCAATTTTAACAATGATAATAATGCGGATTGGACAGCATATCCTATTGTTTCTAATGATGATAAAAAGGTTATGGTACCTTTGAAGTTCAATCAGACAAGAATATTTGCAGTAAAAAAAGGTTACGAACATCCTGAAGCACTTGTAAAACTTTTCAATGAACATGTAGAGAAGAACTGGGGTAAAACAGCAGACTTCAATAAGTACTACATGCCAGTTGAGAATGGTGGTGTAGGAGTTTGGAAATTCTCTCCTGTATGCCCTGCTCCTGTATTCAAGAACCTTGAAGCATTTGTAGCAATCGATGATGCAAGAAAGAGCAATGACTTCAGCAAATTGAAAGACGAGCCTAAGATTATACAAGGTAATATCGATGCTTATGCAAAAGGCGATAAATCACAATGGGGATGGGAAAAGATTTACGGTAAAGACGGTGCATTCCGTAATATGGTTGAATACAAGAAGAATGATCAGCTGTTAAAAGAAAAGTTTGTTGGAGCTCCAACAGTAACAATGGCTGAAAAGAAAACAACACTTGAAAAAATGGAAAAAGAAGTATTCATAAAAATTATAATGGGTGCTGCTCCTATCAGCGATTTTGATAAATTCGTAAGTGATTGGAATAAACTAGGCGGTGCTGATATGACAAAGGAAGTTAACGAATGGTATGATTCCGTTAAATCCAAGTAATATTAACTAGTTAACAGAGAAGGAAAGGATACAGCCGTTTCATATCCTTTCCTTCTCGTTTCTAGGCCTAAATTTTTTACTTACAGTTTTATTCTATTTTTATCTATACACCTTAAAAGGGGAGGAATAAGCTTGAAAAATCTAAATATAAAAAAACAACTACCCTTGCACCTAATGATCCTTCCGGGTTTCATAACTTTATTGTTATTCAGTTATCTGCCAATGGCGGGTATTGTAATTGCCTTTCAAAAATTTATTCCCGCAAAGGGCCTGTTTGGTCATCAGAAATGGGTAGGTCTTAAAAACTTTAAATATGTTTTAGATATGCCTAATTTTAACAGCATAATGTGGAATACAATATCCATATCTATGGCGAAAATTATACTGGGACTTGTTGTTCCAATAATATTTGCAATTTTAATTAATGAAGTCACAAATAACGCTTTAAAAAGAGGTATTCAGACACTAATATATCTTCCTCACTTTTTATCCTGGGTTGTATTGGGAGGAATATTGATTGATATACTTTCTCCGTCCGGCGGAATATTAAATTCTCTAATAAAATCACTTGGTTTTAATCCCATATTTTTTCTGGGAGACAATAAGTGGTTTCCTTCCACAATGGTATTGACAGAAACATGGAAAGAATTCGGCTATGGTACCATAATCTATCTGGCGGCAATCACCGGGATTGATCCAAGTTTGTACGAAGCTGCCCATATGGATGGAGCCAACAGATGGAAACAAACCTTACACATAACTCTTCCTGGAATGAAGATGGTTATTGTGCTTCTGATGGTATTAAGTCTCGGTAATGTTTTAAATGCCGGATTTGACCAGATCTTTAATTTATATAGTCCCCCTGTTTATCAAAGCGGAGACATTATCGACACCTTTGTTTATAGAATAGGCCTGCTGGAAGCCCAATACGGAGTTGCCACAGCGGTAGGACTGTTTAAATCAGTAGTCTCTTTCACACTTATTTCAGTATCTTACTTCTTTGCCTATAAATTTGCAGATTACAGAATTTTTTAAGGGGGTTTATTAAATGAAACGTAGAAAACTAAAGAAAGTCAGTGTGTTTACAATAGTAAATAACTGTTTTCTGGTGTTAGCGGCATTACTTTGTATCATACCGCTAATTCACATATTAGCCGTGTCATTCAGCTCCAGTTCGGCTGCTGCAGCCGGTAAGGTTGTATTCTGGCCGGTTGAGTTTTCATTAAATTCATATGCTTACGTTGCAAAAAGAGCTGCATTCTGGCACTCTATGTTGATTTCAGTTGAAAGAATCGCACTGGGTGGATTTGTTAACCTGGTACTTACTATATTATGTGCTTATCCATTATCAAAGGAAAAGAAAGAATTTCGTTTCCGTACATTTTACGCATGGGCGTTTTTTATAACTATGTTGTTTAACGGAGGCTTGATTCCGTGGTATATTGTAATTAAGCAAATGGGATTGCTGGATAAGATATGGGCTTTGGTTCTTCCGGGAGCCGTTCCTGTTTTCAGCGTAATATTATTGCTTAACTTCTTCAGAGAAATACCAAAAGAATTAAATGAAGCTGCCTTTATTGACGGAGCAGGACACTGGACCACACTGTGGAGAGTAATAGTACCTGTGTCAACCCCGGCTTTGGCTACAATAACTCTTTTCTCATTGGTAGGCCACTGGAATAACTGGTTTGATGGTATGATACTTATGAATAAGGCAGAAAATTATCCGCTTCAGAGCTATATTCAGACTATTGTAGTGCAGAGATCATACAGTATGCTTTCAAGACAGGAAATTTCCGAGTTGGCAACTATTTCAGACAGGACATTAAGGGCATCTCAGATTTTCCTTGGAACATTGCCTATAGTTTTGGTATATCCTTTCCTTCAGAAGTATTTTGTAAAGGGAATAGTTCTCGGTGGAGTAAAGGGATAAATCAAAAATAGAGAGGTGATAGTCTTAATGAAGGAAAAATATCTCTTGTGCTATACGAGGGAACCTCAGGATGAAATGGTATATTCTGGAAAGCTTGCTTACAGTATGCATTTGGCATATTGTGAAGACGAACAGAACTTTGAAGCGCTAAATCATAATTCTGGAGTTCTGTTCGCTAAAGCAACGGATAATGCAAATAAAACAATGAATGCAAAGTGCCTGAAGAGCCCGTACATTTTTACTTTGGCAGACGATTCTTTTGGAATCGTTGCCATTCGTACTGAGGCTGAAGGCGAAAATGATCCGGAAAGTAAAGGGAAAATTTTATTTTTTGAAACAAAGGACTTTATTCAATATACTGAAGTGGGATTAATAAACCTTCATTCAGACAACTTTATTCAAGACGTTGTATGCAGCTTAGATAATACTAAAGGGACATACACAATTTGCTGGAGTGAAGAAGGAAAGTGGTTTAAAGCAGAAACAGAAAATCTCCATCTGCTGGAAATAAGCTCTACGCCTGTTGCTGTTGAACCTGTTAAATTACAGAGTATTAATACTGATATCGAAGGAATAATTCCTCGTAATATCATCTCTGTTTCCGAAAAGATTGGAAACAGGCTTAAATGTAGACTATCAACACCATTAAATATCGGAATGGAAGTACCGGAGGAAGTTGCGGTAAACTCATTTGAAGAACTTAAATCCATAAAAGCAAAAGCAGTGTATAATGACGGAACTACTTCTTTAAAAACAATTGATTGGGATACTACCGGAATAAATTGGAGTAGGCCGGGTAAATATGAAATTACGGGCACTGTTCATCAGGAGCATTTTGAATTTCCTATAGCTATAAACAGAGCTGATCCTTGCATTACAAAATGGAAGGACAAATATTACTTTATTGCAACAAATGACGCAGACGGAAATAATTCATTATATATCAGAGAAGCGGATTCAATACCTGAGTTGATTAATGCAGAGGAAAAATTGTTGCTGGATGCATACACTTATGATCATATTAAAGGTTTCCTTTGGGCACCAGAATTTCATCAAATAGGAGAAGACCTGTATATTTTTCATGCTGCCACATCAAGTGAATTTTTGTTTATTGAATCACATGTTATGAAACTCAAAAGAGGCGGAAATCCATCAAAAAAAGAAGACTGGTCCATGCCTCAACGTGTTCTGAAAAAGGATGGGACATTTTTGTGTGAATCAGGAAAAGTTATTTCCCTTGACATGACTGTCATCCCATGGAATGGCGAATACTATGCTGCGTGGTCGGAAAGACAGTTTGTTCCGGTTGATTTGGGAGCGTGGATATATATTGCTAAAATCAATCCTGAAGAGCCTTGGAAATTGATTTCGGATCCGGTTATTCTAACAAAACCTGATTACGGTTGGGCGAACAATCATGTTTTCGTTGACGAAGGTCCGTATGCAATAATAACGGATAAAAAACTATTCCTTACTTTTTCCAGTGCTCTTGTTGATTCCACCTATGTAGTAGGACTGTTGACGGCTGAACACGGTGCAGATCTTCTTGAACCTAAGAACTGGACAAAAGGAAACTATCCGTTACTAACCAGCAGGAGTGTACCAGGAGAGTTCGGACCCGGGCATAATTCATATGTTACGGATAATGAAGGTGTAGTTTGGAATGCATACCATGCAAGGCCGGGAATAGAGGCACCAAGAAGCTCCGGCCTGCGTCGTGTTCATTTTGATATAGACGGATATCCTGTACTCGACCTTACCGAAGAAAGAGATTTAGACCCTTATTTAAGGAATGTAAAAACTAATTTAATGGTAAAATAATACTTAAAAATAAAATGTTTCGGTTTAAGGAGAGTGATTTATTAAATGGTAAAAATGGTACTAAATGCCGATATAAAAAGAGGCAGAATAAATAAAAACATATACGGACACTTTTCAGAGCACCTCGGAAGGTGCATATACGAAGGGCTGTGGGTTGGAGAAAACTCTGAAATACCAAACATAAACGGATTCCGTACAGATGTTGTGGATGCCCTGAAAAAAATGAAGATACCTGTTCTGAGATGGCCGGGAGGCTGCTTTGCAGATGAATATCACTGGGTGGACGGAATAGGACCAAAAGAAAACAGACCTTGCATGGTAAATACCCATTGGGGCGGAGTTGTAGAAAATAACCATTTTGGAACCCATGAATTTCTTGAGCTGTGTGAAATGCTGGGCGCAGAACCGTATATATGCGGTAATGTGGGAAGCGGCACAGTACATGAAATGCAGCAGTGGGTTGAATACATGACCTTTGATGGAAAATCTCCCATGGCTGATTTAAGAAGTGCAAACGGTAAGGACGAGCCATGGCAGGTTAAGTATTTCGGTGTCGGAAATGAAAACTGGGGCTGCGGCGGAAACATGACTGCTGAGTTTTACGCAAATCAATATAAAAGGTATGCAACATATGTAAGAAACTTCGGTGAAAACAAAATCTACAAAATAGCAGGCGGTGCATCGGTAGATGACTATCATTGGACCGAGGTACTTATGAGAGATGCAGGAAAGCAAATGGATGGTCTCAGCATCCACTATTATACAAGAATTTCAAAAGATTGGTCTGAACAAGGGTCAGCAACTGAATTTGATGAAAATCACTGGTTTTCAGTAATGCAGAATGCTTTGTTTACGGAAGAATTAGTGGTACGTCATTCAAACATTATGGATAAGTATGACCCTGAGAAAAAAGTAGGCATGATTGTTGATGAATGGGGTACATGGTTTGCAGTTGAACCCGGAACAAATCCGGGATTTCTGTACCAGCAAAACACCATGAGGGATGCCCTTGTTGCCGGAATTCACCTGAATATTTTCAATAACCACTGCGACAGGGTTCAGATGGCAAACATAGCACAAATGGTAAATGTCCTTCAGGCAGTTATTTTAACTGAAGGTAAAAAGATGATTCTGACGCCTACTTACCATGTATTTGATATGTACAAGGTTCATCAGGATGCAGAGTTGCTTTCACTTGATTTTGAAAGCCCTGAATACAACTATAATGGAGAAAAGGTACCTCAGCTGAGTGCATCTTGTTCTATAGATAGCGAAGGAAAAATTCATGTAACCATTTGCAACCTCAACCCGTCAGAGGATATGGATATTGATATTGATCTTCGAGGTATAGCAGCAAAGAGCAGTACAGGTGAAATAATTACTTCCAATGCTATGAATGCAAAAAATACATTTGAAGAAACAAATAACGTAACTATTAAGAATTTTGAAGGTATACGCCTTGAAAATAACCATATATCAGGTATAATACCTTCAAAATCAGTTGTAATGATAGAAATTGTATAAACAAAAATATGTGAAAATAGAATATATAATCAGACTTAAATGTCCCGGCAGAATATAATTAATGCCGGGATATTTAGCAGTTAAAGGAGGGTGGCGGTGAAGGATAAATGCATTAAATGTCATAGAAATATCCATATTACTGATATTGATATTGAAATGGAAGTAAATAGAGTAATTCAATCAGGAGTGCCATTGACAGGTAATGAACAATATGAAAAGAGATTGGAAGCCTGTAAAAACTGCAAGCATTTAACAGACGGAATCACTTGTATGATTTGTGGGTGCATTGTAAAGGCAAGGGCTATGAATGCTTTGCGTATTTGTCCCCACCCTTCCGGAAGCAAGTGGTAATGTCTTAAAGTCGTAAATCAAAATCCTAATAAAAAAAGAGGACTTTACATGAAAATTCAGAACCCTATTATATGGGCGGATATGCCGGACCCGGACGTTATACGTACAGGTGACACTTATTATATGGTATCTACAACCATGTTTGTAATGCCTGGAGCTCCTATATTAAAATCAAAGGATTTATGCCATTGGGAATTGGTATCGTATGTTTTCAATACTATTGAAGATAATGACATATATCAGCTTAAAAATGGCAAAAACGCATATGGCAAGGGACAATGGGCAACTAGTCTGAAATTTTACAACGGTCTGTACTATGCATGCTTTGTGTGCCATGATATGCAAAAGACATATATTTATTATACGGACAATATAGAAAAAAGCGGTTGGAATCGTTATATCATTAATGATGTTTTCCATGATATGTCTTTTTTGCTTGATAACGGTAGGCCCTATTTGATATATGGCAACGGAGATATTAAAATAGTGGAACTAAAAGAGGATTTATCGGGAGTAAAAGATGCAGGAATCAACCAACGCCTGTTCAGTACCCCTTCTGAAAATATAAGGCTTCGTTGTGAGGGCTGCAGAGCCTATAAAATTTACGGCTATTATTATTTGCTTTTCATTGAATGGCCCGATGACGGTAATAGTCGGAGACGTGTTGTGTGTTACAGATCAAAAGAGTTGGTGGGAGAATACGAGAGAAAAATACTTCTTGATGATGATATGGGATACCAGAATCAGGGGATTGCTCAGGGGGCTCTAATTGATACACTTGAAGGAGAATGGTATTCTATTCTGTTTCAGGACCATGGAGCAGTAGGAAGAATTCCATATTTACTTCCTGTTTCATGGGAAGCAGGCTGGCCTAATTTGGGGATTAACGGAAAGGTGCCGGAAGAGTTTGAGATTCCTTTAAAAGAGTATGATGCCAAACCATTAATAACATGTGACAGCTTTAACCATAATGAAAATGAGCTGGATTTAAGATGGGAATGGAATCACAATCCTGAGGAGGAGTGTTGGACATTCACCGAACATCCGGGCTATTTGAGATTGCGTACTAAATCTTTGGCAAAAAATCTTTTAACCGCCAGGAATACATTAACCCAAAGAACAAGCGGTCCTAGATGTGCATTTTCAGTAGAGCTTAAGACTGAGGGAATGAAAGCAGGGGACTATGCCGGACTTATTGCGTTACAGGGTGATTATGGAGCTATAGGAATAAGAGCCGACGAGAATAATTTGAAAAGAATTATTGTTACTAAAAAAGCCAGTGACGGAAGACAGAAAGAGGAAGAATATAGGCTATTTACCGACAATAGCATATTTTTGAGAATCGAATTTGATTTTAAAAACAGCAGGGATATTGCAGAATTTTATTATTCCCAAGATAGTATTAATTGGGTAAAATTGGGAAGTGATTTGCATATGACATATACCCTTGACCTTTTTATAGGTTATCGAGTTGGTATATTCTATTATTCCCAGAAAACAGCAGGAGGGTTTGCTGATTTCAGAGATTTTATATATGAATCAATATTAAAGGTGTTCTAATGGGTGAAGTTTCGGTTAAGCATTTATAAAAGTATTTTGAAATATATAGAATCTTATAATAAAATATACAAAACAGGAATTTTAATTTTTCGTACATAAATTAAAGGAGGATTATATGAACAAAATAAAGATCTCAGATAAGGTGACAGGAACTTTCAGGGATAACTGGAATTTCTGTGTAGGCACAGAACGTATGGGAATCGCTCTTCAAAAGGAATATCAGGATACTCTTGAATTTGTTCAGAAGGCAATTAATTTCAAATATATAAGAGGACATGGTCTGTTCCATGATGACACTGCCATCTATAGGGAATATGAAATAGACGGAGAAATGAAACCTTTCTATAACTTTACGTACATAGACAAGATTTTTGATTCATTTCTTGAAAGGGGTCTCAAACCTTTTGTTGAGCTGGGCTTTATGCCATCACAGCTGGCATCGGGAGAGCAGACTGTTTTTTATTGGAAAGGAAATGTAACTCCTCCTAAGGATTATAGTAAATGGAAGGAGCTTATACAAGCTTTAATTAAACACTTTATAAGCAGATATGGAATTGAAGAAGTTCTCCAGTGGCCATTTGAAGTCTGGAACGAGCCAAATTTGAAGGCGTTCTGGAAGGATGCCGATGAGACAGAATACTTTAAGCTTTATAAGGTATCGGCTATGGCAATTAAGGAAATTAATAAGGATTTACAGGTTGGTGGCCCTGCTATATGCGGAGGAGCCGATTACTGGATAAAAGATTTTCTTGAGTTCTGTAAAAAGGAAAATGCGACCGTCGACTTCGTCTCCCGTCATTTATATTCAGCACATTTGCCAAAAATTCAGACACATGAATTTTGTTATCAGGATCTCAAGGAACCTGAAGAAATGCTTAAAGAATTGCAGACAGTAAGGCAAATGATTGATAATTCACCATTTCCACACCTGCCATTCCATATAACAGAATACAACACTTCATACAATCCTTTGAATCCTGTACACGATACATGCCTCAATGCTGCATATCTGGCGCGGATTATAAGTGAGGCTGGAGATATTGTAGATTCATTTTCATATTGGACCTTCAGCGATATATTTGAGGAGGCAGATGTTCCAAGAGCTCAGTTCCACGGAGGGTTTGGTCTTGTTGCTCTTAACAATATTCCAAAGCCGACTTTCCATATGTTCAGCTTTTTTGAACAAATGGGAAAGGATATCTTGTACAGAGACGAGAATATGCTGGCAACAAGAAAAACTGACGGTACAGTGACAATAACCGCATGGAATCCGGTAATGGAGAAGGGTGAACATTTTGATAAGCATTTCTCACTGGAGCTAAATTTGCCAAAAGGTGAATACTTTATTAATAGAACTATTGTAAATGAGGCTTATGGTAACCCATGGAAAACGTGGATACAAATGGGGCGACCTAGATTCACAAGTAAAAAGCAGGTTGAAATACTGAGAAATGCAGCACGACCTCTGGTAATATCCGATAGGGCAAGCTGTGTTGAGGATATTCTGCTGCTTGAGTTTACCCAAAGCAAAAACGAAGTATCTTTTTTTGAAATCATTCCTGTAACAGATGAGACTGACACCTACTATAAACTTGATGACAGTATGATTCCGGGGTATTAAAATATATTATGTATTTAAATACAAATTTTTTAAAAGGAGAATTATTATGGCAATTTTTCAAGTAAACTTTTTCGCTAAAACAATGAAAAGACCTGTATGTTTCAATGCTTTGATACCAAATGATAAATATGAGGCACCCGGACAGGAATCTCAAGGGCCAATAGAACCTTTAAAGTCCATTTATCTCTTGCACGGTTATTCAGGCAATCATATGGATTGGTTGACTTTCACAAAAATACAGGAGGTTTCTCTGAAATACAATATTGCGGTGTTTATGCCATCCGGGGAAAATTACTTCTATTTAGATGACGAAGATGTTGGAGCATATTACGGCGAACTAATCGGAAATGAGCTGGTTGACTATACACGTAAGACATTCCATTTATCAGATAAAAGAGAGGACACATTCATTGGAGGACTATCCATGGGTGGTTATGGTGCAATAAGAAACGGCTTGAAATACTCTGAAAGGTTCGGCAGGATTATTGCGTTGTCTTCAGCACTTATTACCAATCAGATTGCCGGGATTACTCCTGATTTCAAAGGCCCTGTTGCAGATTATCCATATTACAGAAGAGTCTTTGGGGATCTTGACCAGCTTTTGGGAAGTGACAAAGACCCGGAGGCACTAATACGAGGCCTTAAGGAGAGAAAAGTAGATATACCCAAGATATACATGGCTTGCGGAACAGAAGATTTTCTTATAAAGGAAAACAGAGGCTTGCATGAATTCCTTGTTTCAGAAAACGTAGAGCATACCTATGTAGAAGACGTTGGTGTTCACGATTGGAAATTCTGGAACGAGTATATAGACAAGGGGCTGGCTTGGGCTACTGAATAATGATCAGATGACGAAACCGGAATTTACATAAATACCAAGGGGGAAATTACCATGAAGCTGGAATGCGGCGAATACACACTTATATTTAAAGACGGAGGTCTGGAGGTTCAAAAAAACCATAAGACCATATATTTCAACAAACGCCCCATGTTTGTTACTATTAAGACAGCAATGGCTATAAACGAATTTTATGACAAGGCCTACACCGAGGTAGATGTTTTCGGTAATAGTATAATTGCAAAGGGTACCCTGACTGTAAACTCCGGTTCTGAGTTTTCCTTCTCAGATGTATATGAAGCGGGAGCTTCGGGGTTCAAGGTAAGCAGAAATGTCAAGGTATTAAAGGCCGGGGATGACCTTGGCTTTTCAACTAAAATATCTTTTACAATGACTGAATCAAATGATACCCATGATTATAATTGTTTTGCACCGGGTGTATGGTACAGACAAAACCAATTTGCACCTGATTTTGCATTTGGAAAGGACTTGGATTGCGAATACTTCTGGCAAATGGAAACACGGTATGCTATGCCTTTATTCGCCATGCAGAATATAGAATCCGGAGAAACAGCGGCTATATCCCGTTGGGCCCCGGATGTAACTATGCGGTCTTTGGATATTTTGCAATCTGAAAATAATATAGATGCAAAATTTACAATCGGCTCAATAGGTATGAGCAAACCGCAAAATAAGACCATGAACTATATGTATTATGGCTTTGAGGTACGAAAAGAAATCGAAACAAAAACCGACGGGCTTTCAATAGATTATGTTTATCCCGGCTGTGACGGACAAATGCCCGGAGTTAACCACTATGGAGGACTTGACTACAACGGAACAATAAAAACCTTTCAACGTATTAATCACCCTGTAGAACCGGGCTTTCAGCAAAATTATTCTGTTGCCGTGAATTTTGGTAAATACGACGGCTTTCGGCTTATGATGAGAGATATCTGGAGATTGACTTATGACAGACTGAGAGACAAGTTATTTAATGTGGACAATGAACTCTTTTTCCATAACTGCATGAAGATACTTGACAGGTATACACGGCAATATGGTGATTCCTTCGGGCTTCCCTTTGCCTGCCAGCTTCCCCATATGGATATAAATTGCGTATCCTTTCAATTCGGTTTTGTAGGGCAGCAGCCGGGAATAGGCTATCAGCTGTTGAGGTACGGCGACAAGGAAAACATGCCCGAAACCTTTAATAAAGGTGTGAACCTGATTGATTTCTGGGTCAGAACGTCTATGACGGAATCTGGACTACCAAATATGTGCTACAATCCGGGTATAAGTACTTTTGAACCGTATCCGTATTATATAAGAATGCTTGCAGACGGCATTGAGGCAATTTTGGACGCATACCTTTATATGAAAAAGAAGGGGGACGAGCGGTCTACATGGAGAGAATTCTGCCAAAAAACAGCTGATTGGCTTATTAGTATTCAAAATGAGGACGGCAGCTTTTACCGTGCATACAATACAGATGGCTCTGTAAGGATGAAATCTAAGTCAAACACTCCAAGCGTAATACGTTTTCTGGTTCAGTTTTACCTAGTGACAGGTGACGAAAGGTATAAAAAAGCAGCCTTAAAGGCCGGAGACTGGTCTTATGAAAATGCTTACCTGAACATGGAGTACAGAGGCGGTACATGCGACAACACCGATATACAAGATAAAGAAGCAGGCATTTATGCAATGTTTGGCTTTCTTGCTCTGTATGATTTGACAGAAGAAAAGAAATGGCTTGAAGGTGCCGTAGGTGCTGCAGATTACACTGAGACCTGGACCTATGCATGGAAATTTCCTGTACGTGCTCCAATGGAGAAGCATCCCTTCAACAGGTATTCCATAAGTGGGCAGAGTATTATAACAATCGGTGGTGCAGCAGATGTATATATGGCCGCTTGTTCCTACACATACTACAGATTGTACGTTATAACCGGGGATGAGCATTATCTGGATTTTGCCGAGTTTATTCACAAAAATACCAGACAATCCAGTGATATAGACGGAAGCATAGGTTATATAATGCCGGGGTTGGGCCATGAAAGCGGAGACTTTACGAGGCAAACTCTACAAAGTCAGTACCATTGGCTTCCATGGTGTACTTTTGTGGAAGTTGACCCTTCATCCAGACTTTATGATACTTTTGGGGGCTATGAGATTGCTGATGCTCAAAAACTCAGTCCTGAGGAACGCATCAGGAGAAACCGAATATATGATAATTATGTTGATAGTTTATAAATAAAGTAGTTAATATTAGATTGAAAGTAGGAATTATATTGGACTATACTGGTTCTAAAATAATTTTGCCTCGGATTATCAGCGACGGCATGGTGTTACAGAGAAACACAGATGTAAAGGTTTGGGGATGGGCGTCAGCGGGTGAAGCTGTTATTGTCCGCTTTATGGGCAAAGTCTACCATGCTTCGGCAAATGATAGTGGAGAGTGGTTTGTTAAACTTGAATCCGCAGAAGCGGGTGGGCCATATGATATGGTTATTGAGTCGGAAGAGTCTATTGAAAAGATAACTGTAAAGAATATTCTTCTGGGCGATGTCTGGCTATGTTCAGGACAATCAAATATGGAAATGAAAATGGATTCTTTGAAGGATACATATCCTGAAGAAATCGCCCGTTGCTGCAATGATTATATAAGACATTTCTGTGTTCCCGTGAAATATGACTTTGAAAGACCTGAAATTGATTTTGAAGCAGGAAGTTGGGAGGCTGCCAATCCTGAAAGGGTCTTGGATTTTACTGCTGCTGGCTATTTCTTTGCTTTAAAGCTGTTTGATAAGTACCGTATTCCAATAGGCTTGATTAATGCTAGTTTGGGAGGCTCACCTGCAGAAGCATGGCTTAGTGAAAATGCATTAAAGGAGTTTCCGGAACATTATGAATCAGCAAAAAAACTAAGTAACCGGGATTATCTGGATAAAGTTTTAAGAGAGGATGAGGCTACCACCGAAGCTTGGTACTCTGCTCTAAATCAAGACGATAAGGGTATAGAAAACAATACTGCCTCCTGGCAGAATATAAAAGTACCTTCATATTGGGAAGACGAGGGCTTGGGCAGCTTCAACGGTGTCGTCTGGTTCAGGAAGGAAATCGAGATTCCCTGCACGCTTGCAGATAAACCTGCAAGGCTTGTACTTGGAAACATTGTTGATGAAGATACGGTCTTTATTAACGGTATAGAGACAGGAACAACACCAAACCAGTATATTCCGAGAAAATACAGTATTCGAAAGGGCTTACTCAAGGAAGGTAAAAATACAATCCTGCTCAGAGTAGTAAATACGTCCGGTAAAGGGGGATTTTACAAAGAAAAGCCCTACCAACTGGAAATCGGAGATAGTATTATTGATTTAATCGGTGAATGGCAGTATGTGATTGGTGCAAAAAGAAGTCCGATGCCTGAACCTGCCTTTGTTCAGTGGCGGCCCTTAGGTTTGTACAACGGAATGATTGCTCCTGTTACAGATTATGCAATCAAAGGTTTTATATGGTATCAGGGCGAATCCAACACCAAGAATCCCGGAGAGTATGAAAATCTCCTAAAGGCATTGGTTTCAGACTGGAGACAGAAATGGAAAATGGGAAATCTGCCGTTTTTGTATGTTCAGCTGCCGAACTTTATGGAGGCCTCAGAAATACCTATGAAAAGCAACTGGGCGGAATTGAGGGAAGCCCAGCGAAGGGTACTTTCCGTACCGGGTACGGCAATGGCTATTGCAATTGACCTTGGGGAATGGAATGATATTCATCCTGTAAATAAAAAAGATGTGGGAACCCGCTTGGCACTTGCAGCCATGAGAACTGTCTATGGAGACAAAACCATTGTCGGATACGGGCCAATGTATAAGTCATACAGAATAGACGGAAACAAAATAATATTATCCTTCACTGATACAGGAAGCGGTTTGGTTGTTAAAAAGGGAGAACGGCCAGGAGCTTTTGCTATAGCAGGTGCAGACAGAATATTTGTCCGTGCTGATGCAGAACTTACAGGGAATGATGTGGCAGTCTGGAGTGAAAAGGTTTCTCATCCGGTTTACGTAAGGTACGCATGGGCCGATAATCCTATGGATGCCAACCTGTATAACAGTGAGGGTTTACCTGCGTCGCCTTTTACAACGGAATAGCTTGTTATGCTGTTAGAATATGTAGTAAAAGGGTAATTGACGTTATAATTTAAATGGTATATAATGTAAACAATTTAATAATTAACAATACTGGTTTGCTCAAAATTATGAGTAACTAAGAGGGAATCAGGTGAAAATCCTGAACAGTCCTGCTGCCGTAAGATGGAGCGGTTCTCTAAAGCATGAATTTTTCTGCTTATGTATACCACTGGGTATCAGTCCCGGGAAGGCGAGAACTTTGCAATGATGTCTGAGTCGGAAGACCTACCAGTATTTCTGCAGATGCCAAAAATGCAGAGTACTATGACTTCACAGTGTATGAAGTGTGTAGTTTGTCAAAAGAGAAAAACGGTATAAAACTATATATTCTTTTTTACAAATAAAACCTTTATTGCTAAAAATATGAAGGTTTTATTTTTTTGGCAATTATTATTAATTCGGAGGTTCATTATATATGAAAAGTGTAAAGGTTAAAAATTTTCTTGTTTGTCTTTCAATTGTGGTTTGTGCTATTTTTGTTTTTTCTGAAAATGCTTCAGCAATGCATATTATGGAAGGATACCTTGCACCCGGCTGGTGTATTAGCTGGGGAGTACTTTGTATGCCATTTCTCGTCATAGGATTCTTCTCAATAAAAAAGAAAACCGAAATATCCTCAAAAAACCTGACTCTGCTGGCAATGTGCGGTGCTTTTGCCTTTGTTCTCTCAGCACTCAAGATGCCGTCAGTTACCGGGAGTTGTTCACATCCAACAGGAGTGGGACTGGGTGCTGTTTTGTTCGGGCCAACCGCCATGTCTGTCATAGGAGCTATAATTTTATTGTTTCAGGCTATTTTACTGGCACATGGAGGTATTACAACCCTGGGAGCTAATATATATTCCATGGCTATAGTAGGGCCTTTGATTTCCTTCGGAGTGTTCAAGCTATCTAAAAGATTGGGTGCAAAAGCAGGGCTCGCAGTATTTTTTGCGGCATTTTTCGGGGATTTGATGACATATGTAACAACCTCTGTGGAGCTTGCCATGGCCCATCCTGATGCTACAGGCGGATTTATAGTCTCTCTTGGGAAGTTTATAAGTATTTTTGCTTTTACCCAATTTCCTCTTGCTGTTTGTGAAGGACTGCTTACAGTGGTTATTTATAATGTTCTTGCAAAATACAGTACCAAAGAGCTGAAGGCACTGTCGGCAATTTATTAAAAGGAGAGAATGTAATGAAATTATGGAAAAAGAATTTAATTTTGATTGCAGCGGTAATTATAATTCTTGCTGCACCACCCATTTTCATAAAGAATGCTGAATTTACCGGCTCAGATGGTCTGGCGGAAGAACAGATAGCTAAAATAGACCCTGACTACAAGCCATGGTTTGAATCCCTGCTTGTACCAAAAAGCGGAGAAATAGAGTCACTGCTTTTTGCATTACAAGCCGCAATTGGTGCAGGAGTGGTGGGTTTTGTACTTGGAAGAATGACTTCTGTTAAAGCAAAATCCGGAGCAGAAACATGATATTGATAGATAAGTATGCTTACGATTCTAAACTTGCCTGTGTCAGCCCAAAGGCAAAATTAATTTACACAATGTTACCGTTATTATTGTGCATTTCCCTTAACTCACTTGTTGTAAGTTTAGTGACCATAATTGTCATGGCAGTGACTACGGTAGGGGTCGGTAAAATTAAGCTTACAGCATATGTAAAGTTGCTTTTTATTCCTTTTGGCTTTTTAATGGTTGGAACAATAACAATACTGATAAACCGTTTTGCTCCAAATCATATTTATTTGCTGGGGGTTAAAATCGGTAAATATGCTTACGGTATCGACTGGGGAACTCTTACAAATAGTTTAAAACTGGTGCTCAAAGCACTGGGGGGAGTGAGTTGTATGTATTGCCTGTCTTTGAGTACTCCTATGACTGACCTGTTTCAGGTTCTGAGAAGAACAAAAATACCAACTGTTATTGTTACACTTATGGAGCTGATATACAGGTATATATTTGTGCTGTTGGATGAAGTAGAGAGAATGAACATAGCAAAAAATTCAAGGCTGGGGAACCATAATTTCAGAACTTCTTTAAAATCGACGAGTGAATTGATAAGTATGCTGTTCATACGTGCATACAACCGTTCCGACAGGGTTTATGCAGCTCTTGAATCCAGAGGCTACAACGGACAATTTGTTACGCTGGATGAAGAATACGTACATGGTAAAAAGATGTATATGCTTTCAATCCTGTTATGCCTGTTGCTTTTAAGTGCAGGAATTGCAGAAAGGTATTTATTGTAGGGGGTAGTTCTATTGTACATAATTGAAACGAAGAATCTGAGTTATTCATATGACGGCGAACACCAAGCTCTGGAAAACGTCAGTATATCAATAAAAAAGGGCAAAACTACAGCAGTTTTGGGGGGCAACGGTGCAGGAAAGTCAACACTGTTTTTGAACCTTAATGGTGTTTTAACACCCGACAGAGGAAAAGTTTTTTTTGACGGCAAAGAGGTGGAATACAACAAAAAAGGTATAACTGAAATGAGAAAAAGGGTGGGTATAGTATTTCAGGACCCAAATGATCAATTATTTTCCTCCAGTGTTAAAAAGGATATTTCCTTTGGGGCTATAAATCTTGGACTTGGTGTTGAGGAAGTCAGGGAAAGAGTTGAAAAGGCGGTTGTTCAAACCGGGATTGGGGAATATGTAGACAAGCCTACACATGCATTAAGCTTCGGACAGAAAAAAAGAGTTGCCATAGCCGGGGTTTTAGCTATGGAGCCTGATGTGATTATTCTGGATGAACCTACTGCGGGACTTGACTCAAAAGGGGCAAGCGAAATTCTTAATCTGTTGACAAAGATAAAAGAAGAAACGGGAGTATCGGTTATATTGGCAACACATGAAATGGATATCGTCCCTGTATATTGCGATGATGTATTTATCATGGACCATGGGAAAGTGGTATTGGGGGGGAACGTAAGAGAAGTAATTTCAAAGCCCGGGATTCTGAGGGAACACTCATTAAGGCTCCCTAGAATGGCACACCTGATGGAAATATTAAGTCAACGGGACAAGCTGAATGTTGACAGGACGGCAGCTACAATATCTGAAGCAAGGGCATCCATTTTAAGTCTGATGGACGGTTGAGGGCAAACGTATGGATGAATTTATTGTAAAAAATGGGAAGAGACTGAAGTGCGGATACACAACCGGAAGCTGTGCCGCAGCGGCAGTAAAGGCATGTACGTTAATGCTTTTAGGAAACACAACCATTGATGAGGTTATAATTACTACACCGAAGGGTATCCGGTTAACTTTGCAAATCGATGATATTGTTAAACAGAAGGAATGGGTCAGTTGTTCAGTAGAAAAAGATGCAGGGGACGATCCTGATGTTACAAATGGTATAAAAATTTTTGCAAAGGTTCAAAAACTGGAAAAAGAAATATTAATTGAAGGTGGCAGTGGTATTGGACGGATTACAAAATCAGGACTGCAATGTGCAGTTGGTGAGGCAGCCATAAATCCCGTACCCAGGCGGATGATACATGAGGTGTTAAGAGAGGTGTCCCAAACATACGGGTATAAAGGAGGATTTTCTGTTGTAATATCAGCAGAAGACGGAGAAGAAATTGCAAAAAAAACCTTTAACCCACGGCTTGGAATAATCGGAGGTATATCAATACTGGGGACAAGCGGGATAGTTGAGCCTATGAGCGAAAAGGCTTTGATAGAAACTATTCATAAGGAGATAGATATAAGAACTGCTCAAAACAGAGAATATTTTCTTATAAGCCCCGGTAACTTTGGAAGGGATTTTGCACTGAAAAGATTTGGATTGGACATAGACAGAGGTTTAAAGTGCTCCAATTATATAGGGGAAACTATTGATTATGCAGTTTATAAAAATATCAAAAATATTTTACTTATAGGGCATACAGGTAAACTGTGCAAAATTGCCGGCGGTATTATGAATACCCATTCAAGGACAGCAGATTGCAGATGTGAAATATTTGCGGCTTATTCAGCACTTTGTGGTGCTTCCAAAGAGTGTATAAGTAAAATAATGCAGGCTATGACTACGGACGAAATAAACGGCATACTACGAGAGGAAGGCCTAGAGGAAGTTGTTAATATGAGTATTCTTGAAAAAATAAAAATTCATCTTAATCAAAGAGCAAACTTTAAATGCGGTATAGAGGTTGTCATGTTTACCGATTTAAACAGGCAACTGGAAGACAGAGTCTATTATCAGACCTCAGGTGCTGAAGACATGATTAAAGAACTGTGTAAGGAATCAGATAAGGGGTAAATATATGAATGGAGTTTTATATGGAGTTGGTGTAGGGCCGGGCGATCCTAAAATGTTGACGCTTCAGGCGGTTGAAGTTCTGCAAATGGCAGATGTAATAGCTGTACCCGATACAAAAGGTGAAAAAACTGCTATGAAAGTAGTTGGGGAATACATAAAGGACAAGGCGGTGGTATATTGTCCTATGCCCATGACCCGAGATTCGGATTTACTTGAAAAAAGTCATGGCATAAGCTGCAGTTTGATAGAGCAGGAATTGTTAAAGGGTAATAATGTAGCCTTCATTACATTAGGTGACCCCACAATTTATTCTACCTATATGAACATTCAGCGGATTATGGATAATAAGGGCTATATTACCCGGACAATACCCGGGGTTACCTCCTTCTGTGCGTCTGCGGGTGCACTGAATATTTCTCTGTGTGACAGGGAGGAAGCTCTGCACATCATACCTGCATCCTACGATGAGACTGAAAAACTTCTGGAATTAAAGGGTACAAAAGTATTAATGAAAAGCGGAAAAAGTCTGACTGATATAAAGGTTGCTTTGAAGAGGAAGGGGCTGTTTCAGTTTTCCCGGATGGTAGAATGCTGCGGTATGGAAAGTCAGAGAGTTTACAAAAGTCTTGATGAGGTATCTGATGATTCAAGCTATTTTTCAATAATAATAGTAAAGGATAAATAAATATGGTGACATTTATTGGAGCAGGGCCCGGAGCCATTGACCTGATTACGGTGAGGGGAAAAACGTTGCTGGAGACAGCTGATATCGTTATTTATGCAGGCTCACTGGTGAATCCGGGCTTGCTGGATTACACAAAAACAACATGTGAAATATTTAATAGCGCGGAAATGACATTGGAACAAGTGATAGCTGTTATGGAACGTGGGGAAAGAGAGAAAAAAACCACCGTAAGACTGCATACCGGCGATCCAAGTATATATGGTGCAATTCGTGAGCAGATGGATATGTTGACAGAACGGGGGATTGAATATACCGTAGTTCCGGGAGTCAGCTCCTTTTGCGGTGCGGCTGCTGCCTTAAAAACAGAATACACACTGCCTGATGTAAGCCAGACGCTGATACTCACCAGAATGGAGGGACGCACCCCCGTTCCTGAAAAAGAAGAAATATCAAAGCTAGCCTCACATAAATCCTCAATGGCTTTGTTCCTGAGTTCCTCATTATTGGAGGAATTGAGCCGCAGGCTTATATCCGGAGGGTATGAAGCAAATACACCGGCAGCCATTGTGTATAAGGCAACCTGGCCCGACGAAAAAATTGTACGGACATGCGTAGGAGAACTTTATACAGCAGCAAAAGAGAATAATATCAACAAGACTGCATTGATCCTTGTAGGAGATTTCCTTGGCACCGGGTATTCAAGGTCAAAGCTCTATGACCCTGCCTTTTCTCACGAATTCAGAGAGGCAGTCAAGTAGTATGAAGATAACTTTGGCTGCATTTACAAAACAGGGCGGTAAGCTTTGCCAGAATCTGCAACAAAAGCTCAACACTCAGGGGTATGATGCCAAGGGTTACAGTAAGTATCAGATTGACGGAGCCGGAGCTTTGGAAGACAGCTTGGATGAGTTTACCCGGAATGCGTTTGGCGTAAGTGATGCTATAGTTTTTATAGGGGCTGCCGGGATTGCTGTCAGGGCAATTGCCCCGTTTATAAGCTCCAAGGACTGTGACCCTGCGGTACTGGTTATTGACGAAAGAGGCAGGTATGTTATTCCCATTTTGTCAGGCCATATAGGTGGGGCAAACGAATTAGCGAAGATTATTGCAAAAATACTGGACGCACAGGCAGTGATTACAACGGCAACAGATATAAATGAAAAGTTTGCAGTTGATTCATGGGCAGTAAATGCAGGCTGCCATATAATGAATATTGATATGGTTAAAAAAGTGTCAGCTGCAATATTAAACGGGGAACAGGTTGGAGTTCATTCCGATTATCCGGTTGAAGGCAGTCTGCCTGATAATGTGATTATTTCAGACAGTACGAAGGTAGGAATTTGCATATCAGACAGCTTCAAGCCGATTTTTTCAGAGACACTTCATCTTATGCCCCGACAATATGCTTTAGGTATTGGATGCAGAAAAAATACAAGGTATGCTGAACTTTTAAATTTTGTCAATTTTATTCTTGATATAAACGGAATTTCACCCCATGAAATAGAGGCAATAGCTTCAATTGACTTAAAGATAGGTGAATCTGCGATACGTTCTTTGAGCATGGATTGGAGAGTCCCGTTTCATACATATTCGGCAAATGAGCTTGCACAGATTCCGGGGGATTTTTCAAAATCGGATTTTGTAAAGGAGATTACCGGGGTTGACAATGTTTGTGAACGGGCAGCAGTGAAGGCTAACAATGGAAGGCTTGTAGTTCCCAAATGCAGTTGGGACGGCATAACAGCAGCATTATCAAAAAAAGATTGGAGATGCAGATTTTGAGTATTATATCAACAAGTTTGGACTATAAATCAGCTGCCATCGATGTCCGGGAAAGATTCAGCTATACATCCACGAGAATCAGAGAAATACTTAGAAGTATAAAAGCTGCTGACGGCGTTTCAGGGGCTGTACTCCTGTGTACCTGCAACAGAACCGAACTTTACATTTCGGGAGAGAACATTGAAAATCTGAATCCTGCCCTGCTTTTGTGCCAGTTATCCGGGGTGGGAGACCACAATTTGTTAATGCCTTTATTTAGTATAAGATATGACTCAGAGGCAATATTCCATTTGATGGAAGTAGCTTGCGGACTTCAGTCCATGGTGTTTTTCGAGGATCAGATAATTACACAGGTAAAATATGCGGCTGCTATTGCCCGGGAGGAGAAAACCATTGATTCAACGCTGGAGACACTGTTCAGACTGGGTATTACAGCGGCAAAGAAAGCCAAAACCGAAATTAAAATAAAGGCGGTTCCTACTTCGGCAGCAGAAAGCGCAATTACAGAATTATCAAAAAAATACTGTTTTTCTGAAAAAAGAGTCCTTGTAATCGGTAACGGTGAAATAGGGCGGTTATGCTGCAAAAAACTCATTGAGCTGGGGGCAGATGTAACAATTACACTCAGAAAGTATAAACACGGAGATATAATTGTTCCTATTGGCTGCAGTACAATTTCATATGATGAAAGGGAAGAGTTTCTTTCCAGTTCAGATGTAGTTATAAGTGCAACTACAAGTCCTCACTTCACCATAACCTGTGATATGGTTGAAAAACTTGAAAGAAGGCCTGAGCTATTTGTTGATCTGGCACTGCCCAGGGATATTGAGCCGGGCATTTCACAAATTCCCGGAGTGGAAAGCTATAATCTGGACAGGTTTTACACCGATTTTTCTGTACTTAATCAAAAGGAAGTAAGTGAAATAAAGGAGATAATACACCACTATAATTTACAGTTTGAAAAGTGGAAAAATTATCATAGGAAAGCAAGACTGGTAAACAACATGAACAGGATAAATGTAAATTACTAGAGGTTGAAGGAGGTTAACTTGAAACTATATGTTGTGGGCATAGGGCCGGGAGAAGATTGCCAGCTTACGGGAAAGGCAATCAGGGCTATTGAGGAAAGTCAGCTGGTGGTGGGATATGACGTTTATATTGATTTAATAAGGCATCTGTTGCCTGACAAGGAGATATTAACAACCCCCATGAAAAGAGAGGTCGACAGGTGTAAATTGGCTGTAGAAGCCGCTATGGCAGGGAAAAAAGTGGCGGTAATATCCTCTGGGGATGCAGGCATTTACGGTATGGCGGGTCTCATATATGAGGTGCTGGGGGAATATGAAACAACTACCATACAGGTTGAGGTTATACCGGGAATCACAGCGGCTTCGTCTGCTGCAGCAGTACTTGGAGCTCCGTTGACTCATGATTTTGCGGTTATATCCCTCAGTGATCTTCTGACACCATGGGAGGTTATTGAGAACAGGCTGAGACTTGCGGTTGAAGCAGGCTTTGCAATTTGCATATACAACCCGTCCAGCAAAAAGCGTAGTGATTATCTCAAAAAAGCTTGCGAGATAATTTTGGCGGTGGCAGACAGGGATACCCCCTGTGGGTATGTACGCAATATAGGACGCGAGGGGCAGACCTCCAAAATATTGACTCTGGCGGAACTATCCCAAGAGCAAGTGGACATGTTTACAACAGTTATTATTGGAAACAAAAATACCCGGGTAATAAATAACAGACTTGTAACTTCAAGAGGCTACAAAGGAATATGAAATCATTGAAAGGCGGAAAACTGTTTGCATATGAAGGTGCTTGTTTTTTCAGGAACAACGGAAGGCAGAGAGATATCACAATTTCTGGCAGATAAAGGAGTATCCGTTACTGTCTGCGTTGCAACCGAATACGGAAATATGGTAATGCCGGCTGACAGTCGGATAGAAGTAAGAACGGGAAGGCTGTCGGAAGAACAGATGGCCCAAATGGTTCCGGATTATTCATTTGTGATTGATGCGACCCATCCATATGCAGAGCTCGTAACTAAAAATATTAGATCTGCATGCAACAGCGAAGGCGTGGAATATATACGGCTGCTGAGACCGTCAATATCAGCCGGAAAAGTAATAGAGGTAAATGATACCGACGAAGCAGTAAAGTATTTGAATACAGTAGGAGGCAATATTCTTGTTACTACAGGCAGCAAGGAACTGGATGCCTTTACAGGTGTGTCAGATTATGGCACCAGAATATTTGCAAGGGTACTTCCTACCACTGAGGTTGTAGATAAGTGCACTAAACTGGGCTTTAAAGGTAAAAACCTTATCTGTATGCAGGGGCCGTTTTCATATGAGATGAATATTGCCACTTTAAAGCAGACAAATGCAAGATACCTTGTAACCAAGGACACAGGCTCGGCAGGAGGCTTCAAGGAAAAAATATCTGCCGCGGAAGCACTTGGAGTGACAGTAGTTCTTATATCCCGTACAGTTGAAAGTGATGGACTTACAATATCTCATTTAAAGACAGTGATTATGAATAAACTTGGTTTATGTAACCACCCTCAATATGGAAGATTCCCTCTATTTATTGAATTAACCGGGAAAAAGGTTCTTGTTGCGGGAGGTGGAGAGATTGCAGCCCGGAGAGTAAAAACACTGCTCAAATTCGGAGCGGATATTTATCTGGTATCTCCAAACCTTACCCCGGAGCTTCAAGAAATGTTAAATCGTAAGCTGTTTACTTACAGAGAAGGATATTATGAATCATGGGACATTCAAAATAAGTTTCTGGCGGTTGCCGCTACAGATGACAGAGAGACTAACCATAAGATATATCTGGATGCCAGGCAAAAGGGCATACAAATGAGTATAGCGGATTGCAGAGAAGAGTGCAGCTTTTACTTTCCTGCAATTTTCGAATTTGACGGTATAGTCGGGGGGCTGGTTTCCAAGAACGGAGATAATCACAGTCTTGTAAAATCCGTTGCTGAAAGGATACGGTGGAATTTTATATGAAAAAAATCAGAATAGGCAGTAGGGACAGCAAGCTTGCAATTATACAATCTGAGATGGTAATGGCTGCAATCAGAGAGTATGACCCTGATATAGAGCTGGAATTAATTACAATGAAAACTACCGGAGACAGGATTCTGGACAAAACCCTTGACAAAGTGGGGGGAAAGGGCCTGTTTGTCAAGGAATTAGATAATGCATTGTACAATAATGAGGTGGATATCACCGTACACAGTTATAAGGATATGCCTCTGGAAGAAAACCCTGAACTGCCTGTGGTAGCACTGTCAAAACGTGAAGACCCCAGAGATGCCTTTATTTTGCCTCATAATGGTGAAAATGGAGAACCTATAGGAAGTTCAAGTCTGAGAAGGCAACTCCAGTTGAAAGAATTGTTTCCGGGTTGTAAAACAGCCCCCATCCGAGGAAATGTGCAAACCCGGCTTAAAAAACTTGACAGCGGTGAGTTTTCAGCCATAGTACTTGCTGCTGCCGGCATTAAGAGGCTTGGTCTTGAAAGTCGTATCAGCAGATATTTTTCAATTGATGAAATTCTTCCTGCGGCAAGTCAGGGCATTATAGCAGTGCAGGGCAGAGCCGGAGAAAAATTTGATTTTCTAAAGCTGTTCCATAGTGAGGAATCCCTTTGTATTTCACTGGCAGAAAGAACCTTTGTAAGAGAAATGAACGGAGGCTGCAGCACCCCAATAGCAGCTTATGCAACAATTCAGGGAAGTGACATTATTCTAAAGGGCTTATACTGCAATGAAACAACAGGAGAGTCAAGGAAGGAATGTGTTTCCGGAAGCAGGCATAATCCTGTGGAATTAGGCTATGGACTGGTTAAAAGATGGAAAGCTGCAGAATGATTTAAGTGTGGAGGTAAAGGTTATGAAGGATGGATTTGTGGCCTTAGTTGGTGCAGGACCGGGAGATAAGGGGCTTATTACATTAAGGGGAGCGGAACTTCTCTCCCAGGCTGATGTGGTAGTGTATGACAGACTGGTATCGGAAGAAATTATTAAAATGATTCCACCTGAGGCAGAAAAGATAGATGTGGGAAAAGAGAATAAATTCCACCCTGTTAAACAGGAAGAAATTAACCGTATACTCCTAAAAAAGTCACTGGAAGGAAACACGGTTATAAGGCTTAAAGGAGGAGACCCTTTCGTATTTGGCAGGGGAGGAGAAGAACTTGAACTGCTGTATGAAAATAATATTCCATTTGAGGTTGTTCCCGGGATAACTTCGGCAGTTGCAGCATTGTGCTACGGGGGGATACCGGCTACCCACAGGGATTTTTGTTCTTCGCTGCATATTATTACCGGGCATGCCAGAGAAGGAGGACAGCTTTCTATTCCATTTCAAGAATTAAAGGAATTAAATGGAACCCTTGTTTTTCTGATGGGATTATCCTCACTATCATATTTGATGAAGGGGCTTATAAATGCGGGTATGGATAAGGACATGCCTGCTGCCATAGTTGAGAACGGAACAAGGCCAAACCAGAGAAAACTGGTTGCCACCGTGGGTACACTGGAACAAAAGGCTTTGGAGATGGGAATAAAATCTCCTGCCATTATTGCTGTAGGAAAGGTTTGCACTCTCTCTGAAAAATTCAGTTGGTTTATGAAAAAGCCTCTCTTCGGTACAAAAATACTTGTTACAAGACCTAAGGCATCTTCGGGTACACTTGTGGAAAAACTTCGCCAACTGGGTGCGGAGCCTGTGGAGTATCCTTGTATAGAGGTGGTACCTATACCGGAGAATGAAGAGCTTTACCGTGCATGTGAAAATCTCAGTGAATATGGCTGGATTTTATTTACCAGTAAAAATGGTATACAGATATTTTTTGATTACTTAAATTCCAAAGGACTTGATGCAAGATTTCTTGCAAATATAAAGATTGGTACGGTTGGAAGTCAGACAGCGAGAGCTTTAAAGGAAGTAGGGCTGATTTCTGATTTTACTCCTGAAATCTTTGACGGTAGTCATCTTGCACAAGGAATTGCCGAGATTATCGGAAAAAATGAAAAGGTTCTGATTTGCGATGCAGCAATAGCAAGTGACGACATTGTTAACATTTTGAAAAGCAATAATATTAAATTTGACCGGGTTCCCTTGTACCATACGAATTATATAAATGAAAACAGTGATGAGATCAGAAAACTGATAGTCGATGGTGAACTTAATTACATAACTTTTACAAGTGCATCAACAGTAGAGGGATTTATAACATCTATGAAAGATACTCCTTTGGAAAGTCTGACGGCTGTTTGCATCGGAAATCAGACGGCGGATGCGGCTGACAAGTATAACTTGAGATATGTAGTAGCTGAAAAATCAACAATTGATTCTATGATAGACAAGCTATTGAAAATGGGAGGCGGCATTATTGATGATTAACAGACCAAGAAGATTGAGAACCGGTGAAGTGCTACGAAAAACAGTCAGGGAAACCAGATTGTCAACTGATTCACTTATTCAGCCTCTTTTTATAATAGAGGGTAAAAACATAAAGAAGGAAATCAGCTCCCTGCCCGGACAGTATCATTATAGCCCTGATATGGTAGGGGAAGCGATTGAAAATGCCCTAAAAGCAGATGTAAAATCCGTAATACTCTTTGGACTCCCGGAGCATAAGGATGAAAAAGGCTCTGAGGCATACAATGAAAACGGAGTATTGCAGCAGGGGATACGTGAAATAAAGCGGAGGTATCCACAGATGCAGGTAATAACCGATATTTGCATGTGTGAATACACATCTCACGGTCACTGCGGGATTTTGGAGGGTGAAAGGGTCAATAATGACAGAACCCTGCCCTATCTTGAAAAGATAGCTTTATCCCATGCAATGGCAGGAGCGGACATGGTCGCTCCGTCTGATATGATGGACGGCAGAATATATGCACTTAGAACGGCTCTGGACAAAAACGGGTTTACAGACATTCCTGTCATGTCATATGCCGTAAAGTATGCCTCGTCATTTTACGGACCATTCCGTGAGGCAGCAGGCTCGGCACCTGCATTTGGAGACCGAAAAAGCTATCAGATGGATTATCATAACAGACGTGAAGCTGTAAAGGAGGCACTTCTTGATGTTGAGGAAGGTGCGGATATATTGATGGTTAAGCCTGCACTAGCGTATCTGGATGTTATAAAGGAGGTCAGGGAAAAAATTCAGCTGCCTCTGGCAGCCTACAGTGTCAGCGGTGAATATGCCATGATAAAGGCTGCTGCTGCTCAGGGACTGATTGATGAATACGGTGTAATGTGTGAAAGTACAGTCAGCATTTTCAGGGCCGGTGCAGATATACTTATAACCTATTTTGCAGGAGAAATTTCCGAAGCAATAAAGAAAGGGGATATAGGATGAAATTAAGTTCAGATTTGTTTGAAAGGGCAAAAAAAATAATTCCCGGTGGTGTTAACAGCCCGGTAAGAGCATTTCGTGCAGTGGACTCAAACCCTTTATTCATAAGCCGTGCAAAAGGTTCAAAGATTTATGATGTAGAGGAAAGAGAGTACATCGATTATGTATGTTCATGGGGTCCCATGATTTTAGGCCATAGTAATGAACTTATACTGAAAAGTGTTGAAAAGGTAATGCATAACGGACTTAGCTTTGGAGCCCCTGTTGAAGCCGAGGTACAAATAGCAGAGATGATAGTTTCCATGGTGTCCGGGGTTGAAATGGTCAGAATGGTGAACAGTGGAACAGAAGCGGTTATGAGCGCTATCCGGCTGGCGAGGGGCTTTACAAAGAGGGACAGGATTATAAAATTTGAGGGCTGTTATCACGGACACAGTGACAGTATGCTTGTAAAGGCAGGCTCAGGTGTACTGACTGCCGGAGTCCCTGACAGTCTGGGAGTACCACGGAACGTAGCGGGAGATACATTAACTGCAGTTTATAATAATATTTCCAGTGTTGAGCGGTTATTTGAAGAAAATAAGAATCAAATAGCAGCTGTAATTATAGAGCCTGTTGCAGCAAATATGGGAGTTATTCCTCCCCAAGAAGGTTTTTTGAAGGAGTTGGCCTGTATTTGCCGTCAAAACTCTACATTGCTTATTTTTGACGAAGTTATTACAGGTTTTCGTCTTGGGGCAGGAGGAGCACAGGAGTATTTTGGAGTTGAAGCTGACATTGTGACCTTCGGAAAAATAATAGGCGGTGGTATGCCTGTGGGTGCCTACGCAGGAAGAAAAGAATTAATGGAATACGTGGCACCTTGCGGAGGAGTTTATCAGGCAGGAACACTTTCAGGGAATCCAGTTGCAATGGCGGCAGGACTTGCACAGCTTGAAATTTTGAACAGCAGTCCCGGAATATATGAGGATATTAATAACAAGGCTGAAGTATTGAGTTACGGATTGGAAAAGATAGTAAAAAAATATAAGGCGCCAGTTACATTGAACAGAGTTGGTTCTTTGCTTTGTATGTTTTTCTCTCAAAACCCAGTTACCAACTATCAGGAGGCTAAACAAAGCAATACCAAGTGTTATGCAGCCTTTTTCAAGAGTATGCTAAGCAAAGGAATTTATCTCGCACCGTCGCAGTTTGAGGCCATGTTTGTAAGCGCCGCACATACTTGTGAGGATATTGACGCTACCTTGAAAGCTGCTGAAGAAAGCTTGGTTGAAAATATAGCTTTAATGGAGGAACTATTATGAAGGCAATACTGATTCTTGCTCATGGAAGCCGTGAAAGAAAAACTCTGGAAACTTTGCATAAGATAACAGATATGACTAAAGCACAGCTCCCCGGAGTTATGATTGAGACTGCATATATGGAATTTTGTGACATAAATCTGGAAAAGGGACTTGATATGCTTATTAAAAAGGGTGCTGACAATATAACAGTAGTACCGTATTTTCTTTTTGAAGGAATACATATCAGAGAGGATATACCCGGGGAGATAAAGGAATACATTGAAAAACATCCCGGGATTAAGGTGACTTTAGGAAATACTCTGGGAGCTGACCCAAGACTTGCAGATGTTCTGGCAGACCGAATCAGAGAGGCTTTATGAAAAAGAAACTGTATATAATCGGTGCAGGAACGGGCGCGGAGGATTTTCTCACCCAGAGAGCTTTGAAACTGATGGAAAGCTGTGATGTTATATACAGTACTGCACACAGATTTTTATCGGATTCCAGGAGGAAGGTTATAGAGTGTCCTGTAACAGAAATACCAAAGTTGATTGAGGTTTCAGAAGGTCAGAATATAGCATTGCTGGTTTCAGGTGATACCGGGTTTTTCAGTATTGCAGGAAGCTTGTCAGATAAACTGGAGAATAAAGTTGATATTGAAGTGGTATGTGGTATAAGCAGCCTGCAATATTTTTGTTCAAAAACAGGAAACAGTTATGAGAATATAAAGGTGGTCAGCCTCCATGGACGGGAAAAAAACATACTGGGGCAAATCTCATACAATCCAAAGGTGTTCGTGCTTACCGGAGGAGAAAATAGAGCACATACAATATGCAAAAGCCTGTCTGACGGTGGGTTGACAGAAATAAAAGCAATCATCGGAGAAAATTTGTCAATGCCGGAGGAACGGATAATAAGTGGAACAGTGAAAGAATTAGCCGGGTATACCTTTGATAATCTTGCAGTTATGCTGCTGGAAAACCCGAATTATGTTAACTGTCATATTCCACTCAGGGATGAGGATTTTCAACGTGGCAAGGTTCCAATGACCAAGGAAGAGATACGTGCCATCACTCTTGCAAAGCTGGCAATTGAACCTAGTGATATTGTGTTTGATATTGGAGCAGGAACCGGCTCGGTTGCAGTTGAAATGGCAAGAAGAGCATTTGACGGCAGTGTTTATGCCATAGAAAAGAATCCGGAGGCTATGGAGCTAATATATAAAAACAGAGTAAAGCTGGGTGCATATAATGTCAAGGTAGTTTCAGGAACTGCACCGGATATATTTGAAGAACTTCCCGTACCTGACAGAGCATTTATAGGTGGGAGCAGCGGAAATATGGCTGATATAGTCGGACGCCTCACGGAGATAAATCCCGGAATTCATATTGTGGCCAACACAATTACGTTAGAAAGTCTCAATGATGCTATTAATTCATTCCAAGAAAATGGATTTGAAACAGAAGTGGTATGTATTAATTCGTCTGTTTCCAAAAAGGTTGGAAGATACCATATGATGAATGCAAATAATCCAGTATATATTATTACAGGCAAAAAAGTACATAAAGAGGATAAAATCCTTTAGGGGGGTGGCTATAATCAAGACATGCAAAACTGCCAGAATTATGATTGCAGGAACAGGAAGCGGATGCGGTAAAACTACGGTTACCTGCGGAATACTTAATGCACTGGTCAACAGGGGGATAAGAACCTCTGCTTTCAAGTGCGGGCCTGACTACATCGACCCCATGTTTCACACGGAAATAACAGGTATCAAGTCCCGGAATCTGGACACATTTCTTTTGGGAGAAAATAACCTAAAGCATCTTCTGGACAAAAATTCTGATGGAAATGACATAGCTGTTATAGAAGGGGTTATGGGGTTTTATGACGGACTCGGAAATGATGGCAGACATTCGTCTTATTCAATTAGCCGTCTTACAAGGACACCTGTGGTATTGGTGGTTGACCCCAAGGGGATGGCTCTTTCCATATCCGCAGTAATAAACGGATTCAGGGATTTCATGCCTGAAAACAATATTAAGGGTGTTATTATAAATTCGGTTTCACCCGGACTTTATCAGATGTACAAGCCAATGATAGAGGAAAAGACCGGAATCCGGGTATTGGGTTTTTTACCGTCTATGCCGGAGGCTGTCATTGAAAGTAGACATCTGGGACTTGTCACAGCCGATGAAATAAAAGATATCCGAAAAAAGCTGAATATAATGGCAAAAAATGCAGAGGAGTTCATTGATATTGACGGGCTTGTGAGGTTGGCACAAACAGCCGGAGCTATGGAATATGACCCTGTTTCTGTTGAGAATAAATATAGCTGTAATATTGCTGTGGCAAAGGACAGGGCATTTTGCTTCTACTATGAGGATAGCCTTGAGCTGCTGAGGGAAATGGGAGCAGAGCTTACATATTTTTCACCTCTTGAAGATAAAAGACTACCCGGTAATATACACGGACTAATATTGGGGGGCGGCTATCCCGAGTTGTATGCAGGAAAATTAAGTTCGAATAAAACCATGCTAAAGAGCATAAAGGAGACCGTTTTAAAAGGGTTGCCGACATATGCCGAGTGCGGAGGCTTTATGTATATTCAGCAATCAATCTCAGATAAGCAAAACAACAAATATTCCATGTCGGGGGTTCTTGACGGAAACAGCACAATGAGTGAGAGGCTGTCCCGATTCGGTTATACAACTCTTATTGCGAAAGAGGATAATCTGTTCTGTAAAAAAGGTGAGAGTATTAATGCTCACGAATTTCATTACAGTGACAGTGACAACAATGGAAACAGTTTTGAGTCAGTAAAGCCGGAGGGCAGAAGAAAATGGGAATGCATTTTTGCATCCGATACACTGTTTGCAGGTTATCCTCACATACATTTCTATGGCAATATTAAGTTTGCAGAAGGTTTTTTGCAAAAATGCTGTAATTTTAGTAAATACATTTAGGAGATGATTTCTATGGCAAAACCAATTATGATTCAGGGAACAATGTCAAATGCAGGCAAGAGCTTACTGACAGCAGGGTTGTGCCGCATATTTGCACAGGATGGTTATAGAGTAGCACCTTTCAAATCACAGAACATGGCCCTGAACTCATACATTACGGCTGACGGCTCAGAAATGGGGCGGGCACAGGTAGTACAGGCGGAAGCGGCAGGAAAGGCTCCTGACGTAAGAATGAATCCCATTTTGTTAAAGCCTACAAGTGAAAAGGGTTCACAGGTGATTTTGGAGGGGCAGCCAATAGGAAACATGACGGCTACGGAGTATTATGCATACAAGCATAATCTGCTGCCCCATATAAACAGGGCTTATGAAAGCCTTTCAGAGGAAAATGATATTATAGTTATTGAAGGAGCAGGCAGTCCTGCTGAGATAAATTTAAAGCGGGATGATTTTGTAAACATGGGACTGGCAAAGATGTTGAAAGCTCCTGTACTAATTGCAGGGGATATAGACAGGGGAGGTGTTTTTGCATCTTTATACGGAACAGTTATGCTGTTTGACGAAGATGAGAGGAAACATGTCAAGGGAACAATAATCAATAAATTCAGAGGAGATGTAGAAATTTTAAAACCGGGTCTTGATATGCTTTGTGAACTTATACATGTTCCGGTTGTTGGTGTTGTACCATATCTTCAGGTTGATATTGACGATGAAGACAGCCTCACTGAAAGGTTTTCCAAACAGGGGTCTTCTTTAGGCCTAATTGATATTGCCGTAATCAAATTGCCCAGAATTTCTAATTTTACTGATTTTAATGCACTTGAACATATTGAATATGCAAGTGTGAGATATGTATCAGGTGTCAATGAGTTGAAAAATCCTGATTTGATAATTATTCCGGGCAGTAAGAATACCATGGGTGATTTGAAATGGATGAGAGAAAACGGACTGGAAGCATGTATTCTAAAGCACGCAGCTGAAAATAAGCCTGTATTCGGAGTCTGCGGGGGTTATCAAATGCTGTGTGAAACACTCAAAGACCCGTATGGAGTTGAACATGGCGGAGAAATGAAGGGGATGGGTCTGTTAAAATCCGGCACTGTATTTGAAAAAGAAAAAACGCGTACAAGAGTTACAGGTGCTTTTAGTAAAGTGGGAGGAATATTCAAGGGGCTTAGCGGAAAAATATTTGAAGGCTATGAAATACATATGGGTTATACTGCTTCGGAGGCAGGAAACGAAGGTGGTTCATCCCTTAGTAATCTGACCGAAATCAATGGGAATGAAAAGCCTGACGGTATGCAAAACGGGAATATATACGGCACATATGTCCACGGAGTTTTTGACAGTGAGGAAATACTTTCAGAGATTGCAGCGGCATTGATGAAGGAAAAAGGTCTTGAATATGAGAAACATACCTCCTTTAATCTTAAGGAATATAAGGAAAAGCAGTATGACCTGTTGGCCGACGCTTTAAGAGAATCTCTGGATTTAGAATATATTTACAAAGTTATCGAGGAAGGAATCTGACTAATGAGACCAATGGAAATTGAAAATAAAAGCTTTGAGATTATTAGCCGTGAGCTTGGAGACAGGGTTCTTGACAAGCATTGTGAGCCTGTAATTAAGAGAGTTATTCACACCACTGCTGATTTTGAATATGCAGACAATCTTGCGTTTTCAGAGGGTGTTATTGAAAAGTCTGTGGAAATCTTAAAAGCAGGTGCCTGTATTGTCACAGACACTCAAATGGCCATGGCAGGAATAAATAAGGCGGCTGCTGCACGCTGCGGCTGTGAGGTCATGTGCTTTATGTCCTATAAGGAAGTAGCGGATAAGGCGTTGGCAGAGGGAACAACCAGAGCTGCCATATCCATGAGAAAGGCCGCCGGGATAGAAAAACCCCTTGTTATAGTAGTAGGAAATGCACCTACTGCATTAATTGAGCTTAATAGTTTGATAAATGAAGGTAAGGTTGAGCCTAAACTCATTGTTGGTGTTCCTGTAGGCTTTGTAAACGTTGTTGAATCAAAGGAAATGATAATGAAGCAAAATATTCCTTTTATAGTAGCCAGAGGCCGGAAGGGCGGAAGTAATGTGGCAGCGGCAATAGTTAATGCCTTGCTGTATATGGTTTCTCCTAGAGACATAAATCCATAGGAGGCTATATGAAAATATTAATTGAAGTTGCCATTGGCTTTATACTGGACTTGATTTTGGGTGACCCCTCGTGGCTGCCTCATCCCATAAGACTGATAGGGTGGTTTATTTCAAAGGGTGAGAAGCTGATAAGAAAGGCCTTTCCCAAATCAAACAAAGGTGAGTTTGTGGCAGGAGCTGTTCTTGCCATAATAATTACGGCATTCTCATTAATTATACCGTTTTTGCTACTGCATTTTCTAAGCAGGTTAAGTATATGCCTTGAAGTGGCTGTTGCATCCCTGTTCTGTTATCAGATACTTGCAACAAAAAGCTTAAAGACCGAGAGCATGAGGGTTTATTATCATCTCAAAAACCATGACCTTACAAATGCAAGAAAGTATTTATCATGGATAGTCGGACGTGATACACAAAATCTGACTAAAGAGGGGATAACCAAAGCTGCAGTTGAAACGGTTGCTGAAAATACATCCGATGGAGTAATTGCACCTTTAATATTTCTGGTGATTGGCGGAGCACCTCTCGGCTTTTTATACAAGGCTGTTAATACAATGGATTCAATGATAGGTTACAAGAACGACAAGTACCTTTATTTTGGCAGGTTTGCAGCAAAGCTTGACGATGTTTTGAATTTTATTCCTGCCGTTCTATCTGCGTATATAATGGTAGGGGCTAGTTTTATCTGTAGATTGGATTATAAAAATGCATTCAGGATATACAAGAGGGATAAAAGGAATCATTCCAGTCCAAACAGTGCAAAGACAGAAGCTGTATGTGCAGGAGCACTGAATGTACAGCTCGCCGGAGACGCATATTATTTTGGAAAACTTGTTGAGAAAAAAACCATTGGCGATAATAACAGAAACATAAAAATTGATGATATAAAAACAGCCAATAAGCTAATGTACACAACCGCACATATAGCACTTATTATTCTATGCGGGCTCAGGTTGGTTATTTTAAATATATGATTTTTATGCAGGAGGGATTAATGAAAAAGCTTGTTCATGGGGGAGACATTTATAGTAAAAGAAATTTACCGGAAAATTTAAAGCTCATTGATTTTTCTGCCAATATTAATCCTTTGGGATTACCGGAAGGTGTAAAAAAGGCCATTGTCGATGGCATAGACGATTTTTGTAACTATCCTGATCCCTTATGCAGACAATTGAAAAAGGAAATCTCTGCATATGTTAAGGTACCGGAAGAGTATTTATTCTGTGGCAACGGAGCAGCTGATGTAGTATATAGAATTGCTTTTGCAATAAGGCCGGAGAAAGTGCTTCTTACTGCACCTACATTTTCCGAGTATGAGGAGGCAGCAAGATTATTTGGCAGCGATGTTGAGTATTACTATCTGCTGAAGGAAAAGGATTTTAAGATTGATATTGAAATACTTGATAAAATAACTTCTGATATCAAGCTAATGTTTTTATGCAACCCCAATAATCCCACAGGTGTTTTGACAGATAAGGAAACGGTTCTGAAAATCGCTGAAAAGTGTAAGTCAACAAAGACCATTCTGGTAATTGACGAATGTTTTATGGACTTTTTGGATAATCCGCAGGAGTATAGTGTTATGGACAGTCTTGACACTTATGAAAATATAATTGTCCTGAAAGCATTTACAAAGATATATGCAATGGCTGGAATTCGCTTAGGCTATGGAATATGTTCCGATGTAAATGTCATAGAAGCCCTGCATCGGGCAGGTCAGCCTTGGAATGTATCGGTAGCTGCTCAGAAGTGTGGGATTGCCGCTCTCAAAGAAACAGATTATGTTAACCGAACAAGGAAACTAATTAAATATAACAGAACCTTTTTGGAAAATAGCCTTATAAAGCTTGGATTTGAAGTTGTAAATTCACAAGCAAATTATATTTTATTCAGAACAGAGATAAAATCACTTCCTAATGAACTAGAAAAATTCGGCATATTGATACGCTCCTGTTGCAATTATAGAGGACTGGATGAAACTTATTTCAGGATTGCTGTAAAATCAAAAAAAGATAATGAATATCTTGTAAATTGTATAAAGAAAATCCTGTCGCCTTTACACTAATTATCATAATGTGGTAAAATTTAGTAAAGGCATTACTTTATCTTACTTTTTTCAAAAGGAGAAAATTACATATGTCGAAATTTGATAAGTATTTTTTAATGAGTCCATCGGATGCAGCTGATTATGCAGCGGAAAAGCTCAGTATATTTTGCTGCGATTCTGAGCTTGACAGCAAAGAAATAGGTGATGGAAATCTGAATTATGTTTTTCGGGTATGGGACAAAAAATCTGATAAATCAGTGATAATAAAACAAGCGGGATATACTGCAAGAATTTCTGACGATTTCAAGCTTTCCCCGGATCGCAACAGAATTGAGGCAGAAACTCTTAGATTTCAGGGCGATTTAGCACCGGGCCTTGTACCGGTAGTATATAAATATGACGATATTATGAGCTGTTGCTCCATGGAGGACTTGTCCGATTATACAATCATGAGACAAGCACTTCTTCAACATAAGATTTTTCCGAATTTTGCGGAACATATCACAACATTTATGGTCAATACTTTACTCTTAACTTCAGACGTCTTTTTAAACCATCAGGAAAAAAAATCACTTGTAAAAAGCTATACAAACCCGGAACTTTGCGAAATAACAGAGGATCTGGTGTACACGGAGCCATTTAATGACTATAAGCATCGTAATGATGTATTTCCACCGAACCTTGATTGGGTAAAAAAAGAGCTTTATAGCGATAATGAGCTAAAGTTGGAGGTTGCAAAATTAAAGTTTGAATTTCTGACAAACGCACAGGCCTTAATTCATGGAGACTTGCACACCGGTTCTATATTTGTTAATGCAAATTCAACTAAGGTTATAGACCCCGAATTTGCATTTTATGGGCCTATGGGTTATGACGTTGGTAACATCATCGCAAATATGATATTTTCCTGGATAAACGCAGATGCTACAATGGATAATGAGGAAGATTGTATTAACTTCAAAAATTGGGTTGAGAATATCATTTGTGAAATTATTGATAAATTCAAAGCAAAATTTCTGAAAGTATGGAAGGAAGAAGCCAAAGAAATTCTGGCAAAAACCCCTGACTTTGCGCAGTGGTATTTAAGTCAGGTAATACATGACACTGCAGCGGTTGCAGGGCTTGAACTATGCAGGCGTATTGTTGGTATGGCACATGTTAAGGACATTACTTCCATAGAAAATGAAAGTGCAAGATTACGTGCAGAACGTATTTGCATAACTGTTGCAAAACGATACATAAAGAACCGTAAAAGCTATATATTTGGGGAACAGTTTGTAAATACCTTAAAAGAGGTGGAAACCGAATTTCTGGGATAGGAGAGGTAACAAAATGGCAAATACCACAAAGAATGTTTACGATATGGAAACTGTTATACTGGATGATGCCAATAGTGAATTGATAATAATTGACCAGACCTTGTTACCTTCTGAAACTGTCTTTTTAAATTTAAAAACTCAGGAAGAAGTCTGGGAAGCCATATATAAGCTAAGGGTAAGAGGGGCTCCTGCAATCGGGATTGCGGCGGCATACGGGATTTACCTTGGTGCCAAGGCCATAAAGGCCCAAGAGTATGAAGGGTTTTATTCCGAATTTATCAGGCTCAAGAAATATCTTACATCCTCCAGACCCACGGCTGTTAATCTGTTCTGGGCACTTGACAGAATGGATGAATGTGTTAAAAAAAACAAGGAAAAAGCAGTGTATGATATAAAGGCTGAGCTGCTCAAGGAGTCTCACAAAATAAAAGAAGAGGATACATGGGTGTGCAGAAGTATAGGCGAATACGGACTTGAACTGATAAAGCCGGATATGGGGATTCTTACACATTGCAATGCCGGGCAACTTGCCACATCCAAATACGGAACTGCACTGGCACCTATATACGTAGGTCAGGAAAAGGGCTATAACCTGAAGGTTTTTGCCGATGAAACCCGACCCCTGCTTCAGGGAGCCAGATTAACCGCTTATGAATTAAATAAGGCGGGTGTGGATGTAACACTTATTTGTGATAACATGGCTTCAGCAGTTATGAAAAACGGATGGGTTCAAGCTGTTTTTGTGGGGTGCGACAGAGTTGCGGCTAACGGGGATACTGCAAATAAGATAGGAACCTCTGGGGTAGCCATATTAGCAAAAAACTATAATATTCCCTTCTATGTCTGTGCTCCAACGTCAACAATAGATTTGAATTGTGCTTCGGGGAGGGATATATGCATAGAGGAGCGTAATGCCGAAGAGGTTACTGAAATGTGGTATCAAAAAAGAATGGCGCCAAAGGATATAAAGGTTTATAATCCTGCTTTTGACGTTACAGATGAAAAGTTCATTACCGGAATAATAACTGAATATGGTATAGCAAAAGCTCCATATAATGAATCACTAAAAGAAATATTTAAACGTAAAAGAGGTATGGTGTAATGGTAGAGAAAAACAGCTCTAAATATCTTACTGATGAGGAAGCCGCACATGCCATAATTGAAGTTGGAAAGAGAATGTATTTGAAAGGCTTTGTAGCTTCCAATGACGGTAATATAAGTATTAAGACAGGTGGAAATGAAATATTGACAACTCCTACAGGTGTTTCAAAGGGATACATGACTCCTGAAATGATGGTGAAGGTGGATTTGAACGGACAGGTTGTATCCGGCAACACCAAACCCTCATCAGAATTGAAAATGCACTTGCGTGTATATAGTGAAAATCCTGAAGTAATGGCTGTAACCCATGCACATCCTCCGGTAGCCACTTCTTTTGCAATTGCGGGGATTGAACTGGACAGGGCCATATTGCCAGAAGCAGTAGTTAATTTGGGTACTGTACCTATAGCTCCCTATGCTACCCCGGGCAGTCAAGCTGTTCCGGACTCAATAGCACCCTATTGCCGGGATTACAATGCGGTACTTCTTGCAAACCATGGAGCTGTGACGTGGGGCAAGGATGTATTTGAAGCATATCACCGCCTTGAGTCGCTGGAGTACTATGCCACGGTATTAATGTACACCGGAAATATAATCGGAAAAGCCAATGAACTTAATTCCAAGCAGATTTCACAGTTGGTAGAAATCCGCCGGAAACTTGGAATTAATACAGGCGGTACGCCAAAGGGAAAGGATTTGGAATACAATACAGGTGATAATCTACCTGATGAATTTTTAATCCGTGATATTGTTGAGCAAGTAACAAGTACTGTGCTGAAGAAGTATAAAATCTGATATTATGAATTACTTATTTAATAGAGGAGATAATGCCGAATAAAAAATTGATATTAATAAGTTTGAGGTTTATATTTTGGGGGTTATTTATACTATATTTACTAATTATTGTTAATGTAATTGTCTTCAAGGATGGAAAAGCACTTATTATGGCTGAATTTGGCAGACAAATACCTCTTTCTCAAAGAATAACTTCTATAAACTATATCCCTTTTATAAATACGATAATTCCATATTTGAAAGGTGAACCTTCTACTCGGATTGCAATGGAGAACATATTAGGAAATACAGTTGCCTTTAGTCCTTTTGGTTTTTTCTTACCAGTACTATTCAGATTTTGCAAGAGATTTACAGCTACTATTTTACTATCTATTTGTTTTAGCCTGCTTATTGAGCTGGTGCAATTTATATTTTGTTTAGGCTCTTGCGATATAGATGACATAATCTTAAATGTGCTTGGTTCTCTTCTGGGATACGGAGTATACCGTTTATTTAGAAGTTTATATTTTAATACCCTATAGGTTGTCTAATAATTGAAAAAGGTCATCAATAAGTTTAAAGGAGTATGGATTATGGATAATCTGTCATTACAAGAAAAAGTAATCAGTATGGAAAAGAAGATGTGGGAAGCTTTTGCGACAGGTGATTCGACTTCATTTGGAGAGATAGTTTCCACAGATGCAATAATGATATGCGGAGGATTTAAAGAAAGTGGCTCAGAATATACTAAGATTGTAAAACACGTAAACCTAAGTAATTATGAGCTTAGTGAATTTGATGTAAAAGTTATTAACCAAAATGTGGTTTTAACTAACTACGTTGTGAGAGTTGGCTGTCAAGATTATACTTTGGCAGGGACATTTAGGGTTTCTTCACTTTGGATAAACGATAATGGTAATTGGAAAGTAGTATTCAATCAGGATTCAAAAGTAATACTGTAATAACACGTATCAATTTGTACCGCAAATTCAGTAGTGACCTGAACTGCGGTTTTTTCATGTCTGTTTTGAGTAGCAAAGAAGAATATATTGAGTTGGAAAAGTTGTGGATTTTAACAACTAGTTTAATGCGATGTAACTTGACTAAATGGTACATCTAGTCATATCATTACATGTAAATGATGTATTAGAAATTCTTGTAAATAGAATATTAGAAATATTTACCGGGGTGGAAACATGCGAACAGAACAGGAAATGTTTGATTTAATATTAGATGTTGCGAAAGCTGATGAGCGTATCCGAGCAGTTTATATGAATGGTTCACGTGCGAATCCGAATAATAAAAAAAGATAAATATCAGGATTATGATATTGTTTATGTTGTAACTGAAACAGAATCCTTCTTGATAAACAAGAGTTGGATTTCGGTTTTTGGGGAAATCGCAATGGTACAGGAACCTGATTCCAACGACTTTGGATGGGGAGAAAATACAGACTATAGTTGTTCGTATTGTTGGTTAATGCTTTTCAAAGATGGTAACCGTATTGATTTACATATACAAATTAGAGAAGTAATGCTTGAAGAATACACAACAGACAGTTTAACAGTTCCACTTTTGGATAAGGATAATATTTTACCACATATACCACCAGCAAATGATAAAGACTATTGGATACAAAAACCTAACAAATCCAAATATGACGCCTGCTGCAATGAATTTTGGTGGTGTCTTAACAATGTTGTAAAAGGTATTGTACGAGACCAATTTCCCTATGCCATGAGAATGTATAACGAAATAGTACACAAAGAGCTTGATAGAATGATTGAGTGGTATATCGGGACAGAAACAGAATTTTCTGTTTCTGTTGGGATGTGGGGGAAATATTTTAATAAGTATCTGCCTGCAGATTTTTACCAGTTATATACAAAAACCTATTCAAATTTTGAAATGCTTTGGATGGCAATTTTTGCAGCATGTGAACTTTTTCGTACTGTTGCTTCTGAGGTCGGAAGACACTTTGGATATTCATATAACCATAGCGACGATGATAATATGATGAAATATTTCATTAAAATGCAAAGTAAAGAATCTGAATTTTAATATCTGATATAGAGACTATGCATTGAAATTATTATAGAGGTGTAAAGTTGAAAGTTATAATAGGTGCTGGACAAATAAGATATGAAGGTTGGATACCAACTCAGGAAAATGAGTTAAATTTACTTTCTATTACTGATTGGAATAAGTTATTCTCAGTAGAAAGTATAGATGCTATATTGGCAGAACATGTTTGGGAACACTTAACATACGAAGAGGGTGTATTAGCAGCAATAAATTGTTATAAATATTTAAAACCAGGTGGGTATATTCGTTGTGCTGTTCCCGATATAAACTTTCGTAATGATTGGTATCAGAATATGGTTCAAGTGGGTGGACCGGGACCTATCGAACATCCTGCTGCTACTCATAAAATAGTTTACGATTATCAAACTTTAGAGAATGTATTTAAAAGTGCAGGTTTTATAGTTTCATTGCTTGAATACTGTGATGAAAATGGAGATTTTCATTATACATATTGGAACGAAAGCGATGGAAAGGTTGGACGCTCTTTTAGATTTGACACAAGAAATTCTCTAGAAAAGCTTGGTATGGTATCAATTATTATTGATGCAAGGAAACCGCTTATTATAAAGGTTTAATTTAATATTACAAACACAATAATGGTACAACAATATTCATTATATTTTTACAAAATATAATAAATATTTGAGGTGGTAATAATGTTTAAATTAGGAAGTATATTACTATTTATTACGTTCGCCCAAATAATAGGTGTAACGATATGTATGCAATTTTATTTAAATAAAAGTGACGAATTATTTATACATACTCCGGGATTGATAGTATTAATAATATTAGTTGAGCTGATTTATTCAATTCGTTTAATTTTAAAAGGGTACGGAACACTTAAGAATAAAAGATAGACTTTTTTTTGAGGGCTTTTTATGAAAATTAGAGAGAGAGCACAGCGACTAAAAAAAGATATTCCAGCAGTTTTTTTGGCATTGAAAAGAAAAGAAACACCCTGGTTAGCAAGGATTTTAGGAATTATAACAATAGGATATGCTTTGTCTCCAATTGACTTGATTCCTGATTTCATTCCTGTTCTTGGATATCTTGATGATATAATAATATTACCATTACTGATATCTGCAACAGTTAAGGCGATACCAAGAGAGTTAATTGAACAATGCCGTCTTGAATCAGAGCAGTTATGGAAAGATGAAAAACCTAAAAGATGGTATTGTGCAATACCAATAATTCTAATATGGGTAATAATGGTTGCTTTAATTATTAAAGCATTATTATAATTGAAAATTAACATTAATAATAAGGATTTTATCTTACCGACATTCAGTAAAATGATGCGTTTTTAATTACACCAAAATACAACGTAATTTGATGCTATAAAGGTTTGTAAATAAGCGTTAATTTAGATATAGAATATTTGGTTATTAAGCATTTAAATAAAGCAAAAGCATTTACGAGGTTATATATAATGGAGAATGATAGGTTTTTACAGTAGAACTACCTTACAATGGAAACATCCAATATACAAGAAATATACAAAGTAAACTATAATAAAATTTCTAAGATTCAGCAAAGTAAGAACTATATTGTAATCATTTTCGAGGAAGATGAAGTAAACAGGACAATTCCACTGAGAAAACATAACATAGATAATTTGAAGGATTTTAAAAATTTTATGATGGCCAAACTTTAGGATTTGGAGATTGAGCATGACAAAACAAAAACACAGTGAAGCGAGAAAACTTTATGATAATATATTAAAGTTCAGCACTCACGAGATTGCTGAAAAAATTTCTTATGGTACGGGTATAATAACATCATCAAACAACAGTGAAAAATCAGAATGGGTAAAATACGTTTCTTCTGAACTTGAGAAACATTTTGAGGAACAAACAATAAAGAATATACGAATGGGTTGTTACTGCAATGAAAATGGAAAATTGGACGAATCAAAAGAATTCATTAGAAATATATATAAATCCTCAAATACTATGGCGGATTTTGTTGATAAAATGAATGAATACGGGGCAGGGTGGTACATAGAAGATGGATGTTTATTCACCAAATATTTTTCTTGCCCATGTCCTATGCTTGAAAGTGTTGATGTTTTGCCCACAAAAACTTGGTGTTATTGCACAGTTGGATATAATAAACAAATCTTTGAATATGTTTTTGATTGTGAAGTTGAAATTGAATTATTGGAGAGCATTAAAACAGGAAGTAAGCAATGCCTTATGAAAGTTGTCACACTTAATAAGGATATTATTACATTAAATAAATAGAGGTAAAAGAATTATTTGTTTATACAAATATTACTGAGTTTAGCCATAAAAGTTTAGATGGGAGAGAGTAAACAGCTTGGAATGGAATAGAGAGACTGCAATTTTCATTTTGTTCATTTATATAGTAATTCCAGCATTGGTAATTGGAGCGGTTATTATCGGATTAATTTTATTAATAAGGGGTTTAATAAAATCCAGAAATAGGAAATGACCCCTGAACCAATATTACTAAAGTCACAACTATTTTATAATATATTTTAAGGGGAAAAGGAATCATGGTAGTACACAATATTGTAACAGATAGACTTATCATTATACCTATGACATATTCAATGGTATGTACTGTTTTAAGCGGTAGCACTGAGGAATATAAAAAGCTGGGTGTTAATTTTAATGGCAAGTGGCCGCTTCAAGATACTTTAGATATTTTACATTTCATAAAAGATAAAATGAAAAAAACTGATGCTGACGGATTTGATGTATGGATGGTCGCAAAAAAAGAAGACATGACTGTTATAGGAGACGCCGGCTTTAAAGGTGCTCCAAATGAAAATGGAGAAATTGAAATAGGGTTTGGTTTAATAAAAGAAGAGCAGCAAAAGGGTTATGGGTACGAAGTTGCAAGTTCTCTAATGGAATGGGCTTCACAAAAAAACATAGTAAAGGTTATTAAAGCCGATTGTTTAATTGATAATATACCTTCGATTAAACTATTGAAAAAGTGTGGAATGAATGAAATTAAAAGAGATAATGAGTTTATATATTGGGAAAAATTTACAATATATTAATTAATTTTGAAGGATTATAAATAGCATGGTAAAGATATTAAGCTTGAATATTGATGAAGACATTTTAAAAAACGATAAAATTAATGTTTTCATTGACGGAGGGCCTGTAATTCAACCTTAGCATTAAAGTTCAAGGATAACAAAAATATTATTCCTGTAGGGAGAAAATATTTAAAGGAATTAAAGGAGGCATTAAGCTGGTAACCAGCAGCTTATTTTTTTATACCCTTTTATAATTGCAAAATTAATTTCACAATTAAGTTTTTTCAGTTCATTTTACATTTGGTCATTGTAACTTTGGCCTCAATGGGTGCATATAAAGCGACTTTTAGAAAGTTGATGAAAAGAGTAGACAATAAAAAAACGAATTCTATTATATTAAGTCTCTTGTAACAGTTATTAACTGTATGCAGGAGATTTTATTTTTTCACAATAACCATTATGTAAACAAGTTCAAAATTTATCATAAATTGACAGTATAGGTTTTATATGCTAAACTTAGGACGGGTTTAATCGGTTAAACCATAATCTATTTATAAAATGCTTTTCAAAAAGGTATTAAGGTTGGTTTGGGCTAAACCCCGGATTAAACTTTAAATACAAAATCATTCTATTAAGGGAGGAAAGTAAAATGAAAAAGTTTTTTGCTTGCTTGCTTGTTTTGGCTATGATTGTTTCAATTATACCAATAAATATCGCAAGTGCAGAGACAGGTGGATATTACGCCACCGGAAACTACAGGAACGTCTTCGTTGAGACAGGAAAGACAGAGGCTCAGGTGCAAGATAAGCTGGCTACTATGTTCGATAAGTTTTTCAAAGGAGACACTAACAATCAAAGGCTATTTTATGAATCAGGAACCGACGAGGCATACATAAGAGATACCGGAAACGGTGATGTACGTTCGGAAGGTATGTCATACGGTATGATGGTTTGTGTACAAATGGACAAAAAGAAGGAATTTGATATGCTGTGGAAATGGGCTAGAAACCACATGTATCAAACCTCCGGTCAATTTAAGGGATTTTTTGCATGGCAGTGTAACTATAGTGGCGGTATAATAGATAGTACTCCTGCTTCTGATGGTGATGAATACTTTGCTATGGCTCTTCTTTTTGCTGCACGCAGATGGGGGAACGGAACAGGTATTTACAACTACGAAGCAGAAGCACAGACTATATTGGACGCAATGCTTCACCAGTCAGATGACGGTGTTGGATATAATTTGATTAATAAAAACCAGAATCAGGTTGTTTTCTGCCCAAGTGCAGGAAATTATGATTTTACAGATCCGTCCTATCATCTTCCTGCATTCTATGAATTATGGGCATTGTGGGGACCTGAAAGAGACAGGGCTACATGGAGTACTGTAGCTGCTAAGAGCAGAGAATTCTTCAAAAAGTCTACTAATTCAACAACAGGACTGAACCCTGACTATGCAAATTTCGATGGTTCAGCAAAGGAAGTTTCATGGAGTTCAGGTCATGGAGATTTCAGATTTGACGCATGGAGAGTTATTCAAAATTCCTGCGTGGATTATGCTTGGTGGCAAAAAGACAGCTGGCCTGCAACTACTTTCGCGCCTAAAATACAGGCTTTCTTCAAAAACCAAGGTTTATCCTCTTATGGTAACCAGTATACATTATCAGGTTCAAAGCTGAGCAGTGATCATTCTCCAGGATTGGTAGCTATGAATGCCGTAACATCACTGGCACAAGATGCAACAACTGCTAAGCCTTTTGTTGATGAATTATGGAATACTGCTGTTCCATCAGGACAATACCGTTATTACGATGGAATGCTTTATATGCTTGGAATGCTTCATGTAAGCGGAAATTTCAAGATTTGGGGTGCAGTAACTCAAGAACCACCGGTAACACGTGGTGATATTAACGATGATGGTACTATAGATTCTGTTGACTTTGCATTGCTGAAGTCTTACCTTCTGGGTAAGACAACTACATTGCCCAATTTGGAAGCAGCAGACACTAATGGTGATGGTACTGTTGATGCAATGGATTTTGCTGTATTAAAGCAATATCTTTTAGGTATAGTTAAAACTCTATAACACCTTAACGTATTATTTTTATACAGGGCAGACCCGTCTTGGGTCTGCCCTGTAATTTTTGTGTGAAAACAGCTTATTTGACAGACTTGTTGTAGTAAATTAAACTAAAAACTAGATCTGGATTTAGTTTAATTCACTACACCGAGGTAATATAATGGATGAAATTAAAATATTTGATGCAGAATTACGATTTATGAACATTATCTGGAACAACGAACCTATAAAAAGCACCGAGTTGGTTAGTATTGCAAGTGAGGAACTGGGATGGAAAAAATCAACTACATATACAGTCATAAGAAGGCTTTGCGAGAGAGGTATAATAAAAAATAAAAACACAAAAATCCAATCACTGGTAAAGCGAGAGCAGGTAATGAGGTCTGAAACACAGGAGCATATAGAGAAGATTTATTCCGGCTCATTAAAGCTATTTTTTACTACTTTTTTAAAAAGAAAAAAATTAAGCAAGGATGAAGTAGATGAGCTGAGAAAAATAGTTGATGAAAATAGTTAAAAACAATTTTTCCATTGACATTTAGCACTTTAGCATGGTACACTAAATTATTATAAATTTAAAAAAGGCAGGAGCTAATATGTTGAATTTTCAGTTTATAAAACTGAATAATGGGTACAATATTTAGCACTTGTGGCTATGAGAAAAAATCATAGGTGCAAGTGCTAAGACTTGTACCTATGTGATACTGTAATAGTAAGAATCACATTGGTAGATTTTAGTTAAATTTACATGTGGTTCTTTTTTTATACAGAAAGGGTGTGATAATATTTGGCATAAAGACAATGCCTGCTTAAAAACACAAGAATTATAATTGAGTTTAATGGCGATGACGAAGAGAAGTAACGCAACTTATCGTTCTCAGTGAGTGGGAGATAGTGAGAACCCCATAAAGTGAATTTGCGTGAATAACACTTTAGCAGCTGCAATCTGAACATCGTACGAGTAATATTGTGTGATAAGTAGGAGAGCCGTAGGCTGTGCGAAAAACAGCAAGGTTTTTTGAACCGTTGAGTGACTGTTAGTCAGTAATTCAGGTGGTACCGCGGACATTATGTGTTCGTCCTGGACTTTTTAGTTTTGGATGAGCATTTTTTTATGCTCAAATATTGATTATAAGGAGAAAACTTATGAACACATCAAACATATATCGGAACAGGACCTTGGATAAAATCAGCGAAGGCGATGTTGGCTGGGGATTAAAAATAGCAGGATGGGTTGAGAACATCAGGGATCACGGAGGAGTTTCCTTTATAGATCTCAGAGATATGTACGGCGTAATGCAGGTTGTAATGCGAGACAAAAACCTTTTAGCCGGAATCAACAAAGAAGACTGTATATGCGTTGAGGGTAAAATTGAAATACGTGACGAAGAAACATATAATCCTAAAATCCCTACGGGAACAATTGAAATGGAAGCACAATCCGTTGAAATACTTGGCAAGGTATACAAACAGTTGCCTTTTGAAATAATGACGTCAAAGGAAATACGAGAAGATTTGCGTCTTAAATACCGTTATCTTGACCTGCGAAATAAGAAAGTCAAAGACAATATAATTTTCAGATCTGAAGTTATCAGCTTTTTAAGACAAAAGATGACTGAAATGGGCTTTCTGGAAATCCAGACTCCTATTCTCTGTGCTTCATCACCTGAGGGTGCGAGAGATTATATAGTTCCATCCCGTAAATATAAAGGAAAGTTCTACGCACTTCCACAGGCCCCCCAGCAATACAAGCAGCTTTTAATGGTATCCGGTTTTGACAAGTATTTTCAGATAGCACCATGCTTCCGTGACGAGGATGCACGTGCCGACCGCTCTCCGGGCGAATTTTATCAGTTGGATTTTGAAATGAGCTTTGCCACGCAGGAAGATGTATTCCGTGCAGGTGAAGAAGTGCTGACAGCTACATTTAAAAAATTCGCCCCTGAAGGCAGTGTGGTAACAGAGGCACCGTATCCGGTAATAAGCTATAAGCAGGCGATGCTTGAATTCGGAACTGATAAACCGGATTTGAGGAATCCTCTAAAAATAGTAGATGTAACTGATTTCTTCCAGAGATGTACCTTCAAACCTTTTCACAACAAAACAGTTCGTGCAATCAAGGTACATGCTGACATGTCAAAAGGGTTTCATGAAAAGTTGTTGGAATTTGCTATTTCAATCGGCATGGGTGGTCTGGGTTATCTCGAAGTAAATGACGACATGACATATAAGGGGCCTATAGATAAATTCATTCCCGATGACATGAAGGGCGAGATTGCACAAATTGCAGGGCTAAATCCGGGTGATACAATTTTCCTTATAGCAGATACAGAAGAACGTGCAGCACTTTTGGCAGGTCAGATTCGCACAGAACTTGGCACCCGTCTTGATATTTGTGAAAAAAATGCATACCGCTTTTGCTTTGTTAACGATTTCCCTATGTTTGAGTATGACAAAGAAGAAGAGAAGATTATATTTACACATAATCCGTTCTCAATGCCTCAAGGCGGACTGGAAGCACTTAATAGCAAAAACCCGTTGGAAATTCTCGCATATCAGTATGATATAGTCTGTAACGGCATTGAACTGTCCTCAGGTGCGGTTAGAAACCATAATTTAGATATAATGGTGAGAGCCTTTGAAATTGCAGGTTATACAGAGGAAGACCTTCAGCAGAAATTCGGCGCATTGTATAATGCATTTCAGTATGGTGCTCCTCCTCACGCCGGAATGGCTCCGGGTGTTGACCGAATGATTATGCTGCTGAGAAACGAGGAAAATATCAGAGAGGTTATTCCATTCCCGCTGAACGGTAACGCTCAGGATATGATGTGCTGTGCTCCAAATGAAGTAACAGAAAAACAACTTCGTGAAGTCCATATAAAAATCAGATAGTAGAATTTTAAATAATTGGATAAAGGTATAACATTAATAAATGGGTGTTTCTTTTTACCCCGTTTATTAATGTTATATACTTATCTTACTTAATCTACTTTAATAATAGGGCATATTACGTAGAGAAAAGCTTTAAGGGACGTTTTAAAGTCACTTTTAAACCACATTCTGAGAGCACCTACAAGGCCTGAAGTATAAAATTCTAGCACGTATATGTTGGTGAAGTTTGTTGGACTAGATGAGTATTTTGTCAGTAGACTTTTAATGAAATTCTGCAGCTTTTTTTCAAAACCTGTATTGCTGCTGTCACTGAAAAATCTTTCGAGAAAGTCCTGGTACTCTTCGAACAAAGATACTACTTTTTCGAGAAAAGTGTCGTTAGTAGTACTTGCTGACTCACCAATCAGTATATGTAATTTATATTCAATATCAGACAATATTTTATTTTCAAGACAATCAAGAGCATCATATATATCTTGAAAGTAATCATAAAAGGTAATTCTATTATATCCGGCTGTGTCTGTAATTTTTTTAATCGTAATTTTTTCTATATCATGATTTCTATATAATTTCCAGAATGCATCCAACAAAATTCCTAGGGTAAATTGTCTACTTTTTGACATATTAATCATAGTTTACCTCAAAAACATACATTTGGTACTTTATTGTATGTTGAAAAAGCACGCAACTGTTTTATTCTATTTATATAACATATTATGAGGGATTTGTAAAATGGAAACAAAAAGGTATAAAAATGGAATATGTATAATTTTTGCCGCTTGCCTACTTTGCATGTTATTTTTCTTAATGTCTATGGCAGACAGTAACAGCGTTCCTGCAAATAGCGGTTTAAGTTCCAAGGATTTATCCGTTAATGCTATAAAGTACCCGAAAACACTTTTTGATGATTCCGAAGTACATACTATAGATATTCAAGTTGATGATCGTATCTGGGGTAATATGATAGAAAATGCCCAGTATGAACAATATATTCCTTGTACGATGATTATAGATGGTGTCAGGATTAATGAAGTTGGGATAAGGCCAAAAGGCGATACATCTTTAAAACAGGTAATGGACATGAATTCTCAAAACTTCTGTTTCAAGGTTGAGTTTGACCACTATAAAAATCAGAGCTTTGACGGACTTGATAAAATGATACTAAATAGCTGCTCACAGGATACCACTTATATAAAGGATTATTTGGCACAGCATATGATGAACTATATGGGAATAGCGGCTCCGTTATCAAGCTATGTAAATATAACATTGAATGGAAAGGATTTTGGCTTTTATCTGGCTATGGAAGCCGTAGAAAAATCTTTTTGTGTTAGGAATTACGGTGTCATTGACGCAAAACTATATAAGCCTGATGCACTAGAGTTACCAAAATATGATTATATAAAAATTATGGGCTACGAGACGGAAGACGGTCAATCCGCAGTTGAGTATCTTGCAAATGCTATGTCCGGCAGTGCCTATAAAGACTTTAACAGCGGCACAAGGGTCGACATGCTTGGGGATATGGCAAAAGTACTTATAGACTCAAACGAAATTAACACAGATGTTACAGGTCTGACATATATTGATAATAATCCTAAGAGCTATAAAGCTATTTTGAATTCAGGAGTTTTTTCTGTAGATGAAAGTGACGAAGGAAGACTGATTAATTCAATAAAAAAGCTGAACAGCGGTGAAGATTTGGATAATACAGTGGACGTTGACTCTGTAATAAAGTACTTCGTAGTCCATAACTTTGTGGATAATTACGATGGGTATACTAGTATTTTTTCACATAACTATTATCTCTGTGAACGTGGCGGTAAATTATCAATGATACCTTGGGACTATAATCTGGCTTTTGGTTCCTTTGCAGTTGATCCCGGAAATTCATCTTCAAATCTGTTCGGCAATTATATAAAAACATCAGAGGCCCGGTATGGTATGAGTTCTACTAAAAGTATGGTGAATTATCCTATTAATACACCTGTATTTAAAGCTGAATTGGAAAAAAGACCAATGATAAATCAAATACTTAAAAACAGTAAGTACTCAGATAAGTATCATCAGTATTTTGAGAAATTTATTAATGACTATTTTAACAGCGGTTACTTTGACAAATTTTATGAATCAACTGTTGATATTATATCTCCATATATCAAAAATGATAAAAAGGGATTTTTTACATACAATCAATTTGTGGAGGGGGCCAAAGAACTAAATAAATTCTGCAAGCTAAGAGCAAAAAGTGTTCAGGGACAGTTAACCGATACTGTACCGTCAACATTAAACGGACAAAAAGAACACCCTGAAACACTCATTGACACACAGGATCTGGATATGACCAAAACAATTACAATGTACTCGATATTGGGGATTTCCAATAAAGACATGGATGGGGTATTGAAAATACTTATGAATTACCTTCCCGAAGAATATAAAACAGACGGTAAAATAGATATGTCCAAATTTAAATCGTCTGAAGATATTACTTATCTAAAAAAAATCTTCGGAGTAATGGGGCCAATCGCTTTTGAGGTCTCAAAAAGTACCAAGGCATCAGATAATAAAGAAATAGATACAGAGTTATCAAAAATTCTATTAATTTTGTCATTAATTGCAATAATCATATTTACCATATTACTAAGCAAGTATTCACGTGTAAAGTATAAAAAAAGAAGGGTAAGGAGGGGAAGTTTTGAAATTACGTCATGAATACAAGATATTTCTTAATTATTCAGACTATCTTACCGTTCGATCACGATTAAGAGCAGTAATACCGCACGATAATCACGTTGATGAAACAGGTGAATACAAAATAAGAAGTCTGTATTTTGACAACATATACAACAAGGCATTATATGAAAAGATAAGTGGGGTCAGTATACGTGAGAAATTCAGAATTCGTTGCTACAATGATAATTATGACTTCATAAAACTTGAAAAGAAAAGCAAAATAAACGGAATGTGCAACAAGGTATCGGAAACGGTTACAAAAGAGGAAGTGAGGCGGATAATTGATGGTGACATAAATTGGATGCTTGATTCTGACAGGAAGCTTGTTTCCGAGTTGTATGCAAAAATGAAAACAGAACAACTAAGACCTAAAGTAATTGTGGATTATAACCGTGAACCCTTTGTATACTCCGCCGGTAATGTGAGAATTACATTGGACAGGAATGTAAGGACAAGTATAAATAGTGTGGATATGCTTAATCCAGATGTTCCAACAGTTTTGGCAGAGGGGCGGACAATAATTTTAGAGGTCAAATATGATAATTACAAACCTACCATGATTTCAGATATAGTCATGGTTCAGGACAGGCTCATATCGTCCTTTTCAAAATATGTAGCCTGCAGGAAATTCGGATAAATACTACTAGGGGGTAAAATAAAGTGGACAATATCTTAAATTCAAGTTTTATTAAGAATGCTACAGCAGTAAGTGGTTTTGATATGTTTGTGGGAATTATAGTTTCATTCATAATAGGCTTTTTCATTTTTATGGTTTATAAAAAGACATTTTCAGGGGTTATGTTTTCATCAAATTTCGGGTTATCATTGATAGGAATGGCAATGATAACCTGTGCAGTTATACTGGCAGTTTCCAGTAATGTAGTACTTTCTCTCGGCATGCTCGGTACACTTTCCATAGTGAGATTCAGGACGGCACTAAAGGACCCCTTTGATATTGTCTTTTTATTTTGGGCAATTACATCGGGAATAATCGTTGGTGCCGGAATGATCCCACTTGCAGTTGTAACAAGTCTTCTAATGGGTATCGTAATGACTGTTTTTGTAAATAGGAAAAGCAGAACTACACCCTACATAATCGTAATAAATTGTGAAAACTCAGATGTTGAAGACGGCGTAATGAATCTAATAGAAACAAAATCGGCAAAGTCGACTGTTAAAGGCAAGACGGTGTCCAAAACAGGCATGGAGCTTACGGTTGAAGTTCAACTAAAAGATGGATATAGTAAATTTGTTAATGATATAATTGATATTGAAGGTGTTGTAAATGCCGTTATGGTCAGCTACAACGGAGAATACATGGGGTAAACGAATATTTTTTATGGAAAGGGGATTCAATCATTGGTGAACAATATTATGACTGAATCAAATATAAAAAACAAATATAATAGGATTTTTGTTAGTACTATATTTCTTATATTATTGGGTCTTGTATTCGGAGGACTAATTCTACTGATTAAATCAGGGGGAATAGATGGTTTTGACAGTACCATTTACGATTCTTTGAGAAGCCTTAAATCACATACTACAAAACAATTTGTTAAATTCCTCGGAAGCATTGGTGATCCACAAGTAAACCTGTATTTGGGGTTGGTAATAGCAGCACTTGGAATTGTAGTTTTCGCTAACAAGGAAGGATATTTTAAGTATATTTCATATGCCGGGGCAATACTTGTTGTATCGTTTTTAAATCCTTTGCTAAAGGACGTTTTCCAACGCCCTCACCCGGATGTGGAAGAGGACAAATTCTCCTTTCCAAGCAGCCATGCAGCAATGGCCTTTATATTTTATCTGGTACTTTATCTTGTAATTAATAAACGTATTAAAATAAAAGCAGGAAGAATTGCACTTGCTGTATTCTGTATAATAATGCCGCTGCTTATCGGCTTTAGCCGTGTTTATCTTCAAAACCATTATGCAAGCGATATCATTGGAGGGTATCTGGAGGCGGGAATAATATTTACAATTGCAATACTGGTAAATAATATATGTGAGCGTTTTTCAGCAAAAAAATAATTTTAGTAAAATTTATAAAATTCTTCTTTACGTTAAAATTGTAAAGAAGAATTTTTTTGTGTATCAATATTACATAAATATGAACTTTTTCTTAATATTTAACGTCAAAATTGATAATAATTACTAGTGTGTTATAATTGTTTAAAGAAAAAATAGGAAAAAGCTGCTATATTATACTCGGCTGAAAGCGAGGAGAAATACTAAATGTCAAAGAAGTTATTATCAATAGTCGTACCGGTTTATAATGAACAGGAAGTAATAGAAGAAACCTTTAAAAGGCTTTCCGGAGTGTTTGAAAACTATTTTATGGATGTTGAATATATTTTTATAAATGACGGAAGTAAAGACAATACATATTTAAAGCTCAGGGAAATTGCCTTGGCAAACTCATGCGTACGGGTTATAAATTTTGCAAGAAATTTCGGACATCAGATAGCTATTACGGCGGGCATGGACTATGCAAAGGGTGACGCTGTAGTAATAATAGATGCAGACTTGCAGGACCCGCCGGAAGTTATTCTTCAAATGGTGGAACAATGGGAACAGGGATATGAAGTGGTTTATGGCAAGAGACTTCAAAGAGAGGGAGAAACCTTCTTTAAAAAGTTTACGGCCAAAATGTTCTACCGATTTCTTGACAGTATGACGGATGTCAAACTACCTGTAGATGTAGGCGATTTCAGGCTTATTGACAGAAAAGTCTGTGATGCTATGAAATGTCTCCCGGAGCGTTCAAGATATGTAAGAGGCTTGGTGAGTTGGGTAGGGTTCAAGCAGACAAGCGTAGAGTACAGACGTGAAAAGAGATTTGCTGGAGAAACAAAGTACCCTCTTAAAAAAATGCTCAAGCTGGCAGGAGACGGAATATTCTCATTTTCGTATAAGCCCTTGAAGCTTGCAACGTTTGCCGGAATGCTTGTTTCAATAATAAGCTTTATATATCTGATTGTTGTTTTGATACAGAGATTTGTAAAAAACGATATTGCCTCAGGCTGGGCTTCATCAATGGCGGTATCCCTGTTCTTTAACGGTGTGATGCTTATAGTTATAGGGATTATGGGGGAATATGTTGGTAGGATATACGAAGAGGTAAAAGCCCGCCCATTATATATTGTAGGAGAATTATTAGGATTTCAGGATGGGGCTGAGAGGAAAAACGACATTAAATGAGTTCAATAAACAGAGATGCATTAAACAAGACAATAATAATTCTACTGACAGCATTTACAGCATATTTACTGTATCTTAACTTTTTGTACTCTGCATATAATAATGCATTCATATACGCACTGTTGGTAATCCCGGTAGTACTGATTGTTTACCTGGTCTCCTACAAGTTAAATATATCTCCTTTGGCGTTTTTTACGGTAATATTCCTGCTGGCATTTGTAGCTAAAGGTTTAGTCGCGATTACGACTGATACCCAACCTATATCGGATTTTAGTACATTTTATAATTGTGCGGTAAAACTCAATAACGGAGACAAGTCCTTCGGACATAAATTTTACTTTACGTCATTTGCATATCAAACAGGGCCGGTTATTTACTATTCCATGATTATGAAATTATTCGGTACGGGACTTCTTCCATTAAAGCTTGTAAATTGCTTTTTCATGGCAGGGTCCAATTCCCTTATTTATCTTATTGCAAGAAAAATCTCAAATGACTATACGGCAAGGTTTGTCTCTTTATTGTATCTTTTATATCCAGCACCCTATTTTCTGACCCCGGTACTTACAAATCAGCATTTCGCTGCATGTATGTTTATGCTTTCCATATACCTGCTCCTTGAAACCCGTATAAATATTGCAATAAGGAGCGTGGCGGCAGGCATATTTCTTTGTTTTGGTAATGCGGTTAGACCCCTTGGTGTGGTTATACTCGGAGGTGTTGTGATTTGGGCAGTTGCACAATCCATCCGGGAGAAAAAGCTTGTTCGTATTGGGGCTACAGTGGTTATGATTGCAGCATATTTCCTTTTGAGTTTTACTTTTTCAACGATAGTAAAAAAGGCAGATATAAACCCGGAAGGCTTGAGCAATAACTATCCCTTGTGGAAATTTGTCGTGGGTTTCAATTATGAAACCAAGGGAACATTCTCTTATCCTGACCAGAACGAAATATTTTATATAAAGGATTTTAATAAGAGAAATCAAATATCAAAGAAGGTAATAAAAGAACGTATATCCATAAGCCCAGGGAAAATGTTTGATTTGATTAATACAAAACAAAAGATTATGTGGAGCTACTTTGATACCATGAAGTGGGGATTCTATGACAAAGTGAACAATCACCTCGTGCCCTCGGAAAGCCTGAAAAAATATGAACTCCCTATTCTGAAAATAGAAAAAATGTATTACATCCTTGTATTTATACTCATGTTTGCAGGGTTATGTTTATCAATTTCACGAAAAAAAGCCGGTACAGGGATAGTATTGATAGCTTCAATTCTCGGATGCTATTTTGCAGCTCATGCTTTGATTGAAATACAGGTCAGGTACAGGTACTTTGCCATAATGCTTGTGTTCGTGCTTGCAGCCAAGGGAAGTGAGCTGTTGATGACAGGTTTTTATGAATACAGAAAAAAATACAGACTGTCAGCCTGACAAAAACAGCAATTCATTATATAATAAAAATAAAGCATTATAAAAATACGTAATAATATATCGGAAATGGGGATATAACAAATGCAACAGTACCTTGATTTATGTAAACATATACTAAATAACGGTATTAAAAAAGAAGACAGAACAGGAACGGGAACAATAAGCACTTTCGGTTATCAGATGAGGTTTGACCTTCAGAAAGGCTTTCCTTTATTAACAACTAAAAAGCTTCATTTGAAGTCAATAATACATGAACTGCTCTGGTTTATAGGCGGAGAAACAAACATAAAGTATTTAAAGGAAAACGGAGTTTCCATATGGGATGAGTGGGCGGACGAAAACGGTAACCTTGGCCCTGTCTACGGACATCAATGGAGGTCTTGGGGTACATCTGACGGAAGAAGCATTGACCAGCTCAAGGAAGTCATTGAGCAGATAAAAAATAATCCGGATTCCAGAAGACTCATAGTATGCTCCTGGAATGTCGGGGAAATAGAAAAAATGGCTTTGCCGCCATGTCACTGCTTTTATCAGTTTTATGTGGTTAACGGGACACTGTCCTGTATGTTATACCAGAGAAGTGCTGACGTATTTATAGGTGTGCCATTTAATATAGCGTCATATGCATTGTTTACAATGATGGTAGCTCAAAGCTGCGGCCTCAAAGCCGGCGAGTTTGTCCATACACTGGGGGATGCACACATTTATCTCAACCACGTTGAACAGGTAAAGCTTCAATTGAGCCGTGACCCGAGGCCCTTGCCAAAAATGAATATTAACCCGGACATAAAGGATTTATTTGAATTTAAATACAGTGATTTTACATTAACGGATTATGACCCTCATCCACATATCAAAGGGGCGGTGGCTGTATGATTTCAATGATATGGGCTATGGGCCGGAACAATGCCCTTGGTTGTAAAAACAGAATGCCTTGGTACATACCGGCTGATTTTGCATACTTTAAAAAAGTTACTATGGGAAAAACGGTCATAATGGGAAGAAAAACCTTTGAATCACTGGGGAAACCGTTGGCAGGCAGAAAAAACATAGTAATTACAAGGGACACAGGCTATAATCCTGAGGGATGTATTGTAGTCAATTCTATAGAGAAAGCTATGGAGTACACAGGAGAAGAGGAAGTCTTTATAATAGGGGGAGCAGAAATATACAAAGAATTTCTTCCTATTGTAGACAGACTGTATCTAACTCTGATAGAGAAAGAGTTCGAAGCGGACGCTTTTTTTCCGGAAATCGACTATAGCCAATGGAAACAGGTATCCTGCGAGATAGGCTTCAAGGATGAAAAAAATCCATATGAATATAGATGGCTGATATATGAAAGAATAAAACAATAGGGGAAATAAGGATGTATAAAAATGTTGACAGAGTGAAGATATTTTGTTATCATATTTATGCAAAACAAGAAGAAGTTTTTCCACTTCTCACCTGAGCGGACAATGATTTGCCGGGTCAATATCGGTTTTAAGCATATTTATATGTAATGGCTGAGATTTGAGATTATTAGTGGATACTTGCTTCTATCCACTTTTTTTATTGTTTAAATATTATATGGACTTGAAGAGAATCTTCTTGCCTATTAAATGCGGAGGTGTCAGTTATTAGCAAAAATGAATTAATGATCAATGAGGACATAAGGGATAAAGAAGTCAGACTTATCGATGCTGATGGTACTATGCTTGGTATAACAGCAATTAAGGAAGCCCAGAAACTTGCCAATTCGAAAAATCTTGACCTGGTAAAGATCGCTCCACAGGGAGTACCGCCTGTCTGTAAAATAATGGACTACGGTAAATATATGTTCGAACTTGCCAAGAAAGAGAAAGAAGCAAGGAAAAATCAGAAGATCATAAGCATAAAAGAAGTTAGAGTTTCCCCTTCTATTGAAGACCATGATTTTGAATTCAAAGTTAAGAATGCATATAAGTTCTTAAAGGATGGAGATAAGGTCAAGGTTTCCGTTAAATTTAGGGGGAGGGAAATGCATTACACCTCAATAGGCAACGAAATTCTAAACAAGTTTGCAGAAGCAGTAAAAGATGTTGGAACAGTTGAGAAAAGACCAAAACTTGAAGGCAAAAGTATGATAATGATACTTAATCCAAAGCAGTAGGATAGGAGGAGAATGATATGCCAAAGTTAAAGACACATAGTGCATCTAAAAAGAGATTTAGAGTTACAGCTACAGGTAAGATCAAAAGAGGTCAGGCTTGGAGAAACCATAGACTTGTATCAAAGTCAAGAAAGGCTAAAAAGCATCATAGATTAGGTGCATACGTTTCAGCTGCACAAGAAGCTACTATCAAAAAACTTATTCCATATAAATAAGAAGGAGGACGAAGGTTTATGGCAAGAGTTAAAGGTGCGGTTAGAACCCGTGCAAGACATAAAAAGATACTAAAGCTTGCAAAAGGATATTTTGGTGCAAAGAGCAAGCTCTATAGAATGGCAAACCAGGCTGTAATGAAATCTTTAAATTACGCTTTCAACGACAGAAGAGCAAAGAAAAGAGATTTCAGAAAGCTCTGGATCGCAAGAATTAATGCTGCTGCAAGAATAAATGGTTTATCATATAGCAAGTTCATCAGTGGTTTGAAGAAGTCAGGTATAGAACTTAACAGAAAAGTTCTTGCTGATTTGGCAGTAAATGATGCGGCTGCATTTGCTAAGCTTGCTGAAACTGCAAAAGCTGCTAAATAATAAATTTGACATATGCAGTATATTTAAAATATAAGGAGTCCTTTTTGGGGCTCCTTTATTTGACTTCATATATTACTAAAGACAGTTCCGTTTGAAAGGAGAATGACAGATGGACAGAGTAGTTTTCCTAGTGGATATGAACGCATTTTTTATAAGCTGTGAAATGTCCAGAAACCCTGAAATAGTCGGTAAACCGGCTGCTGTTGCAGGCAATCCCAGAACAAGAACTGGGATAATTCTTGCTGCAAATTATGAAGCAAGAAAATTTGGGGTTAAAACTACTATGGTTATTCATCAGGCTCTGAAACTTTGCCCTGAAATGTTGCTTGTTCCGCCGGATCACAGGTTCTATGAAAAAAAGTCCATGGAAGTTATGAAAATTCTTGAAAGATTTTCGCCGGTCATAGAACAAAACAGTATAGACGAAGCGTGGCTGGATATGTCTGGTACAGAAACACTCTTTGGAAGCCCTATGGAAGCTGCACGACAGATAATGGATTCAATAAATGACGAGCTGGGCTTATGGTGCTCTATAGGAATTTCCCAAAACAAGCTTCTGTCAAAAATAGCATCCGAAATTAAAAAACCAATGGGGATAACCGAACTCTGGCAGAAGGAGATTCCCCAAAAATTGTGGCCTTTAAAGGTAACTGATCTTTACGGAATAGGTCGACAGACAGGTCTGAAGCTTAACAACTTAGGAATTAAAACTATAGGCGATCTGGCAAACTATAATTCACAGGCCTTGGTCAGCTTTTTTGGCAGGCAGGGGCCGGAGCTTCAAAGAATGGCACACGGGATTGATACGTCTACGGTTACGCCTCACGTGTCAGGAGAGATGAAGTCCATCGGGAGGTCAACAACACTTGCGTCAGATATAACAGATATAGAAGAAGTTAAGACGACATTTATTGAGATGTGCGAAGAAGTTGGCTACGAAGCCCGGAAGAACAATAAGAAGGGACGCACTATTCAAATAACCATAAAGTACTCTGATTTTAAGACAATAACAAGACAAACAAGTATAGAGCCTACCTATCTAACAAAAGACATATATGAGACAGGTTTTACACTCTTAAATAAAAACTGGAACAGTTTAATGCCTGTCCGGTTAATTGGAATTAGCATCAGCGGCTTTGAAAACGAAGGTCTTTCAGGACAAATGTCACTGTTTGATGCAGCTGATTTTTGTGACAATTCATCCCGAAAAGAAGAAAAGCTTGAAAAAGCTATTGATTCAATAAGAAGTAGATTGGGAACAAACTCCATTAGCAGGGCCATACAGATTAAGAACCCGAAAATAAAGTAATTATTTCTTTGACAGGAGATTGTTTTTTAGCATAAGTCTCTGTTTTTGAAAAATGAACTTAGTTAGTGTGCTTGAATCCTGTGGAGAAATATAAACAAAATTCATACCAACTTCATGCTTCTTGTTCTCTACACTTGTGGAACGGATTACTTGCGCCAGTACCCGTATTTGACCCATACCTTCAAGGTCTACCGAAATATCCGACATCATACCCGAATCAATAGAATTATCCATAATCAGGCATAAACCGCTTCCACTGATATTTTTTGTAAATGCACTTTTAAAATCATTTGATGATATTTCTTTAAATTCTGGCTTTTCTCTGGTCGACGGGTGGTCATCAACAGTAACATATTTGCATTCCAAAACTGTATCCAGTCTGTAGTTCATTCTTCTCTGGATTTTGGTAAAATCACCGGTTATTGATGCGTCGAAGGTCTCCAGATGCCCTGACTTTTTATATTCTTTTACAGTGGCATTAAAATGCATCAGCTCTTGTCTTTGATTTAAAAAGTACACTATAATGTTCAGCCCGGCTGACAGATACTTGTATCGACCCTCACTCATTGGCGCAGCAATAGTAATATTTTTTGCATCTGCCACATCCAGAAGTTGGCTGATATAACTGGAAGTCTGAGAGGGAAAGCTTTTTATGTACTCCGGTATTTCGATTTCTAATTTGGTCCCGATAATAATGTCATTAGCATTCATTAGAATTCTCCATAATAATTCATATTTAATTTTATATCTGATATTTTTATTATATTCTAATTATTATAAATTTTAAACTCTAAATGAATGATTTTCCGGAGCAGTGGACATGGTATTAAATGTGAGATATAATTATCACTGGCATTATGGGTGCATAATTTTATAATAGCGGAAGTGATGGATATGAAGAGTTATTTTACAGGAAACAGATATGAAACTACAGGGGATAAGAGAAGTATATTTGACAAGCTTTTTCTGAATACCAGATGGTATTTTGTTTACGGCTATGGAAAAGTAGTTTTAAAGGGAAGCAACCTTGCAGCAAAGAATAAATATGATTCAGAAAAGTGGGCGGCTTCCAGCTATGATATAGTTGAATGTATTGAAAAGAGCGGCGGTCGACTGTTTATTGATGGTATGGATAATATTATAAAGAATGATGGGCCGGTTGTGTTTGTCAGTAACCACATGAGTACATTGGAAACTTTTGTATTTCCTTGTATAATTGCACCGTTAAAGGAAGTTACCTATGTTGTAAAGGATTCTCTTGTAACAATGCCAATATTCGGGCCTATTATGCGAAGCAGAAACCCTATAGTCGTTTCCAGAAAGAACTCAAGGCAGGATTTACTCAATGTTATAAACAAAGGGAAGGAAATACTGGCCGAGGGAAGGTCTATTGTCCTGTTCCCGGAAGGAACAAGACAGGAGCAATTCAATCCTGAAAAGTTTAATTCACTGGGTATAAAGCTCGCAAAAGAGGCTGGAGTACCTGTAATACCTGTTGCCATAAAAACTGATTTCTGGGGAAATGGCAAGCTTATAAAGGACATTGGCCCAATCCGCAGAAAAGAACCTGTATGTATGTCTTTTGGTGAACCCATAACCATAACCGGAAATGGTAAGGCAGAACATAAGCAGGTTTTAGAGTTTATAACCAATAAAATAAATGAATTCAAAAATATAAAAATATGAAAAAATCTCATTTTAGTCTTGTAAAATAAATTACTTACTAGTAAAATAATATAATGAGATTCGGGGTGTGGCTCAGTTGGTAGAGCGCGACGTTCGGGACGTTGAGGCCGCTGGTTCAAGTCCAGTCACTCCGACCATAAAAGGACTTGCTGATAATGTCGGCGAGTCCTTTTATACTTCATTCGCTTCTTAGTGCTTCCACCGCATCCTTTCTGGAAGCCATTTTTGCAGGAATATGCCCTCCGAGTACGGTAAGAATTGTACTTAGTACAACCAGCAGTAACGCATGAAGTATTTGCAACTGGGCCACTCCTTTAAGTTCGGTCATATTATATATAATCTTGTTGATAGGTATAGTCAATAGCCATGCAATTACTATACCAAGGACGCCGGAGAACACTCCTATAATACAGGTTTCAGCATCAAATACCCGGGCAATATCCTTTTTCCTTGCACCCAATGAACGAAGTATGCCTATTTCCTTTGTACGTTCTAACACTGATGTGTAAGTGATAATACTTATCATTATTAGGCTTACTACAAGGGAGATGGAAGCAAATGCCAAAAGTACGATGGTTATACCATGCATAATTCCTCCTGTCATCTGGGACATAGTTCCGGCTAGGTCGGTATAAAATATCTTATCATCCAGAGATTTGCCTTCATTATATTCATCCAGATAAGCCGTAACAGCATCCTTATCACTGAAATTGTCCGGATAAACCATTATCATAAACGGAGAGGCGGTTCCGCCAAGATAGGCCAGAAACATGGATTTCTCAGTTTTATCCATATCCTGCATGGTAATGACATTTTTACTGCTGTCCTCCTGCTCTTTTACGATGTCGGAATCTTTTGAGTTGTTTATTACTAACTGGGTCAGCTTATCACTGTACGCAATACCTGGAGCAAGAATTCCGATTTTAACATTTGGTTTTTTTCTGACTACCCCTGTAATAGTAACGGGAATACTGTTTTTAGAAGAGTACATGGCCTCATAATTGTCCCCCGGAAGGTACGTTCCGAATTCGGTTTTAACATAGTAATCATTGTTTGATATTATCTTAAACTGGGTACCTACAATGTCATCAAAATTAATAGATTTCTTATTATCGGTTAGAAAACCCAGTCCTTTTAGTATAGTAAAGTTTATTCTGTTTTTAGAATCAACAACAAGTACCATGTCAGTGGGCTTTTCAGGATATTTTCCTGCAATCAGTTCATAATTTTTTAAGAGGTAGGGTTTGTCACTTTTTTTCAATTGCTCAGGATATGAAGAAAGACCGACTCCTTCCATACTGGACGTGTTTGCTTTTTCCTTCATGGCTTCCATAGGGTTAAACAACGACACTGGCGAGGCTTTTCCGTTAATTTTCCGCATCAGATTAATGCCTACTAATCGGGCATAGCCTATACTGTTACAGATTTTGGGATCAATTTTACTGATGTATTCCAGATATTCCTCGGTAAAAATATTCCTATGATTAAATATGCTTTTTGACGAATCGTACAGATATACCTTGTCTGAATCAGCGAATTCAGCAGTTCCCGTTTTTGTTTTTTGCGTCTCGCCTTTGAAGGATTTTATATTTTCCGAGTTCATATGTGAAGGAGTTTGCGTCAGTATTATTGGGAATTCAGAAAGAGCATCACTCTGAAATTTGTCAATCTGCTTCTTGAAACCTGTAGATAAGCTCAGAATAACCGCTATACCAATGATTCCAATACTTGAAGCCAAAGAGGTAAGGAAAGCTCTCCATTTTTTTGTCTTAATATTGTTAAATGAAAGTTTGAGGGCTGTAAAAAAGCTCATGCTGGTTTTCTTTAAATGGAATCCCGCTGACACCTGAAGAGGCTCACAGGGATTACTGTCGGAAATAATTTTGCCGTCTTTAAAATTAATGATTCTGTCGGCATATTTTTCAGCAATAGCAGGATTGTGTGTTACCATAACAACCAGACGATTATGAGATATATTTTTGATTAAATCCATGATTTGAGTACTTGTAGCTGAATCCAAAGCACCCGTGGGTTCATCGCATAATAGAATTTCAGGGTCATTGGCAAGGGCTCTGGCAATTGCCACACGTTGCATTTGACCCCCCGACAGTTGGTTTGGCTTTTTATGAAGATGTTCATTAAGTCCAACTTCATTCAATACATCCAGAGACTTTTTCCTCTTTTCTTCCTGAGAAATTCCACTGAGGGTCATACCAAGTTCTACATTATCAATAATACTTAGATGGTTAATCAGATTATAACTCTGAAATACAAAGCCTATGGAGTTATTTCGGTATGCGTCCCATTCTTTTTCCGTAAAATGAGATGTTCTTTTACCGCTTATACTCATTTCACCTGAATCGTATCTGTCAAGCCCTCCTAGGATATTTAAAAAAGTTGTTTTACCTGACCCGCTTGTGCCCAAAATGGCAACGAACTCTTTTTTTCGAAAGCACACACTTATTTCAGACAATGCTATAGTGTCCACATTTCCCACATGATAGGTTTTACTGATATTATTTAATTGCAGCATAAATGTTTTGCTCCGATTTTCTATAAATACTTATGATGTATAAGAATATTTTGGTCTAACGCTGAAAAGATATTCAGTAAAATTTTAACGGAATAATAATAAATTCTTATTATTGTATAAATACTATAAAAGAATTGTAAAAATGTATTACCATATGTACTGTGTTCTGCTATAATATTTTTTGGTACTCGAAAGATTATTTTGGTAAAAATCGGCTTTTAGCTGTATAGAATAACCGAGTTCTTTTTTTTTGCTATTTATAAATATTAGATATATCGGAGGAAAAAATGAGTGTTAAACTGTCGGATGCGTTATTGAAGAGTGTTGAGAAACCATCTAGATATACCGGTAATGAATGGAACAGCGTCATAAAGGACCCTAAAAGTGTAGATATACGTTTCGCATTTTGTTTTCCCGACTCTTACGAAGTAGGCATGTCCCATCTGGGTATGAAAATACTATACCATTTGTTAAATGAAAGAAATGACTGCTACTGTGAAAGGGTATTTGCCCCTTGGACGGATATGGAAGAAAAAATGAGGCAGAACAGTATTCCCCTTTATGGACTTGAATCTAAAGACCCAATCAGGGATTTTGATTTTGTAGGCTTTACACTTCAATATGAAATGAGCTTTACAAATATAATAAATATGCTTGATTTGGCAGGTATACCTCTGACCTCGGACAAAAGAAGTGACAGTGATTCATTTGTTTGTGCAGGCGGCCCCTGTGCATATAATCCTGAACCATTAGCTGACATAATTGACTTTTTTATGATGGGCGAAGGTGAAGAAATAATCAACGAAGTAATGGATGCATATGCAAAGTGGAAAGGGACAGGACGTTCAAGACAGGAATTTCTTGAAGATATAGCCAAAATAGAAGGTATCTATGTCCCGGCATTTTATGACGTTTCATATAATGAGGACGGTACTATAAGTAGCTTCGAACCGAAAAAGCCGGATTATCCCGTAAAAATCAAAAAGAGAATAATTAAAGATATGGACAAGGCTTATTTTCCTGAAAAAATAATAGTTCCATATACTGATATAGTACATGACAGAATAATGCTGGAGGTATTCAGAGGGTGTACAAGAGGATGCAGATTCTGTCAGGCAGGATTTATATATAGACCCGTACGTGAAAAGAGTCACAAGAGATTGCTTGAACTGGCTAACAAGCTTGAGGAAAGCTCTGGCTATGAGGAAATTTCTCTAACTTCACTAAGTACAAGTGATTATACAGAGCTTCACGAACTGACAACCGGATTGCTTGATGAAATGGAAGAGAAAAAAGTAAACTTATCGTTGCCTTCATTAAGAATTGACTCCTTTTCACTTGATTTAATGGAAAAAGCCCAGAAGGTAAGAAAAAGCGGACTTACATTTGCTCCGGAAGCAGGAACCCAGAGACTAAGGGATGTAATCAACAAGGGTGTAACAGAAGAAGATTTGATTAACGCTGTATCTCTGGCATTTAATGGCGGCTGGAACGGTGTGAAACTGTATTTTATGCTTGGACTTCCTACGGAGACGATGGAAGATGTTGAAGGAATTGCGGATTTGGCTTACAAAGTAGTAAATGCTTATAAAAACGTCCCAAGGGAAAAGAAGGGAAAAGGCCTCAACGTTACTGTGAGTACATCATCCTTTGTACCCAAGGCCTTTACTCCATTTCAATGGGAACCCCAGGACAGCAGAGAAATTCTCAATGAAAAGCAGATGTTTTTAAAGAGTAAGATTCGTTCCAAACAGGTAACTTATAACTATCATGAAAACAGACTCAGTCTTCTGGAAGCCGTGTTTGCCAGAGGAGACAGAAAGACCTGCAAGGTGCTTCTGAAAGCTTGGGAAATGGGTTGCAAATTTGACAGCTGGGGTGAACACTTCAAGTTTGATGTATGGATGAAAGCTTTTGAAGAATGTGGGGTGGCCCCATATTTTTATGCAACACGCAAAAGAGAATATGAAGAATTGCTGCCTTGGGATCATATTGATATAGGAGTTTCCAAAAAATATCTTATAAACGAATCTAAAAAGGCACTGGAAGGAAAAATTACGCCCAATTGCCGTGTAAACTGCGGCGGCTGCGGTGCTACAATATTTGATAGCGGTATTTGTGGAGGTAATTAAATTGAGTATAATACGTGTAAAGTTCAAACGTGGCGATGAAGTCAAATTCATTTCTCACCTTGACCTCATGAAGGTATTTGAAAGAGCCATAAGAAGGGCAAGACTTCCCATAGCCTATTCTCAGGGCTTTAATCCTCACCCGGGTATGGTTTTTGGTCTGCCCTTGGGTGTGGGAGTTACAAGTGAAGCAGAGTACGGTGATTTTGAAATTACCGATGATGAAATGTCACCACAGGAATTTGCAGACAGACTGAATTTACAGCTCCCTAAGGGGATTGAGGTTTTATCTGCCAAAAAGAAGGTGTCCAAGCAAAATATAATGGCTACTATAGCTGCATCAGAGTATATTGTAATTGTGGGTACTCCGGCAGAAAGTAGCCAAAAGACTCTGAAAGCGGCTATTGACAAATACTTGTCCCAAGAAGAGATAGTTGTCAAGAAAAGAACCAAGAACGGGGTAAAGGATACCGATATCAGAGGCATGATATTTGATTTGAATTTCGAGCTTCAGCCTTGTGGAACCTTCAATATAATTAGATTTACGGCTCTTGTTAGCGCCGGAAGCAAAGCGAATTTGAAGCCTGACCTGCTGATTGAGTCTCTGTGCGGATATCTTGGAATTGAATACGAGATCGACAGAATTCACAGAACAAAGCTTTTTGTAAGGTCTCAGGATCAGCTTCTGGACCCTATGGAAGAAGTAGTTTGAGGTGATTAAATGGTTAATGAGATTATAGTAGATGTTAGTCCGGGTGAAATAAGGGTTGGTATTCTGGAAGATAAGGAACTGGCTGAGATTCATATAGAAAGAACAAACCATCAGGGGCTTGTAGGCAACATATACAGGGGAAAAGTAAGCAGTGTGCTGCCGGGTATGCAGGCCGCCTTTATTGATATCGGATATGAAAAGAACGCATTTTTATATGTGGGTGATGCCATTCCCAAAAAAGAATACTCCGACGATGAAACAGAGGTTTCCAGTAACTACGAAGAATATAATATTACCGATATCCTCAAAGTAGGACAGGAGATAACGGTGCAGGTTATAAAAGAACCTATCGGCACAAAGGGCCCCAGGGTTTCAACTCATATAACTTTACCGGGAAGAAACCTTGTTTTGCTACCCAATGCAGATTATATAGGGATATCCCGTAGGATTGAAAACGATATGGAAAGGCAGAAGCTAAAGAAAATAGCCGAAAAACTAAAGCCCCAGAATATGGGGTTAATTGTTAGAACCGTATCTGAGGGAAAAGAAGAATCTGACTTTGTAGAGGATGTTTCTTTCCTTTTGAAGCTTTGGGCAAAAATAAAGGAAAGTGAAAATAAAGGCCCTGTACCAAGATGTATTCATAAAGACATAAATCTTATATATAGGTCAGTCAGAGATTTGTTCACATGGGATGTAAACAAATTTATTATAAACAATGAGAAAGAGTACTTAAAAGTACTTGAACTTGTTGAAATGATATCCCCACTGCTCAAAAGCAGAGTAGAACTGTTTCAGAAGGATTACATGATTTTTGACTACTACCAGATAGAAACAAAAATCGAGCGTGCTCTATCCAGAAAGGTATGGCTGAAATGCGGTGGGTATATAATTATAGACAAAACCGAGGCTCTCACCGTAGTTGATGTTAATACAGGCAAGTTTGTAGGAGAGAGTAATCTCGAGGAAACAGTACTTAAAACCAATGTTGAAGCAACAAGAGAGATAGCAAAACAGCTTCGGCTTAGAGACATAGGCGGTATTGTAATAATAGATTTTATTGACATGAACAACTCTGAACATCAGCAACTGGTATTGGATTCCCTTAAACAAAGCTTAAAGAGTGATAGAACAAAGACAATAGTACTAGGTATGACAGAGCTTGGCTTGGTTGAGATGACCAGAAAGAAGATAAGGCAGGAGCTGTCAACCGTTATGAGCTGTGATTGTCCTGTATGCGATGGAGCAGGAAGGGTTTATACCGGGGAAACCAATGCTATGAATATACTTAGAGAGGTAAGGGAGCATATGAATTGTACATCTGCAAAGAAATTTAAGCTGGAAGTACACCCTACCGTGGCTCCTGTGATTGAAGATAATATCGAAAGACTCTTAAAGGATTTTATGGAGAGTAAGGATAAAAAAGTAAAAGTTATTGCCGTAAATGATATAAGACCCACAGGCTATAGAATTAAAGACATTGACATGGATTAGTCCATGTGCTAAAATATATCGGTAGCCGCACGGCCAAGGCTCCTTAAATATAATTCATTTGAATTATTGCCTGTGATGAATACTCCTGTTGATGTAGTATATACGTCATAAAGCCGGCGAGATTGATATTAGGAGGTGTATATATGTACGCAATTATAATGACTGGTGGAAAACAGTACAAAGTTCAGGAAGGCGATGTAGTTTTCATAGAAAAGCTCGCTGCTGAAGAAGGATCTTCAGTAACTTTTGATAAGGTTTTAGCTGTATCAAAGGATGGAAATGTTAGCTTTGGTGCTCCTGTTCTTGAATCAGCTTCTGTAAGTGGAAAAATTCTCAATCACGGAAAAGGTGAAAAGATTATCGTTTTCAAATACAAAGCAAAGAAGAACATCAGAAACAAAAAGGGACACAGACAACCATATACAAAGGTTCAAATCGAAAAGATCAATGCTTAATTAAGGATAACAGTTAGATGATTAAAATTAATATAGGCAAGGATGTAGCAGGAACTATTAGGACGTTTGTTGTAAAAGGACATGCAGGGTTTGCCGAAGAAGGCAGTGACATTGTATGTTCAGCCATTTCCGCAATCGCTTATACTGCGGTAGGAGCTATTGAAGAGCTGATTGGACTAAAAGGCTTTTTTAAACAGAAGGACGGGTTTATGTCATGTAAGCTTGACATGGAGTTGTCTCCTGAAAAAAGGCATGATGCCAATGTAATTATGGCTACTGCGGAAATTGGATTCAAACAGATAGAATTTGCTTATCCCGACTATGTGAAGGTATTGGATGAGGAGGTGTAATCTCATGATAAAGGTTAATTTACAACTTTTTGCTCATAAAAAGGGTGTTGGTAGTTCAAGAAACGGACGTGATAGTGCGGCTAAAAGACTCGGTGTCAAAAGAGCTGACGGTCAATTCGTTCTCGCAGGAAACATTCTTGTTCGTCAAAGAGGTACAAAGGTTCATCCCGGTGTAAACGTAGGAATAGGTAAAGACGATACCTTGTTTGCATTAAAGGATGGAAAGGTTAAGTTTGCAAGACTTGGCAGAGATAAGAAACAGGTTATGATAGTTACTGCTGCTGAGTAATAACAAAAAATTATCGCATTAAAAAAGGTAGAGAATGTGATACGCATTTTCTACCTTTTTAGCGTATAATAAAAGTTATTTTTCACATAAATTATTTGTTTCAGGTTAAAATAAACAGAGTTCTGGATTTGATAAAAAGAGAATATTTGTTTTTATGGAGAGAATATAAATGTTTACAGATAGCGCTAAAATATATGTCAAGGCCGGTAATGGAGGAAACGGAATGGTTTCATTCCACCGTGAAAAGTACATAGCGGCCGGAGGCCCGGACGGGGGAGATGGCGGAAAAGGCGGAGATGTTATTTTTGTAGTTGATGAAGGGCTTAATACCCTGATTGACTTCAGATACAAAAAGAACTTCAAGGCTGAAGCAGGACAAGACGGCGGCCCGTCCAACTGTTCAGGGAAAAACGGAGAAGATCTTATTATCAAGGTTCCTCTTGGTACTATGGTAAAGGATGAAGTAACGGGTATGGTACTTGTTGATTTGATAAAGCCCGGTCAAACATGTATTATAGCAAAAGGCGGAAAGGGCGGAAAAGGCAATCAGCACTTTGCCACTCCTACAAGACAGGTGCCGAACTTTGCAAAAAGCGGTGATCTCGGCGAAGAATACAACTTGATTCTTGAAATGAAGATGATAGCTGATGTTGGACTTTTGGGATATCCCAACGTGGGCAAGTCCACAATACTTTCAATGGTTTCTGCTGCCAAGCCCAAAATTGCAAACTACCACTTTACAACTCTGGTTCCAAACCTTGGAGTTGTACAGATAGAACAGGGTAAAAGCTTTGTAATTGCTGATATTCCAGGTCTTATTGAAGGAGCACATGAAGGTGTTGGTCTTGGTCATGAATTTTTGAGGCATGTTGAGAGGACAAAACTCCTTGTACATGTTGTAGATGTATCCGGGGTTGAGGGCAGAGATGCAGTAGAGGATTTTGATACCATTAACTCAGAGCTGCAAAAATATAATGAGGTTTTATCTACAAGGCCGCAGATAGTTGCCGCTAATAAAATGGATATCCCCGGTGCGGAGGAAAACTACAAGGCTTTTAAGGAAGAACTTGAAAAAAGAGGATACAGAGTATTCGGAATATCTGCCGCAACAAATAAGGGGCTGAAAGAACTCATGTATGCTGTTGCAGATACATTAAAAACACTTCCTGACACTATTCTTCTTGATGAAACAAAGAATGAAGAGGTTGTATACAAAGCTCAGGAGGAAAAGCCTTTTGAAATACACATTGAAGACGGTGTATATGTAGTTGAGGGTAAATGGCTGAGGAAGGTTCTCGGTTCTACTAATATCACTAATTATGATTCACTGCAATATTTCCAGAGAGCTCTTAAGAAAAAAGGCGTTATTACGGCACTTGAAGATATGGGGATAGAGGAAGGCGACACAGTCAGAATTTATGATACCGAGTTTGATTATACCAGATAGTAAGATTATGCATGGATATTTTCTGTGCGGACATGGAGGATGCAATGCTTACAGGTAAACAAAGAAGTTATTTGAGGTCGCTTGCCAATAATCTTCAACCTATTTTTCAGGTTGGAAAAGGCGGAGTAAGCGACAATATGATAAAGCAGTTTTCAGACGCACTGGAGGCCAGGGAGCTTATAAAGGCAACTGTCCTGAAAAATGCAGAATGCGATACGAAAACCATATGTGAAGAAATTGCAGAGCAGACAAATTCCGAAGTAGTTCAGGTTATCGGAAGTAAATTTGTTTTGTACAGACCATCTGAAAAGAATTCCGTAATAGAGCTGCCGTAGGGCGGCTTTTTATCGTATTAGGAAAATATGTAATAAAAATATATAATTCTGAATAATATAATAAGTATTTCGTTGAAAAAACTTAGTAAAATTTTCAGGAGGGTATATGAAAGAAAACTACGCTACACAAAACCACACTTATGAATGTCTGGACAAATCTTCAATAAAAAAACTCAGCGACAAGGCACTACTTGAAAAGGCTAAAGATACATATAAATTTTTAAAGTTAAACGAGATTTACCTAAAAAATATAAGAGAAGATTATGGAAAACAAAAAATAGCCCAGCTGAGAGTTCAGTTTATTCGTCATCAGCTGGACCTGCTTATAAGAGAGTGCTTTTGCAGGGGATTGAAACATGGACTAAGTAATTACTACTAAAAAGTCAGATGTTATTTTCCAAAGTTATCGTTACCTGTATCAGTAAGTGCTGACAATATTTTACTATATAATTTCTCTGAATTCTGAGCCCAGTTGTCGCAGATTTTTTTAGCGTCATTACGGCTTCCAACAGACATTTTTAAATCAATATAAGTAAAGCTTCCTTCACAAATCCTTAAACTAACGATATACTCATTTTCTTTTACGGCAACAAAGTCTGACTGTATGTTTATTTCATTTTTTTTGCTTTTTTTATATTTATTTAAAGCCTCGTCAATCCTGGCTTTTATGCCGGCAGGAATTAATGAAGTAAAGTACTCCAGACTTTGTTTTCCGGCAGAAGAGATACTATATGACAGTTTTTCGTCTGCATCTATTTTTGTAAGAAACTTTCCCTCACAAAGCTCATCAAGATATTGTTGAAGAAAAATATAATTCATAAGCTTATTTTCTAAAATTATTTTCGTTATAAGCAAATTGGTTACTGGTGACTCCAGATTATGAATAATATATAGTAATATCAGCTTGTTTTCAGCAAGTTCTCTGCCGTTTTCAATAGAACTCATAAATACCTCCGTTCTTAGCTGTAATTTAGCCTAAAATAAATTCCAAAAAATATAATAAAATTATACCATAAAGGCTTATGGTTTACTATATTACCCCAAAAAGACTTTTTTTGCGGTCAAATTTGAGCTTTATTTCCCGTGCATCACCTTTATAGTTAATGATATAATATTTAAATCAGGATTAAGCATAAAAGGAGGTATACGTGTCAGATAATTCATATAAAGAACTTGAAACAATAGTATACGGCATGGGGGGAACTTTCTTTGGAACATCGGAAGTAGTGGAGCATCTACCTGAAGAACTGAAAAAGTATCCCTTCGCCATAACCTTTGGTATTAGGCTGTCAGATGCAATAATTGACGAGATAGGTGATAAACCTACCTTTACTTATTTTAACCACTATAGGTCTGTAAATGCCTTAATAGACCAGATATCGCTTAAACTGGTTCTGTCTCTTCAGGCACACGGTAAAAGGGCATATTCCATTGCTGCTTCACAAAGCATACCTTCCTCACCAATACCCTACAGTGGTGTGTTTCCCCATAAAACAGGTGCTGTTCTGGCAGGATTGGGCTGGATAGGCAAAAACGGCCTATTTATTCACAAGGATTACGGCCCCAGAGTGAGACTTGGGACTGTTCTTACAGATATGGTACTTCCTTGTGAAAATAAGATACTACAGAATAAGTGCTCGTCATGCAACAGATGTGTAAAAGCATGTCCTGCTCTGGCCCTTACAGGAAACCTATGGGAGGCTGGAAAAGAAAGAGGACATGTTGTAGATGCAAGAGCATGCTCAGAATATATGAACACGAATTTAAAGCATATAGGAAGGGGATCCGTATGTGGTATTTGTATAAAGGTATGCCCAAGAGCTGGTAGTGGAACCTGACGGCAATATGAGGGAAATTTAAGGAAAAATGTCAATACGAAGTGTTCTTACACGTTGACTGTGGAAAATACGTATGCTATTCTTTTTAGGATAGAAGGTATTCTTATTTAATGGTTTATTTGAAATATAATCCCTAGAGTATACTACTTTCAGGGATTTTACTTTTTATACGATAAAGTAAAAATACGTATATAGGGTGGGTTACATGTCTATAGATAGGAAAAAAGTTGAAGAGCATATCAGAGGTTTGCTGATTGCTATAGGAGAGGACCCCGACAGGGAGGGACTTAAAGAGACACCCTCACGTGTTGCTCGTATGTACGAGGAGATTTTTGAAGGAATCAGCTATACAAATGACGAGATTGCTGAAATGTATAACAAGACCTTTGAAGATGATTTGGTGATACCTAAAGACAACAAAGAAATGGTATTGGTTAAAGATATAGATATTTTCAGTTATTGCGAGCATCATATGGCACTTATGTACAATATGAAAGTTGCAGTTGCTTATGTACCAAACGGCAAAATACTGGGCCTTAGCAAAATAGCCAGAATAGCCGACATGGTTGGAAAACGACTTCAGCTGCAGGAAAGAATAGGCTCTGACATAGCTGAAATTACGCAAAAGATTACTGATTCAGAGGACGTTGCGGTAATTATTGAAGGACAGCACGCTTGTATGACTGCCAGAGGCATTAAAAATACAGGATCCCGGACTACAACTACTACATTTCGGGGAAAATTCAACACAGATACAAATCTTACAAAAAGATTGATGATATTATATAAGTAATAATACAGGGGACAGTATGGAAAGAGTACAAAGAATATTAAACCATCCGCAATTTAAAAAGTATATGGAGTTGAACTCTCAGGCAGAAAAAGACCGAGAATTTTGCCGCCATGATATTCAACATTCATTGGATGTGGCAAGGGTTGCCTATATTATTGCACTTGAAAACAAATACGACCTTGATAAAGAAATAATTTATATAACTGCACTCCTCCATGATATCGCTAAATGGAAGCAATACAGCCAAAAGGTCGACCATGCCGCTGAGGGGTCAGTTTTAGCCAGTGAGATTCTTGTTGATTTAAATTTAAATAAAGGCGACACCGAAATGATTTTGGATGCAATTGCAAAACATCGCAAAAAGGAAGGACACAGTACCTCTCTAAGTAAGGTTTTATACGCAGGGGATAAGTCCTGTCGCCAGTGTGTCAGTTGTACTATGATTGAGGAATGTAACTGGTTTATCAACGGCAGCACACCAGTACTCAATTATTAAAAGATGAAGGAAAACACAAATATGAAAGCTGGTTGTTTAAGAATTCGTAACAGCACATGGGAATGGGGTAAAAAAACTTATATAATGGGTATTCTTAATGTAACTCCGGATTCATTTTCCGACGGAGGCAGTTACACAAACCCGGAAATGGCACTTAATCAGGCATTACGTATGATTGAAGAAGGTGCAGATATAATTGACGTTGGAGGAGAAACCACGAAACCGGGAGCAGTACCTGTATCCCCTGAAATTGAACAGCAGAGGATAATACCTGTCATCGAAGCTTTGTCAAAAGAGATTAGCCTGCCTGTTTCTGTGGATACATACAGGGCAGACACAGCAGAACTTGCCATAAAGGCAGGTGCAGATATGATAAATGACATCTGGGGACTTAAACATGATTCCCTCATGGCCCCTATAATAGCAGAGTATGGCGTACCTGTATGTATAATGCACAACAGAACTGCCGGAACAGATTATGGGGAAAACCTTATAGGGCAAATATTGAGTGAGCTTGAGGAAAGTATACTAATAGCAAAAAAAGCAGGCATAGGAGATGACAAAATAATCATAGACCCCGGTATAGGTTTTGCGAAGACATGGGAGCAAAACTTAGAGGTAATGCGTAAGCTGGAGGATTTTAAAATGCTTGGCTATCCCGTGCTTTTAGGTGCTTCAAGAAAATCCTTAATTGGTAAGGTTCTGGGCCTTGAAGTATATGACAGGCTTGAAGGTACGTTGGCGACAACGTCAACAGGTATTGCAAAAGGTGTTGATATTGTAAGGGTTCACGATGTTTTACAAAATGTAAGGGTAGCAAAAATGACGGATAGTATGGTGAGATAGATGGATAAAATAATTATTGAGGACTTGGAAGTGTACGCATACCACGGGGTAGCAGAAGAAGAGAAAAAACTGGGACAGATGTTTCTTGTTTCGTTGGAAATATCTGCCGACTTAAGCACTGCTGCCAAAAACCATGATTTAAGCTCTACTTTAAATTACGCAGAGGTATGCAGAGTTGTTGGAGAGGTTGTAAGGTCGGATAAGTACGATTTAATTGAAACGGTTGCATATAAAATTCTTGAGGGTATTTTTATTAACTTTCAGAAGGCGGTGTCAGTAAAAATACTGCTGAAGAAACCTTGGGCTCCCATGGGATATCATCTAAAGTACGCAGGAGTCGAACTTGAGCGTACCAGAGGAGAATTCAATGTGTGATAGTGTAGTCACTGCATATATAGGTTTAGGTTCAAATATAGGTGATAGGGAATACCAGTTAAATCGGGCGGTTGAACTTCTGAAACTGGCTGAAAAAGTTCAAGTTACGGCTGAATCCTCTTATTATAATACTGCCCCGGTAGGATATGAACAGCAGCCGGATTTTTTGAATGCAGTGGTTGAAATAAGGACATCCTTGTCAGCCGGAGAGCTTCTGAAAGTGTGTTCAGGGATAGAAAAGGAACTCAAAAGAGAGAGAATAATACACTGGGGTCCAAGAACCATTGATCTTGATATACTGCTCTACGGAAGCGATATTATCAATGACAAGGATTTGGTAATTCCTCACCCAAGGATGCATGAACGGAGATTTGTGCTGGAGCCTTTAAATGAAATTGCACCTTCTGTATTGCATCCGGTTTTAAATAAAAATATAAATGAGATATTTCATGATAACTTTCTGTAATATAAATGGAGGATTTTTATGAGTAAAAAAGGTTTAGTACACATTTATACAGGCGATGGAAAAGGTAAGACTACAGCGGCAATTGGACTTGGAGTAAGGGCTTGTGGCGATAATATGAAGGTTCTAATGGTTCAGTTCCTAAAAAGCAGAGATACCTGCGAGCTTCATTCTCTAAAGAAATTGGAACCGGAGTTTACTGTAATAAGAGGTTTCAGCTGTAAAAAGTTTGTCTGGAATATGACTGAGGAAGAAAAAAAAGAAGCACGTAAGGAGGCTTCCGAAATTTTTCATAATGTAAAAAATCTTATTTTACAAAATAATTATGATCTGGTGGTTCTGGATGAGATGATAGGAGTCCTGAATAATGGGTTTATCAGTGAGGATGATGTTATTGCTATGATAAAAGATAAACCCAAAGAAACAGAACTTGTATTAACCGGGAGAAATGCCGGAAAACGTCTGATAGAAGCTGCTGACTACGTATCTGAAATAAAAGCCGTAAAACATCCGTATCAAGAAGGCGTTTCAGCCCGAAAGGGAATAGAATTTTAGAGTCACTGCTGTTTCTGCAACGTTTTACGGTACATATTCATGTATTCGTGTGCTGACTTTTCCCAGCTGAAATCTGAACGCATACCTCGTTGAACTAGAAGGCTCCAAATATCTTTTTTATTGTAATAAAAATCTACTGCACGCCTGATTGTATTGAGCATATCGTGTGCATTGTAATTTGTAAAAGTGAAACCGTTCCCTTCTCCGGTAGTCTCGTTGTATGAGAGAACAGTATCATTAAGGCCACCTGTTTCACGGACTATTGGAACAGCTCCATACCGGAAACTGAAAATCTGACCAAGACCGCAGGGTTCAAACAAGGAAGGCATAAGAAACATATCTGAAGCCGCATAAATTCGTTGAGCCAGAGTATCACTAAAGGTTATGTTTGCTGAAACCTTGTCTTTGTGCCAATATGCTGCATTTTCAAAAACATATTTGTAATGTTCATCGCCTTTACCAAGTAGGATAAGCTGAATATCCATTTGCAGGATTTCTTCAAGTACACGTTCAATAAGGTCAAACCCTTTTTGAGAGGTGAGCCTTGAAATAATACTGATTACAGGTACTTCTGACTTTACAGGAAGGCCTAAATCCTGTTGTAGTCTCCGTTTGTTTACATACTTTTGTGATATCTTGTCAGCTGAGTACGTAGAATATAGTCTGGTATCATTATCAGGATTGTTTTTTTCATAGTCTATACCGTTTAATATTCCGTACAAATCTTTTGACCGGCTTATTAATACACCGTTTAACCCTTCACCGTAAAAATCATTTTTTATTTCATTTGAATATGTCGGACTCACAGTACTTATTGAGTCCGAATAAACAAGACCGGCTTTCAAAAAGTTTACACTTCCGTTAAATTCCAGTCCTTCGGGGGTGAAGTATCTCCAATCCAATTCAAGCAGGTTTGTAAGTACTTCTTTGGGGAAGATACCCTGATATTTGAGATTGTGTATGGTAAATATGGTTTTAATGTTTTTGTAAAAGGGGTTACTTTTGTACACAGCCTTCAATAGAAGACTTACAACTCCGGTCTGCCAGTCATTGCAATGTATTATATCAGTCTTGAAACCTATAAAAGGAAGTAATTCTAAAAGTGCTTTGCTGAAAAATGTAAACTGTTCGGCCTGATCAAAATCGCCATAGAGTTCAGGCCTGTTAAAGTAATATTCATTATCAAGAAAATAATATGTTATTCCGTCATATTTTAATCTAAAAATACCACAATACTGATGTCTCCAGGATACATCTACATAAATGAAGCCCAGATATTCCATTTGTGATTTATACTGCTCAGGGATTACCTTGTATTTAGGCATAACTACACGAATATCACTGCCCAGCTTTGACAGAGCTTTTGGAAGGGAACCGGCAACATCGCCAAGGCCTCCGGTTTTTGCAAAAGGGAATACTTCTGAAGAAGCAAACAAAATATTTATATTATTCACCCTGTTACCTCCTGTAAATACTAGTGGTATAATTTTTCCAGATACTTAAAGTCTATCAGAAATTGTTTCAACCTACAACAAACAGGGAATAAAGTAAGCATAAAATGCTGATTGACACATTGAGGAGGGTTGGATTATTCTTGTATTAAAATATTTGACAGCAAGATGAACGGAGGGTAGAAATGCAATTCAAAACAAGAGGTACATGCTCAAGTCAGATAAGTTTTGAGATTGAAGACGGAAAATTAAAAAATGTTCGGTTCAGCAACGGATGTTCGGGAAATCTTCAGGGTATCAGTTCCCTCGTTGAGGGTATGCCGGCACATGAGGTAATTACAAAGTTAAAAGGTATTGACTGCCAGGGACGAGGTACTTCCTGTCCAGACCAGCTGGCTGGTGCCATTGAATCGGTTTTAAAAACACAGCAGGCAGGGTGATATAAATTTAAATTATCATAAACCTATCTATCAATTTTAAATGTAAAGTCGTATAATGTTAATAATAGGTATTTTATTATCCATTATTTATAATTTAAATTACATACTTTAATGAAGGAGGCGTTTAACAATGGATTTAAAGGATTTACTCAAAAAGAATAAAAAGAAGTCAACTAAAAAACAGGCTGCTAAAAATGTTGCAATCGGAGCCGGAATAGGAACAGCCGTTGGTGTGGCTGCCGGAGTACTTTTAGCTCCCAAATCTGGAAAGGAAACAAGGGACGACATAGCTAAAGTAACAAAGGATACACTGGAAAATGTTAAGGATGGCTTGAATACGGCGAAAGAAAAGATTGAAGATATCATAAAAAAGGAAAAGGACTGCTGCTGTTGCACCGAAAACGAAGCCGTTGAAGAATGTGTATGTACAGAGGAAGAAAAGGCTGAATAAAAGCTTTTATACACGAAAGGGTGTTTACATATGTCTATTACTTTAGACCTGAGTGTTGTGGCATGGTTCATAATATTTTGTATAGCTGTTATTATAGGAGTACTTTTAATAATAGTTTTAAGAAATTGCTTAAAGATTACCGATAAGGTTAACAAAATTTTAGATGACAATGCTGACTCAGTGGGAAAGACACTGGAAGTTTTACCTAGCGCTGTGGCAAATATAGATGAACTTGCAAAAAGTGCAAAAGGTACTTTGGATAAGGCTACTTCCGTAGTAACAACAGTTGAAGATTCGGTTTCTGATACTATAGATTCATTTTCATTTAATGCTGAAAACATACTAAGTATTATTAATATTGCAAGTTCTGTAGTTAAATCTATTATCAGTTCATTTTCTTCAAAGAACTAGTTTTTGTTGCATGGCTTTTTCAGGCACTCAAAGAAATCTTTTGAGTGCCTTTTTATGCGCCTCTAGCAACTAATTTTATTGTAAAAGCAAGCATTGTGTGATATTATTTACTTACAAATTCCTACCAATTAGTTATATATATTTACTAAAGAATTTAAAATTACGTTACGGGGTGAAATACTGTGGATGGAAACATAAGGCTAAGTGCTACAGTAATAAGTTGTATGGGCAGCAGCTCAAACAAAGACGATTTCTATTTCAACGGCAGCTTCTCAAATTGCCATAATACACAAAGTATTCAGTGTTCTTTTGAAAAATCCTCAAGTAACTTTATTTTTGCTGTTTCGGATTCTCTTGGAATTGATGACGGTGGAACGGATAGCATATCTGCTGTAAGAGAAATAAAAAGATATCACGAAACTTCTAAAAAGCAGCATTTTTCTCTTGAAGCTATTACCGAAAAAATATATGAGGCAGTTCAGCTTTCAAGTAATTTAATATACAGTAAATCAGTTATATCCAGTCAGAACAATCCGATATTAACAGGTTTTTCTTCACTGATTATTGAAAACAACAGGGCTGTGATAATGAACCTTGGTAATAATGGTGCTTTCCTGTTTCGGCATGGACTTCAAAAAGATATTTTTTCAAATGGCGAAAGCAGGAAAAACGAAAAGCTTAAGGCGCTTGGGATAACCCCAAACACTGCAGAGCTGTATAACGATACGGACAAAATACTAAAAATAGCAGAACAGGAATCAAAAACAAAAATAAAGCTTTCCTCCAGCATAACCATAGAAGAAGGCGATGTTATTCTTCTATGTAGTGACGGAGTTTTAAACAGTTTAAACAAAAGCAGAATTGAAGCAGTTATTGATTCCGGCTTGGATCCTCAAAAAATGGCAAGTGTTCTTTTTCAGGAAGCATCCAAGAATGATATGGACGAAAGTTTATCTCTTATGGTTATAAAAGTTGAAGAGGTAAGAACTATATCATATATTCCCATGCAAAGAAGAATTGCACAGTTCGATATGGACGAAGATGAGGACGATGACGAATTACCGGACGAGCCGGAAAAAGGCCATAATGTTGTTAACTACATATTGGGATTTATATGTGTACTTATAATATCGGGAGTTTTATTTATGGGGTATCTCATAGTTAGCAACAAGGGACTGTTTGCTTCTGACGGAAAGCAAGGGAATCCCACAGAGGCAACCCAGACAGCATCAAGTTCCACTGATACACCTTCCGTATCTACAGATACAGAGAGTACTGCAACAGCTTCAGATTCCCAATCAGTACCATCCAAAGCCAGTGACAGTAACAACAGCGATACTAACGTTGATGATGTCAAGGATTCGGGGAATGATAATTCAAGCAAACCGGAACCTACAAAGCCTTCTGAACCTTCGGGTTCAAAGGAGGAAACTGCGGAATATACGGTACATGTGGTTCAACAAGGTGATACCCTTAGCTCCATTAGTACCAAATACTATGGGACACCTTCAAAGTATACTGAAATACTGAAATACAACAATATGAAGAATGCTGACAGTATTAATATAGGCGATGAGTTGAAAATACCAAAAATAAAATAATTGCATGATAAAATGGGGAACAGCCTGAGTCACAGGCTGCTCCCTTATTTTTTTATAAAAAGGTTACAAAGCTGTTGGTTGTAAAATTATCCATATAAAAATAAAATAGTTATATGAAATATGGAACTTCATAATTCTTATTGCGTCTAAATTTTTGGTAGGATTTACATGCATTAAAACCAAATAAAAAACAAGAGGTGATTGTATTGAAAAGATTTATTTCAATGTTGTTGGTGGTTGCTGTCTTAGCTGTTTTTATGATTCCTGCAATGGCAGCCGACGGTTCAGCCCAGGTTGACAAAGAGCTGCAAAACGCTATTAAGTTCGTTAAATCAAAGATTGACATTCCAAAGGAATGTACTAAATTCAGTTACAATATTTACAACAGAAATGACCAAATTGTATGGAGTCTTGCTTGGAGTGACGAGGATTCACAAAAGAATGTAAATGTGCAAGTAGATGAAGACAACTTTATTTCATCCTACAATACATATGATTACATGCCAAATGTTGATAAAAAGATACCCAAGTACTCAAAGGAACAGGCATATAAGATAGCTGAACAGTTTGTGAACAGTCTGAATCCTAAACTTATGGACGAGTTCAAACTTAATGAAACAAATGCTTATGGGTATAACGGAGGATATAATATTAACTATATCAGACAAGTAAACGGTATCAAGTTTAGAAGCAATTACATTAACCTATCAGTTAATTCTTATACCGGAAAAGTAATAAGTTATACATGTAATTACTCAAAAAACGCCAAGTTTGAAGATGCTTCAAAGATAATAAGCCTAAACCAGGCACAAAAGTCCTTTGCTGAAAAACTTGGACTTAAACTGGTTTACAATGTTAAATTTGAAAATGATAAGCCTGAAACATATCTTTCATATGTTCCAAAGGCAACAAATAAGTACATAGATGCTGTTACCGGAGAGGTTGAAACTGCAACAAATTACAGATTGTATGAAAATGGTGCATCTTCTCAGTATGAAAAATTAGCTATAATGGATGCGGCTGGAACAGTTTCAAATATTGCACTGACGCCTGACGAACTGGAGGCGGTGAATGACATATCCAACCTAATAACAAAGGACACTGCCGACAAGAAATTGCGTTCAATAAGTAACTTCAATCTTGACAGTTCATTTAAATTAACAAATGCTTATCTGGGCAAGGATTGGAGAAACAGCAATTCACTTGCATGGACATTGGCTTACACTAAGGTACTGGATGAAAGTAAGAAGCTGACAAGGGAACTGCAGATTACCGTAGATGCAAAGACAGGAGCATTGATAGAATTCTGGGCTAATTATATGTCGCCGACAGGTGCAGTTCCTCAAAAGTCTGTGGAACAGGCAAAATCAATATGCGACGAAACATTAAAAGCACTTATGCCAGATATTTATACAAAAGTTAAATATGACGATTCGTATATAACATATGATTCAAAGCCTGAAAACTCATATAGATTTAAGTATATAAGAATGGAAAACGGAGTTGAGTGTCCTGATAACTATATCTCTATATCATATGATAATTTGTCAGGAAATATTGACAGCTTTTATACTTATTGGTCAAAGGAACTGAAGTTTGCAGATCCTAAAAATGTAATTACAGTTGAAGAAGCAAACAAGGTACTGTTTAATAAGATAGGGTATGGAATACAGTACATACCAGATGATTCCGATGAAGCAGATACAGCAATTGAAGATTATAAGCTTGGTATAATAAATACTAAAAATGCCGTTCTGGGATATTTCACAGATAACTCAAAGCCATGCAATATCAGTGCAGTTAACGGCGACGTTCTGGATAGTTCCGGAAGGATATACAAAGATGATAAAGTTGCAGACTATACGGATATAAATGGAATAAAAGCTGAAGATAAGGTAAGAATATTAACACAGATGGGTATAAGATATATTCAGGATGAACTGAAACCGGCAGATGTATTGCTTCAAAAGGATTATTTTGTTCTGCTTTCCAAGTTGAATGATTTTTATTACATGGATAAGGCAACTGATAATGATAAAATTATTGAAAATATGTACAGTCAACTTATCGCCCAGGGTATTATTACTAAGGCTGAAAAAGCTCCCCTTTCTGTTATTACCAGGGAGGAGGCAGCCAAGTACTTTATAAAATTCAAGGGACTAAGTGAGGTTGCCGAAATAAAGGGTATTTACAAAAGCAGTTTCAAGGATGCTAATAAAATAAACCAAAATCTTTTGGGATATGTGTGTCTTGCTACAGGTTTTAAAGCAATGAACGGCAGCAACGGAAACTTTATGCCAAAAAACAAAATGACAAGATTGGATGGACTTATGACCATATACAATTTTCTAGCTGCTAAATAAATAAAAATACAAAAAAAGAGGGACTGGCAAAATTGCCAGTCCCTTAAATAATAGGGATTTATCAAAAATATAGAAATAAGCATTAAAAATAACATGAATTAATACTCATGTCCATGTATAATTATACAACGATTAAAAACAAAATACAAGTAAAATTTTAATAATTTACCATAATAAATCACTAAAACACAAATTACCAAATAATGTAACAAATACTTTGTTATTTTTGTTTGACTATATCCTTTATCAAAGTTAAAATTAAGGAAAATACATAAAATAAATACATGGAGGTATCACGAAAAAATGCTTACACACATTGTTTTATTCAAATTAAATGACAAGAGTGAAGAAACCATTCAAAAAACAAAAGACCTATTGCTTGGATTAAAGGGACAAATACCTTGTTTAAAATTTATAGAAGTTGGGGTAGATATTGTTCATTCAGAAAGGTCATATGATATAGGACTTTACACAAAGTTTGATTCAATGGCTGATATGGAGGCTTATCAGGTTCATCCTGCGCACCTAAAAGTTCTCGAGCATATAAAGCTTGTTAAGGAATCGTCTGTTGCGGTAGATTATGAAAGTTAAACAACCACTGTATAATAACGGGAGAAAACAAATGAAAAAGTACATTGCAACAATATTAGCATTGGCAATTATCTCATCAGTTGCCGCAGGATGCGGGGTAAATGAATATTACTCGGGAAATAAAAATGCAAAATCAACAAACAGCACTTCAGCAGTTACATCTACTCCTTCAAAGACAGCCGTAGATACACAAGCTAAAGGTGACTCTGCAAAGGAAGCTGATAACTCCCAAAAAGCCCAACCGGCAGTAATTGATTATAATAAGGTTAAGCCCAACGAAGCAGGACAAATAATGGTTGTTATGTTTCATAACTTTGTTGAAACATACCCAAAGGGAAAAAACGAATATACAACAACTTTTGCAGAATTTGAAAGCTTGTTGGATGAACTATACCAAAAAAACTACAGGCTTGTAAACCTTGAAGACATGTTAAACAATAATATTGACGTTCCGGCCGGGTGCATACCCATGGTTTTCACTTTTGATGACGGAACAGCGGGTCAATTTAATCTTGTTGAGCAGGACGGACAGCTAAAAGCAAATCCAAAATCAGCCGTTGGGATTATGGAGGAGTTTAACAGCAAACATCCTGACTTCGGACTTAAAGGTACATTTTATGTAAATCTAGGCGTAGAAACTTTTAACGGCGCAGGGACTGTTCAGGATAGACTAAAATATTTGATTGATAAGGGTTTTGAAATAGGAAATCATACAAAGACACATGTATCTTTGCCGGATGTTAAAACTGCGGCTAAAATGCTTGAGGAAGTCGGTGGAAATCAGAAATTAATGGAAGAGTACATACCCGGATACAAGTTCAAGGCGTTTTCATTGCCATTTGGGAATGCGTCAAAGGGCTTGAAGGACTATGTTATTCAGGGTAACTACCAAGGTACAGAGTACAAACATACCTCGATAGTACTTGTAGGTGCAAATCCATCGCCGTCACCCGTATCTCCAAAGTTCAATCCGTTTGCTGTACCAAGGGTAAGGTCTACAGGACAGGAAAAGGTGGAATGTGACCTTGCATGGTGGCTGGATGCAATGGGAAAAGGAAGTTCACAGTATGTTAGCGATGGTAATAAGGATACAGTGGTAGTACCTGATTCAAAAAAGCAAAATGTAGATACGGCAAAATTGAACGGCAAGCAGCTGATTACCTACTAAAGAAAATTAAATATCTTTTATTTTATGAGCTGTCGGACATCTGTCCGGCAGCTTTTTACATGGAAAGCGGTATAAAATTTGACTTACCAAACCATACTTTTAATAAATACTTGTTGCTTTATTTCCCTCGTTATATAAGCGATTAACAGGGCAAATACCTCCGATTTCGTTAGGATTTGTATCTAAAACAACTATGGCGAGATTTACAATAAAATACCAAATATAGTATAATAAATGTAAATATATGGATAATATCTGCTGGTGTATCAAATAGAGAAGGAGTGAATATTTAATGGGTCAAAAACAGGTAAGGAAGATACAAACAGATATAGACGTAAAAAGAAAAGCTGTAAAACAAGTAGTGCTTCATATAAAGAAGAAAATTACTTCTGAATATTTGGGGAGTGAGTATATAAAGGAATGGCTTTTACAAATAGAAGAAATACTTGCGAAGGAAGATTTTGATATAAAGGAATATATTAAGGCAAGAAAGGAGTTGAATGACATAATTGAAAGAACCTTGGACGAGCAGATGCGGTTTAAGCTAAGGGATTCATGGTTTAGTTTGGGTAAGGCGTTGGAAAAGAAGGTAAAGGTTAACTAAACGAAATAGTACTAAAGACAAATCGGAGGGGAAAATGTTTAGAAAAAAACGCAAATTAATTGCCCGCAAGGAAGTAGAAGTAATAGACAAAATTAAAAGTGATATAGAAACGGAGTTATCTAAAAAAGGAATACGTGTATCATGTATGAATTTAAACATAAATTCGGAAAGGATATCACTTAATATCTTACTTAATGGCAGCAGAAGGCCTGCATAGCATATTTCTTAAAAGAAAATTAAAAAAGATATTTGTATGGGATTGTAACTTTTTATGTAACTCACCCATACAAATATCTTACAGAAAATTTCGGCTAAATCAAAGAACTTATAAAGGATTTTGCATTTTCGATGGCCTTTTCTTCAGTTTCACGTGCAGGGCCTCCAATCAATTTTCTGCCTGAAACACATTTTTCCAGACTTATTTCAGTGTATACATCCTCCTGAATTTTATCTGAAAAACTCTTGAACTCTTCCATTGTCATATCATCAATAGCCTTGTTGTTTTCAATACAATAAAGAACCATTTTTCCGATTATTTCATGGGCACTTCTAAAAGGTATGCCTTTTTTTACCAGATAATCTGCAATATCTGTAGCATTTGTAAAACCACCTTGAGCAGCTTTGTACATATTTGCCTTACGGACTTTCATAGTATCAATCATGTTTGAAAAAACAGGCAGACACATTTTAACAGTATCTACAGCATCAAATATTGCTTCCTTGTCCTCCTGCATATCCTTGTTGTATGCCAGAGGCAGGGATTTCATCACAGTGAGCAAAGTCATAAGGCTTCCGTATACCCTGCCTGTCTTGCCTCGTGCAAGCTCTGCAACATCAGGATTTTTCTTCTGAGGCATAATGCTTGACCCTGTGCTGTAGGCGTCATCAAGTTCAACAAAAGCGAATTCATGTGAGGACCAGAGAATAATCTCTTCGCTTAATCTGCTTAGGTGCATCATAAGTATTGATAAGCAGGAAGCAAGTTCAATTGCAAAGTCTCTGTCACTTACACCGTCAAGACTGTTTTGAGTTACATCGTCAAACCCCAATTCCTGTGCAACCATGTACCTGTCCAGAGGATAAGTAGTTCCTGCAAGAGCACCCGAGCCAAGAGGGAGGATATTCATTCTGGAATAGCAGTCACAAAGTCTTTGATAATCTCTCTTGAACATTTCAAAATAAGCCATCATATGATGAGCCAGCGTAATTGGCTGAGCTCTTTGCAGGTGCGTGTAACCAGGCATAATAGTGTCAAGATTTGATTCCGACATTTTTAAAAGAGTACCTAAAAAAACGGCAACCATTTCTTTTATTGCAGTTATTTCATCTCTCAGATACATTCGGATGTCCAAAGCAACCTGATCATTTCTGCTTCTTCCTGTGTGGAGCTTCTTTCCGGTATCACCAATCCTTGATATTAGAATTTTTTCAACATTCATATGAATATCTTCAGCATCTATCTCAAAATCAATTTTTCCGTCTTCTATATCATTTAAAATATCTTTAAGAGTATTTTGAATCATACTGCTTTCCTCAGCAGAAATAATACCGCATTTTCCAAGCATATTTGCGTGGGCGATGCTGCCCAGAATATCGTGCCTGTACATTCTGCTGTCAAAGCGTATGGAAGAATTGAAGTCATCCACTAATTTGTCTGTTCCTTTTGCAAATCTACCGCCCCAAAGTTTCATAATTATACACCTCAATTAAAGTAGGATAAAAATCTAATATATTAAACAAGGGCATACCTGCATAATCAACAGGTCTTTTGAAAACCTATGGTCTACCGGTATGCCTTATTCTATGTAAATATTCTTTTATTACAAAATTCTCTTAATTCTATTTGATATCCTTGTTTTGTAGCATTTGAGCCCTAACCTTCATTGGAAGACCAAAGAGGTTGATAAATCCTTCTGCATCCTTCTGATTGTAAACCTCGTCTTTGCTGAAGGTAGCAATTGCTTCATTATACAGGGAGTATTCAGACTTGGCACCCGCAGGCATGCAGTTACCTTTGTAAAGCTTCAGTCTTACAGTTCCTGTAACAGTTTCCTGAGTCTTATCAACAAAAGCTGACAAGGATTCACGAAGAGGGGTGTACCACTGTCCGAAATACACAAGTTCTGCAAATCTTTGTGCAATTATATCCTTGTAATGGAGTGTATCTCTATCAAGGCAAAGTAGTTCAAGCTCTCTGTGAGCGGCATATAAAACTGTTCCCGCAGGAGTTTCATATACACCTCTTGACTTCATACCCACAAGTCTGTTCTCAACCATGTCAACAATACCTACACCATTTTCGCCTGCAAGCTTGTTGAGAACATCCATCATTTCAATCGGGCTGTATTCAACGCCGTTGACCTTTTTAGGAATACCTTTTTCAAAATAAATTTCAACATATGTAGGTACGTCCGGAGCCTTTTCAGGAGAAACCATCAGTTTTAATAGTTTATCATACTGAGGTTCATTCCAGGGATCCTCCAAATCAGAGCCTTCATGACTCAGATGCCAAAGGTTCCTGTCCATGCTGTAGTTATCTTTTTTGGTTACGGGTATAGGAATATTTCTTGCTTCAGCATAATCTATAGCATCTTCTCTTGACTTAATATCCCAAATTCTCCAAGGTGCAATTATCTTAAGGTGTGGAGCCAAAGCCTTTACTGTAAGCTCGAATCTTACCTGGTCATTACCCTTACCGGTAGCTCCGTGGCAGATAGCCGTACAGCCTTCCTTAATAGCTATTTCAACCATTCTCTTTGCTATAATAGGTCTTGCAAAAGATGTTCCCAGAAGATACTTGCCTTCGTAAATTGCACCTGCTTTCAAGGTAGGATATATAAAATCGGTTATGAATTCTTCCTGTAAATCCTCTATGTAAAGTTTTGATGCACCGGTTTTGATTGCTTTCTCATTTAAAGGTTCAAGCTCTTCGCCCTGTCCTACATCTCCGGCCATGGCAATAACTTCATAACCGTAGTTCTCTTTAAGCCATGGAATAATTATTGAGGTGTCAAGTCCACCTGAATATGCTAATAAAACTTTTTCCTTACTCATTTCAACCACCCTTTCCGCTGATTCTCCAGCAATAAAAACGAATATTAATGCAGATTTATTTCTCTTAAACAATATATTAAAAGTATGCTAAAATATATATGATTTGAATTAGTCAGCAAAAAGAAATGTCCCAAGGAACTGCTTTCTTCGCTGACCTGTAGCTTGGGTTTATTATACAACAAATTGTATAAATATGCAATACTCATCTATAATTATACAAAAATTTAATTTAACAATATTAGTTTTGCGGAGGATACTTACAGTGATAATAATGGGGATTGACCCTGGATTTGCAATTACAGGCTATGGTGTTGTAAAATATGAAGGGAACAAATTTTCGGTTTTGGATTACAGTGCAATTACTACAGGAGCATCCATGAAATTTTCAGACAGGCTCCTGGTACTGTACAATGAACTTGAAAAATTGATAGATAAGTACAAGCCTGATGCAATATCCATAGAAGAATTGTTTTTCAATAAAAATATCAAGACTGCACTTACGGTTGGACATGGCAGAGGGGTAGCTGTACTTGCCGCTGCCAAATCCGGAATAGATATATTTGAATATACGCCTCTGCAGGTTAAGCAATCGGTTGTTGGCTACGGCAGGGCGGAAAAGGCACAGATACAGCAGATGGTAAAGGCTATATTGAATCTTCCGGCAATTCCAAAGCCTGACGATGTAGCGGATGCTCTGGCTGTGGCTATATGCCACGGAAATTCTCATAGAATGGGGTCATTGTTGGGAAACGGCAGGTTTTAGAATTTATTATTATTTGGAGAATAAAAAATGTTTGCATACATAAAAGGAACGGTGGAAGTAAAAAACAACGACAGTATTATAGTAGAAGCGGGAGGAATTGGATACAGAATATTTACTGCACTTTCTACAATAAATAATCTGGGACAGCCCGGTACACCAGTAAAGATTTATACTCATTATTATGTCAGGGAAGATATTGCAGCCCTATACGGCTTCGGTACAGTGGAAGAGCTGGCTATGTTTGAGATGCTTCTGGCGGTTTCAGGGGTTGGGCCAAAGGCTGCAATATCCCTGATTTCAACCCTGTCGCCATCAAGGTTTGCATTGGCTGTTGTCTCGCAAGATACAAAGTCACTGACAAAAGCCCCAGGTATAGGAATGAAAATGGCTCAGCGAATTATCCTTGAGCTAAAGGACAAAATATCAAAGGAACAGCTTACAGCTTCTATTCCGGCTGCTGGCCCAGAAAACAGCTGGGCTCCCGGCGATTCTGTCCTGTCGGAGGCTGTTAGTGCTTTGATGGTTCTGGGCTACGGCTCTGTAGAAGCATCAAGCATTATAAGCGGTATTTATGAAGAAGGAATGAGTGTAGAAGATTTAATAAAGAAGTCACTCAAATCCCTTTCCAGATAGCCTTCCTTATTTAAGGAACGAGGAGAGGATAAGAGAAGAAGTTTCAATTATTTTTGGCAGCCGTAGCTAACGGCTCATGGAGGCTAATATGACGGATTTAACTGATGAGAGGCTTGTTGAGGCCGGTACCCGTTCTGATGATTTTGATGAGGTGAGTTTAAGGCCCAAAAGGTTTGACGAGTACATAGGTCAGTCCAAGGCCAAGGATAACCTGACAGTATTTATAGAGGCAGCAAAAAGAAGGAAAGAGGCGCTGGATCATGTTTTGCTTTATGGCCCTCCGGGACTTGGCAAGACAACTCTTGCAAGCATAATTTCATCGGAGATGGGCGTAAACCTCAGAATTACATCCGGGCCGGCAATAGAAAAAGCAGGTGACCTGGCTGCTATACTTACAAACCTTGGTACTCACGATGTATTGTTTATAGATGAAATACACAGGCTCAACAGAAGCGTGGAAGAAATCCTTTATCCTGCCATGGAGGACTATGCTCTGGATATTATAATTGGCAAGGGGCCAAGCGCCAGGTCAATAAGGCTGGATCTTCCCAAGTTTACCTTAATAGGTGCAACTACAAGAGCGGGTCTTTTGACTGCACCTCTAAGGGACAGGTTTGGTGTAATAAATAAATTGGAAATGTATACTTCCGAAGAACTAAAGGAAATTGTTATACGTTCAGCAGGGATTCTTAATATCGGACTTGACCAAGAGGGCGCTTATGAGATTGCCAGAAGATCAAGAGGAACCCCCAGAATTGCAAACAGACTGTTAAAAAGAGTACGTGATTTTGCGCAGGTAAAGGGAAGCGGTGTTATAGATCTCAAACTGGCAAAACATGCCCTTGATGCTCTTGAGGTTGATGAGATAGGGTTGGACGGTGTTGACAGAAACATGCTGCTGAGCATAATTAACAAGTTCGGTGGCGGGCCGGTAGGACTGGATACACTGGCAGCCTCAATAGGAGAAGAATCGGGTACTATTGAGGATGTCTACGAACCATATCTTATACAATTAGGATTTATAAATAAAACTCCAAGGGGAAGAATGGCAACAAAAAATGCTTACGCACATTTCGGATTGGAGTATGACGGTTAAGCAAGGCTGGAGTATATAATATAGAAAGAGTGATAACATAATGAAAGTACTATTGCACATGTGCTGTGGGCCATGTTCCACGTATCCTGTACAGGAACTCATGAAGGAGGGTATTGATATACAGGGGTATTTTTACAACCCCAATATACATCCTATTGAAGAACATACAAGACGCAGGGAAAATGTTGAAAAGTTCAGCAAAATTAAAAACATTACAGTATTATATGATGATGACTTCAGACAGACTGAATGGGAAGGCATGAAGGATATGGGTGATGCCCGGTGTCTTCACTGCTACAGTGTAAGACTGGAAAATTCGGCAAAAATCGCTGTCCAGAAGGGCTGTGATGCATTTTCAACAACACTGCTTGTGAGTCCGTACCAGAAACATGATTTAATAAAAGAACTTGGGGAGAAATATGCAACTCAATACGGAACTACATTTTTATACAGGGATTTCAGACCCGGGTTCAGACAGGGACAACAGATGGCAAGGGAGATGGAACTGTATCGTCAAAAATACTGCGGATGTATTCTATCCCTTCCTATTTAATAATCCCAGGGTAATTTAACCCATTATTCTGCCATAATTTTTACATTAAGGTTACATTTGTTTTAAAATGTCTTATTTTTTACCCTTTATTGTCAAAACAAAGATATAATAGTAGTAAACAAAATAATGGTAAACTATGAGGTGACAGAAGACAAATGAAGAAAAAAACGAATTTAAAAAAAATGCTGGCATGTATTTTGGGATGTTTTTTGGTATTAATACCTCAGTTTTCTGTGTTTGCAGCACAGTCGCTGACTATGAATTATGACGGAAAGAATGAAAAATATTCCGGCACCATTTATAAAATTACAATAGATGGTAAGGAATTAAAAACCGACTTTCCCGGAATTGTTTTTAATAAAACAACCATGCTGCCGGTTAGAGCAGTGTTTGAAAAGCTGGGTGGCAAGGTTGTATGGAACAGTAAAACACAGCTTATGGATGTTTCATATAATGGATTAAAGCTCCAATTCAAAAATAATGACGTAAATTCTAAGATAGACGGAAAAATCTATAAGCTTTCAACTCAAGCGAAAAAAATTAATGACAGGCTTATAATTCCTGTTGACTTTATAAAAAATATAAAAAGTCTTTCAGCGGCGGTAGACAGTAAGGGCAAATCTATAAATATAAAAACGGTAAAAGCCGCTCCTCCTAAAAATGAAAATCAGAACGTTAAACCTGAAAAGCCAAGTGAACCGATAAAGGATAAGCCGGCTGACGAACCCGAAAAAGTACCTGTAAAGCAAGTGTTAAATTCCTACCTTACATATGTAAGTAATCAAGACAGGGTATACTTTGCTTTTAAAGGAATTGCGTTAACAAGTACCGGCTCAACTATTAAAAAGTATTTTACCGAAAATTATGATAAGGAAAGCGGAAAATACACTATTACGATACCTGCAGCAGCAAAATTAAAACTTGCAGAAAATACATATAAAATCGATGACGATTATGTTGATTCCATAGCCATTTCACAGGATAAGGAAACATTAGATACCAATTTTGATTTTAATGTAAAAAAGGAGTTTACATTTTATACTTCATATAATGAAGATTTAAAACAAACGGAAGTAAATCTTCTCACACCTGCCAAAGAAGGGGAAAGACTGGTTGTTATTGATGCGGGGCATGGCGGTGTTGACCCGGGTGCTTCAGGAGGTACTACCCGCGAGAAGGATGTAAATCTGGCAATTGCTTTAAAACTTGAAAAATTATTGAAGGCTAAAAATGTTAATACCTTTATGCTCAGACAAGATGATACATTCGTAGGTCTCTACGACAGACCTTATATAGCAAATGCTTTAAATGCAACACTGTTTTTGAGTATACATAATAATTCATTCGATAAAAGTACCGCAAAAGGGACAGAAACCTTGTATTACCCGGAAAAGGCCGGAGATAAATCTTTTACAGGCCAAAAATTTGCTCAATTAATCCAGAATTCACTTATGAGCAGGTTAGATACATATAATAGAAAAACTGTCTCAAGACCCGGTTTAGTTGTTCTAAAATATACACATATGCCTTCAAGTCTGGCAGAAATCGGCTTCCTGACCAATCCGGGTGACTTGCAAAGGCTTAACAATCAGGATTTTCAGCAAAAGACTGCTGAGGCATTATGTGATGCCATAGTTAAGGGGCTGGACCAAATAAATAAAGAGCAAGAAAATAAAAAAGAAGAGAATAAAGAACAAGAAAATAAAGAACAAGAAAATAAAGAACAAGAAAATAAAGAACAAGAAAATAAAGTAGAACAAAATAAGGAAAAATAAACTATAAGATTACCAACACTTACGGGAAATAATAATTTTTGTATATATAGTCTATAATTACCATATGTTTCAAATTACTCTAAGGAGGACTATATATGAAAAGAATTATTAGTATTGTGTTGGTAATTATGCTTTTATCGACAGGATGCTCTTTTATTGGTCACAAAGAAGAACAGGAGCCCAGTATTCAGGCGGCAAATCAAACACTTAATTCCTCTGCAACAAATACGGCTCAGAATTCAAAAGCAGCGGCTTCCGCCACAGCGAGCAGTTCAAAGGGACTGGCTATGCCTTCTGATACGGCAGCAGCTCCTACAACAACAAGTTCCATGGTAAGCGGAAATTATTCCGGCAGCCAGATAAACGGTCTTGTTATAGATAACGGGGCAGGTAAAGGTATGGTTCCTGCTTCCGATAAAACCAATCTTCTTATAACTTTATACTACAAAAACAAAAAAGGATTACTTGTACCTGTTACCAGGACAGTAAAAAAACAGGAAGGTCTTGCAAAAGCATCAGTCCTCGGGTTAGTAGATGAAGCTGTAACAAAAGAACAGCTGGACTACTACGGACTTTATCCCGTACTGCCCAGAGGCACAAAGATAAAAGGCATAAATATTAAAAACAAGGTTGCTGTAATTGACTTTTCCAAGGAGTTTTTAAATTTATCCGGTAAGCAGGAAGAGCAAGAGGCAGTAGCTTCGGTTGTCTATACACTGACTGGTTTCTCTACAGTATCAGACGTAAGAATAAGGGTTGAAGGAAGGGAAATAACAACTCTTGAAAATGGAACCGACTTATCAATTCTCCGAAATAGAAGCAACACATTAATTAATTCCAGTGATACTCAAATTAAGGCTGGTTGTGTAAAATGTGACTTATACTACATTTCAGATGACAGCAATAATCACAATTATCTTGTCCCTGTATCTGTACAGATACCTCAGACAGACCCTAACGGCATACCAGAACTAATCTTTAATGAATTGGGTAAAAAGCCCAATGATACAACATACTTTACATCCATTCCGGAAGGTACAAAGCTCATATCTTTCGACCAACAGGGGAGTACTGCTGTTCTGGACTTTTCAAGCCAGATTACAAATTACGGCGGTTCAGAAAAAGAGGATAGTCTTCTAAACCAAATATATTATACAATCAGCCAGATGAAAGGAATACAAAAAATAAAGCTGCTTATAAACGGTAAGGAAAAGCCTCTGCCTGAAGGGACTGAAGTGGCTTCAGCCAAAAGTGTTCCTGTGACTTTTAACAAGGTAATAGATAACTAAATTTATGTAAAGTATACAAAACATATAACATTAATGTTAATTATTTATCTAAATATACGGATGATTTTTTAGGATATTTGGGTTATTATTATTTTGTTTTAAGATATGGAGGGAATATGTTGAGGCATGACGGAAGAAGCAATACACAATTGAGGCCGGTAAGGATTCTGAGAAATTACATTAAACATGCGGAAGGGTCAGTTCTCATAGAAGTTGGGGATACAAAAGTAATATGCACGGCTTCTGTTGAGGAGAGGATTCCTCCTTTCAAAAAGGATTCAGGAGAAGGTTGGATAACTGCTGAATATTCTATGCTTCCCAGAGCTACAGCTGTAAGGAATCAAAGAGATATTTCAAAATTAAAGCTTAATGGAAGAAGTTCTGAAATCCAGCGACTTATAGGAAGGTCACTGAGAACTATAGTTGACCTGAAACTCTTGGGTGAGAGAACCATAACCATTGACTGTGATGTAATTCAGGCTGACGGAGGAACCAGAACAGCTTCTATTACAGGAGGATATGTGGCATTGGTAGATGCGTGCAGGACACTGGTTAAAAACGGCTTAATTTCAAAAACGCCAATAATAGGAACTGTGGCTGCAACAAGTGTAGGAATTGTTAATGGTGAGGAACTTTTAGACCTCTGTTATATCGAGGACAGTAATGCAGAGGTTGACATGAACGTCATAATGACGGATAAAGGTGAATTCATTGAAATACAGGCTACCGGTGAAAAGTCAAGCTTTAGTAAGAATCAGCTGGATAAACTTTTTAATTTGGCTGAATCCGGAATACATGAGCTGATAAAGGTTCAGAATGAGGTCTTATGGAAAGATTAATTGTTGCTACAAAAAATAAGGGAAAAATAGTTGAAATCAAGCAGGTATTATCAGGACTGCCACTTGATGTTATATCAATGAATGAAGCAGATATTGATATTGATGTAGTTGAGGATGGCGCAACTTTTGAAGAAAACTCTCTGAAAAAGGCCCTTGAAATAAGTAAAGTGTCAAAAAGCATGGTGATGGCGGATGATTCAGGATTGGAAGTTGATTTTCTTGACGGAGCTCCGGGAATTTACTCGGCCAGATTCGCTGGGCCTGAAGCAAGTGATGCCGATAAAAATAAAAAGTTATTGGAATTGTTAAAGGACGTACCTTTTGAAAAGAGAACCGCAAGGTTTGTATGTGCAATAGCGGTAGTATTTCCAGATGGCAGGCACTTTGTAGTTAGGGGAACCTGTGAGGGATTTATAGATTTCGAATGTAAAGGCAGTAATGGCTTTGGTTACGACCCCCTTTTCTTTGTACAGCAATTTAATAAGACTATGGCTGAAATAGATGCGGAATTGAAAAATAAAATAAGCCATCGCGCTAAGGCGCTGGCATTAATGCAGGAAAAATTACAGAAATATTTATAATAATCGTTGTAGCAGGTTTTGCTGTATGGGGGAATGTTGGTAATGAAAGTACTTGTTATGAGTGATACTCACGGGTATCTTACTAATGCAATGCGGGCAATAGAAAAAAATCCGGATGTTGAAATGATAATTCATCTGGGTGACTATTGCAGGGATGTAGCGGATCTTGAACAGCTATATCCGGACAAAAAGTTTGAGTATGTTTACGGAAACAGTGATTTTGGAGTTGGAACGGTTGAGGCGGAAAAGACTTTGGAAATCGAGGGCAGGAGAATATTTTTGACTCATGGTCACAAATATTCGGTAAAGTGGGATCTTGACCGTATAATTGCGAAGGCAGAAGTAGAAAATGCACATATTGCGCTTTATGGTCATACGCATGTAGCGCTGATTGACCAAGTCTGTGACCGCATGGTTTTAAATCCGGGAAGTATAAGTGAATCCAGAAGTAATTTATCGGAGTCCTATGCAATTTTGGATATAACACCTGAAAAAGTTGACGCTGAATTCTTTTATATTTAGCGAAAAGTGAACATAAAAAACATTCAAAAAATTAATAATAAAATGTTGACAAAAGATAATGTACCTTGTATAATAGTAAAAGTCAGCTGGGGGACACGTCCTAAACGCTGGAAAAACAAGGTTTTGCGGGTGTAGTTCAATGGTAGAACATCAGCCTTCCAAGCTGATTGCGTGGGTTCGATTCCCATCACCCGCTCCATTATGTGCCCATAGCTCAGCTGGATAGAGCAACGGCCTTCTAAGCCGTAGGTCTTGGGTTCGAATCCCCATGGGCACGCCAAAAAAGCATCTACATATGTAGATGCTTTTTTACTTTGAATAATTCAAATTGTCATAAATGTCAGAATGTCGTATTGTAAAGTTCGTATTATTATTGTGATTTATAATGTCAAGAAGTCTCCTGATTTCTTTTACCTCATAATTTTTCATATGAGGTGAAGCCAGTATCTCTAGAATGATTTTAGAGGGATCAACTTTAACTTTAACCCCTTCGGAGGGGAGATTTTCCAGTCCAAAATGAAATCTTTGACTGACTTTGTCGGCAAGGATGGTTTCGTTAGGGCAAGAGGAGACAGAGGTTGATTCTTTTCTTTCCTTATAAAGAATAATTCTGAATTCATTTTCGTAAATAAATTCTTTTCTTTTATTTTTAAAAGGAAGAAGCTCGTTGTAAATGTAGTCTGTATCGTTTTCCTTATCAAAGTCAATATAGTTTACTTGAGACATTATCATATTGTAACCCTCGGGAATAACCAATGAATTTGCAAGCCTTTCTGTCGTTGTATTGACCGCAATTCCAAAGCCTGCTTTTGAGTATAATTCCCACATTGCCGCAGATTCGGTGTCGTTGATGTGCCAGCAGCTTATTGCAGTCCTTTTTTCTTTTTTCATTGTAAAATTTTTTGGAATTCAAGTATTATATCGGTTTTATTCTTGGCAGTGCCGTAATCTCTGAAATTTTCTATCATACTTTGGAAAGTCTGCTTTGGGATTGCACCTTCATATTTGTCATTGAAAGTATCAGCGCGGGCAAAATATAATTCACCGTTAATCAATGTCAGAAATTTTATCAAGTCGTAGTATCTCCACAGTTTTTGATCTTTCACTTTACCCTCCAAAAAGCATTGTATATTCATATCATCCCAATAAGGGGCATTATAGATGCATGTAAAATAAAAGGCACAAATTGTAAATTGAGTACCAATTATCAATTTACAATTTGCACCTGTTTTTAATCTAATCAATGAAGTAGAGCGTTTTTGTTAAAATTAAAGGTAGAATGTAACAAATTTAATCGTAAAGAAATCACAAACTACAATGTCATCAGTTTCGGCCTGCCTCAAAACAAGATAGTTGGCACCGACGGCCAGAAGTCTTCCGAATTTATCTACAAGAGTTCCGGTTCCGATAAGAAATTCTACCCTTACAGTTTTACCTATCTGTGTTCTTAGAAATCCGTTCATAAACTCAGTACTTTGAGTTGTCATCGGCTGGGGCTCGGTTGTGGGAGTTATCGGCGCCAGAGGATTCAACGACTGATTCATATTCTGGGGCTGTGACATTGACTGATTTTGTGGATTCATAAACGGTATAGTCTGACCAACCGTTGAAGAGCCCATGGGGAAGGCTGTAGAGCCGAAAGGGCCGCCTGTAGGTATTCCGGTAGGAAAACTTTCCGGATTTATCATATTGTTATTTTGACGGTCGTCAAAATAACAATCCGGTATGTTGTAGTATGGAGTATGTGAGCTTTTCATAATCTACTTCCTTTCTTTAAGATACATTAATTTAGGTACTTGCATACTTTTGAGTGGGGATATAATAACAGTGCTGATTTACCCTGGTCAAATATGTTCCGTTTTCACCGGGAGGAAAAAAGGAAACACATGAAGGTTTAAACGGATTGAAATACCATAATGAGTTTGCTATAGCACCAAGAGTGTTGCCTGTCATAGCCCAATCGGCTATGTCAAAATGTATTTGTAAGGGAGTCATATTAAATATGTTTTGTGGGTTATATTGACCATTTACGACTTCCATTACACAAGTAAATTGTCTTGGCTGGAATATTGCAGCTCTGATATCACCATGAACTAGTCTGAAAAACTCGCCATACGGAACAGTTACTCGGTTCATAACAACAGAGGCAACCCCTCTCATACCGTTGTCCCCTTCACCTTCGGCCTCACATCTTATTAATCTTGCAAGTAGTTCTCGGTCTGTTAATGGCATATTAAATCACCTTAAAAAATAATTTTTCTATTCACATTAGTAGTATATTAAGATGACGTGCTTGATGTTACATAATATTTAGATATAATTTATTTAGAGTCCCGATACTATATTGAACTGTAGTAAGATTTAAAGAAAGGGAATAGATTATGTAAATTGAATAAGTTAAGTCATTCTAAAAAAAGAGAAAACAAAAGCCGGTTTGAACCGGCTTTATTTTAGGCTATTTCTGAAACAAAATGTTCTATAATTCCTCTGGTAAAATGGGAAGCCGCTTCTTCAATAAATCTGGGGAAGTTGATATTTGCATGCTCATCTGCTTTGTCAGAAATAACACGGAATATAATATAATCGACACCATGTTCGTAACAAACCTGTGCCACGGCTGCACCTTCCATTTCAATACACTTTAGATTCTCTATTTCCTGTGTAAGGCTTAAAACCTTGCTGCTGTCCGCAACAAATTGGTCACCGCTTGCCACTGTACCGGTTACAATGTTCGGAGTACAGATGTTAAACTCTTTTAAGATACTTTCATCGACATCTGTATTTAAACAGCTAGATACATAAAACTCCGCAGATTTTTTACCCAGTGACACCATATGAGAAGGAGCAACAAATGTTCCGACTCCCAAAAGAGGTATTTCAAACTTGCTGAATCCCGGTAAGGAACTTGCATCCATGTCATGCTGCACCAGCTTGTCCGCAACAATTATATCGCCTATTTTTAAGTTTTTGTCAGCCCCTCCGGCAACGCCTGTAAAAAGAACAACGTCAACATTAAAGGTTTCTATAAGTGTAGTAACGGTTGAACCTGCTGCAACCTTGCCGCATTTAGAGAATACTAAAACAACATCTTTACCAAATAGTTTGCCGATATAATATTCACGCATGGCAATAGTTTTTGTTTCATTTATTAACATGCTTTCCGCCAATAGCTTTATTTCCTGTTCCATAGCTCCAATTATTCCTATAAGCATAAATAATCCTCCTGCTTTATAAATTTAAAAGGCCTGCAAGCAAAAAATGCCTACAGACCTATTATAATGGAAAAAATATTCAATTAAAACTACCAATTCCATTAATTAACTTTGCAGTACTTCTCCGTTTGTACCTATTGTTACAATACTCCAAGGCAGCATTTTTCCCGAATTAATCAAGGCAGTTTTAACTGCACTTACAATGCCTCCGCAGCAGGGGACTTCCATTCTGAGAACTTTAACACTGTTAATGTTATTGTTTGCAATAATTGCTGTAAGTTTCTCAGAATAATCACCTTCGTCTAACTTTGGACATCCTATAAGAGTAATTCTGTTTTTCATGAAATCTCTGTGAATGTTTGCATATGCGTATGCAGTACAATCGGCTGCAATCAGCAGGTCGCAGTTGTCAAAGTATGGTGCGTTTACCGGAACCAGCTTGATTTGACACGGCCACTGCATAAGCTCTGATACCGCTGGAATTGAAGCTGGATTTGATACGGGTTCCACTGCAGGAGCTTTCTTTATTGCCATTGCTCTTGAACCGGGACATCCTCCATGGATGTGATGATGTACCGAAGGAGCTTGTGCGGCAGCTTTCATTTCTATATTCTTTTTGACAAGTTCTTCATCGTATGCATCTGCTTCACGTTCCTCAATAGTTATTGCATTTGTAGGGCACTCGGGAAGGCAATTTCCAAGCCCGTCACAGTAGCTGTCGGATATAAGCTTTGCCTTACCATTTTCTAAAACCAGCGCACCTTCATGACATGCTGTTACACATAATCCGCACCCATTACATTTTTCTTCATCTATCCTTATAATATTTCTCTTCATAATATAACTCTCCTTAAATATATATTTTATTTGTTTGTTGTTTAAATGATTATGTATTGATTATAAGGTATAATTATATTAAATTCGGTATCTGGGGATACAAAAGGAGGAAACTATGAAATTAAACGAAGGGGAAATTAAAAATATAACAGAAGTTCTTCTCAATTGTGAGCTGTTTGAGAACTTTGACAGTAAACAAATCATATCAATCCTTGAATGCTTCAACCCCCAGCTTTATAGCTATAACAAGGGGGATTATATAGTCATGGCAGGGGGCAGGTATCACGGGATGGGCATACTTGTGGAGGGCAACGGAGTTGTAACAAAGGAAAATGCTGCAGGGAATCGTGTAATGATGAATCTCATCAAACCGGGAAGTATTTTTGGTGAGGTCATTGCATTTTCCGGCACGGAAAAATGGCCTTCAAACGTTCAGGCTCAAACTAATTGCCGGGTAATGTTTATAGAAAATGAAATGATATTAAATCAATGCAGTGATGCTTGTTCTCATCATTCACAGCTTATAAGGAATCTTTTGAAAAGTGTTTCTACAAGGGCAATTATACTTAACAGAAGAGTAGAATATCTTTCAATGAAAGGAATTAACTCCAAAATTGCAGGCTTTTTGCTTGAATACATGGAAAAGGCAGGCAGCAATACTTTCAGACTTCCGGTAAACAGAAACGAAATGGCCGAATTTCTGAATATATCAAGGCCTTCCATGTCAAGAGAGATGGGAATAATGCGGGACATGGGTATTATTGAATTTCAAAAGGAAGCAGTAAAAATAATTGATGCTGAGAAATTAAAAAGCATGATTGAAGAATAATTTTTATATGGAAATTATAGAATTTATAATATTAATATGATATCATTTAGATATCATATTAATATTTAATTAGTTGTTTATTTAGGGAGGTTATTATTTATGAAAGAGATTGATGGAAAAACCGCATCAGGTGGTAAAATACTTCTGGCATCATTTTTTATACTTATTTTGAGTATAGTGATTTTCGGGGTAGGTGTATATAATGGAGCGGATGTGTTAATTGTACTAGGTATTGTAATTTTTGTGGGATACTCATTTATACTTCCCGGATTTTTTACTATTCAGCCTAATCAAGCTATGGTTTTAATTCTTTTTGGAAAGTATACAGGAACTATAAAAAAGGAAGGCTGGCACTGGGCTAATCCTTTCTATTCAAAGAAAAAGATTTCATTAAGGTCAAGAAATATAAACGGTGAAAAAATAAAGGTTAACGATGAAATGGGTAATCCAATTGAAATAGCAGCCGTAATTGTATGGAGAGTTGAAAATACCGCTGAGGCTATATTTGATGTAGATAATTATGTTGACTATGTAAATGTTCAGAGTGAGTCTGCTTTGAGGCATTTGGCAGGAATGTACCCATATGACAATACGGAAGATAATCATACCATTTCTCTGAGAGGAAGTACAGACGAGGTTGCCGAAGCACTTAAAAACGAACTTCAGCAAAGACTGGGAAAAGCAGGAGTAGTAGTTGAAGAAGCAAGGCTGTCTCATTTGGCATATGCACCTGAAATAGCTGCAGCAATGCTTCAGAGACAGCAGGCAGCTGCAATAATTGCTGCAAGACAAAAAATAGTTGAAGGTGCTGTTGGAATGGTTCAGATGGCACTTACCAAACTCAGTGAAAATGAAATAGTGGAGCTTGACGAAGAAAGAAAGGCTGCAATGGTAAGCAACTTGTTGGTGGTTTTATGCGGTGAGAAAAATACTCAGCCGGTTATAAACACCGGAACCTTGCATAACTAAAAAAGGCGATGGTATTATGGCGGAAAAAAAGACACTTTTACTTAGGCTCAGTCCAAAAATGTGGGAAGAAATATCCGAATGGGCGGAAGATGAATTCCGCTCAGTAAATGGTCAAATTGAGTATCTGATTAGTGAAGCACTTCGTAAACGCAAAAAGTCAGTCCCTAAAATTGATTCCGGTAAGGAAGAAACTGATGGTTGATTAAATGTAGAAAAGACACGGCATAACAAAAAATGCCGGGTCTTTTCCTGTTTAAGAATTTCTCTGATAAACTTTTACATTTCTTAATAAATAGTTAAATATTTTATGCTATAATGTAGTTTATATTGCAGCAAAATAACAACAATATATGTTATGAAAGGACGTTTGATTTGGATAAAGGCATGAAAATAGGTATTTGCGGAGGTACATTCGATCCTGTGCATGTTGGACATCTGGCAGTTGCCGAGCTTGTCAGAGAAGAATTTGGACTTGATAGGGTATTATTTATACCGTCAGGAAAACCGCCTCACAAAGACCTTACTTCAGTAACTGACCCTATTCACAGATTGAATATGGTACAGTGTGCAGTCAGCACCAATCCAAACTTTGAAGCGGTTTCTATTGAGGTAGAACGCCGGGGATACACATATACTGTAGATACTCTTAAACAGCTGCATGAACTTTATCCTAAGGGCACGGAGTTTTATTATATAATTGGCGCAGATGTAGTAATGGATCTTCTGAAATGGAAAAGTACAGAGGAAGTATTTACACTAACAAGGTTTATTGCATTAATGCGGCCCGGATTCCAAGATGAAGAATTTAAGACTCGTTTGACTTATTTAAAGAGTGAATATGATGTTAATATTACAGGCTTTGAAGCGCCTCTAATTGAAATTTCATCAACCTTTATAAGAGATAGAATAAAAAACGGAAAATCTGTTAAATATTTTATAACTGAGCCTGTTGAGGGATATATAAAGGAAAATAATTTGTATATTTAAGAGGATAGAAAATGAATTTTAGTGAAATGGATATACTGCTTAAAAAGTCCCTAAAACCGGGGAGGTACATTCATTCTGTTAATACTATGAAAGTCGCTGTAGAATTGGCTGAGCATTATGGTGAGGATCTAGAAAAAGCTAAAGTGGCAGGACTTTTGCATGATTGTGCGAAGAACCTTGAAGACAATGAAACAAAGTGGTATTGTATTGAAAATCACATAGAACTCAGTCCCATTGAGGAAAATCAGTTATTCCTGATGCATGGAGCAGTAGGTGCTGTAGTGGCAAGACAAAAGTACGGTGTAGAAGACTCTGTCGTACTAAATGCTATTAAGTATCATACTACCGGATTTGCGGGAATGTGTACAATGGATAAAATAATATTTCTTGCTGATTACATTGAGCCGGGAAGAACCCACGGTGATGTACAGGAAGCACGGAGTTTGGCATTCGTAGATTTGAATCGTGCTTTGATAAGTGCTTTTAATAGCGTAATAAAATACGTTATTAGCCAAAATGGCTTAATTCATCCATTTACTATTGAGGCTAGAAACTATATATTATTAATGACACAAAAAACCGAGGAAAACTAGTTTTGGAGATAATAAAAAATGAGTAAATTTATTAAATTTGTATTTTATGCAGTAGGAACATTTTTACTACTGTTTTCATCAATTATAGTAGGGGCAAATTTTTATAGAGATTCAGGTGTTTTCGACAAAAAGGTTGTTGAAGTGAAAAAACAACCCGTCAAGCCTGCACCTGCATCAAAGACCCCCGGAAAAATAATAGTGGATAGCAAGCCTGTTGAGGATTCCGCTAAAGACACGGCAGAAACAACAAAGAAGAGTGGAAAGACCACAGTTCAGGTTGTTAACTGTACAGGTAAAAAAGGCCTCGCAGGAGAGGTTAAGACTATGCTTGTGGCACAGGGGTTTGAGGCAAGTGCCGAAACGGGCAATATTCAAAGTACTTCTCAAATAATTGTAAGGAAGAAGGGTATTAAGACAGGGACAATCAGCAACATGTTGAAAATATCCAAAGTTTCAGAAGAAATACAGGCTGAACCAAATTTTGATATTACAATAATACTTGGAAATGATTATAATCCTTAATATAAAACAATCAGAAGATGAGGTGCAAAATATTGGATTCAAAAACATTGGTAGACAAAATCGTTGCGGCTATGGAAGATAAGAAGGCAAAAGATATAAGTATAATTGATATTCATGATATTACTATTATTGCCGATTATTTTGTTATATGCAGCGGTACATCCTCGACGCATATAAAGGCTATAGCCGATGAAGTAGATTTCAAACTGGCTGAAATGGGGCTGGAGGCACACCACAAGGAAGGTTACGATTCTGCAAGATGGATATTACTTGACTATGCAGATGTTGTAATTCATGTTTTCCATCAGGAAGACAGAGGGTTTTACAATTTGGAAAGGTTATGGTCTGATGGAGAAATGACCAGCATTAGATATTGAACATTGTAATAAGTTATGCTTTAATATATTGAGAAAAGCATTAATTAGGCTTTTCTTATTTTGTGCTGTTTTGGAGAAGTATTAGAACATTAAAAATCAATATATATATTAAAAGGTAAGGATGTTATAGTATCCTGCCTGGAAACGGAGATAAAATGATTAGTGCAAACGGTGTCTCTCTAAGGTATGGGGGACGTGCTTTATTTGAAAATGTAAACATTAAATTTACTCAGGGAAACTGCTACGGATTGATAGGTGCCAATGGTGCCGGAAAATCAACCTTTCTAAAGATAATTTCCGGTGAAATTGAGCCCAATAAGGGTGATATTTCAATTTCTCCCGGGGAGAGAATGGCTGTTTTAAAGCAGGATCATTACGCATACGATGAATTTGAAGTTATTAAAACCGTAATGATGGGCCACAAACGATTGATTGAAATTATGGATGAAAAAGAGGTACTTTACGCAAAGTCTGATTTTACAGAGGAAGAAGGAATAAGGCTTTCTGAATTAGAAGGAGAATTTGCGGAGTTGAACGGATGGGAAGCAGAATCTGACGCTGCAACGTTATTAAATGGATTAAACATAACAGAAGAGTACCACTACAAGCTCATGAAGGATCTTGACGGTAATCAGAAGGTAAGGGTGCTTTTGGCTCAGGCTCTTTTCGGAAATCCTGATATTCTGTTACTGGACGAGCCTACCAATCATCTTGATATAGCATCTATTACTTGGCTTGAAAACTTTCTGGCCAATTTTGAAAATATAGTTATTGTAGTATCCCATGACAGACACTTTTTAAATCAGGTATGTACACATATTGCTGATATTGATTTTGGTAAAATACAGCTTTATGTCGGAAACTATGATTTCTGGTATCAGTCAAGCCAGTTGGCACTTCAGCAGGCAAAGGATGCAAACAAAAAAACGGAAGCAAGAATAAAGGAATTGCAGGAATTTATTCAAAGATTTAGTGCGAATGCTTCAAAATCAAAACAAGCTACTTCTCGTAAGAAATTATTGGATAAACTAACACTTGAGGATATAAAACCTTCATCAAGAAAGTATCCTTTCGTGGATTTCAAGCCGGAGAGAGAAGCCGGAAACGATTTACTCATGGTAAACGGACTTTCAAAGGAGATTGAAGGTGAAAAGCTTCTCAACGACTTTAACCTTATAGTAAATAAGGGTGATAAGATAGCATTTGTCGGAACATACGGAAATGCAAAAACTACATTATTTAAAATTCTTATGGGTGAGATGGAACCTGACAGTGGTGATTTCAAATGGGGTATAACTACGTCACAGGCATATTTCCCAACGGACAACTCTGAATTTTTTGACGGTGTTGACTTAAATTTGGTGGATTGGTTGAGACAGTTCTCAAAGGATCAGACAGAGACCTTCCTTAGAGGATGGCTAGGCAGAATGCTATTTTCGGGCGAAGAGGCCTTAAAAAAGGCTTCGGTACTCTCAGGAGGAGAAAAAGTTCGTTGTATGCTATCAAAGATGATGCTTTCAGGTGCAAATGTACTTATTCTTGATGAGCCTACAAACCATCTGGATTTGGAATCTATCACTGCACTGAACAATGGTCTGATTAACTATAAGGGAACAATTCTCTTTACTTCTCATGACCATGAGTTTGTTCAGACAATAGCCAACAGGATAGTTGAGATAACTCCTAAAGGAATTATCGACAGGCAAATGACATATGATGAATATCTTGAAAATGAAGATATTGCAGCATTAAGAAAAGAGCTATGGTCTTAAAAAGTCATTTAGAAAATTAACACATAATAAAAATAAATGTCCAAGGGTGAACTTAGCCTTTGGATATTTTTTTACATAAAATACATTAACAGACTATTATGTATTGTAATGTAAAATAAAATCGATTATAATCAAATTATAAGAAAAAAGAATGGGTGAATATTGATGCGATACATAAAGGATTTACAGCCATATAATAAATTCTGGGGGAACTGTATTGTAAATATGTTCCTTTCTGTACTAACAAAAATTGATGCCAGCTATGAACCTCTTGCGTATCTGAATTATTATGAGTATACTTATTATCCGGACAATGTTTTTCATTTGGACTACACTATAGAGTACTACAATTTTTTCGCAGAAAATATCTTCAAATATGAATCATATAATTTTAATAATAAGGAAAATTTTTTACAAGAATTTAAAGATATTCTCATAAATAACTCATATGCAACTCTCAACGTTGATTTATATAATTGGAACAGATTCTCGTATTATTATAATAAAATTCATACATCTCATTTAGCTTTTGTTACAGGTTTTGATGAAGAAAAAGATGTTTTCTATGCATTTGAAGATGATGTAAACTTATTTTATGATATAAGAGAAATTCCAACAAATGAAGTAATTCAAGCTTTTAATTCGCCACATAAACAAATCAAGACGGACTACAGGATTCTTACCTTTAAAAATGACTTTATTCCCCCCTACGAAATAGACATAAAGCAGTTTATAAAATGTACAAAGAAATTGATTTACAATCTGGATATGCTTATAGAAAAGCAGGAAGTTGTAAACAAAACAATGATAAATGAAGACGCATCTAAAATTTATCATTACAATTATGAGTTTTCCAAGATATCAAACAGGTTAAAAGGGAACAAGCTATTACTTTGCACGTTAAAGGATAAGGGACTATTGGATGAACACCTGACTGATGAATTAAATGAAGTATGGGACGAGTACTGTATCACGTGGAAAAATATCCAGAGTGTTTATCTAAAACATTGTCTGAGAAATAACTTTGATGAACTTGATAATATAGAGGAAAAGATTTCAGATGCTTTTATGACTGAAAAAGAAGTGTGGGAAAAAGTTGTTGAAAATATAAAAAAGCCGCAATAATAGGAATTCTTATAAATTCTATTACTCCGGCTTTTAGGTTATGTATTTAAAAAATTAGCCCACATTTTCAACATACCTCTTGATTTTCTTGGTCGTTGTTTTTACAAACTCTTCTTCACGTATTGTAAAGTCTTTTATTCGCTTATAAAGCGGCATCTGCTTGTTTATTTCCTTGATTTCACCATGAATAACCTTGCGTATTTCATCATTTGAAACAATATTAAAATTCAGCTTTGCCTTTATCTCATCAATGTCAGGTACAATCTGTGCATTGACTTCGGTTTCGCCGGTTTCTTCATCAAATCTGCCCCAAACAAGGCTCTCCTTGACAAATTTACTTTTTGCAAGATATGCTTCAACTTCTTCAGGGAATATATTTTTACCGTTCTTTGTGACAATGACATTTTTCTTTCTGCCTGTAATATAAATAAAGCCTTCATCATCAATATATCCTAAGTCACCGGTATATAAACGGTCATTTTTCAAAACACTTCGGGTTGCTGATGGATTTTCGTAATAACCCAACATTACACAATCACCGGAAATAACAAATTCTCCGATACCATCCTCGCCAGCATCTTCAAGCTGTACATCCACTCCTGCAAGTGGCTTTCCGGCGGAATCATGTCTGAACCCGCGGTCATTGTTAACAGCGACTATAGGTGAAAACTCAGTGAGTCCGTAGCCTTGGACAATACGTATACCCATAGCACATAAATCATTTGAAACATCCGGATTTACCGCAGCAGCACCGGAAATGACCAGTCTTACTCTGCCTCCGAAGGTATTTAAAACTTGTTTGAACTAATTTTTTTCGTATATCTACTTTTAAGAAATTATATAAAAAATTGCTTATTTCTATTGCAGTATTGAATTTAATTTTACCCATACGGGTTTTTGAAGCCTGCTTTACAATTTTTTTATGCATGTTTTCAAGTATCAGAGGAACCAACATAAGGATTGAAGGTTTTGTCTCCTGTAAGTTTTGAACTATATACTTTAGCCCCTCATTAAATGACATACAACATCCGCTGTACATCATTACCAAAAAACCTGCCGTACACTCATAGGTGTGATGAAGAGGTAAAATAGAAAGAACACTGTCGGTCTCGTCTATGTAGAGCATTGATACAACAGCTCTTACGTTGGACACAATGTTCTTGCTTGAAAGCATAACCCCTTTGGCCAAATCTGTTGTCCCTGATGTAAAAATAAGGGCACACATGGCATCGGGGTCTATCTCGGCATCCAGATAATTCCTGTCGCCTTGTTTCATTAAAGCTCTGCCCTTTTCAATCAAACATGAATAGGATAGAAACCCGTCCAAAATTTCTTCTTCTTGATCAATGTCTATGTAATATTCAACCCTGGAATTATAGGATAATTTCAACATATCGCTGCGGTATTTTGATGAAAAAACAATTGCACTGACTCCCGCACGTGAAATAAGGTTTTCAACCTCATTAAAAGGAAGCTCCTTGTCTAAAGGAACTACAACACCTACTCCGCCTGTTATTGTCAGGTAGGAGGTACACCATTCTGCCCTGTTCTGAGACAAAATGGCAATTTTTTTGTCCTTTAGACCTAAACTTATCAATGCCGTACCAAAAGCGTCAATATCTCTTTTGAGTTCAGTATATGTTTTTCCGTAGTACTCACCATTTTTGTCTTTAATGTAAAATGCGTTTCTATCTCCGAATAATTTTGCGCTTTGAACCATGAGATCTTTGAGATCAGTGATTTTCCTAGTCTGGTAAATCGGTTCGGTTCTCATTGACTACACTCCTTTTAAAAAAGCCAATAGTATTTTTCAGTTATTTACTGCATATAAACATATACTATAATATAAGTATATTTAAATTAAATCAATATATGAGGCAAATAAAAACATAAAAAGTCGGATTATTAATTGAAGTTTCTTAATTTGTATTTTCTTTTTCTTGATATTTTTCTTAATATAAATCTCAGAATAAAAAAGCAAATTATTACAGTTACTCCAATTACAATGTATTTAAAGAGGTTATTGCCTGTTATATCTTTTACATAGTCCTTGGATTTGGATTTCAGTGTTTGTTCAACGGTTCTTGAAGAAACGATATCTACTTTGCCCAGCGATACACCTTCTCGTGTATACTCAATGCTTCCAAGAACCGTCCCTTTCTTAATAGGAGCTTTTACATCCTGCCTGACATTAATTTTTTTATCAAGGCGCCATTCGTTTTTATCATTAGGTAAAAGTGCCTCAATTACCCCGTTGGTTATAAGATCAATCTTATCCCCATTTGCTGCATCCTTGACAGCGATTTCCTGAATTTTAGTGGAACGGTCAATAATCATTTGTCTGGAATAGTTTTCGTAGCCTGCCTTTAAAAGGGTTTTTGTAAAATCAAACACACTTCTGTTGGGTTTATTATTTACACCGAGGACAACAGAAATCAATTCAAGGCCATCCTTATTTATGGCACTGGAAATAAAATTTGCACCTGCTCGGGAAGTCGAACCGGTTTTTAAGCCTGTAATGGTAAACTGGTTTCTGTCGTCACCTGTTTCAGGACCGTACTTAAAGGATTGCCCCAATAATTTATTTGTAGTATTAAGTACATTCCAAGTTTTATGTTTATTTGTGGCTGGCAGCATATTAAGTTGCTTCTGGCCTACAATTTCACGAAATAAAGGGTATTTTAAGCACTCTTTTGCAATGAGCGCCAAATCTCTTGCAGAGGAAAAGTGTTCCGCATCTTTTTCATATTCATCAATTCCGCAGGGATTAGTGAAAGTAGTATTTTTTGCTCCGGCATCGGCAGCAACCTTGTTCATTTCTGTCATAAACTTAGATTTATCATTATACAGGTTTTCAGATATTATGTTAGCAGTTTCATTTGCCGAAACTATCAAAAGAGCATGAAGAAGGTCATTTAACGACATCTGTTCTCCCGGCATGATGCCTATATTCATACCCCCTACGCCTATATCGCTGACTGCCTCATTACTGGCGGTCATTACCTGATCCATATTTCCTTCCTTAAGAGCTACTAATGCAGTTGCTATTTTTGTAGTGCTGGCAGGGCGCCATTTCAGATCGGGCTTATATTCGTACAAAACACTTCCTGTTTTTGCATCCATTAGTATGTATGAAGCAGCATCAATGTCAAGATTTGCACAAAATGCAGGTGAGACTTGAAATAGTAATATTATTGATATGATTAATGTTGCCAGTACTTTCTTCATAACTCCTCCTCTGAAATAAGTAAATATATTATAAGTATAAAGCAAGAATTCACTTTTTTAAACTTTTTTATAGAGTTTTATTTAAATAATATGGTAAAATACTAAAATATGTAATATAATATTTAAGAAACAATTCTATATTTTCTTTATTTCTTTCCACAGTATAAATTATAAAGCTGAATTTTCAAAGTATTATTGGTTGGCAGATGTGGAAATAAATTTATATATTTCAACCGCTTTTTCTATTTATTCCAAAAATCTTTTATTTTTAAAACTTAACATAATAGGAGGTATTCTATGGAGATATCTGTTTTTGGCAAGAAGATATTTTTAAGTAAAATTCATGCAGTGTGTATAATTGCAGTTCTGGTATTAGGTGCAGGTATTTTAGGTTTCATTCTAAAGCAAGTTTATCACCCACTTGAAACACCAATTGTTGAAGAAAAAAATACCGCAATGGTATCAAAGGAGGCGGAGCCTTCGGAAGTAGAGACCGAGGAGGAAAAAGTACCTGATATTAAAGTCTACGTTACAGGTTGTGTAAACAAACCGGGAGTAGTAACAATAAAAAAGGGACAGATTATTGAAGATGCCATAAAAAACGCCGGTGGTGTCACCAAACAAGCTGATCTTGATAATATAAATCTGGCGTATCCTTTAAATGAAAATACTATGTTAAGAATCAAAGCCAAGGGAACGGCAAAAGCAGCAAGCACAGGCAAAACAGGTAATCAGCCTCAATCAGTAAAAGCTGCGGGTGGAGATCCCTTAAACAGCGGTGTTGATATTATAAATGATAGCTTGGGAGCTGATGTGGGGGAGAAGGAGAGCAATTCAGCGGATGGCTCAAAAACTAAGCTTCTGAATATCAACAAAGCATCTCAGGCAGAGCTTGAAGAGCTTCCAAATGTAGGCCCGTCAACTGCAAAAGCTATCATTGAATACAGGGAGCAAAAGGGTGGTTTTGCAAAACTAACAGACATTATGAAAATAACAGGAATTAAACAAAAGACATTTGATAAAATAAAAAATTACATATGCGTTGACTGATTTTATAGAGACACAAAACAAGAAACCGGCTATTTTCAGCCGGTTTGAAATAATTTAAAGGAGGAAAATATAATTTAATCCATGCACATATTATATTATTATACTTAGCTATTTCAAATAGTATTAATATACGATTTTCTTACAATAAATAACCAAAATGATATGCAATATTAACAATTACTTGACATATAACGGCATAATAAACACTAAAAAACATACGTAAACTAATAGTACCGAAAATGCCGGCAGTAAGAAACCTAAAAATAGTTTAAAATATTTCTTTCTCCTGTCTCTCTTACAACGTATAACCCTTTTGTTTCTCAAACCCGTCCTCCTGCTTTTTATAATGTAATAATAATACCAATAGCTATATTATTTACAATTTCTAGAAAGTTTAACATCAAATACAAATAATTCGTGGAGTATTGACATATAAAAACAGTAAGGAATATAATAAATAAATAGATATTTTAATATCGACAAAGGCGTTGACGAGAAGAGTAAGTAAAATATGAGGTTTCAGAGATTGGATATTATTAGCTGAAAGTATCCAAACCTTCACTTTACCGAAGACCACCTCCGAGCTGTATCGGTGATAACGTTATAATCAGCGTATTTTTACGCACAGAGCAGAAAGTAGGGTGGAACCGCGAGATAACTCTCGTCCTTATATAAGGACGGGAGTTTTTTATGTCTTATAAAGTATTGCCAAAGGAGGTTTTTGTACATGATAAAGATAACATTGAAAGACGGTATTATAAAAGAATACCGGGAGGGTGTTACAGTCCGTGAAGTTGCAGAGAGCATAAGTGCGGGACTGGCCAGAGCCGCATTGGCCGGAGAAGTTAACGGCAGGGTAACGGAGCTTGATTTTAAACTTGAATGTGATTGCAGGTTAAATCTTTTAACCTTTGAAGATGAAGGCGGAAGGCTTGCCTACAGACACACTGCCTCCCATGTTTTGGCTCAGGCTGTGAAAAGACTGTACCCTGATGCCAAGTTGGCAATAGGACCGGCAATAGATTCAGGATTTTATTATGACTTTGAAAGGGAAAAACCATTTTCAATAGAAGAACTTGATAGTATTGAAAAGGAAATGGAAAAAATAATAAAAGAGGATATAAAGCTGGAGAGGTTTGTTCTTCCAAGGAACGGGGCAATAAAGTTCATGGAGGAAAAGAGTGAACCGTATAAGGTAGAGTTGATAAAGGACCTTCCGGAAGGTGAAGAAATATCCTTTTACAAGCAGGGCGACTTTACAGACCTTTGTGCTGGGCCTCATTTATCAGGGACAGGTAAATTAAAAGCAGTAAAATTACTTTCTGTTGCCGGTGCCTATTGGAGGGGTAATGAGAAGAATAAAATGCTCCAGAGAATATATGGTACAGCCTTCCCTAAGAAAAGCCAGCTGGATGAATACCTTTTCAGAATGGAAGAGGCAAAAAAGCGTGACCACAGAAAGCTGGGAAGGGAGCTGGATTTATTCGATATATTGGACGAAGGCCCGGGCTTCCCGTTCTTTATGCCAAAAGGTATGGTTCTTCGAAATCTTCTTGAGGATTTCTGGCGATCTGAGCACAAAAAAGCCGGCTATCAGGAGATTAGAACACCTGTTATACTGAACAAGGAACTCTGGCTGAGATCAGGACACTGGGATACTTACAAAGAGAATATGTATACTGTGGATATTGATGATCAGGAATATGCCATAAAACCCATGAACTGTCCCGGAGGAATTCTTGTATTTAAACGTAAACTTCATTCTTACAGGGATTTGCCTCAAAGAATGGGAGAGCTGGGTCTGGTGCACAGGCATGAGCTTTCAGGGGCACTTCACGGATTAATGAGAGTAAGGTGTTTTACACAGGATGATGCACACATTTTTATGACACCTGATCAGATAACTTATGAAATTGTTGGTGTTATAAATTTGATAGATGATTTTTATAAAGTTTTTGGATTCAAATATAATGTAGAATTGTCCACAAGACCAGAAAACTCAATTGGTTCTGATGAAATGTGGGAATTATCTACACAGGGACTTAAAAAAGCATTGGATTTAAAAGGCATTAAGTACACTGTAAATGAGGGAGAAGGTGCATTTTACGGGCCTAAGATAGATTTCCATCTGGAGGATTCAATTGGTCGTACGTGGCAATGCGGAACCATTCAGTTGGATATGAACCTTCCGGAAAGATTTGACCTCAGTTATATTGGTCCGGACGGCGAAAAGCACAGGCCTGTAATGATTCACAGGGTTGTTTTTGGAAGCATTGAGAGATTTATAGCAATATTAACAGAGCATTTTGCAGGAGCATTTCCAACATGGCTGAGTCCTGTTCAGGTTAAAATCCTACCACTGGTTGACAAGCATAACGACTATGCATATGAAGTTAAAAAGCTTCTGGAAGCTGAAAATGTCAGGGTAGAGGTAGATATCAGAAATGAGAAGATAGGTTATAAGATTCGTGAGGCCCAGATAGAAAAGACTCCTTATATGCTTGTAATAGGTGACAAGGAACTGGAGGGCAGGCTGGTGTCTGTCAGATCAAGAAAAGACGGCGATGTAGGAACTATTTCACCTGAACAGTTTGCAGAGAAAATATCTGATGAAATAAAAAATAAGCTGAAATAAACAGTTATTAATAAACGGAGGTAAAAAATGATTAAGATTACGTTAAAGGACGGAAGTAATAAGGAATACCAGAATGGTATTACAATCAAGGAAGTTGCTGAGAGCATCAGTGCGGGACTTGCAAGGGCGGCTCTTGCAGGAGAGGTTGACGGAAGGGTGAAGGAACTTGATTTCAAGTTGGAAAATGACTGTTCACTTAGCCTTTTAACTTTTTCAGACGAAGGCGGAAGACTTGCCTACAGACACACTGCATCACATGTTCTTGCACAAGCTGTTAAAAGGCTGTTCCCAAATGTTAAGCTTGCAATAGGCCCGGCTATAGAAAACGGCTTCTATTATGACTTTGATACTGAAAAGAACTTTGCACCAGAAGATTTGGCAAAGCTCGAGAAGGAAATGGAAAAAATAATAAAGGAAGATATTGCCCTGGAAAGATTTTCATTGCCAAGGGAAGAAGCAATTAAATTCATGGAAGACAAGGGTGAACCCTACAAGGTTGAACTTATAAAGGATTTACCCGAAGGCGAAGAAATATCCTTCTATAAACAGGGGGACTTTGTTGACCTTTGTGCGGGGCCTCATCTTCTGTCAACAGGAAAGCTCAAGGCTGTAAAACTTATGAGTGCTGCAGGTGCGTACTGGAGGGGCAATGAAAAAAACAAGATGCTCCAGAGAATTTATGGTACAGCCTTCCCTAAAAAGAGTGAATTAGAAGAATATGTAACTAAACTTGAAGAGGCAAAGAAAAGAGATCATAACAAACTGGGCAGAGAACTTGAACTGTTCACAACTGTTGAAGAAGTAGGACAGGGCCTTCCTTTGCTTATGCCAAAAGGAGCTAGAATTATTCAGACCTTGCAAAGATTTGTAGAGGATGAAGAAGAGAGAAGAGGCTACGTGCTGACAAAGACTCCATTTATGGCAAAGAGTGACTTATATAAGCTATCAGGACACTGGCAGCACTATAAGGACGGAATGTTCTTATTGGGAGATGAGGATAAGGATGAGGAAGTTATGGCATTAAGGCCTATGACCTGTCCGTTCCAGTTTATGATATACAACACAAAGCTTCATAGCTACCGTGATTTGCCTATAAGATACGGTGAAACTTCTACTTTGTTCAGAAACGAGGCATCCGGGGAAATGCATGGTCTTATACGCGTCCGTCAGTTTACTATTTCAGAGGGACATTTGGTTTGTACTCCTGAGCAGCTGGAAGACGAATTCAAGGGAGTTGTTGACCTGATTAAATTTATGATGGAAACTCTGGGAATACAGGAGGACGTAACCTACAGATTTTCAAAATGGGATCCTAAGAACAAGGAAAAATATATCGGAAACGAAGAAGACTGGGAAAATGTTCAGGGACAGATGAGAACTATTTTGGACCACTTGAGGATAGATTATAAGGAAGCAGAAGGTGAAGCAGCCTTCTACGGACCAAAGCTTGATATTCAGTGCAAGAATGTTCACGGAAAGGAAGACACCATTATTACAGTACAGGTTGACTTTGCCCTTGCTGAAAGACTTAGCATGGTTTATGTTGATAAAAACAACGAAAAGAAGCATCCATATATAATCCACAGAACGTCAATAGGTTGTTATGAAAGAACACTTGCAATGCTTATTGAAAAATACGCAGGAGCATTCCCAACCTGGTTATGTCCTGTTCAGGCAAAAATTCTTCCTTTGGTTGACAAGCATCATGATTTTGCACAGAAGGTTGCGCAAATGCTCAGAGACAAGGGAGTAAAGGTTGAAGTTGATACAAGAAATGAGAAGATTGGCTATAAGATTAGAGAAGCCCAGATGGAAAAAATACCGTACATGCTTGTAATAGGAGACAAGGAAATGGAAAACAATGCTGTTTCGGTACGTTCCAGAAAAGATGGCGATCTCGGAGCTATGTCTGCAGAACAGTTTGTTGACAAGATAGTTGAAGAAATCAGAACCCGAGCAAAATAACATTTACTTTTATGTATATTTATGGTAGCCTTTTGAATAAGAAAGATGTATTCAAGGGGTATACATGAACGATACAAATTACCATAATGTTATAAGAGAAATGATAAAGGAGGAGACATCCATTGTAAACAACAGGATGAACTGGCTGATACTTCTGGAAGGCCTTTTATTTGCAGGCTATTCAAGCTTATCAACCAGAGGCTTTTCGTTATATATTATTGGAATACTTGGGTTTGTGGTATCCTTATGCATGAGGTATTCGATTTTGTCCAGTGAAAAAGCCATAGCGTTCATAATGGATAACTGGAACAGGTATTTAAAGAAAAACAATATGAAATATATGGATTTCCCGCCGGTCTGGGCTGGAGCCAATCTACAGACAAACCGTTTACAGGCAATTATGACCGCACACAGATTTATACCTTTTGTGTTTATGATTGCATGGGTTTGTTTGATTATAAATACTTTGCTGCTGCATTTAGGCATACTTAAATAGCATGTCCATAAGATATTGAAAAACAAGGTGTGAGTACAATTACAGGTGTTCATACCTTGTTTTTTAAAATTATTTATAACATTACCTTGGGTTAAGCCTGAGTTCCATCCAGTCAAATGCTATCCAATCACTTGGACCGGCAGTTGACGTATTTACTATGGTAACTCTGTTGTTTCTTCTGAAATTAGGTACATTAAAGGTTAAGTCTCTCCAGTTGTCAAACATTCCTCCGGCAGGTACACCATGCTGCAAAGGCACAGGGCCGTTATGGACAACAGAACCGTTTATTGTAATTCTGGCAGAGTAACGGTTTACAGGTACACTTGAATGGTCATCAAGAACCGACCTTATAACAATTTGTGCTCTTTGGTTTCCCGGTACAATTAAAAAAGCTGGAGAATCAAAAGTCCATGTTCCCTGATTACCCGTATAAAGTATATCTGCATTTCTGCTTGGATTTCCATAGTTTGGGTAACCTGTCAGCTGTTTAAATAGAACTATGCTGACAGTTGCAGGGTTATTGCTTAAAACTGGTGGTGGGTCGCCGGGTCGCCCGACGTCAGTGTAATCATCGGTATACTGGTAAGCATCATATTGAGATGGTACAGTGTAATACGGTTGTTCCTGCATAACCGTTGGCTGCTGGCTTACGAAAGGATATCTGATATAAAACATAAATCATCCTCCTATAACATTATATTTACATAATATTCAAAAGATTAGCTTTATGTTACCTGTTCCATAATTTGTATAATTTTAAAGTTATTTAAAATGATAGTCTCATAAAATTGAATTTATAAAGCATATAAGTTAAAATAATCTTAAAGTATTTCTGTGGAACTAATTTCACTGGTCAAGTAGACATAAAATTGTTATTATTAATTTTGAAGGCCAATTTATATTAAGAGGTGACATATGCAAAAAAGAATAACAGGTAATTTACTTAAAACAGTAACTGCGGTTTTGATTGCGGGGAACATGGTTATGGGCTCAGCTACTGTTCAGGCGGCTGGTGTAAGTGATTTGAACAAAAGTTCAACGTATGCCCGAGAAGCTATACAATGGATGGCAAACAATAATATCATTAGCGGGGATAAGCAAGGAAACTTTAATCCACGTCAAAGCATAACAAGAGCTGAACTTATAACGCTACTGGTAAAGGCACTGGACATTGATACTTCAAACCTCCCGGCAACAGCTACTTTTTCGGATGTACCTGCAAGCCATTGGGCTTTCAAATATGTTGAAGCTGCCAACAGGGCGGGCATAACCAGTGGTACCGGAAGCGGTAAGTTCGGCATTAGCAGTCTGACTACACGAGAACAGGTTACAACAATGCTTTTAAACTATCTTTCAGTATCAAAGGAGGCTATTGTTGCAGAGCAGGGTTTGGATGACCTTTTAAAATTTAAAGATGAAGGAAAAATGTCTGATTGGGCAAAGGCATCAATCAAGTTTGCTGTCTCAAATAATATAATGAGCGGAGTAAGTGCTGATTCATTTTCTCCGTCAGGAAAAGCGACAAAGGAACAGATTGCTGTTATATTATACAAGTTTTTAAATTCCAAGGATAGTATTGAGCAAAATGCAGCTGCACTAAAAAAAGTGGTTGTTACTTACAATGATGACTTAATTAAACTTCAAACACCTTCTAAGGTTATTGAAAATGACATAATGATTCCGGCTGAGGTTTTTTCAAAAACAGGGGTAAAGGTTGATTTTGATAGCCAGGTAGGCATAATAGCCATTAAAAGCTTGACAGCTCAGGATAAAAATATCTATATGAATATAGATAACAAATCAGCTTATGTAAACTACGCGGGTAGCGGCAACCCAATTTCGGATCCAGCTGCTCAGGATAAACTGGTTACCCTAAATAATGCACCTGAACAAATAAGTGGGGTAGTTCTTGTTCCTGCAAAGGCAGTTGTCGATGCTCTTGGTTTTACAATGGAATGGAACGCTAAACTCAACCTGTTGAAAATTAAGGATAGTACTATTCCTAAGAATCCACAGCTGTACAATGCAATGAAGAGTATGCTGGATTATAAGGGTGAATATAGTTCAGAATTAATAATAAACATGAAAGAAAATAGCTCGAATATGAATATCGGTATGAATATGTCAATAAGTGGAGCTATAAACGGGAATAATTCAACATCAAACTCCAAATTTACTATGTCATTTGACGGGGAACAGGAAGATTTAATGGATTATCAAACTATAAATATCGGAGACAAGATATATGTAAAAAATCCAGAGACAGATTCCTGGAACACATACACCAGAAGTCAGGCAGAGGAAGAGGGTATCCTGTATACTGATTTGGAGGCTGATAGAAATGAAATGCTGAGATTATTGGATGTTTATGGAAAAATGAACATATCTAATGAGGGAAAAACAATACTCAATGGAGAGGAAGTTTCAAAGTATCAGGTGAGGCTGAATATGGAATTACTGCAGGGGTTGTTATCAGCAGATATGCTAGAATATGGCTTAGGACTTGAAGATATATACAATAATGGCCTTGACACAAGAATGTTTATATATGTTAATTCTCTAGGGCAACTGGTAAAGCAGTCAATTGTTATTTATGGTTCTATTGATATGGATGAAATGGAAGGGTCATCAGCGGAAATTAATATGACAGTCAATAACATGTATACCAATATCGGAAAAGAAATAGAGATTGTAAGTCCCATAAAATAATCTAGTCATAGTTAAGGAGCAGCAGTCTGAGCTAAAGCAGACTCTGCTTTTTTTGTTAAAAATAATATGGAACCTTTTTCATCCTAAAGTGTCAAATAAATTAAAGTAGTACAAATTTACAAAAAATCTGAGGTGGAAAATATGGGGATTAAATCAAAATTAATTTGTATATCAGTAACTGGTGCACTGCTTCTGTCAATGACAGTTTCAAGCTTTGCTGCTGTAAGCGGGTTTAATGATCTAAAGGATGTAGGGGCAAAGGATAAGATACTTACTTTGAAGGATAAAGGCGTTGTACATGGTACGGGCAGAGGCAATTTTTCACCTAAGGAACCGGTTACTGCGGTTCAAGGAGTACAACTAATAGTAAATGCTTTTAACCTGAATCTGGATTTTGTTAAATTTGCCAGGGAGCCAAAGGCCACTGATTATTTTGTGAAGGCGGACAATAATGCATGGTATGCTCGAGGATTGATTATTGCGGCAGTAAATAGTATGCAGCTGCCCGGTGATCTTGATCCTGCACAAAAATGGACAAGGGAAGAGTTTACTCATTGGTTGATACAAACCATGGAAAGCCACTATTATCTGCCTACTGTGAAAATCGCATACCGGGAGATTGCAGATCAAAAAGACATTACACCTGAATATGAGGGTCAAATACAAAGAGCAATTCTCTACAAAGTTGTTAGTTTGGACAGTAACGGACAATTCAATCCAAAGGCGGAAATAACACGGGCAGAGGCGGCAGAAGAAATTTATAATGCTCTGAAATATATTGAAGCACGCGCAGTTGAACAGACACAGGAATAAACACAAGAATATATTAAATGCAGAGGGCTTTTTGAAATATCAAAGGCCCTCTTTTTTATTGACATTATATATCAGAGTGATACAATATGACTATATCACTCTGATATATAATGGAGGTGTGGAAATGAAAAACAGCAAGACAAAATATGCAGTGTTAGGAGTAATAAGCCTATTAGGTCCTATGTCAGGCTACGATATAAAGAAATTTTGCGATAAGTCTATTTCGTTTTTTTGGAACGAGAATTTCGGCCATTTATATCCTGTACTGGCACAGTTGGAGTCTGATGGACTGATATTGAGAAGCCATTCAGAAGAAGATACGAGAAAAAAGTTATACATTATTACGGATGAGGGCCGTAAAGAACTGAAATCCTGGCTTGTTGAGCCGGTTGAATATCAGCCTAAAAGATCGGAGCTTTTATTGAAGTTGTCCTTTGGAAATCAGATGCAGCAAAAAGATACTATTTGCATGCTGGTAGCCGCCAAAGCAAGAAATCAGTTAAAGTATGACCAGCTAAACAGCATATACGAATATTATCTGAATAATGATGATGCAAAGAAAAAGCCCCAGTATCCATACTGGCTTGTTACCCTTCAATACGGTATTACATCTCTGGAGGCATCATTGAAATGGTGTGATGACACAATTGAGTTTTTAAACAAATATGAAGGGGGAAAATAGGATGAAAATATCAGAAGGATTGGCGATGTTGGAACTGAAGTCAAATGTACAAAATGTAGAAGGAATAATGTATCCCGTAATCGTATGGGATGAAAATGATTTAGTATTAATAGATACTGGTTTGCCCGGACAGGGAAGCAGCATTTTAGATCTGATAGAAAAGGAAGGAGTGTCACCTGAAAAACTGACAAAAGTCATAATCACCCACCATGACATGGACCACATTGGGGGTCTTACAGAAATAGTTAAAAAAGTTGAGGCCAGCAGCGGTAAAAGGGTAGAAGTTTTGTCCCATGAAATTGAAAAGCCTTATATTCAGGGAGACTTGATGCCCTTGAAGTTTACAAGGGATAAGATGGAAGCACTAAAGAAACAGATGGAAGGGCTGTCTCCTGAAAAACGCGAGCAGTATCAAAGCCTGTTTTCTTCCAATAAACCCGTGGTGACTGAAACACTGGTGGATAATCAGGAGCTTTCTTACTGTGGAGGCATCACAATAATACATACTCCCGGACACACAAAAGGACACATCTGTGTTTACCTGAACAGGTACAAAACTCTTTTAGCAGGAGATGGTTTGAATTTTCAAAAACTTTCGGACGGCGAACTGAAGCTTATAGGGCCTGACCCACAATTTACGCATAATATGTATGAAGCCGTAAAATCGCTGAAAAAAATAATGGATTACGACATACAGAAAATAGTTTGTTACCACTGCGGTTTGATTGAAAATAATTTAAGTGAACAAATAAAACAAATTTTGGATTAAATCAGGGTTATTATAAAAGGAGACTTTATGTACAACAATATTAACAATATTTATCCCTCTGATAAGAAAGAAATGTATAAGCTATTAGCGTCACAAATGAAAGCACTTCTTGAAGGAGAAACAAACACAATAGCAAACTTGGCCAATGCTTCAGCTTTATTGAATGATGCGCTTATTGGAATTAACTGGGTAGGTTTTTATATCATGAATAATGGGGAGCTTGTACTGGGTCCGTTTCAGGGAAAGGTGGCCTGTGTTCGTATCGCCGTAGGAAAAGGTGTTTGCGGAGCAGCAGTGGAGGAAAACGCAACTCAATTGGTTATGGATGTTCACAATTTTCCGGGACATATTGCTTGTGATAGTGCGTCCAATTCCGAGCTTGTAGTGCCCCTTCGCCATGAAGGAGCAGTAGTAGGAGTACTGGATATCGATAGCCCGCAAATAGGCCGGTTTGACATGACAGATGCTGACGAACTTGAAAAAATAGCACGTATTATTGAAGTATCTTGCCAATGGAACTGCAATAAATAAAGTGTGAAAAGCATAAACTTGTATCAATAGTAACCCAAAAGAAAGCCTTTGATACAAGTTCATGCTTTACACATGCTATTATTTACTTGTTTTCCAGGAGCCTTCTTCCGTACAAACTGACTGCATACCGTTCTCAGTTGTAATTTTTGATCCTACTGCGTGTCTCTTGTGGTCGTATACACAGAATGGGTCTTTTCCTGCATTTCCCGCACCATTTATTTTTTACTTTTCTTATTTCATTTTCCTGACTTATATTATCAACGGAGATACTGTCTTGTTGTTTTCTATTCTGCATAAGTATCAAATCCTTTCGTTTTGTTAGCTGATAAAACCTTCTATATAAATATGTGTAAAAGCAATCAGAAAGATTCCATGAAAAATCAGGCAAGTAAATTGTTAAAAATATTTAACATTACGACCATACTTTTTTAATAAATTTTGAGTACAATGTTTATGCAGGGAAAATTGGGGTATATATACCATGAAAGGAGTGTGTAGCTTTGTTGGATTCCAGAAAATGTTTGGAGATTTATGAATTTTGTCAGAGTCAGTATAAAAAACTTGAGAAAAAGACGGGATATTATAGTCCTAAGCATGATAAGGTTGTCATGGAACTTGCGTCAAAAGAGTTTCAGATGAGTGAGGCTACCATTAATAATGCCTTTGATTTAGCTGCACAAACATTAAGTAAAAACAATAAAAGTAAGTCTGAAAGAATAATCAGAAACAAGCTTATTCATGGAACCTTCTAATCAATATATAAAATATATAAAAAATTTAGGCATAGGCATTAAAAGTCTGTGCTTTTTTTATATATTAAAAAAACAGATGTGGAGTAAAATTGTATCAATTACAAAATAATTACATTATTACAATATTATCGTCGATTGTTGAGAATAATTGGCTTGTAGGATATAATTTAACTAAGATTATGCTTAATTAGTACAATCTATATTTGGGGGTGTATTATGTATCACTTTTATACAACAGTTTTTCTGGTAGGAGTTTTTTACACCATTATTTCTTTAATTATAAGTGGTATATCAGGAGCTTTTCATTCAAACGGGGACTTTGGCGGCTCTCATATGCACGGACATGGAGGAGACAGCGGGCATATGCCGGGACATGTTCATGCCGATGGGGGAGGTGTTGATGGAAATCACTCGCTTCACGGGTCTCATAGTGGTGATGGGACTGATATGTCAAACAGCATCCTTACGTGGGTGGGATTATTATTCAATCCATTGGTAGCAGTTTCCTTCCTGACAGTGTTTGGAGGGATAGGAATTACCAGTACTAAATTTTTAAGTTGGAATTGGGTTGTGGTTTTAATAATGGCATTGGGTTCCGGAATAATCATTTCAACAATTTTATATAATTTAGTTGCAAAGCCCCTTTACAGGAGTGAAAATTCTTCTGACGTATCCAGAGAAAAACTTTTGGGAGTTCAGGCAGAAGTGACAACCGATATTATGGAAAATGGTTTTGGTACTATCAAGTACACTATTAATTCAATAAAATACACCGCACCTGCAAGACATGTTGAAAATAAACCCGTAAAACAAGGTGAAAAGGTATTTATATGTAAAATAGAGAATAATACTTTCTATATAAGCGAGTTGTCAAAAGTATTAATTTAGAAAACAACTTTTATTTTCCAAATATATTAAATCTTTATATGGAGAATTTAAGGTTGAAATATAAAAATCACAAAGGAGTGTTAAAATGTTAGATTCAGTTTATTTTGTGCCGGGAGTAATTATAGTTGTACTATTTATATTGATTCTCACCTTTGTTTCAATGTACAAAAAGGTACCTCAGGACAAAGCATTGGTAGTAACAGGATTCAGAGGCAGAAGAGTTATAACAGGTGGCGGCGGTATTGTTGTGCCGATGCTTGAAAGAACAGACATTATTTCACTGGAAAACATGCAGATAGATATAAGAATTGACGGTGCCTTGACTTCTCAGGGAGTTGGAATAGTAGCTGATGGAGTTGCAGTAGTAAAGGTTAAATCCGATAGAGAGTCCATCCTGTCAGCTGCTGAGCAGTTTAATACTTCAAAGGGACTTGACTATATGCTGGGGATAATAGCAAAAACTACTCAGCAGGTTCTGGAAGGTAAGCTCCGTGAAATAGTTTCAAAAATGACTGTAGAAGAAATCTATAAAGACAGAGAAACATTTGCATCACATGTTCAGGGTGTTGCAGCAACAGAGCTTCAAAACATGGGTCTTGAATTAAAGGTTCTTACAATCAAAGATATAGCTGATAAAAATGGCTATCTGGAAGCTCTTGGAAAACCTAGAATCGCTGAAGTAAAGAGAGATGCTCAGATAGCAGAAGCAAATGCCACCAAGGAAACCAAGGTTAAAACCGCGGAGGCTAACAGACAGGGTGAAGAGGCAAGAATCCAAGCGGAAACACAGATAGCTGAGGCAAACAAGGACAAGGAACTAAAGGTTCAGTCCTATAACAAGGATCAGCAGACTGCTAAGGCTGAAGCTGACCTGGCATACGATATTAAAGCCAATATCGTTAAGAAGGAAGTTGCCGAAACTGCGATGCAGGTAGAAATAATTAAGAAACAGAAGGAAATTGAACTTGCAGAACAGGAAGCTATGAGAAGAGAAAAAGAACTTGAAGCTACTGTAAAGAAACAGGCAGATGCCGAAAATTATCAGGCAACAAAGGTAGCTGATGCCAACAAGTACAGAGAGGTTGCAGCAGCGGAAGCAAGATCACGTGCCATTGAGATGGAAGGTGAAGCTAAAGCTAAAGCTAAGAGAGCCGAAGGTATGGCAGAAGTTGAAATCATCAAGGCAAAAGGTGAAGCGGAAGCTCTTGCAATGGCAAAGAAGGCTGAAGCCTTCAAAATGTACAATGATGCAGCCGTTACACAGATGATTATAGAAAAACTTCCCGAAATAGCAAATGCTGTAGCAAGCCCGCTTTCAAAGACAGAGAAAATAGTTATAGTAGACAATGGCGGACAAGGAAAAGGAGCAGCCAAGGTAACAGGATATGTAACAGATATAATATCTCAGCTGCCTGAAACCGTAGAAGCACTTACCGGTATGAACGTACTGGATTTCCTTAAAAAGAATACAGTTCAGACCCAGAATGAAAATCAAGCGGAAGACGCAGAATAGAATCAGATAAAAACAGCCCTGCAAAAGTTTTGCAGGGCTGTTTTTATGCGTAAATACAACATTAAACAAATTTTACATATTTCATATTGTAAAAATTCACATAAATCTTTCATAAAATATTCAAATATTGGGCAATTAAATGAAAATATTATATTTTCATGGTTAAAATTGACATGTATGTTATTACAGGTTTACAATTTATATGTTTTCATAAAATATAAATTGTTGAGGTGAAATATATGTTAAAAAACTTAAAGATAGCACATAAAATAATTTTTCTATCCGCTGTTTTACTTTTGTTCATAGGTATTATAGGTTTTACAGGTTACTATTTTATAAGCAGCTCACATATAGAAGTGAGCAGTATGTACCAGGACAGGCTGTTGCCCATAGAATGGCTGAACGATAGCATAAGTAAAACAAATGAAAATGAAAATTATATACTTTATTTAGTATTTTATAGCAATGATAAACAATCGCAAACTAAGTTTATAAACAATATTGAAAGCAATTCAAAAGCAATAGACGAAAATTGGGAAAAGTATAAAAAAACAAAACTGGATAAATTTGAATCAGACAATATTGTGTTATTTGAAAAAGCCAGAAAAGAATTCAGAGACGTAAGGGATAAAATAATAGAGTCTGCATGTGCCGGAAATAAGAAGGAAGCCCTTAATTTGCTCAATAACAATATTAGTTATTTAAGGGGTGAGCAAAAGACACTCGAGGATTTAGCTGAATACTGTAGAAATGTGGCAAATGACATTAATTCGCAGAATAATAAGAACTTTATTTTTGCAATGGAAATTATGATTGCAATAATTGTTTTTGCTCTGGTAGTTGGTTTGTTACTTAGCTTCCTGATTGCAAATGGGATAATTAGACCTATAGAAATGCTTAAAAAAGAACTCAACTTATTAGTTGAAACAGGCGGTGACCTTACCCAGCAAATAGATATCAAACGTAAGGATGAAGTGGGGCAGCTTGCAGATTCAGTCAATAAATTTTTGGAAAATCTGAGAAATATCGTAAGTGGAATAATTAAAGAATCAACAGTTGTTGAAAACTCAATAGCATTAGTAGAACAGAAAATGGAGGATTTAAATACATTTGTTGAAAATGTGTCTTCTACTACCGAAGAGATTTCTGCAGGCATGGAGGAGACAGCTGCTGCAACAGAACAAGTAAATGCGTCATCACAGGAAATTGAATCCGCAATAGAAGCAATGAATGAAAAGGCTCAAAATGGTTCATTGGAGGCAGAAGAAATAGGTAATCGGGCGGTTACATTAAGAGACAGCTCAATATTATCTGAGAAAACAGCAAATGACATTTATGAAGAAACAACACATAAATTAAAAACTGCATTGGAAAATTCAAAAGCAGTAGAACATATTAATGTTCTAACCGGAACAATATTACAAATATCCGACCAGACTAATCTTCTTGCACTGAATGCAGCAATAGAAGCAGCAAGAGCCGGAGAAGCCGGAAAGGGATTTGCTGTTGTTGCCGATGAGATCAGAAAGCTGGCTGAGGAATCCAAGACAGCAGTAAATGAGATACAGAGGGTTACAAATGAAGTTATTTCTGCAGTTACAGACCTTTCTGAAGGCTCCAGAACAGTTTTGAATTTTCTGGAGACTACTGTTAGACCTGATTATTCAAGCATGGTGAAAACAGGTGAATCCTACAATAACGATGCAGCATTTGTTTTTGAACTTATTTCTGATTTTAGTGCAACATCACAAGAACTTACAGCTTCAGTAGAAGGAATAATCCGCGCTATTAATGATGTAACCAAAACAGTAAATGAGGGTGCAGCGGGAACACAAAGTATAGCGGAGCAGAATATTGAGATAGTTGAAATGGTAAGTAAGGTTAAGAATGAAATGGAAATCAGCAGCAGGAGCACTCAGAAACTTAAGGAAATTGTTGGGAAATTTACAGTATAGATTTCTATGGACTAAAGCCATTAATATAAGTTATACTAGTTCTGCGCATAATATATTTTTTATCAGGGGTACAAAATGAGTATATTAAATGTAGAGAATGTAAGTCACGGCTTTGGTGCCAGAAAAATATTGGAGGATGCCTCTTTCAGACTTTTAAAGGGAGAGCATGTAGGGCTTGTCGGTGCCAATGGAGAAGGAAAATCCACCTTTTTAAATATTATAACCGGTAAGCTAATGCCTGATGAGGGTAAGGTGGAATGGTGCAACAGAATAACAACGGGATATCTTGACCAACATACGGTTCTTACTCCGGGAAAGACTATCAGAGAAGCACTTCGAGAAGCTTTTCAGTATATGTTCGATTTGGAAAAGGAAATGCTGGAGATATATGAAAAAATGGGCGATGCTTCAGAGAGTGAAATTAACTCAATGATGGAAGACGTAGGGGATATACAGAACGTATTGGAGCACAATGGTTTTTATATTTTGGATTCAAAGATAGAAGAAGTAGCAAACGGTCTGGGACTTGGGGATATAGGTCTTGAAACAGACGTAGCAAACCTGAGCGGAGGACAAAGGGCAAAGGTACTTCTTACAAAACTACTTTTGCAGAGTCCTATGATATTAATACTGGACGAGCCTACCAACTTTTTAGATGAGAATCATATTAACTGGCTAAAAAATTATTTGAAAAATTACGAAAACGCATTCATTCTTGTTTCACATGACATACCATTTTTAAATGACGTTGTAAATGTAATTTACCATGTTGAGAATGCTGTGCTCACAAGGTATGCAGGTAATTATGATGAGTTCCAGAGAATGTATCAGCTGGCAAAACAGCAGACCCAGCAGGCATATGAGAAGCAGCAGAAGGAAATTGAGAAGCTTGAGGATTTCATAGCCAGAAATAAGGCTCGCGTGGCAACAACAAACATGGCAAAGAGCAGACAAAAAAAGCTGGACAAGATGGAGATTATCGAGAAGGTTAAGGAAAAGGCTAAACCCATTTTCAAATTCAGAGAGGCAAGGGCTCCCGGAAGGTATATTTTCCAGACGGAAAATCTTGTAATCGGCTATGAATCGGCTTTGTCAAGTCCTTTGAATATCTCCTTGGAGAGAGGGCAAAAAGTAGCTGTAAAGGGAGTGAACGGGTTAGGAAAATCAACCTTAATGAAAACCCTTTTAGCTGTACAAAAGCCATTTTCAGGAAGTGTAAAGCTTGATGATTACCTGTACCCGGGCTACTTTGAACAGGAATCTGAACGTTATAACACAAATACTGCATTAGAAGAGGTGTGGAACGATTATCCCGGTATGAGCAATGCTGAGGTGAGAGGAGCTTTGGCTAAATGCGGTTTGACTACAGAGCATATAACAAGCCAGATGATGGTGCTAAGCGGCGGCGAAAACGCAAAGGTCAGATTGTGTAAGCTCATGTTGAAGGATGTTAACTGGCTTATACTGGATGAGCCTACAAACCATCTGGATGTTGATGCAAAAGATGAGTTAAAAAGGGCATTGAGAGAGTTTAAGGGTACAGTACTACTGGTATGCCACGAACCTGAATTCTATGAGGATTGGGTTACCGATGTGTGGAATGTGGAGGACTGGACAACAAAAATAGTTTAATAACGGTAATATATATTAAGCACTCATCTTATATAGATTAGTGCTTCTATTTTTGTTTTAGTTTGTACTCCTTAGAGCTCATTCCCGTATATTTCGTAAAAACATGAGTAAAGTAGGCCGGATCTTCAATACCCACAGCATAAGCCACCTCTATACTTGAGCACGATGACAACTGAATTGAACGTACAAATGTATTTTACTGTAATCCAATGTTTTCTTATCAGAAACCACACATTGAAAGGAATCATGAGTACTACTACCCAAGTTAAATCAATTAATAATCTTACTCAACCTTTACTCAGTAACAGGTAACATTAGCTATAAATCACATTAACAGCGTAGCAAGAGCCAGAGTAAACGGACGCAATCCATTTACATGGCTCAAATTCTAATGGATGCTGTTCTGTTGGGAAAGCTTTCGGTTAAACCTATTCTGGCAGATGAAATGCACCTGAAACCTGATTCATAGTGTTTCCATTTGAATAAATTTAATTTCACATAACATTAACTGCATACCGATAATTGGATATAATTTTAACAGATGTATTGGAGAAGAGTCAAAAGTTTTGCAACAGAGCCCAAATCAAAATGACTATTGACTTTTAAATATTGATTTGATACTATAAATACAGTTAAACGTTTCGCGAATGAAGGTGATCATATCTCTGCTACAATGAAGGATGTTGCCAGGAAATCCGGGCTATCAATAGCGACAATTTCAAAATATATTAATGGCGGTAATGTCCTGGAGGAAAATCGTGTTGTTATTGACAAGGCAATAAAAGAGTTGGGTTTTGAAGTTAACGAGATTGCGAGAGGGTTAAAAACTAATAGAACAATGACAATTGGACTATTAATTCCAAGCCTTGAGAATATATTTTTCACAAGTATAGTTTCAAATATAGAAAGTATTTTAATTAAGAATGGTTATAGTACGATAATTTGTGACTATAAGGAAGATAAAAACCTTGAGAAACAAAAGCTTGATTTTTTAGTAAAAAAAATGGTTGATGGGATTATTACTATGCCGATGGGATCTGATTTAGAGGTTATTAATTCGGTTATTAACAGAAATATTCCAGTTGTACTTATTGACAGAGCTCTCAAGGGGGTAGAGTGTGATACAGTATTGGTAGATAATCTGAATGCTTCTTATAATGCAGTAGAACAATTGATAATACTGGGGCATAAAAGAATTGGGATTATCTGTGGACCTGGGGATATATACACTGCTCAGGAACGTTTGAAGGGTTATGAAAGAGTACATGAAGATTATGATATTACTATAGATAGCGAACTTATAAAAAAAGGCGATTATCAGGTAGAAAGCGGATATAGGCTTCTGTTGGAATTAATAAAAATGGAGGAACCTCCAACTGCTGTTCTGGTTACAAACTATGAAATGACTCTCGGTGCCGTAATGGCTATAAATGAAAGTGATATAAAAGTACCTGATGATATATCCTTTATAGGTTTTGATAACTTACAGCTGGCAAAAGTAGTAAAGCCTCCATTATCCATAGTAATTCAGCCTGTTAAACAAATTGGTGAAGTAGCGGCAAATATGATATTAAGACGGCTAAAAGGTGACAATTCAAATTTTCCATCCATGATTAGGCTTAAAACAGAGTTGATGTTAAAGGATTCAATTAAGAAGGTAGAAAATTAATTAAATAAAATGTGTTTTTAAAAGTATACGAGAAGTGAATGTATTTTGCTTCTCAAATATTTTCAAGTAAAGCGAAACGTTTAGCCGTATAATTTTAAAAATGCAAATAACGTAACGAGGTAAACAATATGGAAAAACTATTACTAGGAATTGATATAGGAACATCTGCCTGTAAAGTAGCAGTATTTAACCTTCAAGGTAAAGTATTATCACAATCTACAAAGGAGTATAGGGTATACTTTCCTCATTCAGGCTTTGTAGAGCAAAACCCGAATGAATGGTGGGAAAGTGTCTGTACCGCAATCAAAGAGACAATTGTTTCTTCCAAAATAAACGCAAGTCAAATAGCAGGAATAGGTATTGACGGACAGAGCTGGTCTGCTATACCCATTGACAAGAAGGGTGATGTTCTCAGCAATACACCAATATGGATGGATACAAGAGCAGATGATATATGTAGAGAAACTATAAATAGAGTTGGATTTAACAGAATTTTCAAATTAAGTGGTAATTCATTTGAACCTACATATTCAACACCTAAAATACTGTGGTTTAAGAAAAACATGCCAGATGTTTACAACTCAACATATAAGTTTTTGCAAAGTAACAGTTTTATAGCTTTTAAACTGACAGGTCAAATATCTCAGGATTTATCACAGGGTTATGGTATACATTCTTTTAATATGAAAGAGGGCAAATGGGATGATAGCTTTTGTGACGAGCTAGGATTTGATAGAGATAAGCTTCCAGAGATTTATCAATGTCATGATGTAATTGGTGAAGTAACGGGTGTGGCTGCTGCGCAAACAGGATTAGTTAAGGGTACTCCTGTCGTTGCCGGTGGATTGGATGCATCTTGTGGAACACTTGGTGCGGGAGTTATAAAAGTGGGTCAAACTCAGGAACAAGGAGGGCAAGCTGGCGGAATGAGTATATGTCTGGATTCAGCAATTGCACATCAGAAGCTTATTTTAAGCTTCCACGTTGTACCCGGACTTTGGCTTTTACAGGGAGGAACAGTTGGCGGAGGCGGAACGATAAAGTGGTTTAAACAGGAACTTGGAGCATTTGAGGAAATAGAAGCCAAGGCAAAGGGGTTAAACCCCTTTAAAGTTATGGATGAAGAAGCTGAAAAAATACCTGTGGGATCAGAAGGGTTGATATTTTTACCGTACATGGCTGGAGAAAGGTCTCCGTTGTGGGACAAGAATGCAAAGGGAGTATTTTTCGGACTGGGTTATAACAAAACCAGAGCTCATATTATTAGAGCTATTATGGAAGGCTGTACATTTGCATTACAGCACAATTTGAAAACTGCAGAGGAAATTGGTGTTGGCATAGATAAGCTGGTTGCAATGGGGGGAGCTGCCAACAGCAGACTTTGGACACAAATGAAGGCTGATATAACAGGTAAAACCATCAATGTTCCAACTTCAGATACAGCTACAACACTGGGAGCTGCAATTCTGGCAGGTGTCGGAACAGGATTATATAAGAGCTTTGATCAGGCGGTAGAGGATACTATTGTAATTACACGCACACATGAACCTGATTTGCAGGCTCATGCCAGGTATAAAAATAATTACGAGATTTACCTTGAACTATATGAAAAACTGAAGGACACAATGCAGAAAGTTTAAGGTACGGAGTTAGAAATTCTGAAATAAGCTTTAAATACTTTAAAACAAGTGCCTTTATAAAATAAATGATAGAGTGAGAACGCGTTAAGGGAGGTAACAATGAAAGCAGGAGTATTACATGCAAAAGATGATATTCGTTATGAGGAGATAGCTACACCTGTGGCTTTAAAGGGAGAAGTTCTGGTAAAGGTGATGGCTACCGGTATATGCGGATCAGATATTCCCAGGGTTCTTGGTGATGGAGCACATTTTTTCCCAATAGTGCTAGGTCATGAGTTTTCAGGAGAAATAGCAGAAATAGGCGAAGGGGTAACTTCAGTCAAGGTCGGTGACAGAGTTGCTGGTGTACCATTAGTTCCATGTCTGAAATGTGATGACTGTCAGAAAGGTGATTATTCACAATGTAAGCACTATAGCTTTATTGGCTCAAGAGAGCAGGGAAGCTTTTCTGAATATGTAAAAATGCCTGAAAAAAATGTTGTCAAGTTTGATGATAGTGTACCTTTTGAGCAGGGAGCATTTTTCGAGCCGGCTACAGTAGCGCTTCACGGTTTACTTTGTGCCAATTATCGGGCAGGAGAAGATGTTGCGATCCTTGGTGGTGGAACGGTAGGAATGTTTACAGCACAGTGGGCAAAAATATTTGGTGCAAAAAGAGTATTTGTGTTTGATATTGATAATGACAGATTAGCACTTGCAAAAAAATTGGGCGCTGATGAGACTATTAATACTCTTGATAAGAATTTTAGACAGCAGATAGATGGGCTTACTAATAAAAAGGGGTTCGGCTTTGTCTATGAAACTGCAGGTGTTGACGTAACAATGAAGCTGGCTTTTGAAATAGCAGGAAATAAGGCTTCGGTATGTTTTATTGGCACACCGACAAAGGATTTGGTATTTACTCCAAAACTATTTGAAAATATGAATAGAAAAGAATTTAAGCTTACCGGCTCATGGATGTCATACAGTGCACCATTCCCGGGGAAAGAGTGGGCTCTTACCGCACATTACTTTTCAACCGGAGAACTGCAGTTTGATACTAGCTTTATATTCAAAAAAGTTCCCCTTAGCAATATTAAGGATGCTTTTGATATGTTCAAGGTTCCCGGAACTGTTAAGGGAAAAGTGCTGATAGTTAATGACTAAGTAAAATAAACAGAGATCTGGATTTAGGGGCAAATTTACTTACTATGAATCTTAGAAACTGTTGTACAGGGTCGTAACGCCTATCCTCGCTTTCAGAAAAGGAGATCAGCGACGCAGATATCGGATGGATTATTCGATTAGGACAAATAACAGATAATTAGCCATATTCAGTAATTTAGAGGTTCACATTATTTAAAGAGGGGGTCGTAACAATGGCAGATTTGCATCCATTAAAGCAATTAGTTGCAACGCAGAAACAGGGAGTACCTGTCGGAATATATTCTGCCTGCAGCGCAAATGAGTACGTTATTGAGGCAGCTATGGAGAGAGCTTTAAAATCAGACAGCTATGTATTAATCGAAGCAACCGCAAATCAGGTTAATCAGTTTGGGGGCTACACCGGTATGAAACCGGTAGATTTCAAAGCATTTGTATATGATATCGCCAGGAAAGTTCAATTGCCTGTAGAAAAAATAATACTTGGCGGGGATCATCTGGGACCACTTACATGGAAAAATGAAAAATCTGATACAGCAATGGAAAAATCCTGTGAATTATTAAAGCAGTATGTCTCGGCAGGCTTTACAAAAATACATATTGATACAAGTATGCATCTGGCAGATGATAATATCAACGAAAAGCTGGATACAGGTGTTATTGCTGAAAGAGGAGCTATACTGTGCAAAGTTGCCGAGGAGGCATATGCAGAACTTGTTGAAAGTGATAAAAATACATTGCAGCCTGTATATGTTGTGGGCAGTGAAGTACCTATTCCCGGAGGAAGTCAGGAAGAGGACGAGGGCATCCATGTTACAGAGGTAAGCGATTTTGAAACAACCGTAGAAACCTTTAAACAGGCATTTTATAAGCTGGGGCTTCAGAAGGCCTGGGATAATGTTATTGCTGTTGTAGTTCAGCCGGGTGTTGAATTTGGTGATGAGACTATTCATGAATATAACCGTGAAGCAGCTAAAGAATTATGCCAGGCACTCAAAAAATATCCTAACCTTGTTTTCGAGGGCCATTCCACCGATTATCAGACGCCAACAGGACTCAGAGAAATGGTTGAGGATGGAATAGCTATTTTAAAGGTAGGACCAGCATTAACTTTTGCACTGAGAGAGGGACTGTTTGCTCTTAGTTTAATCGAAGAAGAAATGTTCAGATATAATCCTGATATTCATCTTTCAAACCTTATAAACGTATTTGAAGAGGCCATGCTTCAAAATACCGATAATTGGAAAAAACATTACCATGGCAATGGAGAGAAGCTCAGGTTTGCCAGAAAATACAGTTTCTCTGACAGATGCAGATACTATCTGCCGGACCCTAATGTACAGAAATCAATTGAGAGGATGTTGCAAAACCTTAATATGGTAACGATACCACTATCCTTATTAAGTGAATACATGCCTATTCAATATAGTAAAGTTAGAAATGGCAAATTATCTAACAATCCTATAAGTCTTTTAAAAGACAGAGTTGTAAACTGTATTGATGACTATTTATATGCTACAGAAGCAAAATGTTTTATTTAAAAACGGTTTTTATACCCGGTATAATATGAGATTTATCGAGTGATTAAGATAAATAATATAAAATAAAAAGGAGATGTATTTATGAGTAATGATATTATAAATCCAAGCTTAGTGCCTCAGAGAATATTACGTGGGGGAGACAAGATGCCTGGTATTGGAATGGGCACTTTTGGTTCAGACAGATTTTCTGCTGAAGATATCGCTGCTGCCGTAAAAGGTGCGGCTGAGGTGGGTTTCAGATTGTTTGACTGTGCATCTGTTTATGGAAATGAACATTTAATCGGAGATGTTTTTGAAGATATTATGAAGTCCGGTATAAACAGAGAAGAACTTTTTATTACTTCTAAGGTTTGGAATGATATGCATGGGAAAGGGGATGTATTACTATCCTGTGCAAAAACCTTAAAGGATTTAAAACTTGACTATCTAGACTTATATTTTGTACACTGGCCTTTTAGAAACTTCCATCCAAAGGGAGCTGCCCCTGATTACCATAATAAGGATGCTAGACCATTCTCAATTGAACAGTATATGGAAACGTGGTACCAGATGGAAAGAGTACAGAAAGCTGGTTATGTTAAACACATAGGAGCATCAAATATGACTATACCTAAATTAAAGGAATTGATGAAGTACTGCACAATCATGCCTTCAGCAATTGAAATGGAGCTTCATCCATGCTTCCAACAGTCTGAGCTATTCAAATTTGTTCTTGATCATGGCATACAGCCAATTGGATTTTGCCCGATAGGTTCCCCAACCAGACCAGATCGTGATAAGACTTCTGATGATTTTGTTGATATTCAGGAACCTGTAATTGTTGAGATAGCTAAAGCACACAATGTTCATCCTGCTGTTATTTGTATCAAATGGGCTGTACAAAGAGGCCAGACTCCAATCCCATTCTCAATTTTTAGAAAGGAGTATTCAAGTAATATTCGTTGTGCAGTTGAAGATCCATTAACTGAAGAGGAAATGAAAAAAATTGAAAGTGTTGATAGAAACTGTAGATTAATTAAAGGACAAGTATTCCTGTGGGATGGAGCAAAGGATTGGAAGGATTTGTGGGATTTGAACGGAGAAATAACAAAATAATTATAACGCTAAATGCGGATTTGGAGGTTTTATGTTAAAAGGAATTCCTTCTATTTTAACCCCTGAACTACTAAAGACACTTATGGAGATGGGGCATAGTGATGAAATAGTGATAGCAGATGGGAATTTCCCGTCAGGTACCTTTGGAAAAAAGGTGATTAGACTGGATGGACATGGAGTACCCGAGGTGTTGGATGCATTACTGAAGTTCTTTCCACTTGATCCTTACGTTGAAAAACCTGTAGCATTAATGGAAGTAGTACCCGGAGATGCTGTAGAAACACCAATATGGGAAGTTTATAAGGGAATAATTAACAAACATGAACCGATAAACAACAAAATAGGTAATATAGAAAGATTTGCTTTCTATGAAAGGGCAAAAAGTGCGTATGCAGTAATTGCAACAAGTGAAGCAGCACTTTATGCAAATATTATTTTAAAAAAAGGTGTAGTAATAGAGGAGTAATTATACAATAATAACTATCTACAAATACATAAAGAAATGGCAAGAATTTTTTGTTTTGAATTAATACAACGTTTACCGTTATTAGTACCACAATATGCAAATATAAGGATAATGTGGTACTAATAACAATAACGCTTATAAGATTCAGAGGCAGTAAAAACTTCCATATAAATCTTAATAAATCTTAGAAATTTGCTTATGTTACAGAATTGATTAATGAATGGTAGTTGAACCTAATGGATGGAAACTGGAGGTTAATGTGGAGTTATTAGCGCACGTTAAAAAAATTTATTTTAATAAAGATAACCTTAGTGATGCCGATATGCAAATATCCAGAAAAATGTCTGTTTTTGAAGGGTGTACTGCCAGAAGCATACTTACTTTGACAAGCGGTGCGTTTCTAGTAGGTTTTGCAAAATTTCTTGGTGCAAGTAATCAGATATCAGGAATTATTTCTGCAATACCAGTATTAGCAGGAATAATAATGGCATTCTCACCTATAGTATTTGAAAAAATGGAAAACAGAAAGTTTATTACATGTTTGTTTTGCTTTATCGGCAGGCTTTTACTGGGCATGATGATCATTATACCGTTTATAAAATCATCGCAAGTATTTCAGCTCTCTTTATTAATTGCAGTATTTTTTATTGCTAATTTACTCATAGCTTTTACTTTACCGGCATCGCAAACCTGGATTCTGGATATAACCCCGGAGAAAATAAGAGGAGTCTATTTTGGACGAAGGGAATCAATTGTATTGGGTGCAGTTACAATTATTACTCTTGTAATGGGACAAGTACTTGATAGGTATGAAAAACATGGAGAAATGTTAACCGGATTTATTATACTTTACATATTTGTAATCTGCGCTGCAATAGCTAATTTCATTTTGTTTACAAATATTAAAGAACCTTATAATAAGTTAGCAAAAAATAGAGTATCATTTAAATATATATTTACAATACCTTTAAAAAATAATGTATATATGATAGTCGTTTTACTGATGGCATTATGGAATATAGGTTTTCAGCTTGCAGCTCGATTTACGTCTGTTTATATGGTTTCACATTTGAAACTGGGGTATAGCTTGATAACAATAATGACTGTGCTTGCTTCAATTACAAGTGTACTCTCGGTAAGATGGTGGGGAAGACTGGCAGATAAAAAATCTTGGTTATATTTAATAAAATTAATGGTTGTTATTCAAATTATATGCTTTTTTATATGGTTTTTTATAAATAGAAATACACTGTTTTTATTACCTATAGCTCATATATTAAGCGGGGCAGCGATATCTGGAATAAATATTTCAATAAACAATATTCAATATACTTTTTCTCCTAAAGAAAATAAGACTATATACATGGGCTTTTCTTCTGCAGTTAACGGAATATTTGGGTTTTGCGGCACTTTGGCAGGAGCATATTTTATTAAGAATACAGATACTTTAGGTTATAATGCTGCAGGTTTTACAATAGAAAATATGCAAATGATTTTTCTCACAGCCGGAGTATTACTTATGGGTTGTTTAATTGTAATTCGAATGCTAAAGAAGTTTGAAGAGTATGCAACTGTCCAAACATAAGTTTAAGTTTACGGTGTATAATAAAAATATTACATAAATAAAATTATGTTACCTTTTTATGTTGCCGATGATATACTTATCTAATAATATCAAAATTAAATTACAGGATTTGAAAAAAATGAAAAAAAAGTACTTTAATCATTTAACTAAATTGCTCAAGGACGTTTCAATTAAAAATAAGATTTTTATTTTTTATATAATAATATTAGGAATTTCGCTAAGCATTTTTACTTTTCTTACTATCAGTATATCCAATAAGGCAATAACCGAAAAAGCCAAGAAAAATGCTGAACGTGAGCTGACACTTATTGATAAGAATCTCATGAACCTGACCAGAAATTTCGAGGACTATGTAAGAATACTATCTACAGAGAACAGATTGCAAAATCAACTTGAATTGGTAAGAAATAATGATTTGAACTCAATTGAAAATATGAATGTTGAAAAAACATTAAAAGAAGTAATTAGCAATATTGTACAACCTAATACTAAGATGTTGGCTGCAAGTATTATGTCTTCAAAAAACATACTTTTTGACATAGGATATGCAGATAATTCAAGCGTATATTCCCAATTTGATAGAACTATGATAAACAAGGTGATCGAAACAAAAAGCCCTGTTTGGACAAATCTGTTTAAATTAAAATATCGTTATGGATCTGATGAAAATGTTTTTGCAATTGCAAAATCTATTATCGGAAGAAATACAGGAAGCCGGTTGGGAATAGCAATACTTTATATTAAGGAAACTGATATAGCTTCAATATATTTAGATAACATAATAAATGAAAATGATAAGTTTTTTATACTGGATAGTAAAAATAATATTATATCTACTCAGGATAAACGTGATTTATATCAAAAATTTGAAGAAGATAAATATTTGGGTAAATATAAACTGAGTCAAATACCGAATAATGGTAGTCTCACAACAAATATAGATGGTAGACAAATACTGGTGACTTTACATAAATTTGATAAGCTTGATTGGAAGATTATCAGTACTACTCCTATGGATGAAATAACCAGCGAGAATAAAGGAATAACCAGACTAATTATTATTATAGGAGTTGCCTGCCTGGGGTTTGCTTTTGTAGCATCATATCTGTTGTCTTACACAATATCCAAGCCTATTTTAAAGTTGGTTAAAATTATGAAGGAAATAAAACAGGGAAATTTAGGATTGAGAGCTGATTTTAACGCTAATGACGAGATTGGAATGCTGGGAGACGGTTTTAATAGTCTAATGGATAGGATTAATAAACTATTGGAGCAAATTTATATTGAACAAAGGTTAAAGCGTGAAAGTGAATTCAGGCTTCTGCAATCACAGATTAAGCCACATTTCCTTTATAATACTATTGAAACTATTATTTCATTTATAAAACTCAATTTAAAGGAAAATGCCATAATGTCAGCAAAATATCTTGCCGGATTTTATAGAATTTCACTAAGTAAAGGCAATGACATTATAACAATAAATGATGAAATGCTTCTTATAAATAACTATTTATCTATACAAAAGTTAAGGTATGTCGAATATATGGATTATCAACTGCAATTTGATGAGGAAATATTAAAATATCAAATACCGAAGTTAACTTTACAACCCCTTGTAGAGAATTCCATTTACCATGGTTTGAAGCAGAAAGAGGACAAAGGCACGCTGATAATTAAAGGTTATAAGTATAAGGATTGTATTAATATTGATGTTTTTGATGATGGAATAGGAATGACTCAGGATAAAATTGAGAGTATACTTCGTGGTTCAGCAGAGCATAATAAGTCACCTGATTTTGGAGTTAGTAGCGTGGATACAAGATTAAAGTTATTGTACGGTAAGGAATATGGATTAAAGATAGAAAGTTTAGTTGGACAATATACTAAAGTCACTGTCAGACTGCCGGCTACAGAATTGTAAAGGAGTTAATGAACATGCTCAAGGTTATGATTGTAGATGATGAGTTTTATTTTAGAGAGGCATTAAAAATATCACTATTATGGGAAGAGTTGGGATTAGAAATATGCGGTGAGGCTAAAAACGGAAAAGAAGCCTTGCAGAAAATCCAGGATTTAAATCCTGATATAACTATTGTAGACATAAATATGCCAATAATGGATGGCTTGGAGTTTGCTAAAAAAGTAAAGGAAAAAAAGATTAATACTAAAATTCTAATTTTAACTGGACATAGCGAATTTGGTTATGCAAAACAAGCAGTTTCATTAGGAGTATGCAACTATTTACTGAAACCGGTAAATGAAGATGAACTGACTAATTGTTTATGTGAAATGAAAGCAGATATAGAAAAGGAAGTTAATATCAAAGTTGAGGTAGAAAAGTTAAAAGAACAGGTTAAAGAAAACATTCCATTACTGAAGGAAAAGTTTTTAAATGACTTAGTACAAGGAAACTCAGTAATAAAGTCAGAGGAAGTATTCAACAAGATAAAATATCTCAAAATGAATATGCTTTCCGAATATTATCGAGTAGCAGTAATTGAAGTTGACTATGATGAAAACCGAGAATGGACTGATGAAGATAAGCAGCTGTGGATATTTGCCGTAAAAAATATTACAGAAGAAATACTACAGGAACATTTTGAATTTGAAATGTGTTACGATAGTGATGACCGACTATGCATTATATTATGTTTGAACGGAGATGAAGAGGACTCTTTAATAGAAGATAAATTTGAGAAAGTCAGAGTATTAGTTGACAAATATTTTAGTTTCTCCATTTCAATAGGCATCGGTAATAGGAAACGTGATATATTTGATGTTACCAGTTCATATAAAGAATCTATTATAGCATTAAAGAATAAGCTTACCGTTGGCAGCAATAAAGTAATATTATATAGTTCAGTCGATGATTTGGAGCTAAAGCTCAATTTATTTACTGCTGAACACAGAAGCCAGCTGTTATTAAGTATGCGGACAGGAAATAGTGAAGAAATAAAAATGATTCTGACGAACATATTCAAAGATGTTCGGGGCAAAAACATTCACTATGAAATACTGCTTGTAGTTTGTGTGGAAATTATGTCGGTATGCATGGAAATAATTGCTGAAATGGGCATTAGTTTTAAGGATATTTTTCCAAAAGACGAATTAAATGTACTTGAAGAAATTCAGTTAAAACAATCTATAGATGAAATGGAAAGTTGGGTAAATAGGAAATTCACAGATGCTGTTGAATATATCAAAAAGAACAAGAATACCAAAGCATCACAGCTGATTGAAAAGGTTAAAAAATATATATTGGATAACTATCAGGATGACGAACTTGATATTAATAAAATGGCAAAAAATCTTTTCGTAAATTACGGGCATCTTTGTTTTATATTCAAAAGAGAAACAGGTATTACAATAAATGAGTATCTTACCAAATTCAGAATTAAGAAAGCTAAAGAACTCTTTGACAGCGGAAATCAACTGGTTGTAAGTGTGGCAAAAAAAGTTGGTTATGCTGATGCTAACTACTTTGGAAAGTGTTTTAAGAAATATTACGGGCTTGCTCCCAGTAAATACATAGAAAATGTGAGCCAAAAGAAATATCAAAAATAATAGTCAATTGGTGCGATGATGTTGCATCGTCTTTAGAACTTGTGGGTATGAAAATGCAAGGTGCATTAGAGATATTTACAGTAATTTTATCCGGTGATTGGTAAATTAACAGTCAAATTTCCTTATTGCCATAAAATTTTCTCTTCAATGGAGGGAAGAAAATATATATCATATAAACATAATACAGAATCTTTCGAAAGAGATATGTGAATTTTTTATAATGTTATAGGAGGCAATAATATGATTAAATTGAAAAAAGTTGCGTCACTTCTTCTCTCAGCAGCAGTGGTTGCTTCACTGGCAGCTTGCGGAGGAGGCAATACAGCATCAGACAGTTCAGTATCATCTTCAACAACGTCAACTTCACAAGCATCTGCCAAATCAAGTGAAAAGGTTAATCTGAAATTCCTCTCTTTAAGTGCAGATGACAATAGAAACAAAATCAGAGAAAACTATATTAAAAAAAATATTGAAAAAGATATGCCAAATGTAGTGGTTGAATATGATTTAGGCGGTGGCGGAGATGATTATGCCAATAAGTTAAAAACTTATAACGCTTCAGGAGATATGCCAGATGTATGGTTTTCAGAGCAGAATCTTTCGTCTGTAGTTATCTCAGCAGGAAATGCATTAGATTTAGCTCCGTATGTTACAAAAACAGGCTTTGATAAGAAATTTACTATGAAAGAAGTAATTGCACCGGATGCAGACGGCAAAATATACTGTGTACAGCCTGGCGCAGACCAATACTTTACTCCAAGATTGTGGTATCACAAGGATATCTTTACAAAGAATAACATACAGGTACCAAAGACTTTTGATGAGCTAGTAAAGGTTTGTGAAACTTTGAAGGCAAAAGGAATTACACCGATTTCTATAGTTGGTAAGGGTGGATGGAGTCCTAATCTTCACATGCTTCAGACTATGATAATGGCAGAAGATCCACAGGTTGCAGTTGATCTTACTAACAATAAAACCGATTTCAGCAACCCTGTTGTTAAAAATGCATTGGGAAGAATTCAGAAACTTGTAAAAGTTGGTGCATTTGCACCGGGCATTACAAATATAGATTATGGTCCAGCTGTTGAAATGTATACTTCAAACAAAGCGGCTATGCTTGCAATGTTTACATGGGAACTTCCAAATCTTGAAAAAGCTAGTCCTGATACTGACTTTATAGTTTGGCCATCAGCAAAAGAAGGTGTTGATGCAAATGCAGCAATTCAGTACTGGGGTGCTCCATTAAGCGGATATTTAGTATCCACCAAGACTGAGAACCCTGAAGTAGCTGCTCAGTTTGCAATGTTCTGTGCAACTCAAGACGCTTTGTTCTACAACACTGAAAACAAGTCTATGACAGCTCTTGATACAGGTGTTAAAATTGAAGGCATGTCTGAGTTGGCAAAGAAGAACTTAGATCAGTTCAATGCTGCTACATTAAAAATTCCTTCTTTATGGTCTGCCATATACAATACAAGGATGTCAGCAGAAATAACTACTCTTGACAGTAATCTTCTTACCGGAGATTATTCACCGGATGAATTTATTAAGGCCATAAATCCTATATGGGCTAAAAACTTTGATAAATAACACTTGAACTAAAAATGAAGGCAAGACAATACATATCCCTATATGGAAACTCAATTTCATATAGGGATTTTATTAAATAAGGTGATAATATGAATAAAAACTATAATAGTAAACTTGCAATTTTTATATTTGCTTTTCCAACATTGATTCTATTTACAGCTTTTGTTGTGTATCCAATTATTCCGGAACTAATTATTAGTTTTCAAAATAATGATGGTTTCAAAAATATGGGATATATAGGACTTGACAATTATCGAAGTATTCTTATGTCAGCGACCTTCTGGAAATCAAATGCTAATACAATATTAATAGTAGCAATCTCAACATGTGTAGGCCTTCCTATTTCATTACTCCTTGCTTTATTAATGGATAGGCAGACTGAAGGCGTAAGAAGGTTTTTTAAACTAAGCAGTGTATTCCCCGCAGTACTTTCAGTTACTGTAATAGGTCAGATGTGGATAGCTATTTATGAACCACAATGGGGAGTAATTAATAGTGTATTAAGGTCAATAGGATTAAACAATCTTGCATTAGAATGGCTATCCGATAAAAGGACAGTTGTAATTGCAATTGCTGTAGCCTTCCTGTGGCAGTATATAGGTTTAAATGCATTACTTTTCTATACAGGTATTAAATCAATACCGAAAACTTATTATGAAGCAGCTACAATAGACGGAGCATCCTTCCTGAAAACTAGTATAAAAATAACAATACCGCTTTTACAGGATGTTACTAAATACTTATTGGTATTGTCCGTACTTGGATGTATGTCCCAGTTTGCACATGTCAGAATAATGACAGCAGGAGGACCTGGTGATGCTTCAAGGACAGTTATTTACGAACTGTATTATAGAGCATTTTCAGCATCCGATTACGGGCAGGGATGTGCAATTGCTATTATATTTATAATTGAATGTCTTTTATTTACATTAATAATTAACAAATTTGTTGCAAGAGAAAAAGTAGAATTTTAATGGGGTGATGATTAAAAATGAAACAAAAAGTTATTAACAGGATAATCAAGATAACACTAATTATTATAGGACTAACATTCCTTTTTCCATTATATTGGATGGTGAATCTATCCTTCAAATCAAAAAGCGAGGTATACGACAATCCGTTCGGTCTTCCGAAGGAATGGGTTTTTAACAACTATGGCGATGCATTGGAAAAGTTTAACTTCCTCAGATACTTATCAAACAGTGTGATATATTCTATTGGTACAATTATTATTACAATCCTTTTGGGCAGTATGTTTGCATACTGTGTAAGCAGAATGAACTGGAGATTTAAAAATACTGCTTTAACATATGTTTCACTAGGCCTGATTATACCGGTTCAGGTTGTAATTATACCCCTCCTTATAATGGTTAAAAATATTGGACTTAAGGATACTCATTTGGGATTAATACTACCGTATTCAGCTTTTGCGTTATCCTCATGTATTTTAATGCTTTATGCATTTTTCAGAACGTTACCCAGGGAGCTTGAAGAAGCAGCGTGCATTGATGGATGCAATATCTACCAAACATTTTTTAAGGTAATACTTCCAACAATTAAGCCTGCACTTGCTACACAGTTTGCGCTTATATTTATGAACACGTATAATGAGTTCTTTTTAGCATTTATTTTAGCTGCTGATGATAGCATAAGGCCATTACCAGTAGGCTTACTTAATTTCTTTGTAAGTATAGGTGTATCCCATTGGGGGCAGATTGGTGCCGCTATGGTTATAACAAGTATTCCTACAGTTTTGGTATATTTGGTTGGAAATGAGCAAATAGAGAATGCTCTTACAGCAGGAGCAATTTTGAAATAGTTGAAGTAAGTAGGCTTTTAAAATCAAACAATTACATTAATACATCAGCATGGACACCAAGTGAAAACGCTATAGGGTTTAAGGGCTTTTATAGTAGTAAAAGTGTATTTATAACGCTAAAAAAAGGAGAAAATAATGCATAAAGTTTTATCAGAATACCTTTTTTCAGATATGATAATAAGATACTTAGCAAATGAGGAAGGAAATATAGGATTTGAGATTTTGCCTGCCTGCCTGAAAGAAAAAGTAGCTATCTCTAAAAAGTATAATATTGATCCACTTGTCCAGGTTTTTATAAGAGGTGATGATTTTTCAGGGGGGTTTGCAAACGGTCACACAATGAGAAATGGACAACAAACCTTTCTGCTTCAATATGAATCCCAGAAAGTTGAAAAAATAGAAAACACTCAGGTCATTACCACTATACTGAAAAGTAAACAAGGCTATATTGCGAGGCATGTACTTACTTATCACAATGGGTTGAAAGCCTTTGAAGCGAAGACGGTATTTGCTAATAAATCTGATAAAGCTATTTGCTTAGAAATGATATCCAGTTTTTCAGTTGGTGGACTGACTCCTTTTATAGAAGGTGAAGCACCTGAAAGTATGAATATTCACAGGATACGAAGTTGCTGGAGTAATGAAGGAAGGCTTATAACAGAGGCAGTCGAGGACCTGCAGCTTGAACCATCCTGGTCAGGCCATGGTGTAAGAACAGAAAAATTTGGTCAGACCGGGTCTATGCCCGTCAGAAAATTTTTCCCATTCCTGGCGGTGGAAGATACAGTTACACGTGTGGTTTGGGCTGCGCAGCTGGCCTGTGCCTCATCATGGCAGATGGAACTGTATAGAAGGGATGATGCATTGTGTATATCCGGTGGACTTGCAGACTATGATTTTGGACACTGGATGAAGGTACTGGAACCAGAAACTGAATTTGAGACACCTTCAGCATTTATAACAGTCGGTATTGGAAATGTGGACGAAGTATCACAAAGGCTACTTACAATACACAAGTACAACTTTAACAAGATAAGCAAGTTTGACAGGCTGCCGGTTCTATTCAATGAATTCTGTACTACTTGGGGAAATCCTTCACATGATAATATCCAAAAAATTGTGGATATTATCAAAGAAAAAGGAATTGATTATTTTGTTATAGACTCAGGTTGGTTTGCAGATAAAGAAAATGGCTGGGATGGTACACACGGGGACTGGATAGTAAGTCCGGAAGTATTTCCATATGGTCTTGAGGAGACTGTAAGGATAATCCGGGAGGCGGGAATGATTCCTGGAATCTGGTTTGAGTTTGAAAACTGTGGAGTTCTGTCAAAAGCATATAAAGACGATAAACACCTTCTAACGAGAGATGGAAATATAATAACTTCAGGACTCAGGAGATTTTGGGATATGACCGATCCATGGGTTATTGATTACCTGAGTGAAAAAGTCATATCAATGCTTAAACAATATGGTTTCAAATATTTAAAGGTTGACTATAATGAAACAATTGGCATAGGTTGTGATGGGTATGAATCCCTTGGAGAGGGACTAAGACAAAGGATTCTTGCTTCACAGGAATTCTTCAGGAGAATAAGGGAGGAAATCCCTGACATTATTATAGAAAACTGCTCTTCGGGAGGGCATAGACTTGAACCATCAATGATGTCATTATGCGAAATGGCATCATTTTCAGATGCACACGAGTGTGATGAAATACCAGTTGTGGCAGCTAATCTTCATAGAGTAATAAATCCATGCCAATCACAGATATGGGCGGTGCTACGGAAGAAAGACAGTAAAAAGAGAGTTGTATATTCTATTACTAATACTTTCCTGGGAGTCATGTGCTTATCTGGTGATGTATATGATTTGGATAAAGAGCAATGGAATATAATTGAAGAGGGAATCAGTTTCTATCGATCCATTTCAGATATTGTATTAAATGGCACAACTTACTTTTTCGGTTCAAAACTTAAAAGCTACAGAAATCCTAAAGGGTGGATGGGTATTCTAAGAAAGTCTGAGGATGAAAAGGAAGTACTTGCTTTGATTTATACGTTCCACGGAGATTTCCCTAATACGGTGGAAATTCCTGTAGGTGATAATTATGAAATTTGCAATACTTACTGTGCTTTCGAAAATAATGTTTTACTCATAAATGGAATTCTTTGTATCAACATGAAGGAAGAATTCGAAGCAGTAGCTGTTCATTTAAAATTGTCCAAGTGATAATAATAAATATAGTAAATAAATCAACAATACAACAGCCCATTTACAGGAGTGATAAAAATGGATACTAAAAACAAATGTTCTCCCTCGTTTGTTCATATTATGCCAATGACTGAAAATATCATAAGAGTTGTATATACCAAAAGTGAAGAAAAACCTGATAACAGTATTCTTATTGCGGAAGATTTCAAACCTATGGGTAATTTGGCAACAGATAACTACTTATGTGTGGATGATTCCATTTTGTTTAAAAACAAACAAGGCGAGGTTATTTTAAAGGAAATAGGACACAGCTTAACTGAAAAAGAAGTTCTTACATATTATGTAGATGGCGAGCCTGTCATCAAGTACAAGCAGACAGCAAATGGTGATGTAGCTTATATCGAAAATGCCAGACACAAGTCTGCAGGTAAATCATATGAGGGGAAGCTTGTTTTTTCCATAACGGAAAAAGAGGGTATCTATGGTTTGGGTCAGCATGAAAATGGGATTTACAACTATAATGGCAACAAGGAATACCTGTTTCAAGCAAATATGAAAATATCTATTCCCTTTATACTATCATCCCGAAATTATGGAATACTGATTGATACGGAAAGTGCTGTAATTTTTGACAGCAAACAAGGAGAAGTAACATTCTCAATTGATACAACCACGGAGCTTTCTTACTATGTTATTATAGGAAAAAATTTCGAAGAAATCATTAAAGAGTTAAGAAACCTGACAGGAAGAGCACCGATGCTTCCAAGATGGGCTTATGGATATGTTCAATCCAAGGAACGGTATTCTTCTTCTGAAGATCTTTTAAATACAGTATTGAGGTTTAGAAATTCAGGTATCCCTATAGATTGCATTGTACAGGATTGGTTTACCTGGGAAGAAGGTTTATGGGGAGAGAAGAGTGTAGATAAAAAGAGATATCCGGATATTAAAAGACTAGTCGACAGACTTCATAAAGAACACGTAAAACTTATGGTTTCTATTTGGCCCAATATGGCGGAAGGTGGGACCAACATCCGTGAGTTTAAGGAAAAAGGACTTTTATTGCCAAATACAACTACCTATGATGCCTCTAGCGAAGAAGCAAGAGCTATTTACTGGAAGCAATGTGAAGAAGAATGGTTTTCGGCAGGAGTGGATGCATGGTGGTGCGATAATGCTGAACCTTTTTCCGATGCGGACTGGAATGGAGAGGAAAAAAGACCGGAAGAACTGCGTTATCAATTGATTGTAGACGAATCCAAAAAGTTCATGGATTGGACGCGTCTTAATTCTTATGGCCTTTTACATTCAAAAGGTATTTATGAAAACTGGCGGAAAACTAAAAATGGAAAACGTGTTATAAATCTTACGCGTTCATCCTATATATCAGGTCAAAGATATGGAACGGTTTCATGGTCTGGAGATATCAGTGCAAAATGGTCTGTTTTAAGAAAGCAGATTACTGAAGGTATTAAATTTTCAATGAGCGGCATGCCCTATTGGACATTGGATATCGGTGCATTTTTTACAGTAAAGGACAAATGGGAAAACAGGGGATGCAATTGCTGTGACAATACCAATAAGCTATGGTTCTGGGACGGGGATTATAATGACGGTGTAGATGATTTGGGATATAAGGAACTCTATGTAAGATGGTTTCAATATGGTGCTTTTTTACCTATGTTCCGCTCACATGGCACTGATACACCGAGGGAACCATGGAATTTCGGCAAACCGGGAGATATTTTTTATGAAACATTACTTAAGTTTATAAAACTACGCTACCAGTTGCTTCCTTATATATATTCAATGGCAGCAGCAATTAATCAAAATCATTCAACAATCCTTCGCAGCTTAATGTTTGATTTTGCAGAAGACGAAAATGTGAAAGAGCTCAGCGACAGCTTTATGTTCGGTAAGGCATTCCTTGTTTGTCCGGTTACAGAGCCCATGTACTATGAAGTAAATAGTGTGCCTCTGTCAAATGCTGAAAAAACAAAAAAAGTATATTTACCTAAAGGTGCTTGGTGGTATGATTTCTGGACGAATACTTTGTATGAAGGAGGACAGACCCTAACGTACAGAGCGACGCTGGATATGATTCCGTTGTTTGTTAAGGCAGGTTCCATTGTACCGACATCTGAACCGCTTATGTATGCAGACGAGAAAAAGGGGGAGATATCCGAAATCATTATTTACAGCGGAGAGGATGGAGAGTTTACCTTGTATAATGATGATGGAGACAATTACTCCTATGAAAAAGGGAACTATTCATCTATTAATCTGGTGTACAAGGATAATAAAAAAACATTGACGTTTGGAATGGCTTGCGGTGAATTTAAATACCAGGAAAACTTCAAAATTAAATTGATTAAAAGCGGAGAAAATACTAAAACAATTGAGTTTATATACAGAGGAAAAGAAGAAACGATTAATCTTTAATATCTATAAAAACGCCGGGTACCGGCGTTTTTAATTTACAATACTCTCATTTTTTCATTTTTTATCATGTGATATTAGGTGTTTTGGTTTCGAAAGGCCTCAAACGGTTTTCTGCCCAAAGAACTACAAATCCAGTTAGCGTAATGCGTTAGGATAAGAAAAGCCCGAACAAAAATATGTATTTATGCTTCGGCTGAATTTTACCTACCTATTAAAATCAGTGAGTCCCTTGCTTTTGATTAGTTGGAATTATTCTCATTTAGATATTAATAATTTATGAAGGGTGGAATACAATGATTAATCCTGCATATGAGATTGAAAGATTACTCCTATTTGGGAAAAAGCACGGTATGATAGATAAACTTGATACCATAATTGCACGAAACCAGCTTTTGAATTTGCTGAAAATAGAAGAGCCGTACAGTGGTAATGTAGTTGAGGAGGATTTAGAGTATCCGACTGAGATATTGAGTTCACTTATAGAATATGCAGGGGATAAAGGCTTAATTAATAAGGAAATATATGCTTATTCTGAACTGTTTGATACTAAAATAATGGGTCTGATAATGCCAAGACAGGCTGAGATTATTAATAAATTTTATGGACTGGTTCAAACACAATCCATAAAGGCTGCAACAGATTACTTCTATGAACTTTGTTTAGCGTCAAATTATATAAGGACTGCTCAAATAGCCCAAAATATAAAATGGACAACCGACACGAAATACGGAAGCATTGAAATAACAATAAATCTGACTAAACCGGAAAAAGATTCAAAAACAATAGCAATGGAGAAACTACAACCTCAGAGCAATTACCCCAAATGTATGCTTTGTATTGACAATATAGGATATCCCGGCAGAATTAATTTTCCGGCAAGACAGACACACAGAATAATTCCTGTAACATTATGCGGAGAACAATGGTATTTTCAGTATTCGCCATATGTCTATTATAATGAGCATTGCATTATATTAAGTGAAAACCATGTGCCAATGGTTATTTCCAAAAAGACATTTAGCTGGCTTTTGGATTTTGTAAGGCAATTTCCTCATTACATATGCGGGTCAAATGCGGATTTGCCAATAGTAGGAGGCTCAATACTCAGCCACAATCACTTTCAGGGCGGAAACTATATATTTCCAATGCAGAAAGCGTCTGTTATAAAAAATTACAAATGTAATGAATACGATAAAATTAATATAGCTTTAGTCAAGTGGCCTCTGTCAGTTATCCGCGCCACCGGTGAGGATATTTCCCGGTTAACTGAATTCTGCGAATATGTTTTAAACATGTGGAGGGAGTATAGCGATGAAAGTGTTGAAATTCTTGCGTATTCATATTCTGAGAATGAAAAAATCACTCACAATACCATAACTCCTATATGTAGAATAAATGAAGACGGGAAATACGAGATGGATTTAGTGCTCAGAAATAACAGGACAACTGCGGAATATCCTGATGGAATATTTCATCCTCATAAAGAAATTCATCACATAAAGAAAGAGAACATTGGCTTGATTGAGGTTATGGGGTTGGCTATATTGCCTGGGAGGCTTAAATCAGAGATTGAACATATAAAACAAATACTTTGTGGCAAATCATATAATGTAGATATTTTTGAAAAGGAGCAGGAACTGTATAAGCATAAGGCCTGGATAGAAGAACTTCTTTCAAAATACGGAAATACATTAACCGAAGAATGTGCCGACGAACACATCAGATTGGAAATTGGAAGGAAGTTTGAAACTTGTCTGGAGCACACAGGGGTGTTTAAGCAAACAGACGAAGGGTTAAAGGCATTTGATAAATTCATGAAATCAATTGGCTGTACAAATATAAATTGAAGGAGCTTTGATTAATGCATAAAAATTATGACGATCTAAAGAAAAAGTTTTGTCAGATATACGGGGGGATTGAGGAGGATTTAAGGATATTTTCAGGGCACGGAAGAGTAAATCTCATCGGAGAACACATTGACTATTGCGGCGGATTTGTTTTCCCGGCAGCTTTGAACCTTGATTCTACCGTAGTTGCAAGAGTAAATAATGATAATACGCTTAGACTTGCAGCAACAGACCTACCGGACAGGGTAGAGGTGAAAATGGTTGAGTTGGAGAGTGCAAAAAATCTCAAATGGGGAAATTATCAGGCGGGAGTAGCTTATATACTCCAAAATGCAGGCTACAAGCTGGTTGGGGTAGATATGCTTTTTCATGACACTGTTCCGCTTGGTTCAGGACTTTCATCTTCCGCTGCAATAGAGTTGGCTACGGCTGTTACGTTAGTTACACTGGGCAATGAAGCATATGGAATAACAAAACCAATAGATATGGTAGAAATGGCTGTACTGGGACAAAAAGTTGAAAATGAATTTTGTGGGGTAAGCTGTGGAATAATGGATCAGTTTGCATCTGCAATGGGGAAAAAAGATCATGCTATTTTACTGGATTGCGGAACATTGAAATATCAATATTTACCGTTAAAGCTTGATGGTTACAAAATAGTTCTTGGAAATACAAAGAAAAAACGAGCACTTGGTGAATCAAAATACAATGAGAGAGTCAGAGAATGTGCAGAAGGCTTAAAAATATTACAACAGTATTTGCCAAACAAAAAGAATTTATGTGACATTACTATTTCTGAATTTGAGCAATATAAGTCAACGATTGAGAATGAGGTAATCAGAAAAAGAGTTACTCATGTTATCTGCGAAAATGACAGAGTTCTCAGGGCTGCAGAGGCGCTAAAGAAAAATGACTTGACAGAGTTGGGTGGACTTTTGGTAGAGGCAAATGCTTCAATCAGGGATTTGTATGAAGTCACAGGAAAGGAACTTGACACAATGACTGCCGAAGCTATGAAGGTTGAAGGAGTTATAGGTGCAAGAATGACAGGTGCCGGCTTTGGTGGATGTACGGTAAACATAGTTCCGGAGGATAAGGTTGATTTGTTTATTCAGCAAGTGGGCCATAATTACAAAGAGAAAACCGGTATAACTCCAGAGTTTTATGTCAGTGAAATAAGCGACGGTGCCAGAGAAATCAAGATTTAAAATAAAATTTTATCATTACAAAATAGAGACTTGGAGGGACAAGGATGGCAGTTTTAGTTACAGGTGGAGCAGGTTATATAGGAAGTCATACGGTTGCAGAGCTTCTGGATGCAAAAGAGGAGGTAATTGTTCTTGACAATTTAGAAAAAGGGCATAGGGAGGCCGTATTAGGCGGTAAATTTATTCAGGCTGACTTAAGAAATATTGATGAGATAAGAAAAGTATTAAAAGAAAATGACATTGAAGCTGTAATACACTTTGCGGCATATATTGAGGTAGGAGAAAGTGTTATAAATCCGCTAAAGTATTATAATAACAATGTTATTGCCTCATTGAATCTTTTAACCGCAATGCAGGAAGCCGGAGTAAACAAGATAGTATTTTCATCAACAGCAGCTACTTATGGCCTACCGGAGGGAATTCCCATAAAAGAGAGCGACAAGACAGCTCCAATCAATCCATATGGAGAAACAAAGTTAACTGTTGAAAAAATATTAAAATGGGCAGACAATGCTTACGGAATAAAGTATGCAGTACTCAGATATTTTAATGCCTGCGGTGCACATGTCAGTGGAAAAATCGGAGAGGCTCATTCTCCTGAATCACACCTGATACCAATAATATTGCAGGTTGCACAGGGCAAGAGAGATGAAATAAAGATATTCGGAAATGACTACAACACAAAGGACGGAACTTGTGTAAGAGACTATATTCATGTTTCAGACCTTTCACAAGCACATGTGCTTGCACTTGAAAATCTGAGAAATGGTGCAGAAAGTAACACCTTCAATCTTGGAAACGGAACTGGTTTCTCAAACAGAGAGGTAGTAGAGGTAGCCAGAGCAGTAACAGGAAAGACCATAAAAGCTGCCGATGCACCAAGAAGACCCGGAGACCCTGACATACTGGTTGCTTCAGCAGAAAAAGCAATAAATATTCTAGGTTGGAAACCCAAGTATAATGATTTGAATAAAATCGTTGAAACAGCATGGAATTGGCATTCTACACATCCAAATGGGTACAACGGATAACAATTATATGGAGAGAAAGGGGGGAATGAATTTTAATATGCTTCCTTTTAGGTAGACAAGTGAAATAATGTAGTTTTTAACTATTCTATTTTTCAACAACATTTGACAATTTAGACAACTAATATTAGAATTAGATGATTAATTAAAAGCTTTTATTAATTCACAAATGGGGGAATAATATTTATGCTCAAAAATGTAAAAATTACTTACAAAATTCTAATTCTATCTGTTGTTTTAATTGCATTTATACTTTTGATTGGTACAGTAGGATATTATTATGTTAATAATATACATGACACTATGATGAACATGTACCAAGAGGACTTTTTGCCATCAAATTGGCTATCTGAGGCAATCATCCAGACTAATGAAAATGAAACCTCATTATTATATGCAATCTTATATCGGGATATTGAAGCTGATTCGAACAAGTATATACAGGATATAGAAAATGGCTCAAAAGAAGTGGATTCGAATCTGGAAAAATATAAAAATACCAAACTGGATAAGTTCCAGAAGGATATCCTTGTTGAAGTTGAAAGCAATAAGAGTGCTTACAGGGAAGCAAGGAATAAAGTTATTGAGTCATTTAGAATGGGTAACCAGAAAGAAGCTTTAAAGCTTCTAAATGATAATATTAAGTTTTTACGAAATGAGCAAAAGGCCCTTAATAGCTTATCTGAATACAATTCCACACAAGCTGTGCAAAAGAACAAACAAAATGACACAGATTTTAATTCATCAATTCGTTCGCTGATAATGTTTGAATTACTGTCTCTATTATTTGGAATAGTTCTCTCCATTGTAATAGGAAGAGGAATAATTCGTCCAATTATCAAACTAAAGAAAGAACTCAAATTACTAGCTCAAGCAGGTGGAGACCTTACTAAGGAAATAGATATTAAGGGTAAGGATGAAGTGGGACAGCTTGCAGATTCAGTTAATGAATTTCTTGCTAATCTGAGAAATATTGTAAGTGGCATAATTAAAGAATCAACAGTTGTTGAAAACTCCATAGCCCTAGTAGGACAGAAAATGGAGGATTTAAATGCGTTTGTTGAAAATGTTTCATCTACTACCGAAGAGATTTCAGCCGGTATGGAGGAGACAGCTGCGGCAACGGAACAGGTAAATGCATCGTCACAGGAAATTGAATCCGCAATCGAGGCTATGAATGAAAAGGCTGAAAAGGGTTCATTGGAGGCAGAAGAGATTGGCAAACGTGCGATTACATTAAGAGACAGTTCAATATTATCTGAGAAAACATCAAATGACATTTATGAAGAAACAACAAAAAAATTAAAAACTGCATTAGTAAATTCAAAAGCAGTTCAGCAAATTACTGTCCTTTCTGGAACAATATTACAGATATCCGACCAGACCAATCTTCTTGCACTTAATGCGGCAATAGAAGCAGCAAGAGCCGGAGAAGCCGGAAAGGGATTTGCTGTTGTTGCAGACGAAATCAGAAAACTGGCTGAGGAATCAAAAACAGCAGTTAACGAAATAAAGAGGGTTACAAACGAAGTTGTTTCTGCAGTTGCAGACCTTGCCGATGGCTCCAGAACAGTTTTAGGTTTTCTGGATACAACAGTTAAGCCTGATTATTCGAATATGGTGAAAACAGGCGAATCCTATAATAACGATGCAGCGTTTGTTTATGAACTTGTTTCTGATTTTAGCGTAACATCACAAACGCTAACTGCTTCAGTAGAAGGAATAATCCGTGCTATTAATGATGTAACAAAAACCGTAAATGAGGGAGCAGCTGGAACACAAAGCATAGCGGAGCAGAATATAGAGATAGTTGAAATGGTAAGTAAGGTTAAGAATGAAATGGAAACCAGCAGTAGAAGTACTCAAAAGCTAAAAGAAATTGTTGGAAAGTTTACTGTATAGATTTTATGGATAGCAGATAAAACTTAATGAATAAATAGTAAATGATAAGAATTAAAGAAGGAGTATCGCTAGCTACTTTAACAGTAGTTTTGCGACACTCCTTTTGCCATTTTACCTCACAATATTGACAAACATAATAACGTAATTTACAATTAGTTAGAAACCTAACAATTATATATTAGAGGGAGGATTGATATGAACAATGATGTCCATATCGGTAAATTAGTCAGTATTTTTTATAAAAGAATTCATAGGAGAATAGGACGGGAAGTCAGACAGTATGGATTAACAAGTATTCAAAGTAGAATTCTTGGTTTTGTTTATAATGAGTCTGCTATAAGGGATATATTTCAAAAGGATATAGAAGAGGAGTTCGATATAAGACGTTCCTCTGTAACCAGTGTGCTTCAATTAATGGAGAAAAAAGGATACATTAAGAGAATAAGTGTTTCTGAGGATGCAAGGCTTAAAAAGATAATACTTACTCAGAATGGAATAGAAATTCAAAGTAAAATATATGACTCCATACTCAAATTTGAAAAGTCATTAGAAGTAGAATTGAATAGTGAGGAAAAGGAAATATTGGTCAGTTTAATCAATAGATTATCTGATAAAATAGCGGATTAATGCCAGTTAATAAAAAGGGATGAGAAACATGATTAAAAAACTATTAAGTTATGTAAAGGAATTTAAAAGAGATTCTATCGTCACACCGGTATATATAGCATTGGAAGTGGCCATGGAAATAGCTATTCCATTATTGATGGGATGGATTATTGATAATGGGGTAGAAAAAGGAAATATGAACTATGTACTTACTATCGGAGCAGTAATGGTAATAGTATCTATATTTTCTTTAACCTTTGGTGTTTTAGCAGGTAAATATGCTGCAAGGGCATCCTCAGGTTTTGCAAGAAACCTGAGAAAGGGAATGTATGATAAAATACAAAGCTATTCTTTTTCAAGTATAGATAAATTTTCAACAGCCGGGTTGGTAACCAGATTGACTACAGATGTTACAAATGTACAAAATGCTTATCAAATGGCGTTAAGAATGTTTGCAAGGCCTCCGCTAATGCTGATTTCAGCTCTGGTAATGAGCTTTTATCTTAATGCAAGGCTTGCTTTAATATTTGTTGGAGCAATAATTTTTCTCGGATTGGCATTATATTTTGTTATGACAAGTGCACATCCTCATTTTAAAAATGTGTTTAAAAAGTATGATGATTTAAATGCCAGCGTACAGGAAAACCTGACTGGAATTCGTGCTGTAAAGGCGTACGTAAGAGAAGGGTATGAAACAAATAAATTTTATAAAGCCTCTAAAAGCATATATGATAACTTTATAAAAGCTGAGAAGATTATTATATTTAACTCTCCTATAATGCAGTTTACAATGAACGCAAGCATATTACTTTTGTCTTGGCTTGGAGCAAAGCTGATTGTGGCGGGTTCTATGTCTACGGGAGAGCTTATGAGCTTCTTCACATATACAACAAACATTTTGATGAGTCTTATGATGTTATCTATGGTGCTTCTAATGACAATTATAGCAAAGTCTTCTGCGGATAGAATTGTAGAGGTACTTGATGAAAAGAGTGATTTATCCAACTGCGATAAACCAATCTATGAAGTAAGGGACGGTTCTATAAGTTTTAGTGATGTTGACTTCAGTTATAGTAAGAAGATGGACAACCTAATACTTGAAAACATCAATATAGAAATAAAGACAGGAGAGACTGTAGGAATTATAGGAGGAACAGGAAGCGGTAAATCAACTCTTGTTCAGCTTATTCCAAGATTATATGACGTAACACAAGGCTCAATAAAAGTCGGTGGTATTGATGTAAGAGATTATGATATAGAAACTCTTAGGAATGAAGTCTCTATGGTGTTGCAGAAAAACGTGTTGTTTTCCGGGACAATAAAAGAAAATTTAAGATGGGGAAATAAACAAGCAACTGATGAAGAATTAATTGCAGCCTGCAAGCAGGCTCATGCTGATGAATTTATACAAAACTTCCCTGAAAAATATGATACATATATTGAACAGGGCGGAACAAATGTATCCGGGGGACAAAAGCAAAGACTTTGTATTGCAAGAGCTTTGCTGAAAAAGCCTAAAATCTTGATTTTAGATGATTCCACAAGTGCTGTGGACACTAAAACCGATGCTCTTATAAGAAAAGCATTCAAAGAAAGTATTCCTGATACGACTAAACTCATAATTGCACAGCGTATATCTTCAGTTCAGGAGGCAGATAAAATCATTGTACTCAATGACGGTAAGATAGATGGAATTGGAACACATGAGGAACTTTTAAATTCAAATGATATATATACTGAAGTTTACGAATCTCAAGTGAAGGGGGCTGATAGTGATGGGGAAAGGTAATCCAAAAGGAAGGGGCATTGAGAATCCGATAAAAGTTTTAAAAAGATTACTATCTTATGTATTAAAGGAATATAAGTTTTTATTTGTCATTGTTGTAATATGTATATTTATCAGCTCACTTTCTAATGTTGCAGGTACATTATTTTTGAGAAATCTTATTGATGATTATATAACCCCACTGTTAAATAAAACCGGGGCTGATTTCGGGCCGCTGTTAAAAGCTATATTAACCATCGCCTCAATTTATCTTGTAGGAGTTTTGACTAATTACGTATTTAATCGAATTATGATTGTAATATCTCAAGGCTCTTTAAAAAAGATAAGAGATGATATGTTTGCCCATATGGAAACCCTGCCTATAAGTCACTTTGATACTCATTCTCATGGGGAGCTTATGAGTTTATATACAAACGATACTGATTCATTAAGGCAGATGATAAGCCAAAGTATACCACAGCTGTTGGCTTCAGTTATCACGATTGTAAGTGTATTCTTTTCAATGATTTTTTTAAGTATACCACTGACGATTGTACAAATGATAGCCATAAGTGTTATGTTTTACGTAATCAAGGTAATCGGCGGAAAGAGCGGTATGTTTTTCGGACTTCAACAAAGGGACATAGGTAAACTTAATGGCTATGTTGAAGAAATGATGGAAGGTCAAAAGGTTGTAAAGGTATTTTGTCATGAGGAAGAAGCAAAACTTAATTTTGATAAATTGAATGAAAGACTTTGTGATAGTGCAAATAATGCTAATAAATTTGCAAATATTTTAATGCCTATACTTGGAAATATCGGAAACATAACTTACGTACTGATTTCCATTGTTGGTGCAATATTGGTAATTTCGGGCTTCGGTGGTTTTACCGTGGGAGCGCTGGCATCCTTTCTTCAATTAACCAGAAGCTTTAGTCAGACTACAGGCCAGGCTTCTCAGCAGTTTAATTTTATTGTAATGGCGTTAGCCGGGGCTGACCGTATCTTTAAGCTTCTTGATGAAAAACCGGAGGTAGATCAGGGGTATGTGTCTTTGGTTAATGTAAATGAAAATGAACACGGAGAACTGTCAGAATCAGTAGAACGTACCGGGATATGGGCTTGGAGACATCCTCATAGTGATGGTACTGTTACCTATACAAAGCTTTTGGGTGAAGTAGTCTTTGATGACGTGGATTTTGGTTATAGAGAAGATAAAATTATACTGCACAACATAAGTCTTTATGCAAAGCCGGGACAAAAGGTAGCTTTTGTAGGTGCTACCGGAGCGGGAAAAACAACTATTACAAATTTGATTAACAGATTCTACGACATTCAAGACGGTAAAATACGATATGACGGTATTAATATTAACAAAATCAAAAAGAACGATTTAAGAAGTTCGTTAGGAATAGTTCTTCAGGATGCTCACCTTTTTACGGGAACAGTTGCAGACAACATAAGATATGGAAAATTAAATGCAACGGACGAAGAGGTTATTGCGGCAGCAAAGCTTGCAAATGCTCATCAGTTTATAAAGCATTTACCTAATGGATATGGAACAATCATTACCGGAGACGGAGGTAACCTGTCTCAAGGCCAAAGGCAGCTGCTGACGATTGCAAGAGCTGCTATTGCGGACCCGCCGGTTTTGATTCTTGATGAAGCAACTTCCAGTATTGATACAAGGACGGAGGCTATTGTTCAAGAGGGAATGGACAGGCTTATGAGAGGAAGAACAGTATTTGTAATTGCACATAGACTTTCTACTGTTAAAAATTCTGATGTGATTATGGTATTAGAACAAGGTCAGATTATTGAAAGGGGAAGTCATAACGATTTGATTGAGCAAAAGGGAAAATATTACCAATTATACACAGGGGCCTTTGAACTGTCATAATTAATGATGAAATAAAAAACACAAATTTGTCAAGGTCGGATTTTTTTCGTTATATATAACCTTGATGGATTTGTGTTTTATTCTCCAATATACTCAAACCTTCTGAAAGTGAAACCATCCCTTTCAATTATTTCGTTCCACATTGCAGCAGGTCTGACCCATATTCCTAAATCCCCGTAAAGAGCCTGGTAAACAACCATTTCCTCCAACGTTTCACTATGCCTGGCTGTATAAAGCACTCTGTATTCATTCCCTTTGAAGTGTCTGTATCTTCCAATCTTTATTCTATTCATGAATGTCCTCCAGTAACTTAATAAAAGGTTTTTCAAAACACCATCGTAGCTACCTCGTAATCTTTCGTAACTAACTTTTTAAAATTTCCTCATGGTTTTCATCAAAGAATGTAAGGTTATTCTCCAATAAAAATAAAATACGACTTATGGGACAGATGCTTAAACAGGCACCTGTCCCATAAATTAAATATGATACTTTCGCGGTACTATCCTATCCGATAGCATCGGAGCCTTCTTCTCCTGTCCTGATACGATAACATTCTTCGATGGGAAGTACAAAAATTTTACCGTCCCCGATGTTTCCGCTTCTAGCAGTTTCCATTATGGCATCTACGGTAGGTTTAACATAGTCGTCATTTACGCAGATTTCAAATCTGATTTTGTTCAAAAGATTTACTTCCGTAACTGTTCCGCGGTAGCTTTCGGTGTATCCCATCTGTTGCCCGCAGCCTTTTACATGGCTTACTGTCATTTTTGCTACCTTTGCATTAAACAGTGCCTGCTTTACATCTTCAAAGGCCTCCGGCCTTACAATTGCAACTATCATCTTCATAAGAATACCCTCCCTTTATGTATTATCGGTATAAATGAATACTAATATTACTGTATGTACCCATTATATAAAAATATTAACTTTTAAAGGAAATTTTAAATTAATTAGGAATATTTGATTTTAAGCGGATATTTGACGAAATTTTGCGAATTCCGCAGGATATATGATATAATTTTTCTAACAAATTAGTTTTTGAGCCGTTTTGGCTCAGGGGAGGTAAAATGTCTAAGAAACTACTTATGGGTAACGAGGCCATAGCCCTTGGTGCTATAAGAGCAGGGGTAAATATTGTAACAGGGTACCCCGGAACCCCTTCTACAGAGGTACTTGAAACAGTAGCCCGTAATAATCCCGGTGATATATATGTTGAATGGTCTGTAAATGAAAAATCTGCCATGGAAGTGGCTGCAGGAGCGGCATATTCCGGTGCCAGAACCATGGTAACCATGAAGCAGGTGGGATTGAATGTTGCATCTGACCCGCTTATGAGTCTGGCATATATTGGAGTAAAGGGCGGTATGGTAGTACTGGTTGCTGATGACCCGGGGCCTTTTTCATCCCAGACTGAGCAGGATACAAGGCATTTTGCAAGATATTCAAATCTTCCTGTACTTGACCCATCATCGCCTGAAGAAGCATATGAAATGATACAATATGCTTTTGAATTGTCAGAAATGGTGGAGCTTCCTGTATTTTTGAGACCTACTACAAGGGTATGTCATTCCTGTGCAACTATAGATATAGATGAAAAAAGACTTTACCACAAGGTTGAAGGGTTCGTGAAAGACCCGAGGTGGGTTATATTTCCAAGCCTTGCTTACAAGAAGCATATTCATATCGAATTACTTCAACATAAGCTCAGTGACATTTTTTCAGGCATAAGTTTTAACAAGGTCGAAGGAAAAGATGTAAAACTTGGTGTTGCTGCGTCGGGAGTTGCATATTCATATGTGGTCGAGGCCCTGGAAAAATTAAATGCCAATGTAAAGCTGTTTAAAGTGGGAACTCCTTACCCCTTGCCAAAAGAAATGGCAGAAGTTTTCCTTAATGGTCTTGATGAAGTTCTTGTGTTCGAAGAGCTTGACCCAGTTGTTGAAGAGGAAATAACCATGCTTTGTGCATCAAAACAGCTGGATACAAGGATACTTGGTAAAAAGACCGGGCATCTGCCGTTTGCAGGAGAGTATACCTTTGAATTGGTCTGCGAGGCACTTGCAAAATATCTCAATATTGAAACAGAAAAAATTGAAAATACGACAACTCCTGAACTTCCTGTACGGCAGCCAGTACTTTGTGCAGGATGTCCCCACAGAGCTTCCTTCTATGCTGTCAAAATGGCGATGAAAGGCCAAAAGGCAGTATTTACAGGTGATATAGGTTGTTATACTCTTGGAAATGCAAAGCCGTTGGATATGGTAGATACCTGCCTTTGCATGGGTGCTGGAATTACTGTGGCACAAGGAATTAAAAGAGCTCAGCCGGAAGCAAAGCACATAGCATTTATTGGTGATTCCACATTTTTCCACACAGGAATACCGGGCATTATAAATGCAGTTTATAATAATACCGATATTACAGTGGTCATATTGGATAACAGTACTACCGCTATGACAGGCCATCAGCCGCACCCCGGAACAGGAAAAACAATGATGAACAACATATCTGAAAAAATAGATATCTACGGAATGGTGAAGGCCTGCGGTGTCGGACACATTGTTAAGGGAGATCCACTTGATTTTAGCAGTGCTGTAGAAATAATCAAAAAAGCGGCAGAATACAAAGGCCCTTCAGTAGTAATCTTTGAAGCTCCTTGTATTGCTCTTTTCAAGCCGCCTGTAAAATACACCGTTAAAAAGAACTGTAAAAATTGCAAAAAATGTATTACTGACATTGGCTGTCCTGCCATATCGTTTATTGACGGCAAAGTCAGTATAGAACCGTCCCTTTGCTACGGCTGCGGGCTATGTACAAATGTATGTCCGTTTAATGCCATAGGAGGTGAAGAAAATGAGTAAATTTGATATATTGATATCCGGTGTCGGAGGACAGGGAACAGTGCTTGCTTCAAGGCTTATAGCCGCGGCAGCTATAAATCAGGGCTGTTTTGCAAGAACTGCTGAAACTATAGGAATGTCTCAAAGAGGCGGATGTGTTGTCAGTCATGTACGTATAGACAGCGAAAAATCCGGCTCTGTAATCCCATTGGGGGGAGCCGATATGATTATAGCATTCGAGCTTGCAGAAGCCGCACGAAGTATTCCGAGACTTTCAAAAAAAGGATGTTGTATAGTAAATACACAGGTAATAAAGCCTGTGTCGGCGTCTCTTGGAAACTCTCACTATGATAATGAAGAAATAATCAAATATATAAAAGACAATTCACATGATGTCTATTTTGTAGACGGGTATTCTTTGGCGGAAAAGGCAGGTAATGTAAAAGCTGTAAATGTAGTTTTGCTGGGAGCTGCCACAGCTGTAGGTAAAATGCCCTTTACAAGAGAAATAATCCTTGATGCCATTATTGAGAATGTTCCCCGAAAATTCAGAGAGCTGAACCAGAAGGCCTTTGAAATGGGATATGCAGCAACTGTTGAGTTAATACAAAAAGCCTGAAAACCACATAACATAAATCACACAATTAAACGTACAATTACAGGGGGAAAAACCATGAGCACAAATAAACTTGGCAAGCAGAAACACATAGCGTTAATAGCACATGATAACAGAAAAGAAGACTTGATTAGCTGGGCAAAAATCAAGTCAGACATACTTTGCAGGCATTTTTTATGCGGAACGGGAACAACAGCAAAAATGATTACCGAAAACACAGGATTGCCGGTTAAGAAGTTTAAAAGCGGGCCTCTTGGAGGCGACCAGCAGATAGGCGCATGCATTGCCAATGGTGAAGTGGACTTTATGATATTCTTCTGGGATCCACTTACTTCACAGCCACATGATCCTGATGTAAAGGCACTGCTCAGAATAGCCGTTTTGTATGATATTCCGGTTGCTATGAATCAGTCAACTGCTGATTTTCTCCTGACTTCAAACCTGATGGAAGACGACTATGAAAGGAATGTGGTGGATTACTACAGCCGCTTAAGGAAGGAGCATTTCGGAGGTCTCTGATTTTATCAAAATCCATAGACAATAAATGCAAAAATCTGTATAATAAAGAAAAAATAAAGAGAAGAGATGAGTTAAGATGAGAATAGACCAGTTTGAACTTTTGAAAAAAATACTGGTAAACATAAGCCAAAACAGTCCCTTTTACAAGGATAAATTTCAAAAAAACGGTGTAAACATTGATGATATAAAGTCCCTTGAACAAATAAAAAATCTTCCTTTTACTGTAAAGGAAGAACTTAGAGATGCCTATCCCCTTGGATTACAGTCGGTACCCGATGAACAGATTATCAGAATACATTCGTCATCCGGAACCACAGGTAAGCCGATAATCATACCTTACACTGCGCAGGATGTCTCAGATTGGGCAGAAATGATGTCAAGAAGCTTTAGTATAGCAGGAGTTACACCCGTTGACAGGGTTCAGATTACACCGGGCTATGGACTGTGGACAGCGGGTATAGGTTTTCAGGCAGGCGTTGAAAGACTTGGCGCAATGGCTGTTCCCATGGGCCCAGGCAATACTGACAAACAGCTCCAGATGATGGTGGATTTAAAATCTACAGTTATTATAGGAACATCATCGTATGCACTTGTACTGGCGGAAGAGGTTGAAAAAAGAGAAATAGGCTCTGATATTCATTTAAGGAAAGGTATTATTGGTTCAGAACGCTGGGGAGAAAAAATGAGACAGCGTATAAAAAATGAGCTTAACATTGATATATATGATATTTACGGCCTTACAGAGATTTATGGTCCGGGTATAGCTATTGACTGTCCTTGCCACGACGGGATGCATTATTACGATGATTACCTTTACTTTGAAATAATTGACCCTGTAACTGAGGAGGTTCTCCCGGTGGGAGAGGTTGGTGAGCTGGTAATAACCACTCTTCGAAAAGAGGGAGCACCGCTGTTGAGATACAGAACAAGAGACTTGACCAGAATTATTCCGGGTAAATGTGAGTGCGGTCTGGAATATCCACGTATTGACAGGATTATCGGTCGTACTGATGATATGGTTAAGGTAAAAGGAGTAAACATCTATCCCGGCCAGATTGATGAGATACTAAAGGATGTTGACGGAGCAAGCAGTGAGTACCAGATTATTATTGACCATTTGAACGGAAAGGATGTTATGACTCTAAAGGTTGAATATAATTCCGATGGTGATACCGAACGTGAGGAAATTGAATCCAACATCGTTGACTTATTCAAAAAAAGAATCGGAATACATATTATAGCCGAGGCCAGTCGCATTGGCAGCCTTCCCAGAAGCGAAAAAAAGAGTAAGAGAATTATTGACTACAGACATAGTTAAATAAATTATAGAAAACAGGCAGTTTGCTTTAATAAGCAGACTGTCTTTTTTTATATATTTCTAGCAATTTGAACCATTTACAGTTTGTTCACAATTCAAACACAGGGAAAACATAAAAATTTAATAGTATTTTAATAAAAGAGTTATGTATTTTACTTATTTTGAAGAGGTGGATTTAATGGGGAAAGGTACTAAAAAGTGGAGTCGTAAGAAAATTATAACACTTGTGATATCACTGGTGGTTGTTTTGGCTGTAGCAGTGGGTATATTCCTTGTAGTAAGACAAAGAGAATCAAAGAGTACAACAGCATCGGCAAAAAGGACTACACAAGTAACCAGAGGTAATATCGAGGTAAGTCTTTCAGGGTCAGGAACAATTGAGTCTGCCAGTACATCAGATGTTATGTCAAATGTTCAGGGCAAAATAATCAAGTCATATAAAAAAGTAGGGGATACCGTAAAAAAAGGTGATCTGCTTTATGAAATGGATGATACGGACGCAAAGCTTCAGATTCAGAAAATCCAGAATTCTATTGAACAGCAACAGTTGAGCGAAAGCAATACATCAAAAAACTATTCAAATATGGCGGTTACTGCACCATTTAGCGGTAAGGTAACCGGAGTTTCAGCAGTAAAGGGAGACAATGTAAATAATGGAATGAGTCTTTTTACAATCACAGATACTTCAAAGCTTAAATTATCCGTTCCCTTAAGTACAGCAAACATTCCATATGTAAAAATAGGACAGTCGGTCAAGGTTAATCTGCAGCAATTCACAGATACCATAAGCGGTGTAATTACTGAAATCGGTGACAACACTCATACAGCATCCACAGGGGGAATGGTAAGAGATGTGATAGTTACAGTAAATAATCCGGGAACTTTAACAGATGAATCAATGGCCAGCAGTGTTGATTTCAAGCTCACTAACGGTACAGAGGTAAGCTCAAAAGAAGAAAGCAGATTTTCCTACGCAAGCAGGGAAACGGTGAAAGCACAGGCACAAGGAACTTTGGCGGCAGTAAATGTTAAGGAAAACCAGTTTGTAAAAAAAGGTGACTTACTGGTGAGAATTGAAAATGACCAATTGCAATTGACTTCCAAAACTGACAGTCTCAAGTTGCAGGATCTCCAAAATCAGCTGGATGCCGCACAAAAGCAGCTGGAGGACTATAAAATCATCTCGTCAATAGACGGTACCGTTACGGTTCTGGCATATAAAACGGGAGACAGTGTAAAATCAGGCGATACCCTAATTAGTATACGTGACTTTAATCAAATGCAGTTCGTTATTTCAATAGACGAACTTGATATATCGAAAATAAAAGTTGGCCAGAAGGCAACTGTCACAGTAGACGCGCTGCCGGAAACATCAGAACAACCTCTTAGCGGGGAAGTCATAGGCAGGGCAATGGAAGGCACTTCATCAAATGGAGTAGCTACCTACGATGTTACTATAAAAGTAAATGAAACCAAGAATCTTCTTGCCGGAATGAATGCTAATGCAAGTATTATATTGAATAAGTCGGAAAATGCACTTAGGATTCCCCTTGAAGCGGTAACTAAAATGGGAGACAGGTCCTTTGTGAGAGTAATGTCAGACGGTGAAGAAGGGCAGTCCGATTCGGAAAGCAGGGGCACGGAGGGTAATCGGAGCGGTACAGGAGAATTTGACCGTAGCAGTAATAAAAATGGTGCGGGCGGCACGGGAAGAACCAGAATGTCTGCAGGATTTATGCAGAATCAGGAGTATTACAAGGATACTGTCATGAAGCAAATAGAAGTGGGATTGAATAATGATGAATTTGTTGAAATAAAAAGCGGACTTGAAGAAGGAGAAATAGTTGTGCTTCCTCCGTTAGTTACAAACACTGTAACCGGAAATACCAGTACTCAGGGAGGTTTTGGTTTTGGAGGTTTCGGAGGTATGGGCGGAATGAACCGACCTATGGGAGGAAGCTCCGGAGGTGGAAGTAGTAACAGAAGTACAAACAAAACTTCAGGCAGCGGTAGCTCAGGAACAAATAATTCCGGCGGCAATGCACCAGGTAATAATCCCGGAGTAAATAATTCGGGAGGTAATTCCGGCAGTAGACAACCGATAGGAGGAAACTAGACAAAAACCGGCCTGCTGCTGCAGGCATTGGAGGGCTAAAAAGTAATGATACAAATATCCAATATGTGTAAAATATATGAGATGGGAGAAAATTCCATATATGCACTCAACAATGTTTCACTGCACATTTTTAAACACGAATTTGTTGCAATTGTAGGCCCGTCCGGGTCAGGCAAGTCTACATTGATGAATATGCTGGGCTGTCTGGATGTGCCTACAACTGGAAATTATGTTTTAGACGGGCATGAGGTCAGCAAGCTGAACGACAGTCAGCTTGCTGAAATAAGGAACAAGAAAATAGGCTTTATTTTTCAGGGCTTCAACCTTCTAAAAAAACTTACGGCGATTGAAAATGTGGAACTTCCATTAATCTATCAGGGTATAGGTCACAAGGAAAGACATAGAAGAAGCGTAGAGGCATTAGAGATGGTGGGATTGGGAGATAGAATTTACCACACACCAAATGAATTGTCAGGAGGTCAGCAGCAAAGGGTTGCAATAGCACGTGCACTTGTCAGCGATCCACCCCTGATTCTGGCGGACGAACCTACCGGAAACCTTGATACCAAATCAGGTACGGAAATTATGAAAACCTTACATGAACTTCACAAAAAGGGAAATACAATTGTGCTGATAACCCACGATAATAATATAGCTGCTCAGGCTCAAAGAATTATAAAAATTCAGGATGGCATGATTACCGAGGATAAGGAGGCGGTGTAGATGGGCTTCTTTCAAGCCTATAAAATGGCCTTGAAAAGTATATCCGGCAATAAGGTCAGATCATTTCTTACAATGCTGGGAGTAATAATAGGTGTCGGCTCCGTTATAACCGCTGTAGCATTTGCCCAGGGAAGTACAAAAAGCATAACGGATTCAATTGAGGGACTGGGCAGCAACCTAATATCAATAAATATTACCGGAAGAAACAGCAACAGAAATATAACCTATGACGAGCTTAAAACTTTTGCAGATGGAAATTCCAATGATATCAGTATGATAGCTCCGGTTGTAAACGGCAGTATGACCCTGAAGGCAGGGACAAAAAGCAGAAATTCAACGGTGATTGGAACCAGTGAAGAGTATGAATATATAAGGAGCAGACACGTACAGTCGGGACGTTTTATTTTATCTTTTGACAATGATTATAAGCTGAAAACGGCAGTAATAGGAACGGCTGTTGCCAATGACCTGTTTGAGGGACAGAATCCTGTAGGTCAGACACTGAAAATAAACGGTCAGGTGTTCAAAGTAGTAGGTATACTTCAGCAGATTGACGGGGGACAGGATTCTTCAAGTGACGATCAGGTAATCATTCCGGTTACAGTTGCACAAAGATTAAGCAAAAACAGCAGAATATCAAACTTTACGGTACAGGCTGCCGATGCTGACACTGTGGATACCGCCATGGCGAAGCTTAATGTATACCTGACAGGAATTTACGGCAGTACAGATGCATTTACAGTAACCAATCAGGCACAGATGCTGTCCACTCTGAATTCAATTACAGATACACTTATGGTCGTACTTGGAGGTATAGCAGCTATTTCTCTTATAGTTGGTGGAATCGGAATCATGAACATAATGTTGGTTTCGGTTACAGAAAGAACCAGAGAGATAGGTATTAGAAAAGCAATAGGGGCCAAACGTAAAAATATCATGATACAGTTTTTGATAGAGGCAGTTATGATAACAGGTATTGGCGGAGCCTTGGGGATTTTAATCGGGTTATTCTGTATACGGTTTATAATCGGAGGGTTCAATATAACCACCCCGGTATATTCACCCTTCTGGATGATGCTTTCTTTTGGTATATCACTGGGAGTCGGTGTTATATTCGGAATGTTTCCCGCGTACAAAGCTGCCAGACTTAACCCCATAGAAGCCCTTAGATTTGAATAGGAAAAAACTTAACAGGAGGTTAAAAAATGTTCAAAAAGATACTAGCATTAACACTGGCTTTTATTATAACTTTATCAACAATTGCATTTGCAGCAAACACACCTTCCCAGACTGTCTGGAAGGATTCTTTCAATGAACTTAAATCATTGGGAGTGGTCACTGATTCGGATTTCAAGACAACGGGGAATATATCAAGAGCAATATTCTCAAAAATAATTGTAAATGCCACAGGCAACAATGATATGGCTAAATCATTGGCCGGCTCATCAACATTTGCCGATGTATCAACTAAATCGGCTTACTGCGGATATATAAATGCATCAATTAAAAAGGGCTATATGTCTGCATTGGCTGATGGAAGCTTCAGACCCAATAATGCACTGACATTGGCCCAATTATGTACTGCGGTTATCAGGGCTTTGGGATACACGGACAGCGACATTGTAGGAGGGTGGCCCGGGGGATATATAGAGAAAGCAGAAAACCTTGGTATTACCAAAGGATTTACTCTGAAAAGCGGGGATTCAGTTCCGGTAACTACCGCAATAGTAGTTATTGACAGAATGATGAATACTTACATAAAGAAAGTAAACCCCGGAGACAGCGATAAAACCCTTAAAGACACCGTAGGACTTGCTGATGATCAGAGTAACCTTACATATGGAAAACCGGAGGTTGCATTTAATTTTAAGCCAAGCTCAAAGAAACTGGGAAGTATAACTTTTAATACAAGTTTACCTGTATTACGAAATACTGTAAACAATTCAGTTACTCCTGCAACAAGTACTATCGGAGAATCCATAACTTTAAACGATATAAAGGACAAGGATGTTGTCTATCCCGTATATAACAAGCTAAATGTACTTATTTATTACCTTGTTTTAGATAACAAAGTTGACGGACAGATTACAAGCATACTGCCAAGCAAATATGCACCCAAATCCATAAAAATAAATAATATAGAATATCAGCTTGGAGATTATGCAAACCTAAGCAGTTTCAATTCTTCAAAAGGGGCCTTTAAGGTAGGCGATACTATATCCGCAGTACTGGGATATGACGGTAAAGTAGTTGAAGCATATTATACCGACAATTCAGATAATAAGGATTACGCATTTGTTGAAAACACCTCAACAGTGGTATCAAAAGATGCGGCGGACTACGGAAAGATTTATTATACTGTGGATTTAATGCTAGTAGACGGAACAACAAAGACTTACAAGGTAAAAGAGGACCCCGGACAATACAAATGGAAGTTGATAAAATATTCGGCTGTTACGGAAGATACCATAACCCTGATGAACCTTACTTATATGACTCCAACCGATGTTACGATAGATAAATACGAAAAGAAGATTAATCAGGGCTATGCTGCAGATAACATAAAAATATTTAATTACACTGATTCTACAGTGAGACTGGTAAATTTAAATGATATTCCAAACGGTATACTCAGAGCCGGAAAGGTACAGTATATAGGAACTACAGGTGATTTTTCGGATGTAAATATAATGCTTATAAACGATGTCTTTGATGAACAGTATAAAAACTGTGTAGTTCAGAAAATACAGGTTCCTGACGGAAGGGTAAATTCATACACCTACACTTTATTATCAGGTTCAAATAAGTACACATATACAACTCAGGCTGAAATACCGGGAGCAACTGTTGGAGCAGTTTTTAAAATGAAAATGTATAATACCAGTATAAATTCATTTGCACAAATTAAAGACCCTGATGCTCTGGGCTGGTTCGTTCAGGCTGTGGACAGCAAGCGTATTATGATTAATAACTGGGTTTATATGTTCAGTCCCGAAATGACAGTTTATTTAGTAGATTATGCCGGCAATATTTCTGTAAAAAAAGTAGCTGACGTTGTCACTGGGACAAATGCATCCTATACGTCTGTGAAGCTTTACTGTGACAGGCCTCTCAACAATGGGGGAAGGGTTCAGACAATGGTTATAAGCATGAAATAGATTAATAAAAAACTCAATAATTATATTTAAATCTGAAGATGTAACCCTGAGCAATTATGGCTAAGGGTTACATCTTTTTTATGGAGAAAATAAGAAAAAAATTTTCCATGGAAAAATTGTATATATTTGTTGATTTGACTAATAATAATATCAACAATATCTTGGAGGTGAAAGAATGCATTCTGATTCAGATACTTCTGAATGGGAGAAATGGAAATCCAGCCTGGGAAAGGTAGTGAATACAGCAGAGGCAGCAGGCATGTCGGAACGGGCAGTTGACAGTATTGCATATAGGGTCGGGAACGTACTTAATGCAGTTGTTGACCCGGACAATGTTCATCAACGGGTTTTGAAAGAACTGTGGAAAGTAGGAGATGATGAAGAAAAAAAGACACTTGCCAATATGATTGTAAAATTGGTAAAAAGCGATTAGTAAGATTATTTTGAATAAAGCCTTATGATCCTTTACAAAAGGATTATATATAAATTAAAACAATATATAGGAGGAAACTTTTTATGAAAAAGATTTTTGCATTAGTTATAACATTAGGTTTAGTTTTAAGTATGGCAGCATGTAATAAGGCCACTACACCGGGACCTTCAACAACTTCACCGTCACCGACTTTAAAGACGCCGACCACAACATCACCTACTATGACTGCGCCGACATCACCTGCAAAAACATCTCCATCACCTTCTAAAACATCTCCATCAGCGTCAACAGCTACTCCCTCAAAGTCAGCTCAGGCAGGAAGCTATAAAGATGGAACCTATTCTGCAAAAGGTGATGCATGGGAAAATGGACAGGAAGAAGCTATGGTTACGGTTAAGAACGGAAAGATTTCTGATGTATCACTGAAAAGATTGACCAAGGATGGTAAGGCAGAAGTTGATTACGCCTTGTTTGACGGTAAAGTTCATAATGGAAAACAGTATCCTAATCTTAAAGAGTTTAAAGAGACAATGGCAAAAAATATGGTTCAAAAACAAAGTGCACAGGTTGATACCATTGCAAGTGCGACAACAACAACAAAGAATTGGACAATAGCAGCACAAAGAGCACTTGATAAAGCAAAGAAATAAAACAAAAAAATCCGGGCATATAAACATGTATATATTCCCGGATTTTTTTTATGGTATTATTGTATAATTATGCATATTGCATTTTTATATTAAAAGGAGTTAAAATAAGACCATAAAAACTGGCAGAGTAGATTTTTGTGCGTCAAGTGCCGGAAGGACGGGAAGTTGCCTTTCGGACGAAAAACAATAGGTTTTATTGTTTGCGGTACAAATTTCGCATTCCGCTGCCACCAAAAAGGGAATACCTCTTTTGTGTGGCTTCTACTATTTTTAAGGGGCTTTTTATTTTGTCCCTCACATTAAAAGGAGGTATACATAGTGTACGGAAATGTCAAAAAAATGGTTTTGGCAAGTCTTTTTATTGCCATCGAAATTATCACTACAAGATTTTTATCTATTCAGACTCCAATTAACAGAATATCATTGGACTTTATCCCTCTAGCCTTATCGGCAATTATACTTGGCCCTTATACAGCAGGTGTGACAGCTGCGATAGCAGATATCTTCGGTATGTTAATTTTTCCCAAAGGAGGAGCCTACTTCCCGGGGTTCACATTAAGCGCTTTTGTATCAGGGTTTTTGTACGGGTTCATCCTATATCAAAAGAAGATAACAATAAAAAGATGCTTTTTTGCAGTCCTTACAGTAATAATTTCAACATCCCTTGTACTTAACACAATCTGGTTGGTAATTATTACAAACAAGGCAGCATTTGCCATATTAAGTGCAAGAATCGTAAAAGATTTAATAATGCTGCCAATACAAACGTTTTTTATATATTATGTATGGCGTGCAATTGAGTCTACAGTAAAAAATACTTTAATATTCAATAAGACTTTTTAAAAGTTATTACGTATTTATTATAAACGATATTTAGGAGTTGATGGGGAATTTGAATAAGAAGTTTTTTTCATCTATTGCAATTTTATCAGTAGTTAGTATGCTTTTTCTGACAGCCGGTTGTGGTGTAAGGATAAACGGTAAGGACTATACTATATTCAAGGCAAATGATCAAGTTGACAAAAAGGGTGACAACCTTGTTACTGAAGAAGCTGTCAGAAGTGAGTCTGAAGAGGGCAACAATAAAATTACTGAGGAAATTGGAACCGGAGAAGTTCTTAACATTAGCAATAATGCCGGAAACATAACAATTAAAAAGTCTGACGATACCAAACTTGTTGTCGAAATTGAAAAAAAGATAAGAGGAGTATCTTCTCAACAAATAAAAGACGTATTTCGCAGTATGGACGTACTTTTGGAAAGAGATGGGAAAAACTTAAATGTTGTATTGAAGACAAAAGCCGGTAATGATTTTTGGGATTGGAATAAACACGAATTAGGCCTTTTGAAGTGTAGTGTTAATTTTATTGTGTCGGTTCCAGAAGGACTAAAGGAATTAAATACAGAAACAGGAGCGGGCAATATTGATATCAAAGGCATATCTGCCAAGATATCTGCCAATACTGGAGCCGGAAACATTGACCTTGATAGCGTTTCGGCAACAGGAGAAACAACACTGGAAACGGGTACGGGCAATGTAGATTTTGACGGAGATATAGACAAAGTTACCTCCTTTACTGCCTCAACAGGAGTTGGAAATGTTAGATTGAAAGTGCCTGAAAATACAAAGATGTCTCTTAATGCAGAAACCGGTCTCGGACATTTATCTGGTTTCTTTGTAGATTCAGATGAAAAAGTCAAAAATAGCTTTAACGGAGACATAAACGGGGGCGGCCCGGAGGTTGAGCTAAGTACAGGTGTTGGAAACACAGAAGTTGAAAAAGAATAAATAGAAGCCGTTCATAGCACTGAGTAAAAGGTATGAACGGCTTTGTTATAAATACTCCCTTATAGGACTGCCTTTAGCGAATGCCATAAAATATCACATAGTTCGCAATTATTACTATCACCGGAATACATTTCAGTTAAAGAAGCATTTTTTCCCATGTCAAAGGTTTTGTCATCAAATGCAACTGAAAGGGAAAATTCGCAATCTCCGAAATTTTTTCGCTCAAGAATATCAATCATTTGACCTATATCCAGAAGAGGAAGACAATCCTCTTTGTTAAAGGATTCAGGCCTTTGAAGTTCAAAACTGAAATCTTCATCTATGGAGAAATCCTCTGCAAAATCGTCATTCAGGCTATCATCAGGATGTTCTGTATCCGTATCTGTATCGCTCTGCGAATTATTTTCAGCTGGCATTGTAAAAAGATTATCAGGCAAAAACTTCATATCGTAGAGAATAATATCATTACGCTTGGTTATGTTGAGTCCTCCGATAACAAATGTAATCTGATTGTATTTTTCCTCAGCGGCATCTACACAAACATTGGCAACTGCAACATCGTACGCCTGGGGAAGCCATAAATCACAGAGATTTTGTTTTTGTTCAACTGTAAGTTCCGCAAGGTCTTTATCAGTTATTCTTAGTTTCATATTATTTTCCTCCGACTTCAATTTGCTTAAAAAGTTACGGAAAATTGTACCAATTTTACCCGTAGAAATATTATATTATAAAGTTTGTTTCTTGTCATAAATATTTTATTTTTAAGTCGGTATAATACACCGTACAGCGTTAAAGTTAGTTTATAACACTTGACAGAGAACACAAGTTTGATAAATAATGTTTAGGTGGATGATTATACAAGTATTTTATGGAGGTTTTACAAATGACAAAGGATAATAGAAAGAATGAATATGGGAATGAGAGTATTTCATCACTCAAAGGAGCTGACAGGGTAAGGCTTCGCCCGGGTGTTATATTCGGTTCGGACGGGTTGGACGGCTGTGAACATTCTTTCTTTGAAATTTTGTCAAACTCAATAGATGAGGCCAGAGAAGGCCATGGCAATGTTATAGAAGTTACAAGGTTTGCAGACAAATCAATAATGGTTCAGGACTGGGGAAGAGGTTTGCCTGTAGATTACAACACAAAAGAGGAACGTTTCAATTGGGAGCTGGTTTATTGCGAACTGTACGCAGGAGGAAAGTACCAGAACAACTCCGGCGAAAACTATGAGTATAGTCTTGGATTAAACGGACTTGGAGCATGTGCAACCCAATACAGCTCGGAATATTTTGATGTTACAGTTTTCCGTGACGGATACAGATACGACCTTCACTTTGAAAAGGGTGAAAATGTCGGAGGGCTTAAAAAAGAGAAATGTAAATATGACAAAACGTCTACCATTCAAAAATGGAGACCGGATATAGATGTTTTCACTGAAATAGATATCCCTCTGGAACATTATCAGACGGTATTAAAAAAACAGGCAGTAGTCAATGCAGGGCTTAAATTTATTCTAAAAGATGAAGTATCAGGGGAAACCTTTATATACCTCTATGAAAACGGAATAGTTGACTATGTAAAAGAAATAACAAAAGATACAGGTTTTACTGAAATTCAGTATTATGAAGGTGCTGCAAAGGGCAGGGACAGAGAGGACAAGCAGGAATACAAGGTAAAGATGCAGTTTGCCTTCTGTTTCAACAACCAGACAAACCTTCTGGAGTACTATCATAATTCGAGCTTCCTTGAATACGGAGGTGCACCGGACAAGGCTGTGAAAAATGCATTGATATACGAAATTGACAAGTCCATAAAGGCAAGGGGAAAGTATAATAAGGATGAGTCAAAAATAACCTTTGCAGACATTGAGGACAGTCTTATACTGGTTGTTAATTCTTTTTCAACAATAACCAGCTATGAGAATCAGACAAAGAAATCTATAACCAACAAGTTTATTCAGGAAGCTATGACGGACTTCCTCAAGCAGCAACTGGAGATTTACTTTATAGAAAATAAGATTGAGAGTGATAAAATTATAGAGCAGATTCTGGTTAACAAAAGGAGCAGGGAAACCGCCGAAAAGACCAGAATCAATATAAAAAAGAAGCTTAGCGGCAATGTAGACATTTCCAACAGGGTAAAGAAATTTGTTGACTGCCGTACAAAGGACATAACCAAAAGAGAAATCTATATAGTTGAGGGTGATTCAGCTCTGGGAGCCTGCAAACTTGGAAGAGACGCAGAATTTCAGGGGATTATGCCTGTAAGGGGAAAAATTTTGAATTGTCTTAAAGCTGAATATGACAGTATCTTTAAGAGTGAAATAATTGTAGACCTTCTCAAGGTATTGGGCTGTGGTGTTGAAATCAAATCAAAGCATAACAAGGATTTAAACACCTTCGACCTGGCAAATCTCAGGTGGGACAAGGTAATTATATGCACTGATGCGGATGTGGACGGCTTCCAAATCAGAACTCTTATATTGACTATGCTTTATAGACTTGTCCCTACACTTTTAACTGAAGGAAAAGTATTTATAGCCGAGTCACCTTTGTTTGAGATAACCTGTAAAAATAAATCCTACTTTGCATATACGGAAAAGGAAAAGGCGGAAATTCTGGCAAAGCTTGAAGGCAACAAATATACAATCCAGCGTTCAAAAGGACTTGGAGAAAATGAGCCGGAAATGATGTGGCAGACAACTATGAACCCTGCTTCAAGACGGTTGATAAAGGTAATGCCAAGTGATGTAGAGAAAACTACTATGATGTTTGACGTACTGTTGGGAGACAATCTGGCAGGCAGAAAGCAGTTTATAGAGGATAATGGCAGCAAATATCTTGATATGATAGATGTGAGCTAAAAAAACAAAATCACTGCACTTTAAATATATCGGAATAAAGGAAAGAGGCAAAAAATGACTCATAAAAATCTGGTTGAACAAAATATCACAGAAACTCTGGAAAGTAACTATATGCCTTATGCAATGAGTGTTATAGTTTCCAGAGCCATACCTGAAATCGACGGTTTTAAACCTTCCCACAGGAAACTTCTTTATACCATGTATAAGATGTCCCTTTTGACGGGAGCAAAAACCAAGTCTTCCAACATTGTAGGGCAAACCATGAAACTGAATCCTCATGGAGATATGGCGATTTATGAGACAATGGTAAGAATGACCAGAGGTAATAATGCTTTGCTTCATCCGTTTGTAGATTCTAAAGGAAATTTCGGAAAACAATATTCAAGGGATATGAAGTTTGCAGCACCAAGGTATACCGAAGCAAAGCTTGATAAGATATGTGAAGAAATTTTTAAAGATATTGATAAAAACACTGTTGATTTTGTTGACAACTATGACGGAACAATGAAAGAGCCTGTTTTGCTGCCAACTACTTTTCCAAGTATTCTGGTGAATTCAAATCAGGGTATAGCTGTTGGAATGGCCAGCAATATCTGCAGTTTCAATCTTGAAGAAATATGCAAAACAACATCAGCACTTATTGATGATGAAAATATAGTTATCGAAGATTATCTTCAAGCTCCTGATTTTTCTACCGGAGGCCAACTGATATATTCCGCAAAGGAAATAAGGGATATATACAACAACGGAAGAGGGAGCTTCAAGGTTCGTGCAAAATATAATTACGATAAGGTAAACAATTGTATTGAAATTGTTGAAATACCTTATACAACAACGGTTGAAGCTATTATCGACCAGATAATAGAGCTGATAAAGGGTGGAAAAATCAGGGAAGTAACTGACGTCAGGGATGAAACAGATTTAAGTGGTCTTAAGCTGACCCTTGATCTCAGAAAGAATACTGACCCGGACATGCTGATGAAAAAGCTTTTCAAGCTTACTCCGCTGCAGGACAGCTTTAATTGTAATTTCAACATTCTTATAAACGGCAGGCCAAGGGTAATGGGTGTCAGGACTATTTTGAATGAATGGCTGTCTTTCAGAGTTGACTGTATGAAACGCCAGATATTATATGATATACAGAAAAAGAGTGACAAACTTCATTTGTTAATGGGTCTCAAAAAGATACTTTTAGACATTGACAAGGCAATTGAAATAATTAGAAAAACTGAACAGGAAGCTATGGTTGTACCGAATTTGATGACCGGCTTTGAAATAGACCAGATACAGGCTGATTACATAGCGGAAATTAAGCTGAGAAATCTTAACAAGGAATATATACTCAACAGGGTAGGCGAGACGGACAATCTCACAAAGGAGATAGCAGAATTAAAAGATATTCACGGAAACGATAAGAAAGTAAAAAAGATTATCCAAAAGCAGCTTAGCGAAATAGCTAAAAAGTACGGTAAACCAAGGCGTACCGAAATCATAAGCGATGAGCAAGTAGAAGAAATTACTACAGAGCATTTTATAGAAGACTACAACTTAAAGGTATTTCTTACGGAGCAGAACTACCTAAAAAAGATACCATTGGTTTCTTTAAGGGCAAATCCGGAGCATAAGTTAAAGGATGAAGATACAATAGTTCAGGAGATAGAGACTCATAATAAGGCGGATTTACTCCTGTTCACCAATAAATATAACGTTTATAAATCAAAGATTTATGAAATTCCAGACTGTAAGGCAAGCAGTCTGGGAGAATATCTTACGAACCTCCTTGGTCTGGATAGTGATGAAAAAATAATATATATTACTGCAACGGATAATTACGAGGGTTATATGCTGTTCTTCTATGAAAACGGCAAGGGTGCAAAAATTGATTTGTCTGGGTACGCCACCAAGACAAACAGGAAAAAGCTTGCGAATGCTTACTATAATGGCTCACCGCTTATAAGAATGTTCTTTGTAACGGAGGATATTGAGTTGATTGCCATAAGCAGCATTAATAAGGTCCTTGTATTTGATACGGGAAGTATTAGTATAAAAACAACAAAAAACTCACAGGGAGTTCAGATTCTTACTTCAAAAAAGGGCAGTATTATGACAAGCATAAAAACACTGGATGAAATGGGATTATCTAATATTGATTACTACAGAACAAAAAATATCCCGGCGATAGGGTGCTACATTAAAGAAGAAGATAAGACTGAAAATCAGATGAGTCTGGATTTAGAATAATATATAAAAAAAGTATCTGACAAATTGTTAGATACTTTTTTGTTTTATTACAATGATATGGAGTTTTATTTAAGAGTACATTACATAATTGACATATATAGCAAACTGATGCAATAATGGTAAAACAAGTAATTAATTACAATTTTATCATAATTGAAAGGTTACGATATATGTTACAAAAAATCACAGAAAAAACAGTAATAGTATTCAGCTTAGTGTATCTGTTAATCACATCAGTTTGGAATTTTGTTTATTTAATACAAAACAAAGCTGCAGTCTATATTTTTCCTCTAGAGCTTTTTTGTATAGGCGCGTTTTTGGTTATATACAGATTAAAGGCAGGCAAAAGAATATTTGTAATGTTATTGTTTATTATTGCTTTCTGCCTAAAAGGCTTTGTTGCGGTTCGTTATAATGCAATTCCACAATCGGATTTTAAATTGATTTATAATGCAGCAATAAAATTTGCTCAGGGTGATTTTTCTTTCTCGAATACAAAATATTTCAGCTTGTGGTCATATCAAACGGGGATTGTCTTATATTATGGGTTTCTTCTTAAACTTGGGTGCAATATTATAGGTCTTAAAATTTGCAACTGTTTGTTTATAGCGGGTGTTAATGTCCTGATATATATGATTTCAGACAAGCTAGTTGGAGATAAGTGCGCGAGATTCATTTCAATAATTTACCTTTTTTATCCTGCTACATTTTTCTTATGTTCTGTGTTAACAAACCAGCATGTTTCAAATTTCTTTATATTACTGGGAATTTACCTGTATGTTTTCAAAAAAGCCAACACAATAGGGAATACTGTATTGGCAGCTGTAATGATTGCTGTTGGAAATGCCTTGCGTCCTCAGGGAATTGTAGTAGTTGCTGCATTTGTTATTTGTTCGATGATAGAATTATTGCACAAAAATACCGATAAAAAAATTAAGATAAAGACAGCTGTAGGGATTTTAGGTTTTGTGACTGTTTATATGCTTTTGGGAAAAGGTATGTCCGTGGCAACGCAAATTTCAGGAGTGAATCCGAACGGTCTTAGCAACAATTTTCCACTATATAAAATAGTGGTGGGATTAAACTCTGATACTACGGGCTGTTATTCTAACGAGGATGCCGTAAAACTGATTTCAATTAAAGATAGTACAGCCAGAAATCAAGTAGCATTAAGAATTATAAAAGAAAGGCTGCCAAATCATGAAAAGATAAAGGATTTAATGATTAAAAAGCATGAAAAGATGTGGGTAAATATGGATAATTCAATTGATTGGGGTTTTAAATACCTAAATGAAAGCGGTATAACATTTCTAGGAAAGCATATTGTATATGAGAACTTTAAAATAAGAATCTTAAAACTGGAAAAGGTTTTTTATTGTTTCATATTTTTTATGGCGGTAATAGGGGTTTTGATAGGAATCAAAAAAAGTGAGTCCACAAAAGGGTTTATTCCTATTTTATTAATTGTTCTTGCCAATTTCGGAGTATATTCCATTTTAGAAATTCAATCCAGGTACCGTGATTTTCAAATGATTTTCATATTCATACTGGCGGCACCAGGAGTTCGGTATCTGACTTTTCTTATAAAGAATAGTTTAGAATTATGGCACAATAGAATATACTTGACAACAGTGGATAAAACTATAAAATAAGTATAGCAAAAAATATATATTTTGGAAGGAATACTGAATATGAACAAAAATCCTATTGTTACATTTGAATTGGAAAACGGGAATACTATGAAGGCCGAACTGTATCCTGAAATTGCTCCCAATACCGTTAATAACTTTATTTCTCTTATAAATAAAGGTTTTTATAATGGAGTTATATTTCACAGGGTTATACCAGGCTTTATGATACAGGGAGGAGACCCGGAGGGAACAGGAATGGGCGGCCCTGATTACAGCATTAAGGGAGAATTCTCATCAAACGGATTCAAAAATGATTTAAAGCATGACAAGGGAGTTCTTTCCATGGCAAGAACAATGGTACCTGATTCTGCCGGATCACAGTTCTTTATAATGGTTGAAAAATCACCTCACCTTGACGGTCAATATGCTGCATTTGGTAAGATAATAGAGGGAATTGAAGAAGCTGACAGAATAGTAAGCGCAAAGACGGACTACAATGACAAGCCTAAAGAACCACAGGTAATGAAGATGGTTACTGTTGAAACTTTCGGTGTAGAGTACCCGGAGCCTGAAAAAGTATAAACTGTTAAATAAAAGAAAGCACCTTGTATCATGTATTTGACTGACACAAAGTGCTTTTTGCTTATATATTAAGAATTACTGATTCTGTTTATAATTGTTCTTGCTGCCAGAACTCCGCTGGCACTGGCTTGTGAGAGACCTCTTGTTATACCGGCACCGTCGCCAACGGCAAACATATTCGGGAGCTTGGTTTCAAGTTCATTAGTCAGCTGAAGTCTTGAACTGTAGAATTTAACCTCTACACCATAAAGGAGTGTATCATAATTTGCTGTACCCGGAGCAATTTTGTCAAGAGCATAAATCATCTCAATGATATTGTCCAGATGTCTCTTGGTTAATACAAGGCTCAAATCTCCCGGGGTTGCATTTAACGTCGGGTGAGTGAAGCTCTGACCGAGTCTGTGAGGGTTTGTTCTTGCACCCTTGATTAAATCCCCAAACCTTTGTACCAGTACTCCTCCTCCAAGCATATTTGAAAGAGAGGCAATTCTCTTACCGTATTGGTAAGGCTCATTAAACGGTGATGTAAACCTGTTGCTAACCAGAAGTGCAAAGTTTGTATTCTCACTTCTCAGCTTTGGATCAGTATAGCTGTGTCCGTTAACAGTTACGATTCCGTCAACATTCTCTGAAACAACATGTCCGTAAGGATTCATGCAGAAGGTACGCACAAGGTCACCGTATTGCTTTGTCCTGTAAACAAGCTTAGATTCGTATACAACATCGGTAATGTGTTCAAATACCTTTGCAGGCAGTTCAACTCTTACTCCGATATCAACCTGATTATTAATAAGGTCAAGCTTTAACCTTTTACATTGTTGTGAAAACCACTCAGCGCCAGATCTTCCGGGTGCTGCAATAAGATACTTACAATTAATGGTTTGTCCATCATGTAACTCTACAGCATAACCGCCGTCCTTGCAGGGTTCGATGTTCAGAACCTGTGTATTGCACATAAGTTCAAGACGTTCCAGAAGGTAATTGTACAATCTTTTAAGTATTTCAAGGTTGTTTTCAGTACCAAGGTGCTTTACTGATGCCTGTAAAAGATGAAGGTCATTTTCCAATGCTCTCTTTTCAATAGCCTTCGCTTCATCAGTATATGTGGAGAACATTTCCTTCGTAGCTCCAAATTCAACATTAACATTGTCAACATAATTTATAAGATTCATAACTTCGTCATCAGGCAGATAATCATTCAGCCACCCGCCGAAAGCAGTTGTAAAGTTGAATTTACCGTCGGAATATGCTCCTGCACCACCGAAACCACGCATTATATCGCATGTTTTACAGCGTATACAGTCCTTTGTCCTATTAGCAACAATCGGGCAGGTTCTTTTAGTAATATCATGTCCCTGTTCAATCATTACTACCTTGAGTTGGGGATTTTGTTTTGTCAGTTCATAGCCGGCAAAGATACCGGATATACCAGAACCGATTATTACAACGTCGTACATTGAATTGTTCATGTAAACCCTCCATATACAAAATGTCAAATTTTTTATTTTACATAAAAAATGTCTGGTAGCTGGTAGATTGTCTACCCAAATTATACATTATATATTACATAAAAAGAATAGTAAATGGAAAATTATAATTATGTAACTTTAGTTTAAATGTTTGAATTACAATATTAAAAGTGATATACTTTACACAAATTAAAAAGACAGTTCGTGACCATCCTGTCTAAAAACAAAACTATGGCGACGCTGCCTGCTTAAATGCAGGGCAGTATTTTGTTTTGTATAAAGGCTTTTTAGGAACCTTGTCACGGCAATGGAGGTTAAAATGAATAGAAATATCAGAAGATTAACGGTGGCAGCAATGATAGCAGCCGTATATTTAGTTCTTACAATGCTTTTTTATGTCACAAGTTTTCAGCCCCTTCAAAGCAGGCTTGCTGAAGCGCTTACGGTGCTTCCGTATTTTACGCCAGTAGCTATACCCGGACTGTTTGTAGGCTGTATTCTGGCAAATATACTGGGAGGAAACGGAATATGGGACGTGGTTATAGGGAGTCTTTCGTCTTTGCTTGCAGCTTACCTTACTTATAAATTTACCTATAACAAGCCCAAACGTAAATTGTTGGCACCACTTCCCGCGGTACTGGTAAATGCTGTTGCAGTCGGAATTATGCTTAGTATCCTTTACGACATGCCTTTGTTTGCTGCTATGCTATCCGTAGGATTGGGACAGATACTGGCTTGCTATGTCCTAGGATTTCCATTAATGCTACTTATTGAGAGAACAAAAAAATTAAACGAACTTTTTAAAGGTATTTCTTAAAAATGTTCACATTTGTCTTGATTTTTTCTTTTGTCTAATATAAAATAATTTTGTCGAAATACTATTAGCTTTGTTTAATTAAAAAATTTAAATACAGATATTTTCCAAACAATTGATTTTTTATTTTATTAAATATAAAATTAAATTAAGGAAAAGTATCCCGTATATTTTCGGTAATATGGTCCGACAGTTTCTACGAAGCCGCCGTAAATGGCTTTGCTACGGGTGTTCATCTTAGACATCGCACTTTGTCATAAGATTTTGAACTCCCAATCTCTGATTGGGAGTTTTTTAGATTTATGACGTAAGTCCGTAATGTTTAAATACTTATGGTATCTTATTCTGCCAAGTGCGGGACTTGGTATCATTTTGTGAAGGTATGGATATTACTGCGATTAATGACATTTATATTACCGGAGGATAAGATGGAACTCTTAAAGCAGAGGATATTAAAAGACGGAAGAGTAATTGGAAACGACATATTAAAGGTGGATTCATTTCTGAATCATCAAATGGACGTAGCTCTTTTCAATGAGATGGGCAAGGAATTTTACAATCAGTTTGCCCATAAAAATATCACTAAAATTCTTACTATAGAAGCATCGGGTATTGGGATTGCATGTATTGCAGCACAATATTTCAATGTTCCTGTAATTTTCGCAAAGAAAACAGAATCCAGAAATCTGGACAGTGATGCTTATCTTAGTGAGGTTTTTTCCTTTACCAAGGGAAAAACTTATACAATTCGGGTTTCAAAAAACTATATAAATTCAGAAGATACCATTTTAATAATCGATGACTTTCTGGCTAACGGAAAGGCTGCTTTGGGACTTGCCCATATAGTAGAACAATCGGGAGCAAAGCTTGGGGGCATAGGAATAGCTATCGAAAAAGGCTTTCAGGATGGCGGGAAACTGTTAAGAGAAAAGGGCTTTGATGTTAAGTCTCTTGCAATTATCAGTAGTATGGAAAATGGAAAGCTGAGTTTTGCAGATTAGTTATTTGATGTTTCTTAAATATTGAAACATTTAAAATATATAATTTTTATTTAAAAAATAGGGGGATAACAAAATGAAAAGATTAACGGCGTTAATGCTAACAATTGTATTTGTTTGTATGGCAGTATTATCCGGTTGTGGATTAAGTGCAACAGACAACAGTGAAAATTCATCATCTACCTCCACGGCATCAGGCACAACAGCATCAGGTTCATCTTCAACAGATGCAAACGGATTGAAAGTAGGATTCATTTATATTGGATCAGTTGGAGATGTAGGATACACCTATGCACATGATCAGGGTCGTAAATATCTTGAAACTACTCTTAAAGACAAGAATATCACAACATTGGCAGTTGAAAATGTTCCGGAAACAGCTGAAGTTGAAAAATCAATTAATAATCTTATAGACCAAGGCTGCAAGGCTATATTCGCTACAAGCTTCGGTTATATGGATTTTGTTGAAAAGGCAGCAAAGGATCATCCTGATGTAAAGTTCTTCCACTGCTCAGGAAACAAATCAAATGGAACTAATTTCGTAAACTATTTCGGTCAGATTGAAGAAGGAAGATATCTGTCAGGTATAGTTGCAGGATTAAAGACAAAAACAAACAAGATCGGATATGTTGCAGCAATGCAGATACCCGAGGTTATCAGAGGAATAGACTTCTTTACACTTGGAGTTCGTTCCGTAAACCCGGATGCAGTAGTAAATGTAAAATGGACAAATACCTGGTATGATCCTCAGGTGGAAAAGGATGCGGCAACAGCACTTCTTAACGAAGGAAATGACGTTATAGCTCAGCATCAGGATTCAACAGCTGCACAAATTGCAGCACAGGAAAAGAATGCATTTGCAATCGGTTACAATTCAGACAGCAGCAAGGCAGCTCCAAAGGCATACTTGACAGCTCCTGTATGGAACTGGGGAGTATACTATGTTGATCAGGTTCAGAAGATTTTAGACGGAACATGGAAAGCAGAGAACTATCTTGGTGGAATGAAAGACGGAGTTGTTGATATCGGACCAATGACAGACTTGGTTGATGCAGATATAAAGGCTAAAGTTGAAGAAGCAAAGAAAAAGATTCTTGATGGTTCATTAAACGTTCTTGCAGGTCCTATCAAGGATCAGACAGGTGCCGTAAAGATTCCTGAAGGAAAAGTTATGACAGTTGAAGAACAGCAGTCCTGCAAATGGTTTGTTGAAGGTGTAAACGGAAAAATAAACAAATAATCAGAGGCTTTTGATACATTGAAGTAATGACAATTTAGCAGTAGTTGATAGAACCGATTCAGTCGGTAATCGGCTACTGCTAAAATTTTAACAGGTAAATAATTATTATGAAAAGGTGATGCTGTGAAAAACGAAGTGTATATAAAAATTGACAACTTAACAAAAACCTTTGGCCCTGTTGTCGCCAACAATAATGTGTGCCTTGAGGTAAAGAAGGGTGAAATCCATGCATTGCTGGGGGAAAACGGTTCCGGTAAGAGTACATTAATGAACATGCTTTCGGGTATATACACTCCGGATAGCGGAAGTATATACATCAAGGGAAAACAGGTTACATTCAAGACTCCTAAAGACTCCATGGCAATGGGTATAGGCATGATTCACCAGCACTTTAAGCTTGTGGAGGTATTATCAGCTAAAGATAATATTATAGCCGGACAGAAGGAAAGTTTCTTTATAGGAAACAAACAGCTTTCTCAGAAAATTAAAAATATCTCTGAAAAGTATGGACTGGCAGTTGACATTAATAAGAAGGTTTATAATATGTCTGTAGGAGAAAAGCAGACTGTTGAGATATTAAAAGTAATTTACAGGGGTGCGGAAATACTAATTCTTGATGAACCTACAGCAGTTTTGACTCCACAGGAAACAGAAGGCCTTTTTAATATATTAAAAAAAATGAAGCAGTCAGGCTGTTCAGTTATAATAATTACTCATAAGCTTAATGAAGTAATGGAAATTTCAGATAGAATTACTGTTTTGAGAAAAGGTGAAACAGTAGGTACTGTAAACAAGGAAGATACAAGTGCCGCCGAGCTTACAAACTTGATGGTAGGTAAAGCTGTTGATCTTTCAATTAATAGGGTTGAAAACAATAATAATAAGACTATATTGGATATAAAGAATCTTACAGTAGTAGATGAAGAAAATGTTAAGGCTCTCGATGCCATTAGCTTCTCCCTTTCAACAGGAGAGATACTAGGAGTTGCAGGTGTTGCTGGAAGTGGACAAAAAGAGCTGTGCGAAGCTATAGCAGGTTTGTATCCTATCGCTTCTGGCTCTATAGAATACAAAGGTGAAAATATCGTAGGAAAAAATCCTCGTGACATAATCAAAATGGGAATAAGCATGAGCTTTATCCCGGAAGACAGACTTGGTATGGGACTGGTAGCCTCCATGGGGATGGTTGATAACCTGATTCTTAAAGAATACCAAAATCAAAAGGGCGTTTTTATAGAAAAGAAGACTGCAAGAAATCTGGCAGAAAAACTAATAAATAAGCTCGAAATCAGTACCCCGGGGATTAACCATCCTGTACGGCAGCTTTCAGGGGGTAACATACAAAAGGTACTTCTTGGTCGTGAAATAGAGTCAAACCCCGATTTGCTCATAACTGCATATCCGGTTAGAGGATTGGATATCAACGCATCTTACACAATCTATGACCTTCTAAACGAGCAGAAGGAAAAGGGTGTCGGTATACTCTATATCGGTGAAGACCTTGATGTTCTCATAGAACTTTGCGATAAAATAATGGTTGTCTGTAATGGCAGAATTACAGGAATTGCCGAAGCATCTAAGATAACCAAGGAACAGCTTGGTCTCATGATGGCAGGAGAACATATGGAAAAGGTAATGGGGGTGGGAATGTAATGTTCAGAATTATTAAAAGAACAGACCTTACAAAAAAACAATCGGTTATATTCAGAATCATTGCAATATTTGGAGCACTTGTTGCCACCAGTATATTTATTATGCTGATAGGGTTTAACCCCATAGATGTCTACGTATCAATGCTTGACGGTTCATTCGGCTCCACGTACAGATTCAAGGAAGCAATAATACAGGCTATCCCGCTGATTATTACCTCCCTTGGTATATCAGTAGCTTTCAGAATGAAGTTCTGGAATATCGGAGCGGAAGGACAAATAATAATGGGTGCTTTCGCTGCCAGTTATTTTGCTTTATACCATTCAAACATCCCCACGGGCTTGCTGCTTTTACTAATGTTTGTTTCTGCGGCAATCACAGGAGGTATATGGGCGCTGATTCCGGCATACTTTAAGGCAAAGTTCGGCACAAATGAAACACTGTTTACCCTTATGATGAATTATATTGCACAAAAATTTCTTATGTATCTGCAATATGGTCCATGGAAGGACCCTAATGCACTTGGAGCAGGTAAAATTGCATTGTTTTCCGACAATGCCTCACTTCCCAAGGTTTTTGGTATTCATATAGGATGGATTGCAGCCATTGTATTAGTAATTTTAATGCATATCTTTATTAATAAAACAAAAAGAGGCTACGAAATACAGGTAATCGGTGAAAGTGAAAATACCGCAAGATATGCTGGAATGAATGTAAAAAAGATAATTCTTTCTTCTATTTTGCTAAGTGGTGCTTTGTGCGGTATGGTTGGTATGTTTCAGGTATCGGGAGTAAACCATACCCTGAGTTATCAGGTGGCAAACGGGGTCGGATTTACAGCAATTATAACAACCTGGCTTGCGGGCCTGAGCGCTCCTGTTATTGTTGTTGCATGTTTTCTCTTCGCTGTTCTGCAGCAGGGAGGAACTTATATTCAAACAGCTTTTAACATTCATTCGTCCGTTGCACAGATACTTCAGGGAATGATTCTTTTCTTTGTTCTGGGAAGTGAGTTTTTCATTCAATACAAACTTGTACGCAACAGAAGTACTGAACATAAAATCGGAAAGGAGGCGGCATAAATGAGTTTAGTAAGTATGATTACATTTATTTTAGCCGGTGCCGTTACAGCAGGAACTCCTTTACTATTTGCAACATTAGGAGAAATAATAACAGAAAAGGTTGGGCAGTTAAACCTTGGTGTTGAAGGAATGATGCTTATCGGTGCCGTTATAGGCTTTGGCGCTGCCTTATCTACAGGCAATCCGGTAATTGGTATGATTGCAGGAATGATTGCAGGAGCAGGAGGTGCATTGATTTTTGCATTTTTGACAATTACATTAAGAGCAAACCAAATTGTTTCAGGTCTTTCACTTACAATTTTTGGTACGGGCTTTTCAAGCTTTTTAGGACAAAAGATGATTGGACAGGCTTTGTCGGATTCCATAAGAAACAGTTTCAAACCAATGAAAATTCCTTTGCTTGGAGACATTCCGGTTATTGGAAGTGCTTTTTTCCATCAGAACATTCTTGTTTATGCAGGATATGTAGCAGCGGTATTAATGGGGCTATATATGTATAAAACCAGAATCGGCCTGAATATGAGAACTGTTGGAGAAAACCCGGGTGCCGCCGACACGGCAGGAATAAACGTTACTATGTACAAATACCTTCATATACTTTTGGGAGGTGCTTTGAGCGGTATAGCCGGTGCATATATGTCAATGGTTACTGTACCGTCATGGCAGGAGGGGGTAACGGGAGGAAGAGGTTGGATAGCTGTGGCACTTGTTATTTTTGTAACCTGGAATCCCTATAAAGCCATGTTGGGGTCATATTTCTTCGGCGGATTGAGTATTTTGGGTTTGTATCTCCAAAGCCATGTACCGATCCCTCAAAGTATTTTCGACATGCTTCCGTATCTGGTAACAATAATAGTTCTTATTATGATTTCCATAAAAAAATCAAAGGAGAACCAACCGCCAAAAGCACTTGGGGAACCATACTTCAGAGAAGAACGATAGAATAAATGTAGAAGCCGTAAAGTCAAGGTATCTTTGGTTTTACGGCTTTAAATTTAAAATTGTTTGCTTCATTGCTTACATAATATAAATTCTGTGCTAAAATATGTTTGATGTTAATATTTTATTGTAACAGGAGGTTGTTCCGGCATGAATAAGATTTTGAGGCTGGGTAGTTTATTTTTTTCAATGGTGCTGTTGGTTTTTGGAATCATACGCATTATGTCAGGCCGGGAAAATTCAGGTGTATTTTATTTAATAGCTGCGGTAGGATTCTATATTATATATTTTTCATATAAAAGGTCTCAAGGGAAAGACTGATTATTTTGCAATATGTTTGAAAATACCTTGTTAACGGCAATATTTTAATATAAAATCTTTAGGTATGAAATAATGAAAAATAATAAATAAATTCGTAAGGATGTGTTTTAGATGGAACAGATAGAACAAAAGAAAAGGATTTTCAGTGGTGTTCAGCCATCAGGAAACCTTACCATAGGAAATTATCTGGGTGCTATAAAGAATTGGATTCCTTTGCAGGAAGAGTATGAGTGCTTGTACTGTGTAGTAGATCTTCATACACTTACAGTTCGTCAAAAACCTGCTGAATTAAGACAGAGAAGTTTAAATCTTCTGGCACTTTATATGGCCTGTGGTCTTGACCCCAAAAAAAGCATACTGTTTTTACAGTCACATGTCAGTGCACATGCAGAATTAGCATGGATTCTCAATTGTTTCACATATATGGGTGAATTGAACAGAATGACCCAATTCAAGGACAAGTCACAAAGACACGGTGACAACATAAATGCAGGCTTGTTCACATATCCTGTACTTATGGCAGCAGATATCCTGCTTTATCAGGCGGATCTCGTTCCAATCGGACAGGATCAGAAACAACATCTAGAGATTACCAGAGATGTAGCCGACAGATTTAATAACATATATGGAGATACTTTTACAATTCCAGAAGCCTTTATACCTAAAATTGGTGCAAAAATAATGAGCCTTCAGGAACCTGAAAAGAAAATGTCCAAGTCAGATGAAAATGAAAATGCATTTGTTCTGATTCTTGACTCACAGGATGCCGTAATGCGTAAATTTAAAAGGGCTGTTACCGATTCAGAGCGTGAAATACGTTATGACGAGCAAAACAAGCCGGGTGTCAGCAATTTAATCAGTATCTACTCAAGTGTTACCGGAAAGAGTATCAGTGACATTGAAAAGGAATTTGAAGGAAGGTCTTACGGTGATTTAAAAGAAACGGCAGGACAGTCAGTAGTTGACATGTTGGTTCCAATTCAGCAGAGATTCAACGAATTTTCAGCTGATAAGGAACAACTGAACTTAATTCTAAAGGAAAATGCAGAAAAAGCTGCTTACATGGCAAGAAAAAACCCTTTCAAAGGTTCAAAGGAAAATTGGTCTTTTGCCTAGAGGTTAAAATAGTATAAGGGATTCATTTCTTGCGGTGTATTGAAATGATTCCCTGTTTTTTTAAGTAATACAATTCTACCGCATTTAGTTTAATGGAGGCTTACATGAGTTTAACAGAACTGATTTTGTTGGCAATAGGTTTATCAATGGATGCTTCAGCCGTATCAATATCAAATTCATTATGTATCAAAAAAATAAAAGTAAAACATATTCTGCAGATGGCAATAATGTTTGCAGTATTTCAGGGGATAATGCCTTTAATAGGTTATTATGCAGCAAATTCCTTTGAAACCGTCATAGAAAGATTCGACCATTGGATAGCTTTCATTTTGCTTGTCATTATCGGTGGAAAAATGCTTCACGAATCTATAACCGCTGATGAAGAACAGGATTGCTCGTTATTTGCATTAACCTTCAAGCTGCTTATAATACAGGCAATTGCAACCAGCATAGATGCATTGGCGGTGGGAGTGAGCTTGTCTGCTCTCAATGTTAATATTTTATATTCAATAACAATTATCAGTATTATAACTTTTATATGCTGTACTGCTGCAATATTGCTGGCCAAAAGGTTTGGTAATTTGCTCGGAAAACGTGCAGGAATCGTCGGCGGATTAATTTTACTGGGAATAGGCGTCAAGATATTTGTACAGCATATGTTCTTCGGGGGCTAGATATATTTACCAAACGTATGTTTGTTTTTCCTTTGATATGTGGTATAATATTTTTTATTATTGTATAAAGAGGGATAAATGTTGCCGGTAATCAAGTAGTTTTTACTTTTGAACCGGCTGGTAAGTATAGAAAGGTTTAAATTTTATGAATAAATTTGAAGTTATTTCGCCGTACAAGCCCATGGGAGACCAACCAGAAGCTATAGCAAAAATCAGTAAAGGTATACAAGAAGGCCAAAAACATCAGACACTTTTGGGGGTAACAGGCTCAGGAAAGACATATACCATGGCTAAAGTTATAGAGCAGGTACAAAAGCCTACTCTGGTAATTGCACACAACAAGACACTTGCAGCTCAGCTTTGCAGTGAATTTAAGGAGTTTTTCCCCAATAATGTTGTTGAGTATTTTGTAAGTTATTACGATTACTATCAACCGGAAGCATATATACCGTCAACTGATACGTATATAGAAAAAGATTCTTCTGTAAACGAAGAAATCGATAAATTGAGACACTCCGCCACAGCCGCACTTTTTGAGAGAAGGGACGTAATAATTGTTGCCAGTGTTTCATGTATTTATGGTTTGGGTGACCCGGAGGACTACACAGACCTTATGCTGTCCCTTAGGGTAGGTATGCAGAAGGACCGGGACGAAGTAATCAGAAAGCTGGTAGACATACAGTATGAAAGAAATGAGATAGATTTCAGAAGAGGAAGGTTCAGGGCAAGAGGAGATGTTCTGGAGATATTCCCTGCAAACAGCTCCGAAAAGGTCTTAAGGGTTGAATTTTTCGGTGATGAGATAGAGCGAATCACCGAAGTCGATTATCTTACGGGTGAGATAGTTGGAACAAGGGAGCATATAGCTGTTTTCCCGGCTTCTCACTATGCTACAACCAGGCCTAAAATGGACCGTGCCATGGTAACTATAGAAAAAGAGCTGGAAGAAAGACTGGAACAGTTCAAAATGGAAGGCAAGCTGCTGGAGGCTCAAAGACTGGAGCAAAGAACCAGATACGATCTGGAAATGATGTCTGAAATCGGCTTTTGCCAGGGAATAGAGAATTATTCCCGTCATATAAGCGGCCGTGAAGCCGGAAGTTCACCATATACACTGATGGATTATTTTCCCGACGATTATCTGCTTGTTATAGATGAATCTCATGTTACGGTCTCACAGGTAGGTGCCATGTACAACGGTGACCGTTCAAGAAAGGAATCTCTTGTAGAGTATGGTTTCCGACTGCCGTCAGCATTTGACAACAGACCTCTTAAATTCCATGAATTTGAGGAACGGGTGAATCAAGCGGTATATGTAAGTGCAACCCCGGCTGCTTATGAAAGAGAGCATTCTACTCAGATAGTTGAACAGATTATTAGACCAACAGGTTTGATTGATCCTGAGATTATAGTAAGACCTGTAAAAGGTCAGATAGATGACTTAATCGGCGAAATTAATATGAGAGCTGAAAAGAAACAAAGAGTCCTTGTAACAACCCTTACTAAAAAGATGTCAGAAGATTTGACGGACTATATGAAGGAACTGGACATAAAGGTTAAGTACCTTCATTCCGATGTTGTCACTTTTGAGAGAATGGAGATAATAAGAGATTTACGTTTAGGAGTTTTTGATGTACTCATTGGGATAAATCTGTTAAGAGAAGGTCTTGATATACCTGAAGTCTCACTGGTAGCCATACTGGATGCGGATAAAGAAGGTTTTCTACGTTCTGAAACATCACTTATACAGACTATAGGTAGAGCTGCCAGAAATTCTGAAGGTAAGGTTATAATGTATGCTGATAACATTACGGGCTCAATGCATAGAGCTATAAGTGAGACCAACAGAAGACGGCAGATTCAGATGGACTACAATAAGAAGCATGGAATTGTTCCGACTACTATTCAGAAATCCGTAAGAGATGTTCTGGAAGCCACAAAGGTTGCCGAAGAAGAGGACAAGTATTATACAGGAAAGAAAGCAACTCAAATGTCTGAACAGGAACTTGAAAAACTTATAGCTAAACTGCAGAAGGAAATGAAGCAGGCAGCAGCTGATTTACAATTTGAGCGTGCAGCAGAATTAAGGGATAAGATAGAATCACTCAGGGGGAAGTAATGAAACTACTAAGGCAGTTTTTAATCGTACTAATTATTTGTTTTGTTGGGGAAGTATTGAACAAAGTAGTGCACGTTCCGCTCCCGGGCAGTATCATAGGAATGATATTGCTTTTTATTTGCCTGATAACCGGGGTCATTAAATTGGACAAAATAGATGAGATAAGCAGGTTTTTAATAGATCATCTTGCCTTCTTTTTTATTCCGGCAGGGGTGGGTCTACTTGGTTACGTGGGAATTTTAAAGAAAAGTATCCTTCCTATATTGGTTATATGTTTCGTTACAACTTTTGTTGTTATGATTGTAACCGGTTGGACTATACAGATGATTAAAGGGAGGAAGGGTAAATGAAAGAAATCATAAGATCACCTTTGTTTGCACTGCTTATATCAATATTGGCTTATGAGACAGGTATTTTTATAAACAAAAGAACAAGGATAGCATTTTTCAATCCTTTAATGATTGCAATAGCATTGGTTATTGGAACTTTGCTGGCATTACACATTCCATTGGAGGATTATAAGAAGGGAGGAGATTTTATCTCTCTTTTTCTTACACCCGCAACAGTAATACTGGCTGTTCCATTATATAAGAACATAAACTCCTTAAAAAAAGATTACGTTGCCATTCTGGGTGGTGTAATCATTGGATCAGTTACCGCAATTTTAAGTGTATGGGCTATGGCGAAGGCTTTTGGACTTTCAAAGGAACTGATTGCATCCCTGATACCAAAATCTATAACAACTCCGCTGGGAATTGAATTATCAACCCAAATGAAGGGAATACCCTCTGTTACAGTAGCCGCTATTATAATAACAGGTATTTTTGGTGCCGTGTTTGCGGAATGGTTACTGAAAGTATGCAAAATAACGGATAAGACAGCAAAGGGTATAGCTATAGGAACTTCATCTCATGCATTGGGAACAACAAAGGCTGTTGATATAGGCGAAACGGAAGGAGCTATGAGCGGCTTGGCTATTGGGCTTGCCGGACTTGTAACGGTTATAGTTGCAACTGTTTTGTTTAAATTTGGATTCTTTTAATACAAGACAAGTTTCATACATGTTTGAATTATTTTCGTACTATATTATAGAAAATGTACTATAAGGAAGTGAAAATATGAAGAACATTTATGTTGTATTATCTTCAACTCCTACCAGAATGGGAAAATTAATAAGGGTTTTTACAAGAAGTTTTTATAATCATTCCTCTATCAGCCTTACGGAAAATCTGAACGAGATGTATTCGTTTGCACGCTATAGGGCTTCTAATCCTCTGGTTGGAGGATTTGTAAAAGAATTTCCGGAAAGGTTTACTCTGGGAAAGGAATCGGATGTTTGTATAAAGGTATTTAGGATACCTGTAACCGAAGAACAGTATGAATCAATAAAATTATTTATATATAAAATAAAAAATGACAGGGAAGAGAATATTTACAATTCTTTGGCTGCAATAGGAGTTTTACTTGGGTGTAAATTTGATACCTACAAGGCATATACATGCTCTGATTTTGTAGTAAGAACTCTTGTTGAAGGTAACATTCTATGGGATACATGTATTTCTAAAAATGTTATTCCCGACGAAATTCATATGCTTCTTGAAAAATATGCTACCTATAGCGGTTGCTTAAACGCCTACAAGCCTATTGCAGGTGTTAATTTTGATGCTGAAGATTTTTTTTGAAAAATCAGGCACTATAAATGAAGTGGCATATACCTTAAATCATTTCTACAGGCTTATAAAGCGTAATATCGTGTACAGCTTTTATATAGCTTCAAAGCTTTCGCAGATAAATAAAATTTTTACAGTTTAGATTTATATTCAACTTTCTAATCCTCATTGAATTTGATTACATTTATGATATACTAATACTCAAATGAAATTTTTAGGAGGTTGCTTAAATAATGGAATGCCTTTCAAAACTTAACTTTTGGTTGGATAATGAATATTTCGATCAAGATACAAAAAAAGAACTTTTAAACATAAAAAACGATATTAAGGAAGTTGAAGACAGATTCTATAAAAGTCTTGAATTCGGAACAGGAGGACTCAGGGGTATTATCGGAGCGGGAACCAATAGAATTAATATCTATACAGTCAGGGTTGCTTCACAGGGCTTGGCAAATTATATAAACCAGCTTGGAAATCAGGATAAAGGTATTGTAATTGCATATGATTCACGTTTTATGTCACCGGAGTTTTCATTGGAAGCTGCAAAGGTATTTTGCGCCAATGGTATCAAAGCCTATCTGTTTGACGAATTGAGACCTACACCCCAATTGTCATTTGCTGTAAGATACCTGAAAGCTGCTGCGGGAGTAGTTGTAACTGCAAGTCATAACCCAAAGCAGTATAACGGCTACAAGGTATACGGAGAAGACGGCGGACAGCTTTCCATTGACGGTTCAAATGCGGTTATATCTGAAATAAATAAGATTGAAGACATTACAAAAGTTAACATTATTTCAAAGGAAGAAGCTATAAGCAAAGGCCTCCTTCAAATTATAGGCAGTGAAATCGATGATGCGTATATTGAGATGCTAAAGAATTTGAGAATAAACAAGGATGCTGTTTCAAAGGTTGCGGATACCTTCAAAATTGTATACACTCCGCTTCATGGGGCAGGAAATAAGCCTGTAAGGAGAATACTTGCAGAAAGCGGCTTTAAGCACGTGCTTGTTGTCAAGGAGCAGGAACTTCCGGATTCAGAGTTCTCAACTGTAAAATCCCCGAACCCTGAAGAAAGATCAGCCTTTGAGCTTGCAATCAAGCTTGCGTCAGATAATGATGTAGATTTGATTATCGGAACTGACCCGGACAGCGACAGAGTAGGTGTAGTTGTTAGGAAAAATGATGGGGAATACGCAGTTCTGACTGGTAACCAGACAGGATGTTTGTTGCTGGAATATATACTTACTGCAATGAAAGAACATGGAAAGCTTCCTGCTAACGGTTTTGTTGTAAAAACAATAGTTACTACTGAACTTGCAAGGGTTATAGCTAACTATTATAATATTGAGTTGGTTGAGGTTCTAACAGGCTTCAAATTTATTGGAGAACAGATTAAGCTTAGAGACGAAACCGGAAACCAGAAGTATCTGTTTGGTTTTGAAGAAAGTTACGGTTATCTTGCCGGAACAGATGTAAGAGACAAGGATGCCGTAGTTGCATCAATGCTTGTTGCTGAGATGGCTGCTTATTACAAGGCAAAAGGTATCTCATTGTATGACGCACTTATAAATGTTTATGAAAAGTATGGTTATTTTGTTGAAGGCATCAATTCCTTTACACTTGAGGGCAAGGATGGAGTTATGAGAATAAAAGAAGCCTTGTCAACTATGAGAAATACCAGATATGAAGCATTCGGAGGTATTAAGGTTAAGGCCATAAGAGACTACCAGAAATCAGAAAGGTATGTTATTGCAAGTGGAGCTACCGAGAAAATCACTTTACCTGAGTCGGACGTTCTTTATTTTGAAATGGAGGACGGTTCATGGTTCTGCGTAAGGCCATCAGGAACAGAACCTAAAATAAAAATTTATTACGGAGTATCAGACAAGACACTTAATCTTTCACAGAATAAACTTGAAAGGTTTAAGACAGGAGTCCTCGATGTCATAAAACCACTTTTATAATTTTAGTTTAACAAAGCCCTTAAAATAGGTGTTATCACCTGCTTTAAGGGCCTTTTATTTATGGGAACTGGATTACTGCAATTTCCGGAACCGAAAGGAATCGTAAAGGAAACAGAACATTACCCAAGCCTCTGTTAATATAAACAATTATTCCGTTAATTTTATGGAGCCCTCTCCTGTATCCCATCCTGCAAAGCTGTTCTCTTCTCAGAATCCTGAACTCCAGATGAAAAGGCATCCAAATCTGCCCCCCGTGAAAATGACCGCATAGAAAGTAGTCAGCTTTGTTTTTTGATAATGTAAGTACCGTATCAGGGTTATGGGAAAATGCAATATTAATGCAGTTATCCGATGTAGAATCTATATTTTCAAATGCTTTAGCCAAATCAGGTTTTCCCCTTTTCAGGTCATCAATACCGATAATATTGTAAGTAGTATTATTTTTGTATATACTTGTGGCTGCGTTGTTCAGGACGACAGCCCCGGTTTGTTCCAGTTGGACAATAAAGCTTTTCACACCCTTCTTCTTGTTGAGAAGTGCTTTATGGTCATGATTTCCAAGTGTAAGGTATACGGGGAAAATATCAGCTATTGCTTTTATTAAATCCAGAGCTTTAGAAATATCATTCTCTGTTTCAATATAATCTCCTGATATTAGAACTATATCGGGATTAACTTCTTTTAATGCATTTATAATCTTCTTTTTGCTAATATGAATATGATTTACATGTAAATCGGATAAATGTGCGATTTTAAGGCCTTTTAAACTTTTACTGAAACTGATGTAATTCTTTTTTAGCAGGGTGGTTTCAAACAGCATATAAACCAGCAGAAGTACTGCAATGCTTGTTATTATAATGTAACTCATTAATTTCTCCTGTTTTTTTAATTCATTTTTCCAAAGTAAAGTTGTAATAAGTATATTCTAAAATATATTCTTTGTAAAATAAAACAAAATTTTGTTGATATTAATTGGGAAAAAAAGTATAATTGTTTTGGTAGATACTACATTTTGTCACATCAAGTAATAACTGGGGTTAATTAATAGTCAAATCATAAAATACAACGTAATTCGGTAGCAGTGTAATTAAACTTTAGATAATGTTTCTACAAATATTATACACAAAGGTTCCGGATTGTATTTTAATGTCCCGGAATAATACTAATCAAGACCGTGCTGAAGCTGTTATGCCAAGGGGTATGTCTGGTTTAGCGCATGGTTTTTGCTGAAGAGGAAACAATGAGAAAGATTAATATTTCAAACTGCCAGACAGGAATGACATTGGGGAAGGCAGTATATTATAATGGTTCATCAATGTTAATTGATGCGGGAACTGTATTAACACCATCGCACTTAGCACAAATTGCCTCTCTTGGTATTACTGAATTGTATATCCAGGATAATTTTTCAGAGGATATAGTTGTAAAAGATGTAATAAGAGACATTACTAGGTTAGAAGCCATTCACTTTATGAAACAAACTATGGAGAAGTATAGTTTTGAAGGTATGCCACCATCCGGAAACATCATTTCAATTGTAGATAAAATCCTAAATGATATCCTTGATTCCGAAGAAATAATTGTTAACCTGATGGATATAAAGACCTTTGACGGTTATACTTTTTCTCACAGTGTAAATGTCTGTATACTGTCTTTAATAATAGGTATAAAACTTAAGCTTGGACAGGCCGAACTTCAGGAACTGGGAGTAGGTGCACTTTTACACGATATAGGCAAAGTACTAATACCTACAGAAATACTGAATAAAAAGTCTTATCTTTCAAATGACGAATTTGAAGTAATAAAGCGACATTCAAAGCTGGGTTATGATATCCTAAAAAATATACCTGGTATTAGTGATAAGTCTGCGTTGGTTGCATTGAATCATCATGAGAGATGCGACGGAAAAGGCTATCCAATGGCTTTGAATAAGGAGGAAATACATCTTTATTCAAAGATAGTAGCTGTGACGGATATATTTGATGCCTTGACCTCGGACAGAATATACCGCAAGAAAATAGGAACTTTTAATGCTATAAATTATCTGGAATCTATAAATAATATGCTCCTTGATTCACAAATTTTAGGATGCTTTCTTAACGTTATTCCGCCATATCCAATTGGCACCGAGGTTACTATGAGCAGCGGGGAAAAGGGGATTGTTATCGGTTTGAACAAGTCACATATTCCAATTGTAAGACTCAATATAAATTCTGATGGAACTTCAAAATATCCCTATGAAGAAATCAATCTGGAAAGCTGCAATAATTACTTTATAGTATCATCCTGTTGATTAAGAAAGCAGAGAGACTTAAAATAAGTCATCTCTGCTTTAATATCGAAAATAGTTATTTTATTTTTTGCGGATTATAAACGTGTATTTGTCCCAGGCCGTGAGGATAAAGTTTTTGTTCCGCAGTCGTAGCATTAACGTCTGTAACGATTGAAGCAGGAATATGGTCTGACAGTCTTGGACCGCAGCTTGCGTCAAAACTGAACGTCTTTAACTGTGAGTGACAGCAATCTCCGTTCTGAGCATCACCATCTATAACATATTCTCCGTCGCAATTAAAAAGTATACCGCCTTGTTTTGTTGCAGCAGAATCCTTTTTCAAAGACATGCCGCAGGATATTACTATTTGGACATCCAATTCCTTTATCTTTTTCTCGGATAAATAGCCCAAAAGTCTCTTTCTACTATGGTCAAGACAGATTTCAACACCTATATTTAAGCCTCCGCAGTTAAAAGTAGAGTAGGTTAAAGTTTGTACAGGATTTTTAGTATCAGAGACAGGAGGGTAGTTAACCATTGTTTGCAGGTAATTTTCAACTATGCCTTTTGAAGCCGAAGGATTGTTTAATATAAAGTCTTCTTTGGACTTGAATTGCTTCTGTATGGAATTGGTATTCTGCCTGTAATAGATAAAACATCTGTTATAAACCATTTTATTGGCTAAACCGTCGCTCATACTTAATACATCGCACAGTAAATCTGAAAGTTCCTGGTCATAGCTGTTTTCTGCTGATTGCTTTTTATCAATGATTTTCAACAAGTGAGAGACTTTCGGAATACTCTTATTGTTAGTAGATTTTTTTAGTATGCTGTATACGTTTAAATAATCATCGCCAACTTTTGAAAGGGTTTTGTCTGTATCAGTTATACAGTCGGGGATATCGAAGGTAGTCAAAATGGAACCGAATAAGAAAAGCCAGTCACTAAAGTCATATTGTTTTTCAAGGGTCTTAATAATATTAATAAGGCCGTCGCTGATTTTTTTGTACATTTCATCGTTCGCTTTTTGTGAATTTATGTATGCACCCTTGATTCCTCTCCAAAAGAATTCAGGCAATGCAAATACTTTTAGAGTAGATGAGTCCTTGGTGATGTCACCTATACTGATTACCTGCTTTAATACATCTGATACGATCTGCAGACGGGCATTTATGTCATCGTTATCATTCTCTAGGCCAAGATAGATTCCCCAATCGCTTATTTCTTCAACGGATTCCTTTAACAGTGGGGTGGAACTTACCACATGGCCGATAAATTGCACGTTGGTATAGACACTTTCATTCATAGTATTGTCTCCTGTTGTAATTTATTTTTATTTGAAATGATATACCATATACCAAATTGTGTCAATTTTTAATTTAAATTACTTTTATACAATGTCATGGCATAAAAAAAGAGTTTCACAAATGTGAAACTCTTTTTTGGTGCGGATGAAGGGACTTGAACCCCCACGGTCGCCCACTGGAACCTAAATCCAGCGCGTCTGCCAATTCCGCCACATCCGCACGAGCAGTTTTTATTATAAATACATTTGATAGTTTTGTCAACAAAATATTAAATAAATATTTTTGTATGGTCATATTGAATGACAAATTTTCAACTAAGTTACATTTATTAAAAAAAAATGAAATACCTGGTACCTAAATAAATATAATTAATATATAATTGTTTTAATAATATACTTGATTGGAGGTAATGCAAATGAGTAACGGATTTTGGGATGATGATGAGGATTACGATTACGATGATGATAACCAGCAGGAGGATGCTGATTATGACACTGAGGATGCGAATGATGAAGACGAAGATTCAGAAGAAGATGACAATGAAGATGACATAAACGATGAAGATCGCTGCGATGAATCTGATGAGAATACGGCGGATGAGAAAAATGAAACCACGGATACCGACGAAGTTTCAAGGGGTTATGCTCAAAACAGTATAATAAAACAACAATCTGCAAGTAGTCCCAGTTTTCACGGTTATGGAAAATGTATGCGTTATCTTTGCAATTGCCAGCATTTTGAGAGCATATCCGGTAATACGTGCAGTAATTGCGGACACAACTACAGTGACCATTGGTGATAAGAACTAACTTAAGGGATTTATAGTACGAGGGGGGTAATACTATGGCATTTGCAGTAGACGATATACTTGTTTTGGTTGTATCAAGACTGGCAACCCGAGCAATTTCCTCTGTAGCAAAAAAATCATACGACTTTTTTACAGGTAAAGAGCAAAAGGAAATACAGAAGAAAAAAGAAGAAGCATCCATTAGTTTTGAGAACAAAAGCAAGATACAGATGATAGATCATCAGTTCAGGTTAACGGAAGCAAGGACACAATTTGATATACGTATGGATGAGTGGAAGCAAAAAACCTTTTATTCCAACTGTTGGCCTTTAAGAGAACCATTTGATATACATTTTGCACTTAATACACCCTTTGAAGGCTGCAGTATTGACGGTAAAGAGGTCATTCCATGCAGGATAATAACGTCATTAAAGGATAAAGACCATCCTATTGCAAGAAATATAAATGGTAATCTGTCTTCATTTCTTGTAACACATTATAATAGCATAAGCACTCACCCTGTTGTTTCTGAGATAGGCAGCTGGCGTGAGGATGCACCCTCTAACGATGCATCGGTCAATTACCTGTTTTCAGGGCTTCAAGGCCAGCCGGTTCTAGTACTAACACCTGAATTTATTAATGACGGACAAACAATAATTCTCAAAATATGGTCATGGGGGCTGGGGGAAAAGGTAAACCTTCCTGTGGGAGTTGAGTTCGGCAGGATTAATATTAAACCTCTGTATCTGAATACTTTATATGAAGAAAGTAAAAAGAGTATGGAGTTAATACAGGAGTTGGGAATAAAACCTGAAGGATTTTATTCTGAAAAATTAAATAATAACATAAAAATTATTAAAATGATTGAAAAGCTTGGTGATCAGGGTGAGGATAAAAAGCAAATGATTCATCAGTTGTATTCACAATTATCAGAAACCGATGAAATAAGGGATTCTGTGAAAGAAAAGATTTCTGAGCAGGTATCCGGTATCTTTTCCTGCTGTGCAGGGATGTATGCCGACGCATATCATCTGGCAGAATATGGGACTGTACCCAAACTTCCTTTGTTGGTCGGAAGCATACCGGGGGCCGAAATGATACGACGTTCTATAGGAGATTTTTATATGTCATTGCTTTCGAAAATTGAGCAAATAGATAATTACAGTAAAGTATTGCCTGCTATTTATGCGGATACAGCAAATGCGTTAGCCAATATGGGAGCTACTTACGAGGAAGTCAATAAGTACGTAAAGCCTCTGCTAAGCAGGGGGATAAATCTGTTTACATATGGAAATTGCAATTCCCTGATAAATGCTAAAATCCAAAATATCAGCAGTCTGGATGAAAGTCTTGATAAACTTTTGAGTGAAAATGTATCAAATTTGGACAAATGCTTTTTGAATAGGGTAAATTCGGTACTTAAGTCTATTCACCACCCGGCCTATCCCTTACAGTGACTTGTATGAGATTTGGAAAGAGAGATAAGGAGGAATGTTAATGTATAACAGTGAGAAACTAAAGTCAACTCAGAAACTTTTAGAGGATTTAGGAAATGGTATGACAGCCCTTTTTAATGAATACAAGGAAGACTTTTTAGGCGATGAGCTGGTTACTTCACAATTCAAAAGTTTTTTTGAAGAACACAAACGTGCTATGGTAAGGATTAAGAATCCCGTTCTTTCTATTGCTACTATCGGCACTACTTCGTCGGGGAAATCAACACTTACAAATGCATTAGCAGGAAAAATGATAGCACCCATTGATTCCGGTGAAAAAAGTGCCGGAATACTTGTTTTGAAAAACTCTAACAAACGGTCCCTTTATATAGAAAAAACCAAAAACTCCAAATGGAAAACTGGACAGATTAAGCAGGATATTTTAGATGAAGAGGCATATAACATTAACAGTGACACCATGAAAACATATCTTGATAACAGAAAAAACTCTGCGCCTCCGAGAATTTACTCAAAAGGTCCTTTGCTTATAGGTTCATCACCTGAAATGCTTAACCTTCCGGAAGATATATGTGTGGAACTTGTGGACCTGCCCGGTCTGAAAAACAGCGGAGACAAGGAAAATCTGAGTGTTATACAGGAGATGCTGACAAGATCCCTGTGTCTTGTGGCCATGGACTATTGCCATACAGATGATGAGAACCGTAAAAAGCTTCTGGGAGAACTAAAGGATATAGTGAATTTCTTGGGAGGCAGACATGATTCCATAATTTTTCTGCTTAACAGGGTTGATTTGAGAAATGAAACAGATGTAGAACTAGATTTAAATATATGTAATCTCAAAAAAGAGATTAGGGAAGTATTATCCCTGAAAAACGAGCCTGAGATAATACCGTTTACCGCACTCCCTCTGTTTTACGCACAGTGTGCTTGGGGGCCTGTTTCACATAAAAACAAGAAAATAGAGCCTCAATATCCAAATGATGCTCTAAAATATAACTATAAATGGTTTCTCAAAAGCTTGATGAAGGATTGCTATGATATATATGACAGCAATGCAAATGATGAAGAACTTGAAAAGTGGCTTGCCGAATTAAGAAGCAGTATAAAGCACGGTAATGATTTAAAGGAAGAGGATTTAAGAAAGCTCCTTGACTACACATACGAATGCAGTAACGGAAACCTGCTGTTTGAGAGGATACAGGAACGGCTTAATAATAGTTTTTCCCAGCTGATTATAATGCCTGCAATATGCGAATTATTCAAAATATTCTGTGCCCTACACAGTACCTTGAAAACTCTTGGGAGTATAAGAGTTACAAATTCAAAGCTGAGACTTGTAAATTATTACCTGGGTACTGTAAGGCTTAAAGCCGAGCTTATAGGCTGTGACAGTGAAGAAGTGGCCAATAGTATAAAAAGTGACTTGAATTCAATATTGGATGAACTGGCAGAGTACGAAAGTAAGGATATCCCCGATGAGGAGAGGAAAAGAATTGACAAAATCAAGTGGGAGGTTGTGTCCTTAAAGGAGGAAATTGTAATTTCACCCGGGAGGATAGGCGAAAAAAAGCAGGAGTTTCAGGAAAATCTTCAGGAAATAACAAGGAAGATAAATGAGGGAAAAGGAACATATGATGCAGAACAGTTTGTTAACGACCATGAAGAAATATTCGGAAGCATTGATGATTTTTCCAATATGTTTGACTCGGTTGCACACCTAACGGATGAATTGAGGCTTGGAATAATACAAATTATCGGGGATTCCATTATAAATAACGATACATATGATGAGGTGCTGGGGAAAATGGATTTTCTTCCTGCCGAAGTGTCATCCCGACTTGCAAGGGCATATGATTATGTCAGCAGACTTATACTTGGCGGACTCAGGGACAAGGAGGTAGTTAACAATTACTTTGTTATGAAATCCGCAAATAAAACCGAAGAAATTCAGAAGTTTATGGAACGCTATGATTTTTTAGATGTAGCAATAAACAAGGCACTTTCAGCAAGAGCCGGGCTACTGCTCCAATCGTATTCACATGAGCTGGTTCTTCCACTAAGAAATATGATTCAGGGACATATAGACGAGATAGCAGAAATATGCAGGAAAAAGCTGGGAATTAATGATCTTGAGTTGACTGAAACAATTGAGAATATACTTCAAGCTGTAGATGTTAATGAACTGTCTTTGCCTGACGGAATTTTCGAGTTTGCTTCAAAACCTCCGGAAGAAGAAGTTAGTATAGGTAAAAAAACAGTATGGAAGACACGAGTCAAGCAAGGTTCATTTTGTGGAAGCAGTAGCACTGAAAGCTATGTGGATTACGTTGATGTAATGGGAAATATTTATTATTTTCCTAATGGTGTAGCCTTGAAACAGAAATGGGACTACGGCTTAACCAATGCTAAAGAATTATTCTGGAAGTATATGTTTGAATGGATGGCTGAACAGTTGAACAATTATTCTGATGCATTTTCAATTTCAATAAATACTCTTATAACTACAGTAAACGAAACAATAAAATCCAAAATAAGCATGAGTGAGCAAAAGCATGAAGAGGAAGTCGGTAGATGGAATAAAATTTTACTTCAAGCCAATAATGCATCTGCGATATCCAATAGTATTAAGGAAGTCGCTGTTGACGGGAACGGGGTTTAAGATGAAAATAGGCGATGATATTAAAACTTGGGAAAAAGAATTCCTTAAACAGTGTGATTATTGTGAAAAAGAAAAAGATAGCTTAAAATGCGCAGTCAACAGATTGACCGACATCATTCCTCATTTTAACTCATCGGACGAGGATAGCAGAAAGATAATTGATAAATGTACCGATTATTTCTCTAAATTGTTTGAGCCTTTATATATACCTTTGAATAAGAAGAAAGGAGGATTAAGAATGAAGGGCCTTTTTATTGCAGGGCTGGCTATAGTTGGGATATCAATGATTTTTATCTATCAAAGAAAATATAAAAATGACCAAAAGGAAATGCCCCTTGAAAGGACAGAGAAAAAAGCTAATGTTTATAAGCCTTCCAGTCAATCAGAAAAAAATATATTGATACTGGTACTTAGAGCAGGCAATGAAAGCTGCTTAAATACCTTGAAAGAGAATATGCATCTTTCAGAGGAAGTCTGTGATGAGTTGTATAAATCAACCAGATACTTATGGGTAGGAAATACTAATCAATTCAATAACTCAAAGATAATAAAATGGTTTGATATAACTAACAGCCCGACACAATCAAGTAGTTTAGATGTATACCTGATTAAATTAGTTTTAGAAAAAAACTATAGTGGCTTGTTGCAATCCGCCGACGGCCAGTCTCGATATAATGCATTTAAACAGCTATGTCACGATGGGCTGCAGATTGAAGAATTTTCTCCAAGGGTTTCAAACGCTGCCTATGGTACTACCGAGGTATATGAAAGATAATTATTTCGTGGAGGATGTATTCCTTTTATTAAATTTACATCCTCCAGACTTTCATTTTTTGTAAAAAGTACAGGGATATGAGTTGTGTACAGCCTATAAACAGCAAAAAATAATTAAGGCTCCGGTCATATTTTATAAACCACAGCAAACCGATGAGTATCAGCAGGCTTACAATTCTGCCACTGTTAAGAATGATTTCCTTATTGATAATATATTCAAGCCTCAAATCATCCTGATGCCGGAGACTAATAATGTTGAAGCTGGCAGAAGAAAAAGGAACCAGAAAAAAGGGCAGAAATGCAGATTCCATTATCATATACGACAGAAGGGTTCCGTAACTGATATTGACAACCAGTCCCCACACTGCCACAAACATTAATGTAGCACCTGCCAGCATTGATTTTAACCTTGATTTTGGTTTAACAAGCTTTTGTTCAACTACAAAAGCTGCTGATGAAATAACAGAACCAATCAGTGAAAAAGTACCTACAGACCATTCACTGCCTGTAGTTTTAAACACAAGTACAATAATTAGGAAACCTATAATAACATCTCTGAAACCCCACATGAACAAGCCCTTTCTTAAAAAGCTCCAATCATGAGAGTTGGTGCCGAATATCTTTTTAAAATTCAGCATGCTTCCGTAATATTCTGCTTTTATTAAAAAGGATACCAATATCAGTACTACGAACAGCAGCAATGAAATAGAAAAGACAATAGTATAACCCATTCCAAAGAGATTTTTATTAATTATATAAGCCGAGGAAATAGGTGCAGCAGCGCCACAGATACCTGCAATGGAACCATTATAACCATTAAAGGTATCCCTGTTTTCAGTTGACGTAAAATCGAAACTCAGAACATGAAAAGCAAGCCAGTAAAAACCTGCGGCTACACCATATAATACACCGAATAGCAGAACGAATTTTGAAATTTTATCTTCGAATAAAAGGATAAGCCCAAATAAAATAATGAAAGAAAGTATTCCCAACCTCAGTGACCATATACCGTTTTTTCTTTTGGAAAGCCATCCGGCAAAAATAAAGGTAATAGGAACAAAAATATACTGCATAAGATTATACTGTGCTAAAACTATAAAGTTCTTTGATTCTTTCCATAATAGAATATTAAGAAAAACATTTGAAATCCCCATTGCAAGGGTAAAAAGTGCACTAACAATTAATAGTAATTTGGCTTTTCTTGACATCCATACCTCCGTCAATGCTCAGATGATTTTACATACCACTTTAGCAGTCTTTATTTTTTACAAAAAAATAAATTATATTATAAAATAAAGTTCTACAAATGGGTTAAATTTTGAGGTAATTGGTGCCAATACTTTGCATTTACGGGCCGACTTTGAAATGACCAAATACATATTTCTTTTGGGTGTAATAGCTAATAAAGAAAAGAAGTCCTTCAGTAATTAACTTTGCAGCTAAAAGAGACAGTCTCAGAAATGCGGTGAACAAGCTCATTAAGAAATAATTGCACAGCAGAATAATGACAACCAGCCCATAATACTGCACCAGACCCTTTAAGGATTTATGTGAGGAAGCATTGAAAACAAGATTCTTATTCAGTAAATAATTGCAGAAAGAGCTTATGGCTCTGGCACCAACCACAGACAAAAGCAGGTTACCGGTTAACCGGTTTATAAGAAATAACAATATGAAATCAATTATTCCACAGGATGCAGAAGACATTCCAAATTTTAATATTGGAAGATAAATCTTAATAGAGTCCCGTACCGGGCGAAAATGACTGCTTTTATTTTTGTTTTCATAAACGGTCCTTATAGGAATACTGAATAATTCATACCCTGAAGACCGGGCTTCCAACAATTGATTCATCTCATATTCATACCGGTCCCCTTTTATACTTAGAAGCCAAGGCAGCATTTCAATTGAAAAGCCCCTGAGACCGGTTTGGGTGTCTGAGACACTACTGCCTGATATAAAAGAAAAAATTAAACAGGTTAATTTGTTACCGATAAGGCTGCGTAGAGGAACGGACCCGGTAAACTCTCTGCATCCCATAATAATTGCATTTTTATGGTAATTTATGTTTTCAGCTACGTTGGATATATCCTTCCATGTGTGCTGTCCGTCGCAGTCGGCGCATACAACTCCTTCTTTTTCTGTGTTCTCTTTTCGGATATAACTAAAAGCGGTTTTAAGGGCAGCACCTTTACCAAGATTCTTACTATGATTTATAACGGTACATCCCATACTTATGGCATTTTCAAATATAGAATCGAATTTGGAGGAGCTTCCGTCATTAACAATTATAATATCATAGCTGCTGTTAATATTAATATACTGGACAAGAAAAAGAAGATTATGATCCGGCTCATATGCTGGAATTACTATTTTCATATGGAATTCACCTGCTTTCTAATTTATATACAAAATATCACTGACACCGCGTTCTTCGCCTTTTCCTAGAGGGTTGTTGACCACTTTGCCCATAAAATACATTGTAGAAGAGCCGCCGCCGTCAAGATTGTAAGCATCAGTGCAGCCAAGGTCCTCAAATACCTGGGAGAATTCGGAAAGGGTCATGCCTCTGCTGTATCCGGTGCTTCTCCCGTCAACAACAACAAAAACATAATGATTGTCAGAAATAATACCTATTCCAGTCCTGGGATTTGCCTTTTGAATTGATCTGTTGCCGAAATTAGTATCTACGACGGTCCTGCCGAAATCTTTAATTGCTTTGGAGTTTTGTACCAAAGCGGGACCGAAGGAAAGAGTTTGTTTTACACCCTGAGATAACAGCTTTTCTCCTGAAGTAGTTGTCTCGTCATAGGTTTTCATTGTACCGTCCTTATAGAATGCAAGTCCTTCTCGTGCAGGAATATCTCGGAAAAGCTTTCCGTTCCTGATTACAATCCCATCGTTACGAAATCCATAGTAATCACCATTGATTGCAAGGATGGCATTGTTGTCACCAGCAATCTTTGAAGTATATTCTATGATGTTGTTTCCAAATTCATTTTTTGCAAAGGCCGACTTCAAGTCACTTGAGCTCTTTAGCTGCACGTCGGCTACAAAATATGTAATTTTATCGTCACCGGAGCCTGAGGTCACTTTTTTTATTGTTATAGATTTGGTATCACTTTTATAATTCCAGTCATCCGAGGTAAAAGACTCTTTTGACGAGTTTTGTTTATTAATTGAATTACCGGATGTGGAAATCATAGCATTGGTAACTTCTACATGCTCAATCAGATAACGGTTTGCCAGACTTAATAGAATCAGACCGATTACAAATGCTGAAATAAGACTGATCAATAAAATACGTTTGCTTTTATTTTCTGTCATTGATTTTACCTCCTTATTGCTTATATAAAAATACTAATTCCGGTTTGTGTTTAAAATTTAAAGGTTTTGTGTTTATAGTGTGAAGGTTTGAAGAAATTCAGCTATTTTATATAAAATAATCTTGTGGCTGGCGATTTCAATGAATTTAAGAAGATAAATTCTGTCGTGGAAGGGTTGACAAGCAAGAATGAGGACATATAAAAACGGTAATGAAGCTTTTAAGCATCATTACCGTTTTAAAGTTTTTTTAAAGATTTTAATACTGCTTTTTAATACATCTATTGAAATCTTACATGATGTTTTACTTGGAAATTATGGTCATTAGAACATAAGTATACAATACCTTCGATAAAGGCAATAAAACTTGGAATAAAAGTCCAACTAAATAACAGATAAAGTATTCCCTTACCTATTTTGCCCATATAAAACTTATGAATTCCGAGTCCACCTAAAAATATAGCTAATAGACCGGCTACAATTTTGTTTTTTATTGGCCAGGAAGGATCAATGCCGTTGTTTATATATTGCTGCTGAGAAAATTGCTGTTGTGCCACCTGCTGTTGGTATAGTAGTGCCTCAGCTTTAAAGTCAAACTCCTGCTGTTCGGAAACAGGTCTCTGAGTAGCTGATGGAGCAGAATAACTATTTACTGTCAAAGCTTCACCGCAATATTTACATTCCCTATCACTAAGAGCATTTGGTGCTCCGCATTGAGGACATTCATTTTGAGCCATTTTTATACCACCCTATCTAATTTATTTTAATTATATTTATTAATAATATGATATATTACCAAAAGTCTGACCACAATAATTACAGTTTTTTACCGCATTGTGGGCAAAATTTTGTGCCTACCGGGATTTCTGCTCCGCATTCACAATTCTTGGTTCCCATAGGAGTTCCACATTCAGGACAGAATTTTGGATTGCCGGATACTAACACTCCGCATGAAGTACATTTCTTCTTTGGAGTTTCCAATGGTTTTCCACATTCACAGCAAAACTTTGATTTCGCAGAATTATGAGCATTGCAGGAGGGACATGATATGGTTGCCATATCTGCAGCCGCTCTTGTATTAATGGTGTTATGCATGTCGGAACCCAGAGATGCACCTATCCCAAAACCAACACCCCCTGAAGCAAATGCACCTGCAACCCCTGAATTATTGCTGGCAGCATGGTCATAAACATCAAAAGAACGTTTTGTTACATAACGGTTGTCACCCATAATTTCGAATTCAGCCTTGTTTTTGAGAATCTTGTTAATTTCCTCAAAGTCTTCATCAGGAAAATTAATGGACTTAATAATTAAGTTGATTGCAGTTAATCCGTATTTTGAAAATTCGGGAGCAATCATTTCAAGGGTGTAATTTGCAATATCATCCAGTCTCGCAGTAATCTCTAAAGCAGATATTTTTTGATTTACAATTACATTGGCGATTATACTTTTTATCTTCTGAATCAAGATTCCCTTAAAGAAATCTATGACATTGTCAAGTTTAATAATATCAGCCGGATTCATTACACCAATCAGTTCACGAAAAAAGGTTTCATAGTTTTCAAGTTTTAAGCCCATCTGGCCAAAAGCACGAACCCTGAGTCTGGTATAATATTTAGGATCAATTATTTGTACCGGATCGGATGTTCCCCAGTTGATATCAAGTTTTGTGGTAGTATTGATATAAAAAATTTCTGCGCTAAAAGGAGTTTTTCCTCCAAAAGGCAGATTTACAAAGGCTTTAAGTATTGGAAGGTTTTTAGCATCAAGAGTATAGGTACCCGGGGTAAACAGGTCACAAATCTCTCCACCTTTAACAAAAACTGCAACTTGGCCTTCACTTACAATAAGCTGTGTTCCATATACAAGATCTTCGGCGGGATGTTTGTAAACAATCCAGTCACGGGATCTAAGTCCGTCAAATTTAACTCTATCAATGATAGCCATATTGGACATCACCTCACAAAATATTGTTTCAATTATATCATATCATACCCTGTAAATCAAACCTTTGAGGCTGTTACTCCGCCGGGTATACCTCAAACTCATTCCTGTCAAAATCAAGTATGTTTTCTTGTTTCATCTTTGATAATTCTCTTGATAAAGCACTTCGGTTTACACATAAAAAGTCTGCAAGTTCATCACGAGAAAAAGGAATCCTGAATCTGTTTTTCCCGGTTTTATGAATCTGCATTAAGAAATAGGCCATAAGCTTTTCACGGGTTGATCTCTGTGACAAAATGTCTATTTTGTTATTAAGAAAAATATTTTTCTGTGCAATAAGTGAAAGCATATTTGAAATAAGCTTGGTGTGAAAGCTGCAGGAGGAAGAACAGGTTGTAACAATCCTGTTAAACCTGATATACATTACAGTGCATCCCGTAGTAGTAAGCACTGTTACCGGGCTTTTCGCTATATTCGCACATGCAAAAGCTTCTCCGAACATGTCTGCCGTACCGATTTCGGATACTATATTTCTGTTACCCATTATATCTTCTTTAACAATCTGGGCGGAACCTGCTAGAATTATCCCTACAGATGATACCTTGTCTCCTGCCAGCAGCAGGATATCATTTTTAGAATAAACCTGCTCGTAGGATTCAAGGCACTTTAACATATGAAGAATACTTTCATCGCTTACATTTTGAAAAATTGCCACCTGTTTTAATATTTCTACTGAATTATTCATAAAATTTTACTCCTTGTTGCAAATGCAACAGATTTATTGGATTTAGTTTAGTATACTCATCTCGTAAAGTCAATCAATACAAAAACAAAAATTAAATAAAAAAATAAAAATGTTTTGAAAGGAGTTATATTATGTCAGATATGTTTTGTTTTCAATGTGAACAAACTGCAGGAGGAAAAGGGTGCACAGGAGGTGCAGGTGTCTGTGGTAAAAAAGCAGATACATCAAATTATCAGGATTTACTAACAGGTGCGATGATAGGCCTTGCAAATACAGCACAAAATGTGAAACCGACCGACCGTACTCATAAAACAATTATTGAAGGTCTGTTTATAACAATAACCAACGTAAGCTTTGACAATGCATCAATTCTTAGACATATTGAAAAAGTTAATAGTGAAAAATTAAACCTGGTTAACGGAGTTGCAGCACAGAACAGCTATGATATGGAAAATCTTTGGAATGCTCATGAGGACATTCGTTCACTGAAATCCCTGATTTTATTTGGAATCAGAGGTATGGCAGCTTATGCATACCACGCGTTGGTTCTGGGATATTCCGATGAAGAGGTTAACACATTCTTCTACAAGGCACTGAGAGCCGTAGGAAGTGATATGTCTATTGATGAACTGTTGGCAGTTGTTATGGAAACAGGGGAAGTTAATTTAAAGTGCATGGCTCTTCTTGATAAGGCCAATACAGAAACCTATGGAACTCCAGTACCGACTTCTGTTCCAATGACTGTTGAAAAAGGTCCCTTTATTGTAATTTCAGGTCACGACCTTTACGATTTGTACCTTCTTCTGGAACAAACAAAAGATAAGGGAATCAACATTTATACTCATGGTGAGATGCTTCCTGCACATGCATATCCTAAGCTTAAAGCATACCCTCATTTAAAGGGTAACTTTGGTACAGCTTGGCAGAATCAACAGAAGGAATTTCACAATCTTCCGGCGCCTGTACTGTTTACAACTAACTGTCTTATGCCTGTAAAGCCAAGCTACAGTGACAGAGTTTTTACAACTGAGGTAGTTGCATATCCTGAAATGGTTCATATAGGAGACGAAAAGGACTTTACTCCTGTAATAAACAAGGCACTTGAACTTGGCGGATACAAGGAAGACACAAGGTTCACTGGCATAAACGGAGGCGATACATTAACAACCGGTTTTGCAAGAGGAACTGTTCTGTCAGTAGCAGATAAGGTAATTGATGCTGTTAAGGCAGGAGCAATAAAACACTTCTTCTTGGTAGGAGGCTGTGACGGTGCAAAGGTAGGAAGAAACTACTACACAGAATTTGTTCAGAAAACACCAAAGGACACAGTTATACTGACACTTGCTTGCGGAAAGTACCGTTTCAATGACCTCGATATCGGTGAAATAGGCGGACTCCCAAGAATCATGGATATGGGACAATGTAATGATGCATACAGTGCAATACAGGTGGCTGCTGCTCTGGCTAACGCTTTTGAGTGTGATATCAATGAACTGCCTCTTTCACTGGTACTTTCATGGTACGAACAGAAGGCTGTCTGCATACTGTTGACTCTGCTTTCTCTTGGAATTAAGAATATTTACCTTGGGCCTACACTGCCTGCCTTTGTTTCACAAAACGTATTAAATATATTAGTAGATAAATTCAACATCAGCCCGATTTCTACTCCCGATGAGGACTTAAAAAAGATTCTCGGATAAGATTAAAGTCAATTTTCCTGACCTGCTTGTATGCCAGTGCTGTGGGTGGGCGGGATTCTCCCAATATATAAATAATACTACGGTTCAATCATTTATGTGGGTCCAATACTCATAAATGATTGGACTTTTTTTTAATATTTATTTTGGCCTCCTTTTTACATATCTCATTAATTTATGTATAATTCTTGTATATACTAATTTTACTTCACAATTAAAATACAAAATAATTAAAAAAGGATGCTATTATGAAAAAATCAAAATTTATTTCTGAATTCAAAGAGTTTATATCTAGAGGAAACGTGGTGGATCTGGCTGTGGGTGTAATAATTGGCTCTGCATTTACTGCCATAGTTAATTCACTTGTGAATCAAATCATTATGCCTGTTATCGGATTTATAATAGGCCGCGTAAACTTCTCTGATTTTAAATGGACTTTAAAACATGCAAAGGGAGACGTACCGGAAGTAGCCGTATATTTCGGCTCGTTTATTCAGCAAGTAGTTAACTTTCTCATAATCGCTTTTGTAGTTTTTATGATGGTAAAGTTAATAAATATGCTAAAACGGAAAAGGGAAGATGAAGTAGAAGAAATAAAGGAAGAAAAAGTTTCAAAGGAAGAGATATTGCTTACTGAAATCAGGGATTTGCTTAAAAAGCAAATGTAGAACTATTTATATAAAAAAAGGCTGCTTGCACATGAAAATTTACTCATGTGCAAGCAGCCCGCTGTAAAGGAGGAATATTAATTTATTGTTATATAGTTATTATCCTATAAACTGCTGAGTCCAGTATAATCTTCCGCTGGAGTTCTTTGCTACTCCTACACCAATCTCTGTAAAGGATGATTTAAGGATGTTTGCCCTGTGTCCGGGTGAGTTCATCCAACCCTTCATTACCTGTTCAGGAGTGGTTTGTCCCATTGCAATGTTTTCACCTGCGGTTCTGTAGCTGATACCATATTTCTTCATCATATCAAACGGTGAGCCGTAAGTTGGTGAATTGTGATCGAAGTACCCCAATTTAGCCATATCCTGTGATTTAAGTGTTGCTGTTTTATTAACCTGAGCATTCATTTTTAAAGGCTTTAGACCATTTTTTGCTCTTTCTGCATTAACAAGTTCAACAACTCTCTTCTGGAAAGCTGCATAGTCACCGCTTACTGCTGGTGTTGAAGCAGGCTTTTGAGTGGCCGGTTTGGAAGCTGATGGTTTTGATGTAGCAGGCTTAGCTGCTGATGACCCCGACTTGAATAATGAATTCAATGCAGACTGAATATCTGAATAATTGGTATTTTTGGCAGTTGAGTTATTACAATTCTTTGTATATGCTATTGCTTGCAGTTTATCCATAATATCTGCTGATTCGATATTATTATTGGTAGTTGTAGTCGGCTGATTATAATTGTTTGTTGCTGTAGTTGTATCAACATTATTTTTAGTTGGGCAATTTGTTGATTTTGAAGTATTGGCGGTGACGTTGTTAACTGCTGATTTGTTAACTGCCGCTGTATTTGAGTCATCTTTATTTTGTGTTGTAGCTTGTGAAACTTTAGATATTATTGACTCTAACGTTTTTGATGGTGCTGTTGTTGATTGGCTGATATTAGTTGTATCTTGTGCAGCAATGCTTTCGGCTTTTGTATTTCCAATGGCAAAGCCATTGAAAGCAAAGGCTGATGCGAAAATAGCACATGCAGCTACACTAGAAATTACTATAGATGATTTTTTATTCATATTTTACCTCCATTAGTTTCGATTAATTTTACGTTCGTTCCTTCTTCTTGCCCATAATCAGCGTTCTTGCGACGTTGCTTCTGCCAAAAGAATTATCAGCGTAATATTCATCAGCCTACCGGGGTATGGACATTATGTTAACACTCATGCCCGGATGTAACAACCCCCCAATTATTTACAGTAACTATACAGATATCTGTTCAACGGCGTGGCTTTTGGTTGCAGGCCTTACCCACAGCAGGATAGGGAGACTATGACTTTATTTTAAAACTTTTGTAGGTTAGTTAATATTACTATTTTCTTAATTGGAATAGGGCAATGTATTGTTTACTTTTAATAAATAAGGGTATTAATATATTCGTAAAAATGTATGTTTGAAAGGTGAGACATTATGGAATGGTTGAATAATCAAAATCCTGTATTACTGGCGCTTTTTGCTACATTGGCAACTTGGGCGCTAACAGCATTGGGAGCTGCAATGGTTTTCTTTTTCAAGGAAATAAACCAACGCCTTCTTAATACAATGCTTGGCTTTGCAGCAGGCGTAATGATTGCGGCAAGCTTTTGGTCTTTGCTGGCTCCTGCAATAGAAATGGCGGAAAATTCATCAAAAATACCTGCATGGCTTGTTGCCGCTTTGGGCTTTATAGCAGGTGCGGTTTTTCTCTACATGGCCGATAAGATTATTCCGCATATGCATTTAAACTCTAAAGATGGGGAGAGCGAAGGAATATCAACAAAGCTGAGGCGAAGTATACTACTTGTATTTTCGATAACTTTACATAATATACCTGAGGGACTTGCTGTGGGAGTAGCTTTCGGAGCTGCGGCAAATGGATTTAACAATATAACCTTGTTATCTGCAATTGCTGTTGCCGTGGGAATTGGAATTCAGAATTTTCCCGAGGGTGCCGCAGTGTCAATACCATTAAGGAGGGAGGGTTTATCCCGTACAAAAAGCTTTCTATACGGGCAAGCTTCCGGTCTTGTTGAGCCTATTGCAGGTGTTTTGGGAGCCGCACTTGTAATGTATGTACAGCATATCCTTCCGTATGCACTTGCATTTGCTGCAGGAGCAATGATATTTGTTGTTGTGGAAGAACTTATTCCGGAAGCCCAGAGCGGAAGCCACAAAAGTACACATATGGCTACCGCAGGATGTATTATAGGTTTTACAGTAATGATGATACTGGATGTTGCCCTTGGATAGGCATCTATCAACCTGCGTTTTTTCTTTTTTCCATTGAAGGAGGAATTCCGTAGTATTTCTTATAAAGCTTACTAAAGTAAAAGGCATCATCATACCCTACACTTCTAGCAACGGTTTTAATAGGCATGTCGCCTGACATCAGCAGTTCCCGTGCTTTTGTAAGGCGAATCCTTATTAAATGATTTATTGGTGATTCACCTGTTTCTTCCTTGAATATTTTAGAGATATAAACAGGACTCAGATACATATTGTGAGCTATTCTGTATAGAGAAATCTGTTTCATATAATTTGAACTCAGATACTCAAGAATGTCGTTTACGATATATGTCTTTTCGGAGGTTTGAATATCAAGTCTTGTTTTTTGTGTTCTTTCCTTATTTGCAGTCATCCCCCTGTGTAACAGCGCAGTCAGTTTCATTATGCTGCTTTTTATGAATAAATCGCAGTAAGGCTCATTTTTTTCCTGTTCGCTTATTGTTTCATTAATACACTTTATTATTTCTGGTTGATGAATGGGCAAACTAAAAACAGGCTGGGAAGTTGGTTCAATAAGGAAATTTTCAGGAAGTTCCTTAAACTGTAAATTGCTTAAGGCATAATTAAACTCCTCAATATTAACTCCCTCCGGAATAATCTTTTTATGTTTTACACCGGGGTTTATTATAATAATATTCCCTTTGGCTACTTCATATAATTTATCATCTATTATATATGTAAAATATCCCGACAGGATAATTTTTACTTCAGTAAAGTCGTGTGTATGTAGTGTAACATGGCTTTCGGAATTAACCATATTAATGAATGCATATAGCAATGTTGGATTGAAATTTTCGGCACAGATTTCCGGCTTACACAAAAGAATCACCCCTGTTGTTTACAATATATATGGTGCAGAGTAATCTTATCTTATCACAAACTAAATTTTATTCCAATCGGCAACTATGAAATTAAGTCTGTTAATATTGATAAAAATGTACATTACCAGATAAAGAATATCCATTCCATAAGAAAACTTATCAATTATAATTAATAAAGAAAATTAATGGCATTGTGAAAGGGATTTATTATGGAAAATGTGAAGTGGGTTTGGAAGTATATCAGAAAATATAAACTCCGAATGTGTATTGCCCTGATATTTGTATTGGTGGCTTCCGCTCTTAGTATGGTTACCCCGTATGTCTCCGGCATAATAATTGACAAGGTAATTAAGCAAAGCCATCACGACATGCTTTTAAAGCTGTGTATGCTTATGTTGGCAGCTACGATTATAAAATCTATAATCAGGTTTTCGTATCAGATTATGTTTGAAACCATATCTCAGGGAGCTTATATGAAAATCAGGGAGAGTATGTACCAAAAGCTTCAGAATATGGATTTCAAATTTTTTGACACCACCAGAACCGGTGACATTATGGCAAGAATGACAGGAGATATGGATACTGTGCGCCATCTCATTTCATGGGTAATATACATGGTTTTTGAAAACGCTGCAATATTTATTTTTGCCGTAACACTGTTATTTACTATCAACTGGCAGTTTACTCTGGCTATGCTTCTTGTTGTACCTTTTCTTGCATGGGCTGCAATAAGGTTGGCAGGTGACGTTAGACCAACTTTCTCTGCAATAAGGGAACAATTTTCCAGGCTCAATTCCGTTGTACAGGAAAATATCAGTGGAAACAGGGTAATAAAGGCTTTTGCAACAGAATACATAGAAATAAACAAATTTGACAAGGAAAACGAAGCCTATCGTCAGAGAAACATGGATTCCGCAAAAGTATGGTCAAAATATCTTCCCATTATAGATGCTCTGGCCGGAACTCTTTCGCTGATTATTTTGATTGTGGGGGGAATACTTACAATTAATAATAAGATATCAATAGGCGAGTTGGTAACCTTTAACTCTATAGTATGGGCACTGGGTAATCCAATGAGGAACTTCGGCTGGCTTATTAATGACATACAAAGATTCAATGCATCAGCAGACAAAATACGTGAATATCTGAATAATGAATCAGCAATAAGCAATATAGAAAAGGCTGCTAAAAAAGAAATTACGGGATTCGTTGAATTCAAAAATGTCAGCTTCGGTTACGATAATGACGAAGTATTGAAAAATGTGAGCCTCAAAGCCAAGCCGGGAGAAACAGTTGCAATAATCGGCCCTACAGGGTCAGGAAAATCCACCCTTGTAAACCTGATATGCAGATTTTATGATTGCAGCGAAGGAGAAGTACTTATTGACAATGTAAATGTAAAGGATATGGATTTGAGAACACTGCGTTCAAAAGTATCAGTTGCAATGCAGGACGTATTCCTTTTTTCAGATACTATAGAAGGGAATATTGCTTATGGTGTGCCTGATGCTCCCTATGAGAGCATAAAGCAGGCAGCCGGTATAGCAGATGCCGATGATTTCATATCATCCTTGCCTGAGGGCTATGATACCATTATAGGAGAACGCGGAGTCGGGCTTTCCGGCGGTCAGAGACAGAGAATTGCTTTAGCGAGGGCAATACTCAAAGACCCGTCCATACTTATCCTGGACGATACAACCTCCAGTGTTGACATGGAAACAGAATTTGAAATTCACAGGACACTAAGGTCCTTTTACAATAATAAAACCACTTTTATTATTGCACACAGAATATCATCCGTGAAAAATGCAGACAAAATTATTGTATTGAATGGCGGACAGATAATTGAGCAGGGAACACATAAGGAACTGTTGAATTTAAAGGGTTATTACTACAATGTTTATCAAAGCCAGTACGGGGACTTTGACGGACTAGATGAAAAGGAGGTGGGCTAAATGGCAAGAAACAAATATGATGTCGATGAAGAATTATTAACAAAATTCAAAATGAAAGACCTTATAAGACTTTTAAAGTACTTGAAACCATACAAGCTTACAATGTTTGTAACAGTTTTATTGATGCTTACTGCAAGCGTTGCAAACCTTATCGGCCCGCTTCTTGTACAGAATGCAATAGATTACAAGATACCCGCCGGTAATATAAAGGGACTGGTTATTCTATCAGGAATTTTTGTAGTAACTCTGATAGTAAATGCGATATGTTTTAAATTCAGGGTAATCCTCATGTCTCAGCTTGGGAACAATGTAGTCAAAAAGATAAGGGAAGACATATTCTATAAGATTCAGAAACTTCCTTTTTCTTATTATGACAGTCGTCCCCATGGAAAAATACTTGTAAGAGTCGTAAATTATGTAAACTCACTTAGCGACCTGCTTACAAACGGTTTTATAAACTTTATAACAGATATGTTCACCCTTGTATGCATAATAGTTTTCATGCTCTTTATAAATGTGAAGCTTACCTTAATCAGTATGATTGGACTTCCTCCATTATTTATATGCATAATGTTAATAAAAAATATTCAGAGGAAAAATACACAGGCATTGAGCATGAAGCAGTCAAACCTCAACGCCTATATACATGAAAGCATATGTGGAGTTAAGGTAACTCAGTCCTTTGCAAGAGAGGAACAGAACCAAGGTATTTTTCATGAATTAAACAAGATTTACAGAAGGGCATGGATGAGATTCGTAAAAGCCAATTTCGTATTGTGGCCCATAATAGAAACCATTTCAACAATCGGTATAATAATACTTTATTTTGGCGGAATATTCTGGGTAAAGGGGATAACCATAGGGGTTCTGATTGCATTTACCAGCTATATATCAAGGTTCTGGCAGCCTATAAGCAATCTGGGGAATTTCTACAACGCAATGATAAATGCCATGGCATATCTTGAAAGAATATTTGAGACACTGGATGAGGAGGTTTCTATAGAAAATCTGCCGGGAGCCATTCCAATGCCTGAGGTAAAGGGAGCTGTGGAATTCAGAAACGTGAGTTTCAGCTATGAAGAAGGTAAAAAGATTCTTGACAAGATAAACTTCAGATTCCAACCGGGAAGCACAATAGCATTGGTAGGCCCTACGGGAGCAGGGAAAAGTACCATAATTAATCTTCTGAGCAGGTTCTATGATGTTCAGGAGGGAGAGGTGCTGATTGACGGTATAAATATAATAGAAGTACAGCTAGAGTCTCTGCGGAAACAGATGGGAGTAATGTTGCAAGATACCTTCCTTTTCTCAGGTACGGTTATGAGCAATATAAAATATGCAAGGCCGGATGCCACGGATGAAGAGGCCATCAGGGCTGCAAAAACCGTTTGTGCACATGAATTTATTATGAATATGCCAAATGGCTACTATACAGAGATAAATGAAAGAGGTACAAGACTTTCAATCGGTGAAAGGCAGCTTATTTCCTTTGCCAGAGCACTTCTGGCAGACCCCAGAATACTGATACTGGATGAAGCAACCTCAAGCATTGATACAAGAACAGAGCTTGCACTGCAAAAAGGGCTGCAAGGCCTTCTGGTTGGAAGAACCTCATTTATTATAGCTCACAGGCTCTCAACAATAAAAAATGCCCATTGTATTATGTATGTTGATAACGGGTCAATTGTTGAAAGGGGAACACACGACGAGCTAATGGCGGCGAGAGGATACTATTACAAATTATATAATTCTCAATTCAGTGTTATGGAAGCAGGATAAAAGTGTTTACAGTACATGTTATATTGAATTATTATATAGTTAAATATATAGTAATATAGAATGAATTTACAGGAGGAAATAACATTGTCAATAACTAAGAAGAATTTTGCAAAAATGCCGAATGGTACTCAAGTAGATATTTATACCTTGAAAAATTCAAACAATATGTCTGTAGATATATTAAACTACGGAGGAACTATTGTTTCTATACTTATGCCGGATAAAAACGGAAAGATTGCGGACATTGCTCTGGGATTCGATGATATTAAAAGATATATGGAAAATGATGCATATATGGGAGCGTTAATTGGAAGGCACGGCAATCGTATTGAAGGTGCTGAATTCGAATTAAACGGAAAAGTTTACGAACTTGTGAAGAATGATGGTAATAACCATCTTCACGGTGGTACAATAGGTTTTCATAATGTAGTATGGAATGCTGAAATACAAGAAGAAAAAGGATTTCAAAAGTTAGTTCTGACTCATACTAGCCCTGACGGTGAAGAAAATTACCCCGGAAATCTAAACGTAAAGGTAGAATATTCACTTTCAGAAGATAATGAGTTAAAAATAGACTATAATGCTGTTTCTGATAAGGACACGGTTGTAAATCTTACAAACCATGCATACTTCAACCTATCCGGACATGATTCCGGAGATGTTTTGAAACATCATATATATATTAATGCAGACAAATTTACTCCTGTAAATGATGAATGTATTCCTACCGGAGAAATTAGAGATGTTAAAGGTACGGTAATGGACTTTACTAAATTGAGTAGTTTTTCAGAAGGGATTTCTAGCGGCGACGAGCAGATTGTATATGGTCAAGGTTACGACCATAACTGGGTACTGAATACAAAAGGAAATATAAATGAAGTTGCCTGTGAGCTGTATGCCCCTGAAAGCGGCCGTGCTATGCAGGTATTCACAACAAAACCGGGCCTACAGTTTTATTCCGGGAATCATTTAAATGAAAAGGTAGAGTTGATTGGAAAAAAACATACTGTTTACAACAAGAGAACGGGACTTTGCCTTGAAACACAGTTTTTCCCTAATGCAATGAAGCATAAGAATTTTCCTTCACCGATTCTCAGAGCCAATGAAACATATCATTATGTAACTATATATAAATTTTTAAATAAATAAAATCAAAAAGCCCCTGATGCTTCAGGGGCTTAAAATTTGCTCTTAATTACGAAAATTACCTTCTGTTAAATCCGCCATTAAAGCTTTTCTGTGATGCCTTCTTAGCTCTTCTGCAATCAGGACATCTAGCTGGTTCATTAGTGAATCCTTTTTCGGCGTAGAATTGTTGCTCGCCAACCGTAAATGTAAAAGTTGCGCCGCAATCTTTACAAGTAAGAGTTTTATCTTCCATGGGTCTACCTCCTATAAAATTTTATTGCTGAGCATATAAGAACTTAAACATTACGGACCAAAAAGGATGTTATGAATCAGTATAAGAAATTATAAGCTTTGCACTTTTATTATACACTTTGAAAAAATAATAAGCAATAAATTTAGAATAATTAATGTAAAAATATTACATAAAAGAGGCTAAATGGATTCGTGAATTGCAAAGAAATACTTTATTTACAGTATTTTTATAGTATTTGAGCTAGATAATAAAAAATAGTGAAAAATAATTTATTTTCTATTGACAAAAGTAACATTGTACCGTAAAATATCAAATGTGTCTTGCGGGACATACTGATAAATGGTGGGTATAGCTCAGTCGGTTAGAGCGCCAGATTGTGGCTCTGGAGGCCGTGGATTCGAATTCCACTATTCACCCCATATAAAAAAGAAAAGCTGATAAATTTACTTTATCTGCTTTTCTTTTTTTTTGCTACTTTTCAGTCATATCATTGTCATATTCTATAATTAAGTCAGGATTGTGTCTTTTTCCCATCTTGTGTCTTGCTTTGCGATTTTCAACAGTATCAAATATTATTGAAAAATCGTAGTCGGGCGGGTACAGCTCACTGGCAAGTACGTGGAGCTTTAATCTTTTGTGGGGGATAAGCTTTTTTTGCCCTTTAATCTGAACACCTATTTCGCCATGCTCATTGGCTTTTTGATATACCAGTCCCAATACTTTCTGTGGAAAGACCATAACACTGTCTCCTATGTTAAATTTGCTGCTTCGGTTTTGAGGCAAATTCCTTTTTAGGTTTTCCCTAATAAGGACAGATGATTTTAAGTCTGGTTGAATTCCAGACTGGTTTTCCTGCCCAATAGAGCTTAAAAAAGCTTTTTTATTTTCCGAAGCAATAACCTTGGTGGAGTGGTACTCCTTATAGGCAGCCTCGTGAGCAAGCCTGAGAAGATGTGCAGGAAAGCCCAACCTTTTTGCAATATACAGGGCACAGCTTTCTCCTGCCTCACCAATTTCAAGTCTATACAAAGGTTTAAGACTTTCCTTGTCAAAAGCCATTCTAGCATTTACAAGACCGGGTGTATTTCTGGCATAGTCCTTTATTTCGGGGTAATGAGTGGTTGCCACAAACAAGCAGCCTTTGTTTTTTAGTTCTTCCAGAATTGCAGTAGCTATACCCATGCCTTCTGCCGGATCAGTTCCTGAGCCTACCTCATCCAGCAGGACAAGGCTTTCTACTGTGGATTGCTTTAGGATATCATTAATTGTTGTTATGTGTGCGGAAAAGGTTGATAAATTTTCGGTAATGCTCTGACCGTCACCGATATCACACAAAATCATATTGTGCATTGAAAATTCACTTCCCGGAGCGGCAGGAACGTGAAGACCGCTTTGTGCCATAAGTGAAAGCAATCCTACAGTTTTAAGGGCCACTGTTTTACCTCCTGTATTGGGGCCTGTTATAACAACTCCTCTAATTTCATTACCGATTTCAAAGTCAAGAGGTACACATTCCGACTGGTTGAGAAGAGGGTGTCGTCCGGCTTTAATAACAATTCTACGGTTCATATGGATGTCAGCTGCAGTTGCCTTCATTTGAACAGAAAGTTTGGCCTTGGCAAAAAAGGCATCTAAAGTTTCCATAATATCTACGTTGATTTTAAACACAGGTAATTGTTCATCTACCAATGAGGTCAGAGTATATAGAATTTTTCTTTCCTCATTTTCTTCTTCAACAGAAAGGGTTGATATATCTTCCTGAAGTCTGCGAACAACAGAAGGTTCTATAAAATATGTTCCTCCTGTGGCCGAGGTTTCTATGAGGGAACCAGCTACCATGTTTTTATATTCTTTTTTGACTGGCAGCACGAAATGTCCGTTCCTCATAGAAACAAAACTGTCTGCAAACCATTCTTTTTTACCCCTTAAAATACTTTCAAGCTTAGAACGGATTTGCTGATGGGCATTTTCCTTTCTTCTACGTATATCTTTCAGTTTTGGTGATGCAGAATCATCAACACGCCCGTTTCTTATTGAACGCTCAATTTCTTCGCAAAGGTCATTAAGAGCGTCTATTGAGCTGCCATAATAAGCAATCTCATTCTCTTGGCTTTCGGCCCTTTTTAGATATGATTTCATGCGTCTGCAAGCCAGAAGAAACTGTAAGACCTCCTCAAATTGTTCAGGAACAAGCATTGCTCCCTTTGAGCATAAATCAAGAATTTTATCAAGCTCGTTCATTGAAGACAGAGGGGGAGTACCCAAGCTTTCGAGAAGCCTTTTTGAATCGGTGGTCTCCTTCATTCTTCTTTTACATTCACTTTCGCTCAGATATGGTTGGAGCAGCGAAAGCCTTTCTTGCGCTTTTGGTGAAACCGCATTTTCCATAAGCATTTCAATAATTTTGTTAAACTCAAGTGTTATAGCGTATTTATTCATATTTACCTCCGGTTATCGGCAGGCAGAGAGGTGTGTCCAATCTGCTTGAAATTTTACTTTTAATTAAGCGGACACGATTCTTGTATATACGTTCTCCAGAACAAATAAAAAAGCGTAACAGGAACAAACCCGTCACGCTTTGCTAAAATCATTTGAATACGGCTAATAACTATATATTAGTAAAAATGGTTTTGAAGCATATCTGTAATGTACTGAACGTACGAAGCAGGTGTCCAACGATACCCAAACTCAGGTATCGGTAATAAAAAGGTACACTAAATAAACAGGATTACCATCTGTTTAAAAAAGGACCTTTTCCAACTATTTAGTTGTTAATCACCTTTACAGATAATACCGACATCAAAACCTTCCTTTCATTGTTAAAATTAATTTCAGAATAGCATATGCCATTTGGAGTGTCAAGGTAACAATTAATTTAAGGATTGAATCTTTTATCAATATCGGAGTAACCATTATTTAATTTAGGATAATGTGAATATCAGGTAGATTTTATTTGAAGTAATCTTTTATTTTATTAATTAAGAAATCTTCAACTAATACTACATCATTTATATACTTACCTGATTGTAGAACATCACTGCACTTTATAAATGACCAATTAATTTCTTTCCCTCTGTAGTCAGGATTATTAGCATATACCACACCTTCAAATCCAGCCCAGATAACAGCCGAAGAACATAAAGGACATGGCTCAAATGTTGAATAAAGCCAATACCCTTTAGGTAAAACATCTACTTTTAGTTTCTTGCATGCACTTCTTATAGCATTTATTTCAGCATGTGCCGTAGGATCATAGTCATCTCGAACTGATGTTTTCCCTTTAGAAACTATATTGCCTTCAGCATCTATAACCGCAGCAAAAATTGAATCCTTTGTCCACTGGTCTCTTATTAATTCTTTCATAATATCTTCGCTTGGATGTTTTATACTGGAATAAAGATTCATTTTACTCACCTTTTAATTAGTTCACTTTTATTATAATCTGTACGACGATATTAATATAATACATTATTGGTATTGAAAAGGAAAGTTTTTCATAGTCTCTATCATAATAGCACCTAAAGGCGTTATGTAAAGCAAAATTAAAACCCCTCAATCATTTAAGAGTGAAGGGTTTTGGTGACCCATCGCAGATTCGAACTGCGGACACCTTGATTAAAAGTCAAGTGCTCTGCCAACTGAGCTAATGGGTCAAATGGCTGGGATGGCTGGACTCGAACCAACGAAATGCCAGAGTCAAAGTCTGGTGCCTTACCGGCTTGGCTACATCCCAACGTCAAGCGCAAAACCTATTATAAAGGGGTTTGCACTTTTTGTCAAGCTTTATCGAACAATTTATTTTATTATTTTTGAACTTTAAAATCCTGTGTTGCAATGTCAATAAGTTTAAGGTCTTTGTTTCTTTCTTCTGCCATACGTATTGACCATTCGTTTTCAAATAGAATGGAATTTCTTCCTTCCTTATCCTCAACAATAATAGATGTACTTGGCAAGTTTAATTTTCTGGGGTCCAGACCTTCATTCTCAATCCATCTGGCATGTCTGAAAGGTAGATTCTGTACACGGAGGGATACACCGTATTCATTCTTCAACCTGTATTCAAGGACTTCAAACTGCAAGGCACCTACAACACCTATAATAAGTGCTTCTATACCTATATCAATCTGTTTGAATACCTGTATGGCACCTTCCTCGGACAATTGGTCGATTCCCTTAATAAATTGCTTTCTCTTCATTGTGTCGGCAGGAGATACCCTTGCGAAAAATTCGGCAGGGAAGATAGGAATACCTTCAAACCTGACATTGCCGTTTCCTTCATATAATGTATCGCCCAGATTGAAAATGCCCGGATCAAACAAACCGATAATGTCACCGGGATATGCTTCTTCAACGATTGTTCTCTCCTGAGCCATAAACTGCTGAGGCTGTGAAAGACGTACATCCTTGCCGGCATTTACATGTTTTACAGTCATACCTTTTGTAAACTTTCCGGAGCATATTCTTATAAAAGCAAGTCTGTCCCTGTGAGTGGGATTCATATTTGCCTGAATCTTAAATATAAAGCCGGAGAATTTGTCGCTTTCAGGGTCGATTTCACCATTGGAAGTTGTCTTGATTCCAGGTGAAGGAGCTAATTCCAAAAAGGACTCAAGGAATGGCTGAACACCAAAATTAGTCATGGCACTTCCGAAGAACATGGGAGTCAACTCTCCGCTGCGGATTTTTTCCTTGTCAAACTCGTCTCCTGCCATATCCAGCAACTCTATATCTTCACAAAGCTTGTCATGGTAATGACTCCCTAAAAGGTCTGCAAATATCTTATCATCAACTTTACCAACTGTTGATGATACCTGAGTTTGTCCATGTGAACCGCCGTCAAAAAGCTCTATTTGTGAAAGCTTTCTATTATATATACCTTTAAAATCACCCTCTGTACCTATAGGCCAGTTCATAGGGTAGGAACGGATTCCCAAAACCTGTTCGATTTCTTCCATAAGCTCAAAGGGGTCTTTGCTGGCACGATCCATTTTATTTACAAATGTAAATATGGGAATACCCCTCATTTTACAAACATGAAATAGCTTTATTGTCTGTGCTTCCACACCCTTTGCTCCATCGATAAGCATGACTGCACTATCAGCAGCAACAAGTGTTCGGTAAGTATCTTCACTAAAGTCTTGGTGACCGGGTGTATCCAATATATTGATACAATAGTCGTTATATTCAAACTGCATTACACTGGAGGTAACTGATATTCCTCTTTGCTTCTCAATCTCCATCCAGTCGGACACAGCGTATTTATTGGCTTTTCTTGCCTTAACAGAACCCGCAAGTCGGATAGCTCCTCCATAAAGGAGCAGTTTCTCGGTCAAAGTAGTTTTTCCTGCGTCAGGGTGAGAAATAATAGCAAAAGTTTTTCTGCGAGATACTTCTTTTTTTATTTCATTTTTTAAATCAGGCATCTTTTATAACCTCTCGAAATTCTATTTATAACCACGTTTCATTGTATATTATAGCCTTGTTACTGTCAAATAGTAATCAATATTAGAAAATGGTTTTACAATGTTTAATATTGTGTTAAAATTTACCAAAGACTTAGAAAAGCGTCATAATTATTGGAAAGGGTATTTAAAAATTCTTATAGAATAGTATAATTAGGTAAATGTTATATAAAGTCATATATAATAAAGCATTCGGAGGTTTTGGATGAGCAATAGTCAAATATTTATTACTATAAAGAATCAGAAGTATGAATTGGAGGATAGCACTACCTTACTGGAGTTGAGTGAACGCTTTAAAAAGGAATACGTATCCACCATTGTTGCAGCAAGAGTTAATAATGATATTAGGGAACTTAGCTTCAGAATAAAAGAAAATGCTGAAATAGGGTTTATAGATTTAACCGATGAAGACGGAATGAGAATTTACAGGAGAAGCCTGTATTTTATATTTATTATGGCAGTTCATGATGTGTTTCCGGATAGAAAAGCAGTGATAACCCATCCTATGAGCAACGGTGTTTACTGTGAAATAAACGGTAAGGATGAGCTTACCCAGGATGATATTGAGCTGGTTGAGAAAAGAATGAGAGAGATAGTCTCAAGGAAAATACCTTTTGAAAAAAAGGAGATTTCAACAGAAAGTGCGAGAAGGCTGTATAAGGAAAGCGGCAAACTTGACAAGTATGAGGTGCTGGAACACAGGCAGAAACCTTATGTAACTTTTTACAATTGTGGAGGATATGAAGATTACTATTATGGGTACATGGTACCCGATACAGGGTATATTAATTGTTTTGCACTAAAGTTTCATAAACCGGGGGTAGTCATTCAGTTTCCATCAAAGACAGACCCCTGCAGACTTCAGCCATTTACGGAGCAGAAAAAGCTGTTTAACGTATTTATTGAGTATAAAAAATGGGTGAGGATATTAGGTGTTGAAAACATCGGTTCACTTAATGAAATTGTAAGGGCTGGTGAAATTGGGGATCTTATAAGAGTAAGTGAGGCCCTGCATGAGAAAAAGATTGCGCAGATTGCAGATAAAATAACAAATCATGAAGAGGAAAAAAGAATTGTACTTATTTCAGGTCCATCGTCTTCAGGCAAAACTACATTTGCAAACAGGCTGGGTATTCAGCTGAGGGTAAACGGTTTTGTACCAAGAACGATTTCCCTTGACAACTATTTTGTAAATAGGGACAAAACTCCTATAGATGAAGATGGGGAATTTGATTATGAAGCACTGGAAGCTATCGATATTGAGTTGTTTAATGAACATCTTTCACAATTGTTGAAGGGCAATGAAGTTGAAATACCTCTTTATAATTTTGAAAGTGGCTCACGAGAACCTAAGGGTAAAAAAATGGTTATGAAGGATAATAATATCCTTGTAATAGAAGGGATTCACGGCCTGAATGACAAACTTACCGAAGCAGTGTCCAGTGAAGACAAATATAAAATCTATGTAAGTGCATTAACATCTTTAAACATTGATGACCATAATAGAATACCGTCAACTGATACCAGAATAATAAGGAGAATTGTAAGAGATAATCAATTCAGAGGGTGTTCTGCAATTAATACAATAAGCAGGTGGCCTTCGGTGAGAAGGGGTGAGGAAAAAAACATATTCCCGTTTCAAGAAAATGCAGACATTATGTTTAATTCATCCCTTGTATATGAGCTGTGTCTTTTAAAAGTATATGCAGAGCCTTTGCTGCTTAAACTGGGGCCTGATAATGAAAGATACTCGGAAGTGAAAAGATTAATAGAGTTTTTAAGCTACTTCCTGCCAATAGATGCAAAAGATGTTCCAAATAATTCAATTGTAAAAGAGTTTATCGGAGGAAGCTGTTTCTTCTAAAAGCCTTTTAAAAAGCTGTTTTTTAAGTGCTGTTCTGCTGGAAGGACGCAACAATTATCCTATAAAGCAGAGCAGCCGGGAAATTGGGGTTCATTGGGGTTATTTAACCTGTTTTTAGGAGGGAATGTATGACTTTGGAAAATCTTTTAAAGAAAATTGACGGTAAAGTGTTAACGGATAATTTAAAAGAGATTACTATTGATAATATTTACATATGCGATTTATTGAGCTGGGTTATGTCACATGCTAAAAAAGGCGATGCATGGATTACCGTACTAACAAATGTTAATGTACCTGCGGTTGCACTTCTCACTGAAGTAGCCTGTGTTATTATACCTGAGGACATTAGTGTAGAGGAGATGACATTAAGAAAAGCCAAGGGAAACGGCATTATAATGATAAGCACACGGTATAATGCTTTTGATATTTGTAAAAAGTTTACAGACCAATAGCTCGTACAATTTACGGAGGAAAAATCTTATATGAATTATATACAAAGCAGCCAGAATTCAACTTTAAAGGAAATCAAGTCACTGCACCTGAAAAAAAACAGAGATGCTCTGGGCTTATTTTTTGTAGAGGGAATACGCTTTGTCAACGATGCCATCGACAACGGACAGGTTATATCAAAAATAATAATTTCCGATAAGCTGGAAGGCCTTAATGGAGGTAGTGAACTGATAGAAAAGGCTAAGGGTGTTTGCAGCGACATAAGCCTTGTTCCTGAAAAATTGTTCAAAGAAGTCTCAGATACTCAGACCCCTCAAGGTATCCTTGCAGTGCTTGAAAAGAATCAATTTAATTTTGAGAAGGTTATTGAGGAAGGCAATTCTTTGGTGATATTGGATTGTCTGCAAGATCCCGGCAATGCGGGAACAATAATTAGAACTGCAGATGCCGCGGGAATCTCAGCTGTACTTATGTCAAAAGGCTGCGTTGACCTTTATTCTCCAAAAGTTCTTAGATCTACAATGGGTTCTGTTTTTCATGTCCCTATATTTGAAGGATTGAATATTACAGAAACTATCCAAATACTTAAACAAAAGGGTTACAAGGTAATAGCCTCTCATTTATCAGGCAAAAACAATTACTTTCAGGAGGACCTGACAGGCAAGAGTGCCATTATTGTAGGCAACGAGGCAAATGGTATTTCTGAGGAAACAGCCCATATGGCGGACAGTCTCGTAAAAATACCCATGCCGGGCAAGGCTGAATCCTTAAATGCTTCTATTGCAGCTTCTATAATGATATATGAAATTGTAAGACAAAAAGTCATGTAAATTTTTGTTATAAGTGCTTGTAGATTTACCAAAACCCGTATATAATATTCTTGAATGGGAACGTTCCCATTTTTATCAAATTTCATGGAGGAATTTTTGAACAATATTTTTGATATAGCGAGAATGGCAGGTGTATCAAAAACTACGGTTTCAAGGGTAATAAATAATCAGCCCGGTGTCAGGGAGGAAACCCGTATAAAGGTACAGGAAGCCATAAAAAAGCTAAATTACGTTCCAAATCATGCTGCCAGGAGTCTGGTTTCAAGAAAATCCGGAGTTATCGGAGTAGTTTTAAATGAGTTTAATGCTTCTGTGTATCTCAAACTTGCAAATTATCTGGAGAAATATGCTGCTCTATATAACTACAATGTAGTTTTCTGTAGCTCAAACGACAATTATGAGTCCAAATCCAGATATGTTCAGTACTTCACTGGAGGTGCTGCAGACGGACTTATACTTTTTGGAAGTGACACAAGAGACAGAGAGTTGGTTAAGAAAATTCTAAAAACAGGTTTTCCATTAGTATTAATAGAGAATTACTTTAACGATATAAATGTAAATGATGTAATAATTGACAACTTTTCGGGAGCAGTAAATGTTGTAAACTATCTGGTTAAGCTGGGACATCGTAAAATTGCACACATTACCGGAAATATAAACCACAAGGTTGCGTTGGAAAGGCTTAACGGCTATATAAAAGCCTTAAACGAAAACGGTTTAGCCTACAACAAGGAATACGTCATACATACAGATTCCGGCGAGCAAAGCGGATGCAAATCTGTAGACCAATTGCTAAAATTAAAGGAACCTCCCACAGCAATATTTACTTTTAATGATATGCAGGGATATGAGGTAATCCAAAGGGCTGCCGAGTTGGGAATAAGTGTTCCGCAGGATTTATCAGTGGTTGGTTTTGATAATATTTACGATATACTCAGGTTTATACCGTCAAATATACGGTTGACTTCTATGAAACAGCCCATGGACAAAGTAGCTGAGGCTGCAATAGGTTTAATGATGACAAATATTGAGGACGTTAATGCAAAACCTCAGATTATTTCATTTGAAACAGAAATATTTCATGGTACATCTTGTCGTGAAAAGAAATAGCTTGGTGAAAGCTTAATAAAATAATATATTTTAGCATAAAATGGGAACGTTCCCACTGTATGCAGAGGAGGTAAATATGAGGTTCGGATATTTTGATCGACAGAACAGAGAGTATGTTGTTACTAGGCCTGATACACCAACGCCATGGATTAATTACATAGGCAGCGGAAATTATGGGGGGATAGTTTCAAATACAGGAGGAGGGTACAGTTTTCATAAGGACCCTCAGAATCGCAGGGTAACACGATACAGATACAACAATATACCAATGGACAGACCCGGACGGTACATTTATATAAGGAATAAGGAGACAGGGGAGTACTGGAACCCCGGATACCAGCCTGTCCAGAAAAAACTGGACAGTTACAGCTGCCGTCACGGTCTGGGCTATACTGTTCTGACTGGAGAATATAAAGGGGTTATTGGAGAGGTTACATACTTTGTACCCGACGATAAGAATTTTGAACTATGGTTTGTCAAAGTATCAAATACACGGAGTATAAAGCAGAATCTTCAGATTTTCGCATACTCCGAATTCTGCTTCTGGGATGCAATCATGGATCAGCAAAATGTTGACTGGGTTCAGCAGATTAATCAGGGCAGGTTCGATGATGGAATTATCACCTGGCATCCCCACCACATCAGTGACAATTCTGCTTTTTTTGCAACAGGTGAGAAAGTAAGCAGCTTTGATACCAATCTCGAAACCTTTATAGGAAAGTATAGATCCGAAAGCAATCCGATTGCCGTAGAACAGGGAGGTTGCAGTAATTCCGTATCTTACAGGACAAACGGAGTAGGAGCTTTTTGTATAGATTGTGACCTTGGACCTAATGAAGAACGTGAGTTGGTTTTTGTACTTGGATTTGCAGAGGAGAAATCAGAAATAAAAAATGACATAAAGGATTACCTTCTGCCGGAAAATGCCAAGTCAGCTTTCAGCAGACTACAGGGCTCATGGGTTGACTTTATATCCAAGCTCAGTGTTGAAACACCTGATGAGGATATGAATCTTTTTGTAAATATATGGAACCAATATCAGTGCAAAACAACCTTTAACTGGTCAAGGTTTGTTTCATTGTATCAACTGGGTCTGGGAAGGGGTATGGGAATCAGAGACAGCGCTCAGGATACACTGGGGGTAATGCATACCATACCTGAAGAGGCAAAGGAGCTTATTATAAAGCTTCTTAAATGTCAGTACACAGACGGAAGGGCATATCATTTGTTTTTTCCGCTTACAGGGGAAGGCGGACAGGGGGATGCTCCCGTCAAGAAATTTGACTGGTACTCCGATGACCATCTGTGGCTAATACTTGCTGTAAATGCATATATAAAGGAAACGGGAGATTTTGATTTCCTTAACATGGAAATTCCGTATAACGATAAAATTACCTCCCAGACGGTAATGCAGCACCTTGATAAGGCCTTGGAATTTACAAACAATAACCGTGGCCCTCATAATATTGCTCTGGCGGGCCGAGCTGACTGGAATGACACACTTAACCTTGATACAGGTAAGGGTATTGCAGAAAGTGTATTTACGTCTATGCTTTATTGCAGGGCATTAATAGAAATGATTGAAATACTGGAATTCTTAAAAAAGACGGATAAGATAGAAAAATATTCCAACATGTATGAGGATATGAAGAAGGCCATAAACGATACCTGCTGGGATGGAGAATGGTACAAGAGGGCTTTTGATGACAACAGTCAGCCGCTTGGCTCAAAGGAAAACAAGTTTGGCAAAATATTTATTAATTCCCAGTCATGGGCAGTTTTAAGCAAAGTAGCTGAAAACGGAAGAGAAGAGCAGTCAATGGAATCCGTTGAAAAGTATCTGAATTCAAAGTACGGTATTGTAACCATGTATCCTTCTTACACGGAGCATGACACCACAAAAGGCGGAGTAACGACATATCCTCCTGGAACAAAGGAGAATGGAGGGATTTTCCTTCACACAAATCCTTGGGTAATGATTTCAGAAGTAATGCTTGGTCACGGAGACAAGGCATTTATGTATTACAATCAGATTTTGCCGGGCAAAAGGAATGATGATGCGGAGCTTTATGAGGTGGAGCCTTATGTCTATTGTCAGAATATTCTGGGCAAAGAGCATCCTCAGTTCGGAATAGGCAGAAATTCCTGGCTTTCAGGAACGGCTGCATGGAATATGGTAGCTTCCAGCCAGTACATACTGGGAATAAGGGCAAACTATGATTCACTGACAGTTGACCCTTGTATTCCTTCTAGCTGGAAAGGTTTTAAAGCTACAAGAGTATTCAGGGGTGCTACCTATAATATAGAAGTGCAAAATCCAAACAGGGTTTGTACAGGAATAGCAAAGATAATTGTAGACGGCGTTGAAGAGGAAAAGATACCTATTTTTAAGGCTGGAACAGAACACAATGTAGTGGTTGTGATGAAATAAGATAATTAAAAGGGAGTGCCGTGGGGCACTCCCTTTGCTAATTCCTTTCTTTTGAGAAAAAGCCATAAATAATGACCATAAGACAAATAATAAATTGTACATAAATCAAAAGTCTGGCAACCGGATTTAATTCACTTAAAATTCCTTCTCCGGGGCCTCCGCCATATGTCCTGCGGATTATGTTTGCATCATTCAAAGTGATTAATGTCAATAATTCTAATATACCTACAAACAGCAGAGCAATTCCGAATTTAAGCATAGATAATCCGATTTGGGATATTCTGTATACATGTTGGGGAACATCAACTCGTTCTACAAGGTCGATATGACAGTCACTGCACTTGGTATAACCTTTTTCATATTCTATTTTACATTTTGGACAAATCATTATTGCAGCCTCCTATAAAGCTTATATTTCTATGGACGAGATAAGGTCTGCCTTTTTGCTTTCATTATCGGACAGGTTTTTCTTTAGTTCCTTTCTGTTGGTTTCAAGAATTCTCAATGTTTTATTTATTTTATCAATAAGATTTCTTAGACTTTCAGCATCACTTCGTATTCTGTCTCTTACTTTTAAATCCGTAAAAATATTATCAAACCAGAAATCAACAGCTCTGGTAGTAGAATCTATTTCAGAAGAAAGGTACGAAGCCTGCAGATTCACATCCTGTAGTTCGCTCTCGAAATTTTTAACCTGTGAATTCAGTATGTTAAAATTTCTTTGTGCTTCTTCAATGTGGTTATATTTTGCCTTGTGAGTACAAATTCCTCCATCCAGCCATACATCAAGCGTAGCCAGATCTTCAGCCTTATTAAGATGCTCCATTGCATTGCCTGCTGTAATCAACACATTATTACCGGCCCTGATAGCCTCCTCGGCCTCAACCAGCTGCCCGGAAAGGAATTCATGCTCTTGCTCTATTTCTGTGTACGTTTTGTATGATTCGGCTGAAATATTATTTTTTATTGATTCCTCACGTTTTGCCAATTCATCCTCTACTGTGTGTTTCAATTCGTAAAGTTCAGACAGCCTAACATTTAGTTCTGATTCTTCCTTGCACAATACACTTACATTTTCGGTAGCCCTATCATACTCCATTTTGGCAGCAAACATTTCCTGAGTTTCCTTATTTACTTTTCCCTCGTATTTTCCAAGAAGTTTTCGTAGAGAGTTTGCCAAGGAATCCTTTTTTATATTTTCCACATCCAGAGATTCAGCTTCAAATTTATGAAGAAGAGTATTCACATTGGCCTTGGCAACAGATACTTTTCCACGAAGATTTTCCATTCTATGTTCCAGTACAGGAAGTACTTCGAGACGGTCTTTTATTTCCTGTAATTGCTTGTTGTCCATTTTAGTCCCCTCCGGTTATTTAAATTATTTTAGTATAAAGAACCATATTCTAAATTTTCAGGTAATATGTATAGGTGGTGTATCAACTACATATATTATTTTCTTCAATACATTTTCGTTTTCCTTGTAATAATCACTGTCCTTCAGGATATTAAGACTGGTTCCGTAGTCTATAAGTCCTCTTGAAATAATAGTGCCTTTTCGTATAAGAATACTGTCAACCTTCAATATATTTTTCCAGAATTGCTTTGAACTTGCCAAATCTATCTCCTTGCCGTTTTTAAACTTTAAAACATAGTGAAGGTCAACTTTTGAAGTAGATTTTCTGTTGTATGAACAGTAAACCTCCGCATTATTTATATCCTTCCAGCTATATGTCTGGGTTTTATGAATAAAACCATTGCATGATGCTATTTCATTCTCGTTTACCTTGGCATATGTAGAAAACATTTGAGTTACTGTTATTAAGAAAATAACAGAAATAATCAGAAAGACTTTCTTAGTACCCAATCGTGTTATGATTTTGTAGATTAAAACAGGAAAATAAGCTGTTTCTTCACGAGAGATAATTATAAAAAATACAGCAAAACCATACAAAACAAATACCCATTTCAGAAAGCCTGAACTAACTAACAGTAAATCTCCCGTGGACATAAATGTTTTTTGTTGAATATAAATAAAAAGATTGTAAAGCATAATTAAAACCAAAGAAATCGGTGCACCTGTAAATACACACTTTAACGTAAAACTTATTTTTTCTGCAGAATCCATGAAAACCTCATAAATTATAAAATATTTCCCAACCATTATATAATTTGGAAAAGCTGTAGTCAAATATAAACATGCAAAATTCTGCCTTGATTGTTTTGTACTAAGTTGCTATAATACCTTTATATATGTGGTTTTGAAATTATAATCCAATGGCAATGATGGAGAAAAGTAAGCGAGAGACGAATATTTCAGAGAGAAGGTATCATCGGCTGAAAGTACCTTTATTATACGACTTGCCCAAGTTCCCTCCGAAGCTGCAGCTTTGAACCGTGATATGATTTTTTATCATTTGTAGAGGTTGCCGGTTAAAACCGTTATATTTATAAAAGAGTCCGGGTAATCGTATCCGGAAATTCGGGTGGTACCGCGAAGATATCCTTCGTCCCTTTATTGGGGCGGAGGTTTTTTATTGCCTAGGATAGTATAAAGTTTTTTGTAAAAAATGAGTATTGGAAAGCCCACGGATTAAGGAGTATAAGACAAATGTAAAAGTTTTCCTAGACAATAAAAAACTATTAATTTATGCGCGTGCCAAATTTTCCTTGGCTAATAAGTGCAATGAAAACATTATCTGCGAGGAAAGGCACATGCGCAAACAAAAGTGGCCTTGCCACCTTTGTTATTTTGTGACAGTAAGTAATGAAAGGAGATAATAGAAGTGATTGAAAAAATCAGTAAGTTAAGAGATACTGCCATCGGCAGGATCAAGGAAGCCGTCAGCAGTACAGAGGTAGAAGAACTCAGAGTAAAGCTGCTGGGCAAAAAAGGTGAATTGACTGAAATGCTAAAGGACCTCAAGAATATGGATATTGAGGAAAGAAAGCAGTTCGGGCAGGAAGCGAACGCATTGAAAAATGAATTAACTGAAATAATTGAAGGAAAATTTAAGGAGCTTAGTGCAAATGATGTAAAGAAGTCTTTATCCAGTGGGTCAAACTTTGATATATCTTTACCGGGTACTAACTTCAAGCTTGGTTCTTTGCACCCTGTAACTATTGTTCAAAAGGAAATTGAAAGAATATTTACGGGAATGGGCTTCAATATAGTTGATGGGCCTGAGGCAGAGGAAGAATTCTTCAATTTTGAAGCATTAAATATACCAAAGCACCATCCCGCAAGAGATATGCAGGACACGTACTGGCTGGAAAACGGCTCTTTGCTGAGAACCCATACATCTCCATGCCAGGTTAGGGCAATGCAGAAGTACGGAGCACCTCTCAAGGTAATTGCTCCGGGAAGATGTTTCAGAAATGAAAGTACTGATGCTTCTCATGAAAATACATTTTTCCAGTTAGAAGGAATGATGATTGATAAAAACGTATCAATTGCAAATCTCATTTATGTTATGAAGCTGCTTTTGTCAGAGGTATTTCAGAGAGACGTTAAAATAAGACTAAGACCCGGGTTTTTCCCATTCGTTGAACCGGGCTTTGAACTTGACTTGAACTGTATGATTTGTGGCGGAAAAGGCTGTCCTACCTGTAAGCATTCGGGCTGGATAGAATTACTGCCTTGTGGAATGGTTCATCCCAATGTACTCCGCTACGGTGGCATAGACCCTGAGGAATATACAGGTTTTGCATTCGGACTTGGACTTACAAGACTTGCAATGATGAAATATGGAATAAGTGATATCCGTGTTCTTAATTCAGGTGATTTAAGAGCTATGGAACAATTTTCGGTAAGATAGGAGGGAAAAAGGTTGAAAATATCATTAAACTGGATTAAAGATTATGTTGATTTAGAAGGCATTGATATAAAGGAATTATGGTATAGGTTTACCATGTCCACAGCTGAAGTAGAAGATGTGGAGTTTGTGGGGCAGGACATAAAAAACGTAGTTGTGGCTAAGGTTTTAAGTGTAGTTCCCCATCCTGAATCTAAAAAGTTGAAAATTACACAGGTAGATTCCGGAGATGGTGTAATTCAGATTGTTTGCGGAGCTCCTAATGTAGCCGAGGGAATTCTGGTACCTTTAGTAAAAATCGGAGGTTCTGTAAATAAAGTACCAAAAATTGGAAAAGCAAAGCTTGTGGGAGTTGAAAGCTTTGGTATGCTGTGTTCTGCTTCAGAGTTGGGAATCAGTGATGATCACAGCGGGCTTCTTGTTCTGGACGGCGATTATGCACCGGGTACTGACATAAAATCAATAATTGATATTGATGATGTAATAGTTGAGATAGACAACAAGTCGCTTACTAACAGGCCTGACCTGTGGGGACACTATGGAATTGCCCGTGAAATTGCAGCTATTTACGGCAGAGAGCTAAAGCCAATGAACCTTGATAGTCTGGAAGGTTCCGAGGAAAAGGCAAAACTGGATATAAGTGTTGAGGATACAGAGAAATGCCTCAGATATTCAGGGCTCAAAATAGATGGCGTAAAGAAACTGGAAACTCCGTTGAATATGAAGGTAAGGCTTTTCTACTGTGGAATGAGATCAATATCTCCGCTTGTTGATTTAACTAACTATCTTATGCTTGAAATGGGCCAGCCTATGCATGCATTTGACAGCAGACAGGTTGAAAGCGGAATAGTTGTTCGCTCCACAAAAGAAATTACACCATTTACAACTTTGGACGGAGTTGAGAGAAAGCTCCCTGAGGATGTACTGCTTATTTGCACAAAGGAGCGTCCTGTTGCAATAGCAGGTATAATGGGTGGGGAAAATTCAGAGGTACTGGAAGATACCACTTCAATATTACTGGAATCTGCTACTTTTGAGGGTTCATCAACCAGAAAAAGCTCAACTAAAATAGGGCTTCGTACAGAAGCAAGTGCAAGGTATGAAAAAATGCTTGACCCCAATTTGACGGTTCAGGCAATACAAAGGTTTGTAAAACTCCTACGTGATATGCAGCCTGATATACAGTTTGCATCAGCTTTAACAGATATTTATTGCAATAAGCTAGAACCAATTGATATAGAAATAACCAAACCGTATATTGACAAGTATATCGGAAACACCCTGACTACCGAAAAAATGGTTGAGATACTCCGTGCTCTGGAATTCAAGGTTGACGTGGACGGAGATACTTTCAGAATAAAAGTTCCAACCTTCAGAGCAACAAAGGATATAACTATGAAGGTAGATATAATTGAAGAAATAACAAGAGTTTTCGGTTATGACAACATTCAGCCTCAGACTCTTGATATTGCCTTAAAACCGCTGCAATATAATGAAGAAAGACTTCTTGACCACAAAATAAAGGAACTGCTTTCAGAAAGATTTGGTGCTTCTGAGGTCAACAGCTATATATGGTATGATAATACTTTCAATTCAAGAGCAGGTATTGAAACTAATGCACAAGTAAAGGTTCTGAACCCTCAGGCTCAGGATTCCAATACCTTGAGAGATAGTATGGTTCCGGAAATGCTTTCATTTGCTGAAAAAAATGAAAAGACATATGACGATTTTTCATTGTTTGAAATTGGCAGTGTATTCAAAGCTGCAACCCCAAAAGAAAAGTGTGAACAGCACAAGAATATATGTGTTTTGGTTGCCAGCAAGATTAAAAGTGAAGATGAGCTTTTCTATGAATTGAAAGGAATGCTCTCCTTTATTGCCAAAACCGTAAAAAATATTGATCTTGAATTTACTGCAAGTACAAGTGGACATAACTGGGTTCATCCTATGAAATCAGTTGATGTAAGCTTTAACGGGAACATGATGGGATACATTTCGGTAGTTCACCCCATGATTAAGAAAAACATCGGCAAGAAACTGAACATTGCAGTGTTTGAGATAAACAGGGATGTTCTCCAGAGTATTGAACAAAAACTGGTTAAATACAAAGAACCGTCAAAATATCCGGAAGTTCTTCTTGACTACAGCTTCCTGGTTGACAATAGTGTAACATTTGACAAGATGATGCAGGACATCAGAGGCTTCAAGTCAAAGATACTAAACGGTTTTGAATTCGTTACAATATACAATGGAAAAGGTTTACCTGAAGGAAAAAAGAGTATGACTTTCAGATTTGTAATCGGTTCAGCTGAAAAAACCCTTTCCAGTGAGGATATAAATGAATTTGCAAACAGCCTGCTGAATTATATGGCGGGAATTGGTTACACCCTCAGATAGGGATGTAGTAGTTACTGATATAGATTGAGAAAAATAAAGCACATTAGCAAAAAGCTCTATTAACACTAGTTTCTAGCTAATGTGCTTGTTTTTTATTTATACATTTATTCTTGATTTTTCAACTGACTTTCATAGGCTTCAATCATTCTCTTAACCATTTGTCCACCAATAGGACCGCCTTCAGAGCCGTTCTGTCTTGCTGTCAAATCTCCCTTGTAGTGGTCGTTGTTTTCTTTGGTAAATTGAGTTCTGCCAATTTCAGCAGCACACTCCATTTTAAATCTGGTAAGAGCTTCTCTGCTGTCTTCCACAAGTGGTGTTTTAGGTCTCGACATAAATATTCTCCTTTTTGTTCATATTATTAACGGAAACCTTCCGTTTAAATGTAGTTTTGTCAACATCGCTGATTTTGTTACATGTAAATATTACTCGAATTGGTTCTAAGAACATTTCTTTTATGATAAAAAAAGGAAATATAACTTTTATTTGCTAAGACCTAATGTTATACTAGTAAAGATAAAATTCTTTAGCAAAAGAGCAATTTAGGAGGGTACTTATGGAAAAAGTAACATTTGACAGCTCCAAAGCTTCTGGCTTTGTTAGCGATTATGAGATTAACTATTTCGAGGGCTACGTAGAACAAGCACACAAAATGCTTCACGAAAAAAATGGTCCTGGAAGTGATTTTTTAGGATGGGTTGATTTACCATTAAATTACGATAAAGATGAATTTGCACGTATAAAGAAGTCAGCTGAAAAAATCAAATCCGATTCTGATGTGTTGATAGTTATAGGAATCGGGGGTTCATACCTTGGTGCAAGAGCAGCAATAGAAATGCTTTCACATTCTTTTTATAATATGTTGCCAAAGGACAAGAGAAAAACCCCTGAAATCTACTTTGTAGGAAATAACATCAGTTCTACTTATCTTTCTGACCTTTTGGAATTAATAGAAGGTAAAGAAGTATCAGTTAACGTTATATCAAAATCAGGTACAACTACAGAGCCTGCAGTCGCTTTCAGAATATTCAAGGAATACATGGAAAACAAATATGGCAGGCAGGAAGCTCAGAAAAGAATATATGCTACTACAGACAAGGCTAGGGGAGCTTTAAAGAAACTTGCTGATGAAGAAGGCTACGAGTCCTTTGTAATACCTGATGATGTAGGAGGCAGATTTTCAGTTCTGACAGCTGTTGGACTTCTGCCAATTGCTGTTAGTGGTGCAGATATTGATATGATTATGAAGGGAGCTCTTGACGCATACAATCAGTACAAGGACTTTGAATTCAAAAACAATGACTGCTACAGATATGCAGCTGCAAGAAATGCACTTTATAACAAGAATAAAACTATTGAAATTATGGTTAACTATGAGCCATCGCTTCACTTCTTTACAGAATGGTGGAAGCAGCTTTACGGAGAAAGTGAAGGAAAGGATCAGAAGGGCATTTTCCCTGCAGGGGTTGATTTTACAACTGACCTTCATTCCATGGGACAGTACGTACAGGATGGTTTGAGAAACCTGTTTGAAACTGTTATAAATGTTGGTAAGGCTAAGAAAAGCATAACAATAAAGGAAGATAAGGACAATATCGACGGTTTGAACTTCCTTGCAGGAAAAGAAATGGCATTTGTTAACAATAAAGCCTTTGAAGGAACACTCCTTGCACATACCGATGGCGGAGTACCTAATCTTATTGTTAATGTTCCTGAACTTAATGAGTATTACTTCGGAAACCTTGTATACTTCTTTGAAAAGGCTTGTGGAATAAGCGGGTATCTTCTTGCTGTTAATCCGTTTGACCAGCCCGGTGTTGAGGCATACAAGAAAAATATGTTCGCACTCCTTGGAAAACCAGGATATGAAGAACAAAAGAAGGAACTGGAAGCAAGACTTGATAAGTAAATTATACAAATTTAGTACTAAATTAGGAAATAAGCATATGACCGTGAAAAGTTATATGCTTATTTTTTTGCAAGTATCCCAAGTATATTCACATTCTTTAAAGCTAAGTATATAATTTAAGCAATAATAGGACATTAAGGAGAATACAATGGATAAATCATTAAAGCTAAAAATATCGGAAAATAAAAAAGTAAAAGGCGCAATATCAGATTTTACAATATCGTACTCCTCCAAAACTCAGAATAACAAAAGTGCCAGTAATAAAATAATATCAGCGCTTAAAGGCAATGAAAATATAATTATTGAAATAGACAGTTCACTGATGACTTTGGATGAGGATAAAAAGAACTACCTACTTGGGCGTCTTACAGCTGTGTTAGAAAAAATGAGCCTGAACTATATAATAAATAAGGTTCATTACGACAAAAAACGTTCATTCTTATCCGTTCCGATTGAGAGTAAAAAAGTTGAGGGTTTGAAAATCTGTGTTTTTGCCGACGATAACATTTGGAGAAATGAAGAATTCACTGATATGATTCCTGAGTACGGAGTAAGGTACTATATCTCAGGGGGATTTAATGATTTGGAAACCTTCATGAGAGAGGATGACGAAGAACGTATTAACAAGTGCAGTATGGTTATTTTTGATCATATAATACTTGGAAGTATGGGAATAAATACTTCAAAAAGTCTGGCAGAATTAAATAGTATGTTGGATAAAAACATGCTGTAACAGGCTCCTGACCGTTTCGCATTGACTGTGTATAAAAAAACTGCTATTGTTTAGTTATATTATATTTGGCTATACGTAATAATATTTGGAGGTTTACCATGAATTATGAAGCTGCATTGGAATATTTACATGGTACCCTGAAGTTTGGCAGTATATTCGGGCTTGACAGAATTACCAAACTTTTGGATTTAATGGGTAATCCCCATAAAAAACTAAAGTTCATCCATATTGCCGGAACAAATGGCAAGGGTTCTACAACAGCTTTTATCAACAACATTTTAGTTGAATCGGGATACAGAACAGGAATGTTTACATCTCCGTATATTCAAAGATTTACAGAAAGAATTAAAGTTGACAACACTGAGATATCAAATAATGAGCTGGCTGAACTGGTTTTACAAATAAAGTTGAAAATAAAAGAAATGGTAAGTAATGGGTTTGAACATCCTACAGAATTTGAAATCATTACAGCTGCTGCTATGGAATTTTTCTACAGAAAAAACTGTGATTTCGTAGTATTAGAAGTAGGCCTTGGAGGTATTGTAGATTCCACTAATGTAATAGATTTGCCGGAAGTATCGGTTATTACCACAATCAGTATGGATCATACGGATAGATTAGGAGCTACTCTCGGGGAGATTGCATCACATAAGGCAGGTATAATAAAACACAATGGAACGGTTGTGCTTTATCCTCAGGAGCAAGAAGCTGAAGAAGTAATTAAAAGGGTTGCTAAAGAGAAAAACGCAAAAATACATAAAGTAGATTTTTCAACGATATCTGAAAAATCTTTCGGTTTAGAAGGACAGATATTTGATTATAAAGACTATGAAAACATAAAAATAGGTTTATTGGGCGATCACCAGATGAAAAATGCTGCAGTTGCAATTGATACCTGCGAGCTTTTGTGTAATAAAGGATTTGCTATTACACATAGGAATATATTAGACGGGTTGGAAAAGACTATGTGGCCCGGCAGGTTGGAAATAATTAACGAAAATCCTTTGGTGATGATAGACGGCGCTCATAATTTAGAGGGCGGGCAGGCTCTGAATGCCGCATTGGACAAGTATTTTACACAAAAGAAAAAGATTTTTATCGTCGGATTTTTACGTGATAAGGATTTTAAAGGAATAATGGATATGTTGGGCAGTAAAGCAGATACTATTATTACCGTCACTCCCAATAATGAGAGAGCCGTTCCATCCGCTGAACTGGCCCAAATTTTACAAATATACTCTCAAAGCATAATAGATGGAATGAGTATTGAGAATGGATTACAGATTGCAGTTGGTCTTGCGGATAAAGAAAGCGTTATCAGCGCTTTTGGTTCACTTTATATGATTGGAGAAATAAGAGGACATTATAAATAGAAAAATTAAAACACTTTGAAGGGAGCTTTTGTTATGGATTTGAAACAGGAAATCAGAAGTTTTACTCCTATTGACATAGAAAAACTATCCCAGGAAAAGAACGTGTCCGAAAAGGTAATAGACTCTGTAAAAGGGTACAATAAGGCCATAGAGAATCTGCGTACCGGAAGCGAAGATATAGCCATGATTGAACTGAAGAAGGTAATTTCAGTTAATCCGGATTTTTATGATGCAGTTAATTTACTTGGATTATGTTATGCGTATACAAATCAGATAGATAAGGCACAAGAACTTTTTGGCAGAGTCGCAGATGCAGAGGACAATTCAGTTAAAGCAGCAGAATATTTAAATTATATAGGCAGAGGAAGTAATCCCGGAAAAGGCAGCGGCAATACCAAAACAGTAAAAACCGAAGTAAATCCACAGAAGCCCGTTCCCCAAAACAGATCTGCAAAACCAAAGAAGCCTTCTAACGAAGAAGTACAGGCAGAATATGTATTAATCAAAAATTTAGGTTCACAGTTAAAGAAGCCTTCTGTTGCCGTAACCATAAACATTTTAAGCGTTATATGTCTTATAGCTGCAATAGCAGTTTTCATGGCAAATTATAAAAATACCCGCAGTGATGAAAGCGGGCCGGATACAACTGTAAATACCGAGTTAAATGAGAAATACGACAAGGTAGTGTCTCAAAATGAAAAACTCAAGAAGGATTTGGATGCAGCTAATTTAAAACTCAAGCAAATACAGCTGTCTTCACAGTTATCCCAAATATCAGGATTATATGGACAATACAAATATATTGAAGCAGCAGATAAGCTTTTAGCAATACCGGCAAAAGACTTGTCCGCAGATAGTAAAAAGAAATATGATTCCATCAAAGCTAATGTACTGAAAAACGCAGCAAACCAATTAACCGTAGAGGGAACCAGCCTTTTTAATAAAAAGAAATACAAAGAGGCAATTCAGAAACTGGAAAAGGTGTTTACCTATGGAGCAAAATGGTCTTTTGGGGACAAGGCTCTCTACGTACTGGGTAAAAGTTATGTGGCTAATAATGAGCCTCAAAAGGGAGCAGAAACATATAAAAAGCTTATAAAAGACTATCCGGATTCATCTTATGTGAAATATGCCAGAAGCAGGCTGGAGTCATTACAATAACATTTACGTATATTATAAGGCACTTTACACCACCACATGTAAAAGTGCTTTTTTGCTACTTCAATTTGTACATGTAGTGAGAGGATGTACAATATACTAATTAACTTCCTGTCATAATATATATACATTAGATAGTTTTTTATCGAGGGATATGTATATGAATAAAAGAAGCCGAACAGTAAATATTGTACTCAGCGGAGGCGGAATAAAAGGCATAGCCTTTGCAGGAGCATATGACGAAATTGAAAAAAAATATAAAAGAACAGGCAATATTGCCGGTGTTTCAGCCGGTGCACTGGTAGGATCACTTATTGGAGCCGGATATACTTCCAGTGATTTAGGCAGGATTATGAAGGAGTTCGATTTTAGTTCATTTTCAGATATGGGGGAGATCCCAATGAATATCTCCATTGCTAATAGCATGAGAAGTATAGAGAAGGAGAAAAGGGTTCTGAATGAAAGTGATCTGGAAACATTGCTACACCGTCAGGATTACTCAGAACTGAATCTTGTCAGAAAATCCAAGGAAGACTTTGTGGGTTCCAGAGGAAACTTTCTTGTAAACCTGATTGCATTCAGTAAAAAGAATGCATTTTTGAATGGTGAGCTATTGGAAAGCTGGGTTGCTCAGCTCCTTGCCAACAAGGGAATACGTACCTTCAGTGATTTCCGGGGAGGAATAGCAGATAAGGTGAATCCCAGGGGTTACAAGGTAAGAATGACTGCGGTTGATGCCAATACAGGTAAAGTAATTGTTCTTCCAGATGACATGGCACTATATAATATTGACCCTGATAAACTGGAAGTTGCAAAGGCGGTCAGGATGAGTACATGTGTTCCTTTTGTTTTTGACCCGGTTACAATCGAGTTCAAAGATGCCGGAAACAAGCCTAAAACTCATTACATAATAGATGGAGGTGTTCTTGATAACTTTCCGGTTTGGCTCATTGACAGCACTGAAAACAATGTAGTTATAGGACTTAAACTGGAAGGCAAGGAGCCAAAAGGTCTCAGTTCTGCAGAACATATTTTAAAAAAATTACTCCATTCTTCACATGACACGGGGGTTCCCAAAAACTCCTACAATATAGATAATATTGCTCATATATATACCGGGGATATCTCCTTTCTGGATTTTGATATAACTGCCGAAGAATCCCTTTATCTGTATAATCAAGGCAAACTGGCTGTTCAGAAGCTTTTTGTCAGTATGCAGAAGAAAACCAGAGGATGGAGAATTTAGGGTAAATAGTTTTAATTGTTATTTTAATGTTAACTGCTTCGTTGCTTTTTTTCGATTTTTATTATATTATTAAGTTTAATGAGAATAAGAAAGCTAAGGCACTAAAGACTAAAGAATATATCTCATAAATAATATATGGTTGGGTATTTGGCAGGAGGTAAAAATGTTATATCGAAGCACAAGAGGAAGTTGCAGAAGTGTGAGTGCAGCTGAAGCTATAAAGAGAGGTATTGCAGCAGACGGAGGTCTGTTTGTACCTGAAAAGACAGTTCAGTTTAGCCTTGAACAAATAGCTCTCATGAGTGAAATGAGTTATCAGGAAAGAGCGGTTAAGATACTGGAAGGTTATTTGGAGGATTATACTTTCGAGGAACTTTCAGAGTGTGTTAACAAGGCTTATACCGCAGAAAAATTCGAAAGTAATGATATTGCTCCTTTGCATAAGCTTTATGATTCGGTAAATATACTGGAACTGTGGCATGGGCCTACAAGTGCATTCAAAGATATGGCTCTGCAAATACTTCCGCATTTTCTTGTTAAAGCACTTAAGAAAACAGGGGAAAAAGAAGAGATAGTTATTCTGGTAGCAACATCAGGAGATACAGGAAAAGCTGCTCTTGAAGGATTCAAGGATGTAAATGGGACAAAGATTATAGTATTTTTCCCAAGCGAAGGTGTCAGTCAGGTACAGAAAATGCAGATGGTAACCCAGGAGGGTGGTAATGTACACGCTATAGCTGTAAACGGCAATTTTGATGATGCTCAGAATGGTGTTAAAAGAATATTCGGTGATGAGGATGTATCGGTATTGATGGAAGAAAACGGATACAAGTTTTCATCAGCAAACTCTATAAACTGGGGCAGACTGGTTCCTCAAATCGTATATTATTTTTCAGCATATGCTGATATGATAAAGAACGGTGAAATTAAAGCGGGGGAAAAGATAAACTTTGTTGTTCCTACAGGTAATTTCGGTAATATTCTGGCTGCATATTATGCAATGCAGATGGGCTTGCCTGTTAACAAGCTTATTTGTGCTTCAAACGACAATAATGTGCTGACAGATTTTATTAATACAGGGGAATACAATAAAAACAGAGAATTCAAAAAGACCCTGTCTCCATCAATGGATATTCTCATTTCAAGTAATCTGGAACGACTTTTGTATCTTATAACCGGTGATAATGCCGAAAAGGTTTGCGACTGGATGAACAAGCTTAAAAATGAGGGTTCATATACTGTAGACCAGGATACCAAAAAGAAAATCCAGAATATATTCTGGGCCGGTTACTCAAATGACAGTGATACATTAAAAACAATTGAAAGTGTTTACCAGGAGACTGGATACGTGGTTGACACCCATACTGCGGTTGCAGTGGATGTATATGACAAATATGTTATCTCCACAAGCGATGTTACAAAAGCTGTTATTGTTTCTACAGCAAGTCCGTTCAAATTTAATGAGAGTGTTGTAAAAGCCATTGCAGGAGAAGAGACGATCAAAGGAAAGACTGAGTTTGAGCTGCTGTCTGTACTGTCTGAAAAGTCAGGCCTTAGAATTCCTGCTCCATTAAAGGAATTGGATAAAAAGCCTGTTCTTCACAAGGATTTTTGCGAGCCGATAAACATGATTGATAAGGTTAAGGATGCATTAAATATTCAAGAAAATATCAAAACAGAAAAATAATTATAAATATAAAAAAAGGCACTGATCTTGTATGATTAGTGCTTTTTTAGTTGCATAAAAAGAAAAAATATGCTAATATTACACCAAGGAAACACAATTGTACGTATCACACGGACAGGAGAAAATATGAAACAAGAATCTATATTTTTTTTAGTTGATTCATTTATTTTGCCAGACATATTTTCAAAGGTTATAGAGGTTAAAAAAATTCTAAGTCTTGGTAAAATAAAAACTGTTAACGATGCCGTCAAAGAAGTAGGAATCAGCAGAAGTGCCTACTACAAATACAAAGATTATGTTTTCCCTTTTAACGAGACATCAAGGGGTAAGGTCATAACGTTATTTTTCGTTGTAGAAGACTTTTCGGGCATTCTATCGAGTATTATAAATAAAATTGCTTCAGCCAGTGCAAATATATTGACAATAAACCAGAACATTCCTATAAATGGTTTGGCAGATGTGACAATTTCTATTGAAACAATGAATATGAAAATAGATATTCAAAACCTTTTAGCAGAGATTAACAAGGTTGAGGGTGTCAGAAAAAGTGAAATATTAGCTAGGTAATGTAACAAGATGTAATTTATTGCAGGAGGGTTTTTATGGTTAATGTAGCTATTCTAGGTTACGGAGTTGTTGGCTCCGGTGTTGCAGAGGTTATTAAGAAAAATAGTGAAAGCATAAGACAGCGTGCAGGAACAGACATAAAAGTAAAATGGATATTGGATATAAGAGATTTTCCGGATAGTCCTGATAAGGATGTGCTTACAAAAAATGCGGATGACGTATTCAATGACAGTGAAGTTAGTATTGTAGTAGAAACAATTGGAGGGGCAAGGATTGCCCATGAATTTACAAAAAGAGCTCTTATGGCAGGAAAAAGTGTTGTAACTTCCAACAAGGAGCTTGTTGCAACTCATGGACCGGAGTTGCTGCAAATGGCAAAGGACAATGGTGTCAGCTATCTGTTTGAAGCCAGTGTAGGAGGAGGTATTCCTATAATACGTCCTTTGAACCAATGTCTGGCAGCAAATGAGATAAATGGTATAACCGGTATATTAAACGGGACTACAAACTATATACTGACCCAAATGAAAAAAGAAGGCAAAAGCTTTGAAACTGCACTAAAGGAAGCACAGCAGAACGGTTATGCGGAGCAGAACCCTACAGCTGATGTTGAGGGTCATGATGCCTGTAGGAAAATTGCCATTTTATCATCCATTGCGTATAATGAATTTGTTGATTGTGAAAATATATACACAGAAGGCATAACAAAGATAACGGTTGATGACATGAAATATGCAGATGCCATAGACGGAGTTATAAAATTGATTGCCGTTAGCAAAAAATCAAATGGTAAGATATTTGCACGTGTTTCACCTGCCATTGTGCCTAATGAACATCCTCTTTCTAATGTTGAAGATGTTTTTAATGCCATTGTTGTTAATGGTGATGCTGTAGGAGATGCAATGTTTTATGGAAGAGGGGCCGGAAAATTGCCTACTGCAAGCGCTGTTGTAGCCGATGTTATAGACATAGCAAAACATCCGGGTTTCGGAACAGCGGGTGTGTGGGTAAGAACAAAGGAAAACAATATACTGCCCATCCAAGAAAGCACTACTAAATTTCTTGTTAGGGTAACCGCTAAAAGCACAGCTGATGCAAAAAAGGATATTTTATCAATATTCGGAGAAACTGAATTTGTAGAATTACATTCCAAAGCAAAGGACAATGAGTTTGCTTTTATAAGCGGTAAAATAGCAGAAAGCGAATTCACCACAAAGCTTGACAAGCTTGAATCCGCCCCTGACATTACAGTATTAAACAGAATAAGGATTGAAGAATAAATGAGAATTACCACAAAAAAATTAGTACTTTGTGCATTAATGACAGCGATTGTTTTTTTGATTACCTTTACTCCGTTTTTGCAGATTCCAAGTCCAATGACTCAGGGATATTATAATATAGGAGATGCGGCCATAATGATTGCTGCTATTCTTTTAGGAAGAAGGGTAGGATTCATTGCGGGCGGAATAGGTTCGGCACTAGCGGACATTGTAACAGGGTATTATATATATGCACCGGCGACCTTGATAATAAAGGGTATTGAGGGATATATAATAGGAGCAATCGGAAGTAGGAAAAATGGTGTTCCATCACGCCTGAGGCAGATAGTAGCTGTTGTAGCTGGTGGACTGGAAATGGTTGTAGGGTATTTTATATATCAGGCAACTGTTATGAGAATGATTAACCCTACTCTGGGCATGGCAAGCATTATTGCAGATCTTCCGGGAAATCTGATTCAGGGTGCCCTTAGTGCAGTCCTTGCATTGATTTTTCTTACTGTATTATACAGGACAAAAGCCGTTAAGAATTTACTACGTTAAATAATAGAAAGCCGGAAATTTAAACATTTTCCGGCTTTTATGCTATCCTTTAATTTTTCAATACGTCAGCATCAATTTCACAGAGGTCTTTCGTAACCAGTCTGACTGCAAAATCTGTGTTTTTAGCCAAAGTAGTTTTAGGAATACTGATTATCTGTACTCCTTTTCTGCACGGCGTACCGGTAACAATTATATTGTTTTCAAACAAATGTACCGAATCAACAGAGAAGTTCTTTATAAAGAAGCCAGCATTTTTTTTGTTTATGGAAGGACTCTTTTCAAAAAAGCCCAGTTCTCCATACAAGTCGTTTAGCACATCAGTATCTGAAGGAAGTACAAAAATTTCTTTCATATTAAGATATATTTTTCTTGGTAAATAGCACCATTCAAGGTCGTAGTTTTTCTTCCAGTCAGGATGGTAAACCGGGCTTTTGTATTTCAAGTTATTGTAAAGAAGTTTATGTCCCAGAGGCTTGGAGCTGTTGAAGGCTTCTTCCAAATCTATGTTTGTATCAAGGACATCAGATGTCTGATAGCCTCCATTTTGTTGAAAATAGATTTCCTGAGAGGAGTCTGAAATATAGTGTGTCAATTCCTGACGCAACCGGACATTCTGTTTAGTTAAATCTGAATTATTTTCTGAATAAGTTAAGACAGTATCATCATCAATCCCGTAATCCTCAGGAGTCTTTCCGGTATTGCCCAAAGCTATATTTTGATAATCCAGTTCATAGCCTGCCGGAGTGCAAAGCTGTACTATTATATTGTTATAATTTTCATAATTATTTATATCCTCTTTTTTAATGGATACTATCTGAACGCCCTTTTTTAAAGGTTTTCCAAAAAAGACAATTCTATTACCCCGCTTAACCGCATTTTCTAAATCAAAATCGTAAATAAGGAAGTTTAGATAGTTTTCGTTATCTATTGATATGTTAGGATAGAATCCCAATTCTCCTTCTATATCTAAAATATTTGCTGAATTTCCTGTGTAAGCAAACAAATTATGCCTTGCATATATTAATTTACGAGGTAGATACAGCCACCCGCGATAATATGCTTGTTTCCACGAATTCACATAAATTGGCCTTAAATACTCCTCGTCAGAGTAAATTGTATCATAAGAAAGAGAATCTCCCGAATTCTGTATGTTTGCAGGCCTGACATCCAGAGTACCAGCCGGATTTTTTGAACTACTTGTTTTTCTGAAATCATCCTCATACAGAATTTTATTATCCCCCGGAACAATGGAAGATAAAATTTCCTTCAATCGCTTGTTATCCTTTTGAGAACCGGAAAGATTCTGTGGCTTTGTGGGAATATCATTTATTTTAGTTTTTGGAAATTCCAGCATTGAAATTAAGGCGGCAGATAGTATAATAAATATAACAGATATGGCCAGTATTAGAAGTTTTTGTTTATTGGTTATCATAATAAGCCGATTCATATATTCCTCCTTATAAACTTTGGTAAATACGCTTGGCACAATATATAGTTATTCATTTATCTGTGATTATAGAATTGGAACTATGTATAATACATAGCTTTTGTAGAACCTTGACTGATTTATAAAAAGCTGTTATTGTATCTTTTGTTATTGTATCTTTATAATAAAATAATTTTATGCAGAATATTTTTTGCTTTTATAAGTTGAGGAGTTTTAATTATGAATTCCAAATTAAGGGATGAACATACAGACAGTCTATTTGATGCAATTTTACTTTTAAAGGATAGGGAAGAATGTTATAATTTTTTTGAAGATCTTTGTACGATTGCAGAACTTAAGGCTTTGGCACAAAGGCTTCAGGTAGCAAAAATGTTAAGGGAAAAGAGAACCTATACAGAAATTTGTGAACAAACCGGAGCCAGTACGGCAACCATAAGCAGGGTCAACAGATGTCTTGTTTATGGTGCTGACGGGTATAATACCGTACTTGATAGATTGCAAGAGAAAGATGGGCAAATGAATGTTTAAGAAGCTTTTTTTAAGTATAATCATATTATCTGCATTAGCCTCTGAAAATGGGGTTTATAATGCTGCTGATTTATTTGACTTATACTTGGTAAATCTTACACATCTTGATATGATTCAGGAAAGCGGAAGTGCTGTTTCTGTTTTAGAATCACTGAAAGAGGACTCTTTAAGTAAAAAAGGAACACCTCTTTCATTTTTTAAGGCAATTTCAGCAGATGCTATAAATAAGGAAATGCCAAATAATAACAGACATGGGGAACTTGCGTTACTGATGTCTGTTTCTATTGCCATTCTTAGTCTTTTGGTCTTAGTTTATTTTAATTCAAATATAAATAGAGCTTTTTCTCCAAGAAGGCTTTTGTTTAGCCAATCTGATTCCTCACCGCCTGTTTGCTGCTGATTTTATAAATTATCCCACAATTGATGGGTTATTTTTGTGCAGCCAGATTTAAAAAATTTTCCCGTTACGGGTCATGGAGGATTATGTTATGGTTAAAAATTTTATAGAAAAAATTATCGGGTCATATAGTGACAGAGAATTAAAAAGGATTTATCCGATTATTGATAAAGTGGAGGCATTTGAGCCGGAGATACAGAAATTAACAGATACAGAGCTTAAAGCTAAAACACCTGAATTTAAAGAACGTCTTGCCAATGGTGAAACCTTGGATGATATTTTACCGGAAGCTTTTGCTGTTGTTCGTGAGGCTTCAAAAAGAGTATTGGGTATGAGACACTTCAGAGTTCAGCTCATAGGCGGTCTTGTATTGCATCAGGGAAGAATTTCAGAAATGAAAACAGGTGAAGGAAAGACACTTGTTGCAACATTACCTGTATATCTGAATGCCCTGTCAGGAAAAGGAGTTCATGTAGTAACTGTAAATGATTACCTTGCCAGACGTGACAGCGAGTGGATGGGAAAAATATATAACTTCCTGGGATTGACTGTAGGTCTTATAGTACATGATATGGAAAATGAGGATAGGCGTGCGGCATATAACTGTGATATAACTTACTGTACAAATAACGAACTGGGCTTTGATTATTTGAGAGATAACATGGTTATATACAAGGAAGACAGAGTTCAGAGAGACTTGAACTATGCCATAGTGGATGAGGTTGACTCCATTCTCATAGATGAAGCCAGAACACCTCTTATTATTTCAGGTATGGGTGATAAGTCCACCGATTTGTACAAAAGAGCAAATTCCTTTGCCACAAAATTAAGGGCAAAAGTAATTACTCAAATGGATGACAAGGTTGATGCCGATGAAGTATTTGACGAAGATTACATTGTGGATGAAAAGGCACACACAACGGTAATTACAGCTAATGGTATAAAAAAGGCAGAGCAGTATTTTGGAATAGAGAACCTGTCCGACCCTGAAAATATGACAATTTCACACCATGTTAATCAGGCATTAAAAGCACATGGCCTTATGAAAAGGGACAAGGATTACGTTGTTAATGACGGAGAGGTAATTATTGTTGATGAATTTACAGGTAGACTTATGTATGGAAGACGTTACAGCGACGGTCTCCATCAGGCAATAGAAGCAAAAGAAGGCGTAAAGGTTGAAAGAGAAAGTAAAACACTTGCTACCATTACATTCCAGAACTACTTCAGAATGTACAGCAAGCTGGCAGGTATGACAGGTACTGCTCAGACAGAAGAAGATGAGTTCAACACAATATATAAACTGGATGTAATCGTAATCCCTACAAACAGGGAAATGGCAAGAAAAGATTATCCGGATGTTGTTTATAAGAACGAAATTGGTAAATTTAATGCAGTTATAGAAGATGTAGTCCAGTGCCATGAAAAAGGTCAGCCGGTTCTGATAGGTACAATATCAATTGAGAAATCCGAATTCCTTAGTACTATGTTGAAAAGAAGGGGTATTCCTCATCAGGTATTGAATGCAAAATACCATGACAAGGAAGCTGAAATTATTGCTCAGGCAGGTAAATTTGGAGCTGTAACAATTGCAACTAACATGGCAGGTAGAGGTACCGATATAGTTCTTGGCGGTAATGCTGAGTATATGGCAAAACAGGAAATGCGTAAGATGGGTTATGACGATGAACTTATAAATGCATCAACCAGCTATAACGAAACAACTGACGAACTTATTATTGAGGCAAGAGAGCAGTTCAGAAAAATGAATGATAAATTCAAGGCTGTTATAAATAAAGAGAGAGAAAAGGTTGTTGAAGCTGGCGGATTGCACATTATAGGTACTGAGAGACATGAATCCAGGCGTATAGACAATCAGTTGAGAGGGCGTGCAGGTCGTCAGGGAGATGCCGGTTCATCAAGATTTTACATTTCACTGGAAGATGATTTAATGAGACTTTTCGGCTCAGAGAGATTAACCAATATAGTTAATGCACTTGGCCTTGAAGATGATCAGCCTATAGAGCATAGAATGCTGTCAAATGCAATTGAAAATGCCCAAAAGAAGGTTGAAGGAAGAAACTTTGACGTACGTAAGAGAGTTTTGCAATATGATGATGTAATGAACAAGCAGAGGGAAATCATATACGCTCAGAGAAAGACAGTTTTAGATGGTGAGAACCTGAAAGATTACTTTATAAAAATGTTTGAAAGCGTTATAGACGGTGTTATAGCAAACTACTGTTCAGAAAGTGAATATTCCGACGCATGGGATTGGCCAAGCATAATAGCTTATCTTGAGAGTGTATTTATTCCCCAGGGTGCTCTTGTTCTGACTGATGAAGAAAAGGCTTCCATGGATAAGATAGACCTTAAAGAAAAACTCATGGAAATTGTTAATAAGATATATGAATTCAAGGAAATGGAAAACACTCCTGAATTAATGAGAGAGTTAGAAAGAGTAGTACTTCTCAGAGTTGTTGATGAAAAGTGGATGGATCACATTGATGCAATGGATCAATTAAGGTCAGGAATAGGTTTGAGAGCGTACGGACAGAGAGATCCTGTTGTTGAATATAAGTTTGAAGGATTCCAAATGTTTGAAGAAATGATTAAGAGTATTCAGGAGGATTCTATCAGACTTCTGGTTAGAGCAAGGATTGACAGAGAACATGCACCTCAACGTGAAAAGGTTGCAGAACCTGTTGCAGCAAGTCATGGGGACGAACCGCAGAAACCCGTTGTAAACAAGGGAAAAGTCGGAAGAAATGATATGTGCCCATGCGGAAGCGGAAAGAAGTATAAATTCTGCTGTGGTCAAGGCGAATAATAAAATACGTATTATATAAATATAAATAAAATAACTCAACTTCTTTGTTAGAAGTTGAGTTATTTTATTTTAAGCACTAATAGGGGTTAGGCGTAAAACGTAAATTAAAGGGTTTAGGACACATTGGTCATAGGAGAGCCATAACTTGTGTAGTATTCCTTGAGATTATCATAAATAATACTGCATCTGCCGGTTTCCTTGGCACGGGAGGCATATCTGCATCCCGTATAAGCGTCTTTATTTACCAAGGCACATATATGACAGGGAATTTCTCCATAGCATTTGCCGGTCAATATACCTTCAAGAGTTTCCAATTTAATAATACTGCTTGACATATTCAGCGAAAGAAAATTCCGATAATAACGCTTAGGCTCTAATACGTCAAAATTAAGACATGGGTTTTTAAAAAGCCAGGGTATTTGAAAAGCCTCTTCACTATATGTTTTAACCAGCTTTGAATATGAGTCGGGAATAATACAGGGAACAAGAGAGCTACTTGCTTCATATTCCTTATGTGAACAAACGTATTTTTTTATGGTCTTGTTGTAGTGCAGATTGCGGCAAAAAACACAGGACCTGAAGGATGAAATTCTATGTCTGTAATACAGGTTTGAACCGAATAGTAGTTTATAGTTTATCATATAAATTAAATCTACGGATAATAGTCCTGCTTTTCTAAGTATGCCTGTAAAAGAATTTATTTTATCTTCTGTATATTCCACTTATTACCACCTCGCAGATACATTGTATCACTAAAATTCCATTAGGTCGCTATATTTCCCGAAACCCGTTTGTACCAAACTGTTTGAAGAAATAATCAGACATTTTGCGACTGATTAAAACATAAAAATTGTTTTATCTATTGTGGTATAATTATTATAGTTAGTTTGAATAAAATGTTTTTATATATAGTTTGGAGAGAATAGAATGGGGAATTTTGTACACCTGCATGTACATACTGAATATAGTCTTCTTGATGGAGCAAATAGAATAAAAGACCTTATACAAAGGGTTAAAGAACTGGGCATGGACAGCGTAGCCATTACTGACCACGGAGTAATGTACGGAGTTGTAGAGTTTTATAAAGAAGCCGTAAAAAATGGAATTAAGCCTATACTTGGTTGTGAGGTATATACTGCAAAAAGAAATATGAAGGACAAGCAGCCGGGAATTGACTCTAATTACGGCCATCTTGTCTTACTCGCAAAAAACCAGATAGGGTACAAAAATCTTATGAAAATCGTCTCACTGGGGTTTACCGAAGGGTATTATTATAAACCCAGAGTAGACTATGAAACCTTGGAGAAATACTCAGAAGGGATTATAGCCCTGAGTGCATGTTTATCAGGGGATATTCCGTCTGCAATACTGAATAACGATTATGAAAAAGCAGTGGAACTATCTAATAATTTAAATCGTATATTTGGACAAGGAAATTTTTACCTTGAGCTTCAGCATAATGGAATAAGCGAGCAAAATCTGGTTAATCAGCAGCTTATTAAGATGTCAGGGGAATTGGGAATACCTTTGGTTGCCACAAATGACGCTCACTATCTCACAAAGGAAAATGCCAAATCTCATGAGATTCTTTTATGTATTCAAACAGGCAAGACAATTAACGACGATAACAGAATGCGGTTTAATACGGATGAGGTTTATGTAAAATCCCCGGAGGAAATGTATGATAACTTTAAAAATGTTAAACAGGCTCTGGAAAATACCGTAAAAATTGCTGAAATGTGTAATGTTGAACTGGAATTCGGAAAGCTGCACCTGCCAAGCTTTGAGGTTGAGGAGGGTTATACTCCTTATGAATATTTGAGAGAGCAATGTTATAAAGGACTCAAATCAAGGTATGGTGAGAATTGTTCGGAAGAAATAATTAACAGACTTGAATATGAGCTTTCAGTTATATCGCAGATGGGCTATGTAGACTACTTTCTCATTGTATGGGATTTTATAAGATATGCAAGAAATCAGGGTATAATGGTAGGGCCGGGAAGAGGTTCAGCAGCAGGAAGTATAGTATCCTATGCCCTTGCAATAACCAGTATTGACCCTCTTAAGTATAACCTTCTGTTTGAAAGGTTTTTAAATCCTGAGAGAATCAGCATGCCTGATATAGACATTGACTTTTGCTATGAGCGCAGACAGGAAGTAATTGATTACGTAATCGGAAAGTATGGCAAGGACAGGGTTTCACAGATAATTACCTTTGGAACCATGGCTGCGAGGGCGGTTATAAGAGATGTTGGGAGAGCGTTGGATATTCCTTACGGGGACGTTGATGCCATAGCAAAAATGATACCGTTTCAAATAGGTATGAACATAGATAAGGCCTTGGAGCTGAATCAGGAACTGAAAAAAAGATATGAAACCGACGAGGAGACTCAGGTGCTTATTGACACAGCAAGAACCCTTGAAGGTCTTCCGCGTCATGCATCCACACACGCCGCCGGAGTGGTTATCTCAAAGGAACCAATAGTGGAATATGTACCTCTCCAATTAAACGACAACAGTGTGACAACCCAGGTAACAGCAGTACCCCTTGAAGAGTTGGGACTCCTAAAAATGGACTTTCTTGGACTAAGAACCCTTACTGTAATACGTGATGCGGTAGATTTGGTAGAACAAGGTCATGGCAAGAAAATAGACATTCAGCTAATCGATTATGATGACAAGGAAGTCTATAAAATGATAGGAGAGGGCAGAACAGCAGGTATATTTCAGTTGGAAAGTGCGGGAATGACTCAGTTTATGAAGGAACTTCAGCCAAACTCACTGGAAGATATCATAGCGGGTATTTCTCTCTATAGACCGGGTCCTATGGATCAGATACCAAGATACATCAGAAATAAAAACAACCCAAAAGAGATAAAGTATCACCATCCGATGCTTGAAAATATTCTTGATGTAACATATGGCTGCATGGTTTATCAGGAGCAGGTAATGCAGATAGTAAGAGAGCTTGGAGGCTACTCAATGGGCAGGTCTGACCTTGTAAGACGTGCCATGTCCAAAAAGAAGATATCCGTAATGGAACAGGAACGCAAAAACTTCATATACGGAATAACAGATGAGGAAGGTAACGAGATTGTAAAGGGTGCTGTAAAAAACGGTGTAGATGAGATTACAGCCAATAAGATATTTGATGAAATGATGGACTTTGCAAGCTATGCCTTTAACAAATCTCATGCCGCAGCATATGCCGTTGTTGCATATCAGACCGCATGGCTTAAATACTATTATCCCGTAGAATTTATGGCAGCTTCTATTAACAGCTTTTTGGGCAGCAGTGACAAAGTATCCCAGTACGTCAATGAGTGTAAAACCCTCAACATACAGGTGCTTCCGCCGGATATTAATGAAAGCAACGTAAAATTTACAGTTATAAATAAAAATATTCGTTTCGGTTTGGCAGCAATTAAAAATGTAGGAGAAAATGCAATAAAATATGTTATTACAGAAAGACAACAGAACGGAGAATTTAAGTCTTTTCTGGATTTCTGTCAAAGAATAGAGGGGCGTGATATTAACAAAAGGTGTGTTGAAAGCCTTATTAAAAGCGGAGCATTTGACTCGCTTAATGTATTCAGATCCAAACTGATGGCGGTATATGAGAGGCTTCTGGATGGAATTTCACAGAACCGTAAAAAGAATATGGATGGTCAGCTGTCAATATTTGATATGATGAGTGAACCACAGGAGCTTTTGCAGGAGGATTTTCCCGACATAAAGGAATACCCGGCAAATGCACTTCTTTCAATGGAAAAGGAGATGCTGGGATTGTATGTATCAGGCCATCCGCTAAGTGAATACCAGGGGATATTGGAACGAAATGTTAACCTTTACAGCAGTGATATGTTTGTTGACGATGAAAATTCAAGTGATATGGAGATAAGCAGTAAAAAACTCCAGGATTCTATGAGAGTAACTGTAGGGGGGATAGTAGTATCCAAAAAGACCAAGGCAACAAAAAATAACAATTTAATGGCTTTTGTGGGTCTTGAAGATTTGTTCGGTACTATGGAACTCATAGTTTTTCCTACAGTATATGAGAGATTCTCCCAGCTATTACAGCAGGAAAGTTTAATCATTGTAAACGGCAGACTAAGTGTGAGAGAGGACGAACAGCCTAAAATAATTGCGGAGGAAGTTCTGCCTATAAAGGGTCTTCAGGAGAAGGGGCTTTATTTAACTTTGCCTGAACAGCTTCCAAAGGAGGATGGGGCAGCTTTGAGAGCATTGTTAAAATATTTTTCGGGTGCTACTCCAACTTATGTTGCAAAAAAAAATCAAAATTTTTTTAAAAAACTTGACAGGCAATACTGGATATATGTCAATAATGTAATAATGGAAGAATTAGTAAACAGGCTAGGCCAAGAAAATGTAGTATTAAAATAACGAATAAGTAGCCAAATATTGATTTTTTGTACAAAATAATATAATATAAGTGTCGAGGTGGTTATATATGGACAACCTGGAGGATAAGTTATCTGGTGAGTACGTTGCTATTAAAGCTGGGGAAAACGGGGTCACGATTATCGGGTTAACGCGTGGAAGGGATACAAAATTTCATCATACCGAGAAGTTGGATAAGGGCGAAGTTCTTTTGGCGCAATTTACAGAGAATACTTCTGCGATAAAAATAAGGGGCAAGGCCACTGTTTATTGCAGATATGGTACTATTCAAAGCGGTGAATAACAATTTGAAAGGTAGTGTAGATGATAATGTGGACAGTGGTATATATGGCCCAAAGCAAAGATGTTGCTAATCAGCTTCAGGAGCTTTTGTCCAATGAGGGTATTCTTGTGAAACTGAGACCTATAAGTAAAAATCATGAAAATAATGACAATTATTATGAAGTTCTCGTTCCTGAAGCAGAGGTGGAAGAAGCACATAGCGTAATCATTGAAACGGGTTATTAATAAAAATGAATGATAGTAGCTCCGAGCTTTTGCCCGGAGCTACTACTGCTTATAAGACAAAAATATTATTATTTGTAAAATAATTATCATACTTTTTAAGGAGAATGATCGTATGCTATATATAGATGTACCGTTAACAGTCAGGTATGCTGAAACAGACAGGATGGGCATTGTTCACCATTCTAATTACCCCGTATGGTTTGAAGTAGGCAGAACAGAATTTATAAAACAAAGCGGAATATCTTATTCACGTGTGGAATCATTGGGGATAATGTTGCCCCTATTGGAGTTGCATTGTAAATATATCAACTCATCTACATATGAGGATAATATAATAGTAAGGACAAGTATCAAAAGTTACTCAAAAGCTAGACTGAATTTTAAATATGAGGTATTTAAATCGGATAATATGGAAAATCCTATTACAACGGGAGAAACCTCTCATGTTTGGACCACCTGTGATTTAAAGCCTATAAACTTGCAAAAACATTTTCCCGAACTTTATGAAATCATTGAAAAAGCGGCAAGGGATGACTAAAGTTATGTAAGTTGAAGAAATAAGAAGTTATTGCATTTAAATGACACATTATGATAAACTATGTGTGCTATTTACTCTAATATTGGTAATCAGGTGGTGTACTGGTGAGAAAATATATTCCAAACGCTTTAACATTTTTAAGACTCATATTAGTGCCTTTTCTAGGTTACTTTATTTACTGTGAAAAATATACTATAGCCATTATTTTATTCGCTTTTGGCGGGTTTACAGATGTACTTGACGGCTATATTGCCAGAAAGTATAATTTAATTACAAAATGGGGTAAGGTTTTTGACCCTTTGGCTGATAAGCTTATGCAGATAACAGCATTGGTCTTTCTTGTACTACATAAATTTATACCTTTAGTTGTTTTGGTTATTGTTGTAATTAAGGAGTCTTTAATGCTAGTGGGCGGTATAATGGTGTATAAAAAGGGAAGAACGGTTATAGGAGCCAACTGGTACGGTAAGTTAGCCACAGTGATATTTTATTTTGCAATACTGGCAACTATTATACTTAAAATTGTAGCTGGCGACAGCGATTATGCATTAAATGCTATTTATGTTGCAATAGGTTTGGCAGTAGCTTGTACGTTGTTTGCACTAACAATGTATATAATTATTTATTTTAGATTCTCCAAGGATTATAATGAGAAAAAAAACAAGTAAATTGCAGCTATATGTAAAGGTACACATTTTGTGTACCTTTTTAAAATAATAGTGGTTTTAAAAGGTCGCAGCAGTGTTTATCAACGGAGGATAAAATGTTCGGTTATATAATGCCGGAAAAACCGGAATTAAAAATAAAAGAATTTGACATTTACAGGGCGTATTATTGCGGTGTGTGTAAATCAATAGGCAAAAGACACGGACAGATTAAAAGAATGACGCTGACTTATGATGCCGCTTTTCTGGCACTCCTTTTAGGTTCTGTACTTAATATAAAAACAGGTCTCACCAAGGAAAGGTGTATTGTTCATCCATTTAAAAAATCTTTTGTAACCCATAATGAAATTATTGATTATTCTTCCGACATAAATATCATTTTAGCGTATAATAATATGAAAGATAAGTGGAATGATGACAAATCGAAAATAGCGCTGGCGGGTATGGCTGCTTTTAAAAGAGCATATGGAAAGTTAGTTGTGGAATATCCGCAAAAGTGTGCTATAATTAACCAAAGACTAAGCGACTTGTCTATTCTTGAAAAGGAAAAGTGCAATTCCATAGATGCTGCAGCAGAACCTTTTGCAAAGCTGATGGAAGAGGTTTTGGACTACGATAGACTAGATGATAAAACCAGACAAATTTTAAGATGGATGGGTTATAATATCGGGAAATGGATATATTTGGTGGATGCTTTTGACGATATGCAAGACGATATGAAAAATTCCAGCTACAACCCGTTTCTTACTAAGTTCAATTACACGGGACAAAATTTAGCGGTTTTTAAGAATGAAATCAAGAGTCAGGCGGAGTTTACGGTATTATATTGCTTGCAGGAAGCATCCAAGGCATTTGAATTGCTTAGTTTAAAAGAAAACAAAGGAATATTGGAGAACATTTTATATATAGGTATGTTAAGTAAAACGGATAAAATATTGTGCCAGAGGAGTTGTGGTAAAGGTGAAAAATCCATATGAAGTACTAGGAGTAAGTGAGGGAGCATCAGAAGAAGAAATAAAAAAAGCATACAGAGAACAGGTAAAGAAATATCATCCGGATCAATATCAGGATAATCCTCTTTCCAAACTCGCAGAAGAAAAACTCAGAGAAGTAAATGAAGCATATGAGTATCTTACGGGAAAAGGTCAGACCGCCAAAACCAGCAATGGCTGGAGTGGCAGAAGCGGAGCACCCGGGGCTTCAGGTTTTGGAGGTGCAGCGGGTGGAAATGCAGGGGGAGACAACTTCCGGCAGGTAAGAATGTATATAAATTCAGGTAACATTGCAGCTGCGGAATCACTACTTGAAAGCATTCAAAACAGAAGCGCCGAATGGTTTTACCTTCGCGGTCTGGTCTTTATGAAAAAAGGTTGGTACAATGAAGCTATAATGAATATCAAGCAGGCTGTAAACATGGACCCTTCAAACTATGAATACAGGGACGCACTTAACCGGATAAATGTAAGTAATAACATGTACAGGGGTAATGCTGCTAATCGTGGATACGGTGCAGGACCTAGCTTTTGCGATATGTGTACTTGTTTATGGTGTTCTGATTCAATGTGTGAGTGCTGTGGGGGAGATTTAATTTCTTGCTGCTAATACTCCAGATTTAAACTTAATTTATGAGGTAGATATGAATAACGCAACAAGAGCCAAAAAAATTACATTAAGCGGAATTCTTCTTGGGTTTACCGTCATATGTGTATTTCTTGCATCTGTTTTACCTACCAGCAGGCTTTCGTTATATGCAGTAAGTTCGCTTTTTTGTGCAATTATGATAATTGAATTCGGCTCAAAAGCAGGATGGACTTTTTACGCTGCATCTGCTGTTTTGTCGGCGGTTTTGATTCCAAGACTTGAAGTACTGCCATATATAGTGTTTTTTGGAGTTTACGGACTGCTAAAACTATATTTTGAAAGACGGCAAAGCAGAGTTTTTGAATATATATTAAAGTTGGTTTATTTTAATATATGTTTGCTCCTTGGGTTTGTATTTCTAAAGGAATTTATAATGGCGGGTGTTGAATTAGCTGCTCCTGTGTATATAGTTGCAGCTTTGATGGAAATAGTTTTTTTAGTGTACGACTATGTGTACACTTTATTTATAAGGTTTTATTCGTCTACACTAAAACCAAAACTTAAAATATAATTAGTTATTTAGTCTTGATTTCCTTTAACTGAGAAATAATTTGTATTAAAGCACTTAGTATATTACAATATTTGTAAAGTATTCAGTGCTTTTTTAATGCGTAAAATCAAATGGAGGTTATTTATGTCACCTGCTTTTTCGTATTCAATAGCAGTTTTTATAATAATATTTATTGCAGGCTTCGCAGTTAATCTGCTAAAGCAGCATTATGCATTTCAGTTGCTGGGAATTGCCTTCTTTTTTACGTACATTATATTCAATTCTGCCATTTATATGGAAAGAACCTCTGAAACAACATTTCAAACTCTTTTTTTAAGGTCAATGCCATCTCTTTTTGGTATTTCTGCCTGTCTTATAACCATGACTCTTGGTTTCTGGTTGTATCCCGTCCTGAGAAAAAAAATCAGATAATGAATAGATAAAATATAGTAAACCTCCTTGGCTAAATATGCTATAATAAGAATATTGTTGTTATTTTTTAGGCAATATTTACATTGTTATAACACTCATGGAGGTTTTAAATATGAATGAAAAAGTCAAAGACATTGCTGTCAGAATAAAGGGACTCAGGCTTCTCGCAGGGTCTACCGAGGAAGAAGTTGCAGAGCAGCTGGGAGTTAAGCTTGCACAATATAAATCATACGAAAATGCCGAAGACGATATTCCTGTCAGCCTTTTATATGAGTTGGCAGAGATTTATACGGTCAACATTACTGAAATTTTAACTGGAACATCACCAAAGCTCCATGATATATGCCACGTTAAAAAAGGTGAAGGTCTCAAAGTTGAAAGATATGACCAGTACAGTTTTGAAAGTCTTGCTTACAAATACTCCAACAGAAAAATAGAACCTATGCTTGTTGTACTTGATCCGGGAAATAGTCCTGAAATGGTTTCTCATAAAGGACAGGAGTTTAATTACTGTCTTGAAGGGAAAATGCAGGTCTTAATAGGGAAAGAAAAATTTGATTTGGAACCAGGGGATTCTTTATATTTCAACTCTTCACTTCCTCACAAACAGATTGCCTTGGACGGTAAGGAAGCCAGATTCCTTACGATAATTTTACTTTAATTTAAAAAATATGGTTTAAATGTATTGGGAGGATATACGAATGAGTTTGGAAACACGATATTTGAGTAAAACTGATTTTGAATCCTATGAGGATTTTAGAGAGAACTTTAAGCTAAACGTTCCATCTAACTTCAACTTTGCTTATGACATAATAGATGAGTATGCGAGACTGGAACCTGATAGACTTGCGTTGGTGTGGTGCGATGACCACGGAAACGAAAAGAAGTTTACTTTCGGAGATTTGAAGTACTGGTCAGACATGACTGCCAATTATCTGGTTGCCAACGGATTAGGCAAGGGAGACAAGGTAATGTTCATATTAAGAAGAAGATATGAATTTTATTTCTTTGCATTGGCTGCCATGAAAATAGGCATTACCTTTATTCCTTCCACAAACCAGCTAATGAAGAAGGACATAGTATATAGAAACAACGCAGCAGAAGTAAAGGCTATTATAGCATATAATGATTCGGCAATTATTGAACATGTTGAGAATTCAATGGAAGATTCCCCAACTGTTAAAAAGTACATATTGGTTGGCGGAACCAAGGATAAATGGCTGGATTATGATAAGGACATAGAAGGATTTTCCGATAACTGGATAAGGCCTGAAGGAGAAGTGGATACTCAAAATAAAGACTATATGATAATCTATTTTACGTCAGGCACCACCAGTATGCCTAAAATGTCCATACATGATTTTACATATCCGCTGGGACATATTGTTACCGCTAAGTACTGGCACAGAGTTGTTGAGAATGGACTGCACCTGACAGTTGCCGATTCAGGTTGGGCAAAATTTGCATGGGGCAAGCTTTTTGGGCAATGGATATGCGGTGCAGTACAATTTTTATATGATATGGATAGATTTGATCCTTGCAATCTGCTTGAGAAAATAGAAAAATATCAAATAAAGACTTTCTGTGCTCCGCCTACAATTTACAGGTTTATGCTTCAACATGATATTACAAAATATGATTTATCATCTCTGACGCACTGTTCAACAGCAGGGGAACCTTTGAATCCTGAGATTTTCAACAGGTTTATAAAGCTGACGGGACATGAAATATTAAATGGCTTCGGACAGACTGAAACTACCGTAATTGTAGCAAATTATGAATGGTTGCCGGTAGACCCCGGTGCGATGGGAATGCCGAATCCTGCCTACAACATTGATGTAGTGGATGAAGAAGGAAACTCCTGCCAGGTTGGAGTAGAAGGCGAATTAGTAATAAGGGATGTTGATACCAATAAGCCCGCAGGGTTGTTCTGCGGATATTATAAAGACCCTGAATCAACGGCAAGAGTGTGGTATAATAACACGTACCATACAGGTGATGTTGTTTACAAGGACGAGCATGGCTACCTGTGGTTTGTAGGAAGAAATGACGATGTTATAAAAGCATCGGGCTACAGAATAAGTCCCTTTGAAGTAGAAAGTGCTGTAATTGAGCATCCGTCAGTTGTAGAATGTGCCGTTACCGGTGCACCTGACAGTATAAGGGGTACGGTTGTAAAGGCAACAATTGTTCTTGCAAAAGGTTATCAGCCTTCGGATGAATTGAAAAAGGAAATTCAGAATTATGTAAAGAAAGTTACGGCACCATACAAATATCCCAGAATAATAGAATTTGTTGATGAATTACCAAAAACAATTAGTGGAAAAATAAAAAGAGCACAGCTTCGTCAGGATGATCATAAAAAGTTTGAATCTTCATGATTCAAACTTCCAAATCATCATAGAAGCTGATGTTTCATATGAATTGGAAGGATTATCTTATGAATGAAAAAACTCAAAGAGTACTTGAATTTGATAAAATTATTGATAAATTAAAAGGCTTGACCGCATCTGAATTGGGGAGGGAGCTTGTTTTAGAGCTAACTCCTCAAACTGATTTAAGGGCGGTTGAGAAAATGCTGTCAGAGACCAATGACGGTGTAAGTTGTGTATTGAAAAGGGGTTCACCGCCTCTTGGAGGAATTACGGATATCAGGATGACCCTTAAAAGGCTTGATATGGGGGGCGTGCTTAATCCAAGCGAATTACTGCGCCTTGCGGGAGTATTAAGAGCTGCCAGAAGGCTAAAAGGATATATTAACGATAAACTAGATGAAAATAACTCCAATGTGGTCAATGAACTGATATCCTGTCTTGAATCAAATCAGAGGTTGGAACAGAAAATTGAGAACTGCATATTAAGCGAAGATGAGATTGCTGATAACGCAAGCCCTGCACTAAGCAGCATCAGACGCCAGATTAAGGAGCAGCAGGTGTCTATTAAGGATAGGCTGAACTCCATTATTCGTTCCACAAAATATCAGAAGTTTATTCAAGAATCTGTTGTGACCATGAGGGGGGACAGGTATGTAATCCCTGTAAAACAGGAGCACAAGGGAGATATACCAGGGTTAGTGCATGATTCTTCTGCCAGTGGTGCAACATTGTTTATTGAGCCAATGGCGGTCGTTGAAGCGAACAACAGTATAAAACAGCTTAGAGTGAAGGAGCAAACGGAGATAGACAGGATACTTGCCGAGCTGTCTCAGGATGCTTCTCTGATATTGCCACAGTTGAATGCAAACATGAGTATAATGGCAAGGCTTGATTTTATTTTTGCAAAGGCAAAACTGGCAGTAGATTATAAATGTATTTGTCCTAGAATCAATGATACCGGCAAAATCATTATTAAAAAAGGGAGACACCCTCTTCTTGATCCTCAAAAAGTAGTACCAATTGATTTCTGGATTGGTGAAAAATTCAGTTCATTGATTGTTACCGGGCCTAATACAGGGGGGAAAACCGTATCCCTTAAAACAGTGGGACTGTTTACTTTAATGGTACAGTCGGGGCTTCTGGTTCCTGCAAATGAGGGAACTGAGATGAGTGTATTTGAAAAGATTTATGCGGACATTGGGGACGAGCAAAGCATTGAACAAAGCCTTAGTACATTTTCATCCCATATGAAGAATATTGTGGATATACTAGGCGGTGTCAACAACAAGTCACTGATACTGCTGGATGAGTTAGGGGCAGGGACAGACCCCACAGAAGGGGCAGCTCTGGCTATGTCAATTCTTGAATCTCTGCACCAGATGGGTGCTACAACTCTGGCAACAACACACTATAGCGAACTTAAGGTATATGCTATTTCTACTACAGGAGTTGAAAATGCATCCTGCGAATTTGACGTAGAAACGCTGAGACCTACCTATAGGCTTCTTATAGGAGTACCCGGAAAGAGTAATGCATTTGCCATTTCTAAAAGGCTTGGTCTGACGGATGACATAATAGAAAGGTCAAAGGAGTTTCTGTCTCAGGAGGACATAAGGTTTGAGGATATACTATTAAGTATAGAAAAGAACCGTAGCGAAGCCGAAAAAGAGAAAATGCGTGCCGAAAGCTACAGGCAGGAAGCGGAACGACTTAAAAAGGATTTGGAGGAGCAAAAAAGGAGATTAGCAGCCCAGAAGGAAAGCGAACTTCGAAAGGCTCGTGAAGAAGCACGACGGATTCTAACAGATTCAAAACGTCAAGCTGACGAGCTGGTTTCAGAAATGAAAAGACTGGCAAAAGAGCAGGAAGAGGCTGAAGTTCGAAGACAAACTGAGGAACTTCGTCAAAGACTTAACAAGAGTATAAACAATTTGGATGATTCTCTGGTTGAGTCTATAATGCCTAGACAGGGGCTAGTGAAACCGCCTAAAAATCTCAAACCCGGTGATACTGTATTAATAGTTAACCTTAACCAGAGAGGAACGATTTTATCTCTACCGGATAAGAATGGAGAAGCACAGGTTCAGGCAGGAATTATGAAAATAAATGTTCACATATCAAACCTTAAATTGGTAGATGAGCAGAAACAGCAGATACAAAGAACCGGAATGGGTAAAATAGGTGTTTCTAAAGCACAGAATATGTCAACTGAAATTGATTTGCGTGGAATGATGCTCAGTGAGGCCGTTGACGTTGTTGATAAGTATCTTGATGATGCAAGTATAGCAGGTATGGGAGAAGTAACACTTATTCACGGAAAAGGTACCGGAGCTTTGAGAGCCGGACTCCATCAGCACCTGAAGCATAATCCTCATATAAAAAGCTTCAGAATTGGTAAACTGGGTGAAGGCGAAAACGGTGTTACAGTGGTGGAGCTTAAATAACTTACACCCAAAATATGCAAAAGGTTGACAATTTAGACACAGTAAATTAGAATAATTAGTGGCTTTTTACTTTATATTAGATATATTGTTTAATATGGCTTAAAAAGAAGATTAATTATAGATAATAAATTAGGAAGTAGTGAAGGAGAGTTTTTGTGGATATCAGACAGGATATAAAGAACATAGCAATAATAGCACACGTTGACCATGGAAAGACTACTCTGGTTGATGCCATGCTCAGACAGAGCGGTATTTTCAGAGAAAACGAGGCTGTTGCTGAAAGAGTAATGGATTCCAATGACCTTGAAAAGGAAAGAGGTATTACAATACTTGCAAAAAATACTGCTGTCAACTATAACGGAACTAAAATAAATATTGTTGATACTCCCGGACATGCCGACTTCGGCGGAGAAGTTGAACGTGTACTGAAAATGGTTGATGGTGTTTTACTATTAGTTGATGCATTTGAAGGTGCAATGCCACAGACAAGGTTTGTACTTAAAAAAGCATTACAACTGAACTTAAAGCCAATTGTTGTTGTAAATAAGATTGACAGACCGGAAGCAAGACCGGAGGAAGTAGTTGACGAAGTTCTGGAATTGTTTATCGAACTGGGAGCAGACGATGACCAGTTGGAATTCCCGGTTATTTATGCTTCTTCAAGGGAAGGTTTTGCAGTTTGCGACCTTGGCGGGGAAAGAAGAGATTTAAAGCCTCTATTTGATGTAATCATAGACAAGGTTCCTTCACCTCAGGGTGAACTGGACGGAACGCTTCAGTTGTTGGTTTCAAACATTGACTATGATGAATATGTCGGAAGAATAGCTATAGGCAGAGTTGAGAGAGGTTCTGTAAAACTTGGCCAGCCCGCAATAATTTGTAAAAAGGAAGGAAATCAGCTTAACGCTAGAATAACAAAGCTGTATTGCTATGAAGGTCTGAAAAGAATTGAGACTTTAGAAGCAAAGTTGGGGGATATAGTTGCGGTTTCCGGTGTAGGTGATGTTACAATCGGAGATACAATATGTGAAGTAGGCGCACCTGATCCATTGCCATTTGTTGCTATTGACGAACCAACTTTGTCAATGACATTCAGCGTAAATAACAGTCCGTTTGCAGGAAGAGAAGGTACCTTTGTAACTTCAAGACATTTGAGGGATAGGCTCTTCAAGGAGTTGGAAACAAATGTAAGTTTAAGAGTTGAGGAAACTGATTCTGCTGATGCTTTTGTTGTATCAGGAAGAGGCGAGCTTCATCTGTCAATATTGGTTGAAACAATGAGAAGACAGGGATATGAATTCCAGGTTTCAAAGCCTTCGGTTATTAACAAGGAAATAGACGGCGTGTTAATGGAGCCTATCGAATACCTGATGATAGATGTTCCTGAAGAATTCATGGGAACAGTAATGGAAAAACTCGGACAAAGAAAATCCGAGATGGTTAATATGACATCTGCAAATCAGGGCTATATGAGGCTTGAATTTAGGATTCCGGCAAGAGGATTGATTGGATACAGGTCTGAATTGCTTACCGATACAAAAGGAAATGGAATAATGAATCACGTATTCCACGGATATGAACCATATAAGGGCGAGATTCCTACAAGGTCAAGAGGTTCACTGATTGCCTGGGAGGATGGCGAAGCTGTTACTTACGGCTTGTACAATGCTCAGGAAAGAGGAACTCTTTTCATAACACCGGGAACAAAGGTTTATGAAGGTATGATTGTAGGTGAGAATGCCAGATATGATGATCTGGTTGTAAATGTTTGTAAGAAGAAGCATGTTACGAATATGAGAGCTTCCGGGTCAGATGAGGCATTGAGATTAACACCTCCTACGATTTTGAGCTTAGAACAGGCACTGGAATTTATTGCTGAAGATGAACTTGTAGAGATGACTCCAAAGAGTATCCGTTTAAGAAAAAAAGTACTGGATACAGAATCAAGAGCAAAAATTAGAAGTAAAATGTAATTACCGGGAATATGGACAAAATTTAAAAAGAATATTATAGTAGTTATTATAAAAGCTTTTGAATTTTTAGAATGGAGTCACATATTTGATGGATAGAAGATTAAAAGTATCATTGACAGGGATACTGACTGTGATTGTCGGGATATTGCTATCAATCCCAAACATCATGAATTATTTCGGAACTCTGTTAAAAGGCTTTGATGCTAAGTTTGGCCTGCTAAATGCAGTGTTTACGGCAGTAGGGCTTACATTGGTTCTTTTTGGGATATTTATAATATCAGCCGGATTAAGGAAGATGTCCTTCTGGCTGACCATTTTTATTGTTTTTGTATTTATTTTTACTGTGGGAGCCGTTATAACTTTTAGAAGTACGGTTTCCACCGATACATCTGAGACAGTAACCAAGGAAGTCAAAATAAAGGCTGATTCAGAGGGTGCAAAGATGGTTGATATACCTATGGGATCAGATACCAAGACTATTGCCGGAATACTTGCAAATGAAGGTATTATCAGCAAACCTCAGGTTTTTACAATTGTGTCAAAAATTAACGGCTTTGACGGCAAGTATCAGGCTGGTACACACATTCTGAAACCGGGATTGGAATTCAACACTATAATGACAATTCTTACCGGAAAGCCGGAAAGTAAAAAAGTAACCATACCCGAGGGCTTGAGCTACAGACAGATTGTGAATACCTTTGTTAAAAAGGGACTTTCTACTGTAGACAAATTTGATTATGCAATGAAGTATCAAAAGTATGACTATGATTTCATAAAGGACATAAAAGACAGTAATAATCGTGAATTCAAGCTGGAAGGATATTTGTTTCCCGATACATATGAATTTGCAATGAATGCCAGTGAAAAGACAATCATAAATGTTATGCTGAGCAACTTCAACAACAAAATAACAAAAGAAATGTATACTCGTGCCAAGGAATTAGGTATGTCAATGGATCAGGTTATTACTCTTGCCTCAATAATTGAGAGAGAGGTAAGCAACAGTCAGGAAAGAAGAGTTGTGTCGGAAGTATTTCATAGGCGTTTGAAAGATCAGAATCCTAATCTGAGAAAGTTAGAGTCATGTGCCACTCTCCAGTATATTTTCCTTAATACTGAGGGAAAGGTGCATAAGGTAATAACATATAATGATAAAAATACTGATAATCCTTATAATACTTATCTTCATGCGGGTTTACCACCGGGACCTATTTGTTCACCAAGTATTGATGCAATAAATGCGGCACTGTATCCTGATGAGGATACGGATTACATGTTCTTTTTATCAGCAGGTGATGGTACTACTAAGTTCTCCAAGACATATGCGGAGCATTTAAAGGCTATGAAGCAATATGGATTGGCAAAATAATTACGCAAAAATTAATTAGGCTGGCTTAAATGCCGGAAATGTTAAAAATAAAGATGGCAGTATGCCATCTTTATTTTTAACGTTGTAGCTGATTGGAGCAATGAAATGATTAATTACGAATACATTACTCAATATATAAGAGAGACAATTAAACCCAATACCGGTCTTTTAGCGGAGCTTGAAGAATATGCTGCAAAAAATCACGTGCCAATAATTCAGCCTGAGGTGGCAGCACTTTTGAAGGTTATTGGGAGTATGAAGCGGCCCTCAAGAATTCTGGAAGTTGGGACAGCCATAGGATATTCTTCTATTTTGTTTTCAGGATTTTTGCAGCAAAAGGGTATAATAGATACCATAGAGCGAAATGAAGAAATGATTGAGGTGGCCAGAACAAATATAAAGCGTGCCGGACTTCAGGGTACTATAAATGTTATTGCAGGAGATGCTTTAGAGGTTCTGGCCTGCCTTGACAAAAGTTATGATATGATTTTCATTGATGCAGCAAAAGGACAGTACGGTGAGTTTTTTGAACATTGTAAGAGGATGCTTGCTCCAGGCGGAATTATTGTTTCCGACAATGTTCTATATAAGGGTATGACTGCGAGTGATGACCTTGTGGTAAGGAGAAAGAGAACCATAGTAAACAGAATGAGAAGTTTCCTAAAGGAGCTTTGCGAGGATGAGTCATTTGAGACAGGTATAATTCCTATTGGAGACGGAGTAGCACTTAGTTATAATAAACAGTAAACAACGTTGTGGAGGATTTATGAATAAAGTTGAGCTTCTGGCTCCGGCCGGAAATCTTGAAAAGCTTAAAATGGCAATTATGTATGGTGCAGACGCAGTATATATTGGCGGACAGAAGTTTGGTTTAAGGGCATCTGCTGACAATTTCTCACTTGAAGACATCAAGGAGGGACTTTCCTTCGCACACCAGCGTGATTGTAAGGTTTATGTCACTGTTAATATAATTCCTCATAATGAGGACCTTGAGGGATTGCCTGAATATATAGAGCAGCTTGATGAACTGGGAATAGATGCGGTTATAGTTTCTGATCCAGGAATTTTTGATATTGTACGTGAAAATGCTCCTGACATGGAGATTCATATAAGCACTCAGGCTAACAACACCAACTACTCCAGTGCTATGTTCTGGTACAGGCATGGAGCTAAAAGAATTGTTACTGCAAGGGAGCTTTCTCTTCAAGAAATAAGTGAAATCAGGTCGAAAACACCAGACGACTTGGATTTAGAGGCCTTTGTTCATGGTGCAATGTGCATTTCCTACTCAGGAAGATGCTTGCTCAGCAACTATATGGCAGGACGAGATTCCAACAGGGGAGCATGTTCTCACCCTTGCAGATGGAAGTACCATCTGGTTGAAGAAAAACGTCCCGGAGAGTATTATCCTGTCTATGAGGATGAAAAGGGAACATATATATACAATTCAAAGGATTTATGCATGATTGAGCATATTCCTGAATTGGTCAAAGCAGGTATTTATAGCTTCAAGATTGAAGGCAGAATGAAAAGCTCGTTTTATGTAGCCACAGTTGTAAGTGCTTACAGACAGGCTATTGATGCGTATTTGGCTGACCCTGACAATTACAGCTTTGATCCCGAATGGCTAAAAGAACTCTCAAAAGCCAGCCACAGAGAATATACCACCGGATTTTATTTTAATAAGACTACAGGTGCCGATCAGATATACAATACCAGTTCCTATATAAGAGAATACGACTTTGTGGGAATGGTACTGGAACATGACAAAACCACCGGTATTGCAAAGATTGAGCAGAGAAACCGCATGATCGTAGGAGATGACATTGAAGTGGTAAGCCCACGAAAAGGCTATTTTACACAAACTATTAAAGAAATGCATAATGAGGATGGTGAAAGCATCAGAACTGCACCTCATGCACAGATGATTGTATATATGCCTATTGATGAGGAAGTGGGGCCTTTTACGATTTTGAGAAGGAAGTAAAAATTATCTTAAAATTAAACAGTACTATATAAAAAAGAAGAATGCCATTGGTATTCTTCTTTTTTATGATTTGATTAGGGAGGTTCGGCTGCTCCTCTAGCGGGTCAAATCCGGAATTAGAGGCTAACGAACAAGTCTATGTTCTGGTTGCAATGGAAGTATGTTGTTAAAGACTTGTATCATCAATATAGGCACTTTATAGGCATATCAACGAAGCATTGGATACAACGGTAAGAGAATTACGAGCATTAAAATATGCAATTACTTGACTTATGGGTTGACAGAATATAACATGGAATTAAGAGGAATTACACACTTGTTTATATATTACAAAGTAAAGATAAACCAAATTTATGTATAGTAGGTGAGTATATGGAATACCAGATATTGAAAATGCAGTAAAAATACTAAACGAAGATGAAAAATTAAACCCTGGAACATGGGTTGAACATAACAAAACAGCAGGTATGTGTGCAAGAGCAATAGCTTCGAAATGCAATAATTTCGATAAAAATATAGCTTGTGTTTTAGGTTTGCTACATGATATTGGTCGCAGAGACGGTGTGATGGATATGCATCATATTTTATCAGGATACAATTCATGATTTCACAAGGATATGACGATAGTGCCCGTATTTGTTTTACTCATTCATTTCCGTACAAAAATGTTAGTGCTTATAATGGGGATAATGATTGTAGCCCTTCTGAAACTGATTTTATTCAAGGCTATATTTCTAATATAGAATACAATGATTATGACCATTTAATTCAGTTGTGTGATGCAATTTCGTTTCCTACAGGACCAACTTATATTGAAAAAAGATTTGTTAATGTCGTATTAAGAAGAGGTTTTAACGAACCAACTATCCCAAAATGGGAATCACTTTTTGAGATTAAGCATTATTTTGATAATAAAATTAATGGTGATATTTATAAAATTGTTAAAGGTGTAATTTCCATTCTGTAAAGTATTCTAACAGACCTATGAGTAAAAATGAAAGGAGATGCAGCTTTAATGCCTTATAATATCATTAAATTACAACCCCAAGATTACTATAAATGCAGCAACATATGGGATATGAATCGTAATTTTGAAAATGCCAAGAAGTGGTATGATGAATTAGAAAAAGGTATAAGAATAATTTTTGTTTATATAGAAAACGGGGGATTTATTGGAGAGGGGGCCTTGGTTTTACACAATAGTGACCCGGATTATACAATTCCGGGTAAACGAGTATACCTTTCTCGTATGATAGTTAAAGCCGAATATCGTAATCGAGGTATTGAAGGGATTATTCTTGATTTCCTTATTAATTATGCCAAAGTAATTGGATTTGAGGAAATTTCTGTAGGGGTTGATATTGATAATATAGTTGCTAAACACCTATATGAAAAAAAGGGTTTTACAAATATTATTTTTGAGGGAGAAGATGAACTCGGCAAATATGTAAAAATTCTTAAAAAAATATAAATCAATTTGAGGAATATTCATAAGTTGTATAACCTCCCCTTTGACATGGAAATAATTAGTATAATAATCATTTTCAATTAAAGGGGTTTATTATGACAAAAAGAATTAAGACAATACTATTTATATTTATGGCAACATTTGCATTACTGGTAACCAGACTATTTTATATACAGGTTGTGGCAGGTCCAGGTTATTCAAAGGAAGCGTCCAGCCAAAGAGTGAACAATGTTAATATAGAGAATTCGAGAGGCGATTTTCTGGATAAAAACGGAATAAAGCTTACAGGAAGAACACCAAAAGTCACTGTAGTTCTGAAACCCTCTCTTTTACGTGGGCAGAATGAAGCAGTTGATAATATATGCCGGATACTGGGGCTTGACCCCGAAAAAACAAACGAATCTTTGCAAAGAAAAAATACCCCCATGATAATGGAAGTTGACAGTGAAACAAAGGATGTTCTTTCTCAGCTTAATTATGAAGGAATATCTTTTGTAAACACATTAAGCAGATACAACACTGATACCAGGGCGAAACACTTGCTTGGTTATTTGAACAAGGTTGACCAAGTGGGAAGTTTTGGGCTGGAAAAAATATATGAAAAGACATTGAATTATGGCAAAACAGACTCAATAGGTGTAATAACAGACGGAGGTAATAACTTGCTGGGTGGTCTCGGGTATAGAATAATTGAGGAAAACAGTGAGAATAAAAAGCTGGATATCAGGCTTACCATAGATTACCATATACAGAGTATTATTGAAAAGGTTCTGGATGAAAAGGGAATGACAGGCTCTATAGTAGTAGAGGATGTGGCAACGGGAGACATTGTAGGTATGTGCAGTAAACCTGATTTTGACCCCAACGATATTGAAAATTATCTGCTCAACAACAAAAAGCCTTTATTTAACAGAGCTGTTGCACAGTATAATATCGGTTCGGTTTTCAAGTTGATCGATTTGGCTGCCGTATTTGAAAAAGACCAGGATTACAACATGGTATTCAACTGTCCGGGATATATACAGATAGGAGATACAGAGTTCAAATGCTCTTCATATAATACCGGAGGCCATGGCACAATAGATATAAATAGTGCTCTTGCAAAATCATGCAATGCTTATTTTATAAATATGTCCTTGGAACTGGGGGCTGAACCAATAATCTCAATGTGTGAAAAACTAGGTCTTGGAAAATTTACAGGACTGTCCAAACAGGGTATTGAAGAAGCAAAGGGAGTAATTCCCGCCATAACGGATCTTAAAAATCCCGGTGATGTTGCAAATGTATCTATTGGGCAGGGACAAACTATGGCAACTCCGGTTCAGATAGCTGATATGGTAGCTACAATTGCTAACGGTGGAATAAAAAACAATATTAATGTAGTTGATTGTGTAGTAAACGAAGAAGGTAACAAAGTCAGGGATTTAAAGGAAACAGAGCAAAAAAGGGTACTGTCAAAGGCCACCAGTGACAGGATTAAAAACCTAATGGAAGGTGTTGTAAACACCGGAACAGGAAAAAAGGCCAGTATTGATGAGTATGGGGGCGCAGGAGGCAAAACTGGGAGTGCTGAAACAGGTCAATATGTAGATGGCCAAAAAATAGTTCAGGCGTGGTTCGCAGGATATTTTCCGGCAAAATCTCCAAAATACTCGGTAGCTGTTTTTATCGAGGATGGAAGAAGCGGAGGAGAATCTGCAGCACCTATATTTGCAGAGATTGGAAAAGAGATCATGAAAAAAGGACTATAATAAAGCATATTATAAAAAATGGTTTCACAACTAATAAAGGAGACTGTGAAACCATTTTAACGTAAGGGCTTGCAGTGAGTAAGCAATTTTTTATTTGTCCTTACATCCAAGTACCTTTACGATGTTCACTATAAAACTGTCAAAATATTTGATTTCTTTAAGCTTTGGCAGCCAGTATTCTGGATTGCTTTGGGTTCTCTTAATTATATCTTCTGCATTTGTAAAATCGTGTCCCAGAATTTCCTGACATACCTGTAAAACCTCTTTTGCCTTACACTTTGTATTCGGACCCGGAATTCCATCATTCACAAGTCCAGTCATAGATTGAAAATCTTTGACATTCATAGTACAATTTACCCCCTTCAGACAGCTGTTCCTGATAGCTATTTTTTGTTCCTCACTTATCCCTGTATGCTCAATCAATTGAACATGCCAAGGCTCATAGGACATGGGCTTTACTAAACCATACTTTTTTAGCTGGCAGTTGGTAAGTTCTTCAAACCAGCCATTCATGTCCATTGCAATACAGAAGCAATGATTTGATTTTCCATAAGCAGCTGCAAGACATCTTCTGTTACTTCCCGTACCAATATACACTGAGCCGTCATTTAACTGATAGCTGCCCTTATTCTGAGCCAAAACCAGTTTGGCCGTAGCTTTTTGGCAATCAAGAGAACGATACCCTGCTGAACACTCGGCATCTTTTTGAAAATCGTTGCATACTCTGTTTACTGCGTCAAGCAATTTAGGAAATATGTAAGCCTGCTCAGGATGTTTAAATTTTACACTATGCATCCTTAACCAACTCCTCTCTTATTTCATTTATTCTGAGATGAGCTTGTTTTGTACTTTCCTCAACACGGGCCAATCTATCTGCATGGTTGCTTACCGTATTATTAAGGCACCTTATTTCAAGCAGTGTAGTATCGCTGCTACGTTTAATGTAGTCAATATCTGCTTTAAGCTGACCGGCCTCAATACCGCTTTGCTTGGATTCACCTTTAATCCTCGCCTGCATTGTAATATAACCGAAAATAATTCCACAAACTGCCGCAACGCATGTAATTAAAATGTTTAATTGCATCTGCACCCCCTCTTTCTTTATTTATATAAAAAGGACTACCTATTTATAAGTAATCCTTTCCGCCCATATTACAATCATATCTTATAAAAATTTTTACAACCTGTCCGATTTGATGGATTTAATAAATAGTTTTTGAAAATAAGTTTATGGAAATATTAGTTTGGCTATGAAATAGCCGAAGTGGATGACAGATTTTTGCACAGGACATTTTAGAATATGTTTTCTGCAAAAGGACTGCAATTATTTCCATAGCAGCTACATATTATAGAATTAAAAACTGAATGGATATAAACAAATTGTTCTTTCCGCTATAAGTGATTATAACTGATCATATATAATACTCATTAATTCAATTTTAAGTGTTTGAATAGCATCCTCTCTTGGAAGCATGATATATCTGGATAAATATTCAATATCGGCAGTAAAATAATCCAATATTTTATCCATGCATTCTTTATCACCTTGTTGAGCCTTCTTAACCATCTCTAAAAATCCATTAGATTTTTCCGCAATAACTCCAGCCCTTTCTTTTTCCATTTGTTCACCCCCTGTTGAGTCATATGCAATTCGAGTGCAACTTCTTTTTCAGTCATTTCATCAATTATTGTTTTTTCTAAAATAAATCTGCACTTTTCCCATGGTATTGTATCCAATAGTTCTTTTACATATAGTTTTGAAAGTATTTCAGTTTCAAACCCACAGTTATATGCCTGATTTTCAAAAATTATCTGACATTCTTTAGCTTGTTGAACACGTGCTTTATACTGTATTCTCCATGCTGCTCTTCTCAGTAGTTTTCTGCAATTTTCCACCGAGATGTCATCGTTTGTATACATAAATATACCTCCGAAGTTTGATGGTTTTGTAATTCAATAACTTAGTCTTTTAACAGTGTTTTACTTGTGTGAATTTTCTTTCCGCTAGTGATGTCTTCCCGTGGTGTTTCACTAATATAGTAATATTTTCGGTACATATAACAACCATAATTTAAAAAAATTACAATTAATTACATAAAATTGTAACTAGATTTTTAAAAAAAGTTGTAACGGGCGGGGAGAAATTGCCTTTATATAAGAAGGAGGTTTATTTTGAAAGGTTGTATGCTGATTTTCATATAAAAGGGGGTGTTAGTTTTTATGTATTTGTAGGATGCCTAAGAGTATATTTTGAAAAATACAAAATAAGCAATTGGAGGAATTCAGATGAAAGAAAAAAAATCGCCTTTTGTGGCGAAGAGTAAGAGCATTAGCATGCTACACAAGTGGGTGTGTTATTTCCTGCTTGGGGTACTGTCATTCTCGTTGGCAGTAGTATTAAGTGATGGAGAGGCATTTTCTGCTGATAGCTCGGGGTCTGCTTTATATGCAGTTTCTCCCCTACGTCAACAGATGATGTTATCACAGCCTTCGCCAGCAGTAACCGGGGGAAGAGGATTTATGATGCCTCTGACGGTTGTAGCGAAGGATGCTGAAGGAAAGCCTCTTGCCGGTATCCCGGTTACTTTTGAAATTTCTGAAAGTAAAATAGTAATTGCTCAAATGAGAGGTTACGAAAGCAGATTTATAACTGTTACAACGGATACAAATGGTATGGCATCTTGTGTAAATACATATACAGGTTATGTAGGTGAAGGATACCAACTGTATTCACTAATCGTAGGGTCAATAGAAAATCTGCAGGTTAAGGCAAGTGTACCCGGATGGAATACTGTAACCTTTAATGTACAGGTAGGAACATACAAGGCAAACCTTGTAGATAATACTCCTCCACTAATGACTGTAAGTGCAAAGGATGACACCGGCGCCGAATATATAGCCGGAAAGTGGACAAATCACACGGTTACAGTAACCTATGATGCTAAAGATACAATGTCTGCTATTAAAAGCTGTACACCGGAGGATGTTATCTCATATGAGGGTAAAAACATCATATCTACAGGTACTGCCGTTGATATGGCGAACAATACTTCAACTCTGACATTTGGTCCCATATGTATTGATAAATCTCCTCCTTCTACCAATGCCACATTACCAAATACGGTAGCATTTGGATGGTACAACAAAAATGTTTCAATTGATTTTGTTGGGACGGATTCCTATTCCGGTGTTGAATCAATTTACTACAGGATTGGAGACGGTGAGGAAATTAAACTTCCCGGCCCGAGTGCATCAGCAGTTATTGAAACAGAAGGCTCTTATCCTATCTACTGGTATGCAGTTGACAAAGCCGGAAATATAGAAAGTACTCAAAGAGCATACCTCCAGATTGATAAGTCTCCTCCAGTAGTAGAATGCAGTGTAAGTCCTGAAAGTTACGAAAATGGCTGGAATGACACTAATGTTACTGTCACTCTAAAAGCAACGGATATAAATTCAAATGTTAAAGAAATTCATTACAAAATCGGTGAAACCGGTACAGAGAATGTAATTCCGGGATACCTGAAATCCTTCACGGTAAATAGCGAGGGTATTACTGATGTAATTTACTGGGCTGTTGATAGAGTAGGAAATACCAGTGCTCAGCAATGTACCCAAGTAAAGATTGATAAAACAAATCCAGCGGTATACCCACCTAAAGATATAACTGTTGAAGCAACAGCAGTAAAAACACCTTTGGAAATAGGTACTGCAACGGTTGAAGATATGTCAAGTGTTGAACTGACAAACGATGCACCTGTAGACGGATTCCCTGTAGGAGTAACTTCTGTAACATGGAAAGCAACGGATAAAGTCGGAAATATGACTTCGGCTGTGCAGACGATTACTGTGAAAGATACTATAGCACCGGTGCTTACGGTACAAGGTGATATAGTTGTTGAAGCCACCGGGGTAGGAACAAAGGTTTCACTTCCTCCTGCAAAGGCAACGGACATATTCCCTGTAGCTATTTCAAATGATTCTCCTGAAGAATTTCCTGTAGGAGAGACAATTGTTACATGGACTGCAGAAGACGCAAATAAAAATATTACTAAAGCGACTGAAAAAGTAATAGTAATTGATTCTACAAAACCTGTTCTTACTGTTCCGGAAAATATGACGGTAGAAGCAATTGGAAGAAGAACACCAGTAAATATAGGTCAAGCTTTGGCAACAGACATATTTAAAGTGGATATAACCAATAATGCTCCTGCTGACTATCCGGTGGGAAAAGCTACAGTTACATGGAAAGCAACAGATGCAAATGGTAATGTGACCACCAAAGATCAGATAATAACAGTTCAGGATACAAAAGCTCCGGATCTGGTTATTCCGGAAGATATAACAATTGAGGCGACAAACAGAAAAATGGTGTTGGACATTGGTAAAGCAACTGCAACAGATATATTCAATGTTACGGTTACCAATAACGCTCCTGAATACTATACTGTAGGAACAAAACCTGTAGTCTGGAAGGCTGTTGATGAAAATGGCAATGTTACAACCAAAGTTCAGAATATAACGGTAACAGACAAAACAAAACCTGTCATAACAGTACCTGCAGATATTAAAGTCGAGGCTACCGGAATTTTGACACCTGTACAGATACAAGTACCCGAAGCATACGACATATTCCCTATTGTAATTTCCAGCAATTGCCCAGAGACTAAACTGTTTCCTATAGGAACTACCATTATAAAATGGAAAGTAATTGATGAAAATGGAAACGAAACCATTGTTGAACAGCGAATTACAGTAGTAGATACAACAAAGCCGCTGTTAACTGTACCAAAAGACGTAAAAGTTGAGGCAACGGCAATAAGAACTCCTGTAAACATAGGTCAAGCCATAGCAAGTGATATATTCCCTGTAGAAATAAAAAATAACGCACCAAATGACTATCCGATTGGTACAACAAAAGTAACATGGACGGCTACCGATGCTAATGGCAATATGACTATCGGCTATCAGAACGTAACCGTAGAAGATACAACAAAACCCGTTCTTTCAGTGCCCGGGGACAAGAAGGTAGAAGCAACTGCAATAAGAACACCCGTAGACCCCGGTATAGCTACAGCAAAAGATATATTCCCGGTTACATTAAAAAATGATGCTCCGGCAGATTATCCTATTGGAACAACACCTATCACATGGACCGCAACTGATGAAAATCAAAATGCAGATACCAAGGTTCAGAATATTACTATTGTTGATACAACCAAGCCTTTATTAATTATTCCTGCGGATATAACAATTGAGGCAACGCAGGTAAGAACACCAGTAGACATAGGCAAAGCAGAAGCTACGGACATATTCCCTGTGAAAATAGAGAATAACGCTCCTACAGATTATCCTGTGGGAATTACTAAAGTTCTGTGGAAAGCTACAGATGCAAACGGAAATCAAAGCGAAGCTTTGCAGAACGTAATTGTAAAGGATACTACCAAACCTGTGTTGACAGTTCCCAATGACATTACAATGGAGGCTACAGCTAAACTGACACCTGTTAATATCGGAAAGGCTGATGCAAAAGACATTTTCCCTGTCGAAATCAAAAATAATGTACCTGAGGCTTATCCTCTGGGAACAACCGTCGTAACATGGACAGCAATTGATGCAAACGGTAACACAATAACTAAGACACAAAATATAACCATTACGGACAAAACATGTCCAATCCTCGAAGTACCGGAGGACATAACTAAAGAAGCTACCGCAATATTAACACCAGCAGACATTGGTCAAGCCATAGCGACTGACATATTTGACCCGACTACAAAAAATGATGCACCACAAGCTTATCCTCTGGGAACAACCGTGGTAACCTGGACAGCAACTGATACAAACGGAAATAAAACAACTAAAACACAAAAAATAACAATAATTGATACCACAGCACCTGAACTTGATATTCCGGGTGATATAACCAAGGAAGCAACACATAAATTGACTCCTGTGGATATTGGCCAGGCATCAGCAAAGGATATATTCGACGTAAAGGTTGTAAATGACAAGCCGGAAAACTATCCTGTAGGAACTAAAGAAGTGACATGGACAGCAACCGATGCCAACGGAAATTCTACAACTAAAGTACAGAAAATAACAATAAAGGACACTACCAACCCTGTATTAAAGGTTCCAGAAGATATAACCACAGAAGCAACAGCAATAAATACACCTGTTGATATTGGAATTGCAGAAGCAACTGACATTTTTGAGGTTGACGTAGTGAATGATGCTCCAGAAACCTTCCCAATCGGAACAACTGAAGTAACATGGACAGCTACTGATGAAAACGGAAATGTAACAACAGATGTCCAGAAAGTAACAATACAGGACACAACCAAGCCGTTGCTTTTAAAGCCTGATGATATAACAACTGAAGCAACTGCAGTAAATACACCTGTTAGTATTGGTGAAGCAAAAGCAACAGACATTTTCAAGGTAGAAGTAAAGAACGATGCTCCAGAAACCTTCCCAATCGGAACAACAGAAGTAACCTGGACAGCTACTGATGAAAACGGAAATGTAACAACAGATGTTCAGAAAGTAACAATACAGGATACAACAAATCCATTACTTTTAAGACCTGATGATATAACAACTGAAGCAACTGCAGTAAATACACCTGTTAGTATTGGTGAAGCAAAAGCAACAGACATTTTCAAGGTAGAAGTAAAGAACGATGCTCCAGAAACCTTCCCAATCGGATTAACAGAAGTGACTTGGACAGCTACCGATGCAAACGGGAATGTAACAACAGCGGTACAAAAAGTAACAATACAGGATACAACAAATCCTGAATTGGTTATACCAAAAGACATAACAACCGAAGCAACTGCGGTAAATACACCAGTAGCAATAGGAACTGCAGAAGCAACTGATATTTTTAAGGTAGAAGTAAAGAGTGATGCTCCAGAAGCCTTCCCAATTGGAACAACCGAAGTAACCTGGACCGCAACCGATGCCAACGGAAATGTAACAACCAAGGTTCAGAAAATAACAATACAGGATACAACAAATCCTGAATTGGAAATACCAGAGGACAAAACAGTTGAAGCAACAGCAGTAACTACACCTGTGGAAATAGGTGAAGCAACAGCAACGGATATATTCGAAGTAAAGGTTAGTAA
>NZ_ATAY01000087.1 GCF_000421965.1 Ruminiclostridium papyrosolvens C7 | reverse complement strand
ATGAGAAAATAGCTAAATCAATAGGACTGTCAAGGGACTCGGTCAGAGGTTACTGCGTAAGGAATGGATTAAACGGATTAGCAACAGAGTTAGTAACAGAGTATCGTAGTATAATGAAAGAGGAGTTCCAATCCATTTTGTGCCTTAACTGTGGAAGCAAAATTGTACAAAACAAATCTGGGCGTAGAAAAAAATACTGCTCTTTAAGCTGCAAAAGAGAATGGGAGAATATTCACAGGAAATCGTATAAACTAACTTGTGAATATTGCGGAGTAGAATTCAAATCATTAGGAGCAAATGGGCGAAAGTACTGTAGTCAAAAGTGCTATATCAGGGATAGATTCTGGAGAGAAGAGGATGTAGCAGAAGTGACAAATAAAATTAAGGAGTATAGAAAAGTGAGCTGCTTGCCGAAATGGCTCAAGGATTTACTATTGTCGGGTACTTGATTTTACGGCGGGTATGCACTAATTGGAAACGCGTGGGAAAAAGTTGGAGAGGGTATGCGCGAATCAATTTTTGGAGAGTATTGGTTTTATAAAAAAACCGTAAAACTCTCTAAAACAAATAGTTACAGAAAATATAATAAATTTTACGGTATAACGAAATTATCAGAATTTCGACCCCCGGGGGTCATTTTCTTCAAAAAAGAAAGCATTTCGCGTTTTATTATCATCAGCGACGTCTCAAGGCA
>NZ_ATAY01000086.1 GCF_000421965.1 Ruminiclostridium papyrosolvens C7 | reverse complement strand
CTTGTTCAGCGACGTGCAAGAGCTTCTGGATGGTGGTGTTTTCGCAATTTTGAGATTATGCTGAATCGAGAGCTTCCGTAGCCCGGTCTCCCCTAGTTTCAGGCAGCAGCGGGGTGTGGATAATGCTCCATGAAGAAGAGCGAGGCTTTCCCCCAGAAGTCACTGAATACTTTGATTTTTCGAGCTCTACCGGCTGAATAATCTGCATATCCTTGGTACTCGCGCCAGATGAGGTCCATAAGTGCTCGAATCTCTGTACGCAAGGAAGCACGCTTCCGTGTCTCAGAGCGCCGTGCTCGAGTCAAGACATGGAGCTGACGCTGTACGCCATTCAAAAGCTGGTTTTCAGTGGCTTTGTTGCTTTTGATGGCATGGGCGATGGCCACAAGATCAAGATCATCTGTTTTGCACCAATTCAGTGCGCCGGCGCGTTCCTCGAAGGTGGTATACGGATTCAAGATCTGAACGTGGTACCCTCGTTTCGCCATCTCGCGGACGATGTCTTCATAGTAATGGCCTGTTGCCTCAATACCCAGGAACAAGCGAACAGCCTCTGTGGCTGTAACCGCTTGATTAATCTTCTTGCAAAGCAGCTCCATACCAGAATTATTCGCTGAGAAAAAGAAGGGTTTTTCAATGATGTCGCCGAAATAATTGCATATTAAGGCTTTTTGGTGGAGCTTGGCCGCATCGATTGCAACGATGAGGACTTGCTCCAGGTTAACGCCCCTTAGCTGTTGACTGAACTTAGTTCCCTTACGGCCTTGAATGTGCGAGGATTTCCCCATGCGACTTTAACCTCCTGTGGTTGGTAGGTAAGAATTGAAGCTTCCCTGTCAGGTGCTTCTTTCTTCGATAGTCGCTGGGGATTCCTCTTTATATTTGATTATATTACACGCCAGAAAGTATAAACTTCGGGG
>NZ_ATAY01000085.1 GCF_000421965.1 Ruminiclostridium papyrosolvens C7 | reverse complement strand
GTTTTAATTTAGAAAAGATTTTTGGGCAATTTGTTAGGATGGTTGATTATAGTTAATTAAAAATATATAATATAAGTCTGTTTAATATTTTAAAGAAGAGAGGGGTAATAATAATGTCAGCTGCAAACCATCCGGCCTATAAGGAAGAGCTTGAAAGGTGCAGATATACTCTGGACTATGTGGAAAAAAGCCTGAAAAAAGCTCTTGAAAAGAGAGAGAAGATAGGTAATGAGCTTGAAAGTGTACAAAAGCATATGAGCGGTGACAGTAGTGCGGATTATACTAGTATACTGGTAAATACGATGCTACATGATACTCTGGCTTTAAAGGTTAAGAATTTATATACCGCCAGAGGTAAACCTTATTTTGCCAGGGTAGACTATAAGGAAAATGATTCGGATAGGACAGAAAAGCTGTATATAGGAAAAATGTCACTATCTAGGGATGAGGACCAGGAAATAGTTATTGTAGACTGGAGGGCGCCAATAGCTAACCTCTATTACGAGGGCAGACTCGGACAGTCAAGCTATGAATGCCCGGATGGCAAAATCGATGGAGAGCTTCTTTTAAAAAGGCAATTTTCAATTAATAATGGGAATCTTAATGAAATTTTTGATATAGATATAACAACAAATGATGAATTTCTTCAAACTTATCTTGGAGCAAATGCAGAAAATAGACTTAAAGAAATTGTTTCTACAATTCAGGAGGAACAGAATAAAATAGTAAGAGCTCCCATGTGGAAGCCGCTGATTGTCCAAGGGGTTGCAGGTAGTGGTAAAACAACTATCGCTCTTCATAGAATAGCATATCTTATATATACATTTGAAAAAAGTTTTGATCCTGAAAATTTTATGATTATTGCTCCAAACCGACTTTTTCTTAACTATATTTCGGAGGTATTACCTGAACTTGGAGTTGAAAGGGTTAAGCAAACAACTTTTGAGGATTTTTCTATGGAGCTTATAGGGAAAATTTTTAAGCTCACAGATGCAAATGAAAAGTTGAATATGTTTGTTAATCATAATGTGACAAAGGAACAGATTGAGTATAATAATCTTGTAAGATGTTCGTCTATTCTTAAAACATCCATGGATTTCAAAGATATTATTGATGAATACTTAAGGGAAATTGAAATATCTTTTATTCCTAAAAAAGATATTACCCTCGGTACTAAAGTTATTTTTTCATATGAAGAAATAAATAATTTGTTTCTAACCCAATATGGTATGTGGCCTATTGCACAGAGGATGAATGAGATTAAGAAAAGTATTAAAACAAGGTTGAAAACGAGTAAGGAACAGTTTATTCAACAGATACATGCTGAGTGTGACAAAAAGGTAGCAAGGGCAAGGGTAGGAATTCCTGATGAGTCTGAAAGACAAAAGTGTATACTAGAAGCTTTTGAAAAAAGAGACCGTGTTTTAAAGAAGATTGATAAAGCAGCAAAATCTTTAGTCAAGGACTATGTAGCCAATCTACCAAAATTAAGTCCATATCAATACTATGTTGATCTGATGAATAATGCTGAAGTTTTCGATAGGATTGTGGGCAAATACACTGACGAAGAGACATGTAAGTTTATTAGGAATTATACTCTTGATATATTAAAGAGTGAAAGGATTGAACAGGAAGATCTGGCACCGATTATATATCTAAAATATAAAATTTACGGTATGGATGAGAAGATACCTGTCAGGCATATTGTAATCGATGAGGCTCAAGATTTCAGTGCATTTCAGTTCTATGTTATGAAAAAAATTGTCAAGGACAGCTCTTTTACGATTCTTGGAGATTTATGTCAGGGGATTCATTTCTACAGGGGAGTACGTAGTTGGGACGAGATTGTTAATAATGTTTTCGAGGGTAAAAAGTGCGAGTTTCTAACCTTGGAACAAAGCTACAGAACCACTGTTGAAATTATGGAGGCTGCTAATAATGTTATGGAGAAACTGGATAATAAGGATTTGGTACGTGCAAAACCTGTTATCCGACATGGGGATCCTGTTGAATATATTCAGAAGTATGACATTGATAATGTTGCCGAAGACATAGCTGAAAGGATTGTACTGGCAAAAAGGCAAGGACATAGAACAATAGCAGTTATCTGCAAAACTATGGAAGAATGTAATCAAATACTGCCCATGATAAAGAAAGCTGATAAAAATATAAGTATTATTACAGGAAATGAGAAGGAATACAAAAGCGGTATTGTAGTCGTTCCATCTTATCTATCGAAGGGTCTGGAGTTTGATGTGGTACTTATTTCAAATGCCAGCAGCGAAAATTATTCAACAAGCGATCTTGATATTAAGCTGCTTTATGTAGCGATGACGAGGCCTTTGCATAAACTTTGTATTTATTACACAGGAGAAATTTCAAGTCTGCTTAAATAAATAAAAAACGAACCCGGCTCATGTAGTATTTTACATCACAAGAGAGGGTTCATTTTTATAGAAAGGTTTTTATGAGTTTTCGCTGGTCTTATTACTTCTTGTAGCTATTTTTGCTGCTCTTGCCTCTTTTTTTGACATCTTTGGGGCCTTTTTTGTACTACCTTTGTCTCCCATATAATTACTCCTTTCATATTAACTTATAAACATTATTACCATATATTCCAAGGTAGATACCATAACCTATAATAAAAAACCCTCATTTTTAAGATGAGGGTCATATTTTTTATCTATGAAATATAAACCGTGTTTGAGGATTTTTCAAATTTGAAGTTAAGCTTTAAACATTCTGCCAAGGTTTCCAGATTTATATAGGGTATTTTGTTTATATAAATTTCTGTTAAATTAAGTTTCTCTTTCTGACTGTCTGATATCTTTCCTGCAAGTAGTGTAACATCTTTTTCCGCGATGTATTGCTTCCCATCTAAAGATATTATCTGTCCTTCACGAAATAAATTGCTTTTATATATTAATGAGGTCTTTTTATCGCTATTAAATTTTGCCTGCGTCATCAGCTGTTTGGCGATTCTGACTGGGATAAGCTTATTCTCATTCCAAATTGTACTGTAATATGACCATTCTACAGGCTTTGTAATACCTCTTTTACCTCCTACTTCAAGTGTAAAGGATGGAATTTTTAATTTTTGTACACACCAATCTTTAAATCCCGAAGTAGACGATTTGTAGTTGGAGGGGCTTACCAAACTGTAACCGGTTGTAGTCTTTAGCATATTTGCATAAGTCAGGTCTCTTGTTCTATCTGCTCCTTCTTGTCCAAAATACCAGTATATTATATTTCCTGCTGCATGATATGCAAGAGTCAGGTCAAACTCTATATTAAGGCATAAATCTCTAACTGCCTGGGTTTCAGGCTCAGAGAATACTTTAGTTCCTGTAGAATATGTAGAGGTAATTTTTTTAAACCAGAGCGCATCATAATTATGATTAAGGTCTACCTTATTAGCGTTAAAGTAATAGGATGGAGATCCACTAACACATATCTGTACGCCATCCGGATTTACCAGCGGCATAAAATAAAAGGTTACTTGATTATCAAGCAGATTCCTGACTTTTTGACCGTCAATACTTCCATTACTAGCGTATGCCTCTAGTAAATTCTGAATCTGGTTTAGTGTAAGGATTGTACCTATGTATTCTCTGGGATGATGGGCCGCATTTATAAAAATCTTTTTAGAGCCGCTTCCTATTTTTATTACTGACAAATCTCTCTTTTGTACACTTTTTCCTGCTGAAAAAAGATATGTTATATTGCTGTAATTTTTATTAAACTCTGTAAGTCGTTTCTGTGTCTCTGTATAAACATCCTTGCTTTTATATATTTGTTCAAGAGTCTTTGAATATGTAACTTTTGACGCTTGTACTGAAAAGATGCTCAAGGATGTTAGTGTATAGATTATAGCAAGTAGAAAAATCTTTATTCTTTTAGACATGAAAACCTCCAATAGACGACATAATATTACAATAACTATTATTTTATATTATATTTACTGTTTTGGCTAGAAGTTAATACTACACATAAAAAAGAACCGGCAGCAGTGCTATCGGTTTGCTATTTTAAATGCTACTTATTATTTTTTCCAAGTAGATACGTGATAAAATGTTGAGCTGTTCTTCCTGACAAACCGCCATTGCGAAGTTCCCACCGGTTTGCTTCAAGATAAAGTTCTTCTTCAGGAATATTGATATGATGTTTGTCGGCAAGTACTTTAACAATTTGCTGAAATTCTTTTCTGTTGGGAGCTATATACAGAATCGGTAAACCGAATCTTGCTGATAGTGAAAGCTTTTCCTGAACCGTATCGTTGGTATGAAGGTCGTCATCCCTGTCGTTCTTGTCACTCCACTTCTCCCGGATAATATGTCTTCTGTTAGAGGTAGCATAGATTAGTACATTTTCTGGTTTTGCCTCAAGGCCTCCTTCTATTACAGCCTTCAAATATTTATAATCTGTTTCAAAATCTTCAAAGGACAAGTCGTCCATGTAAATGATAAATTTATATTTTCTGTCTTTTATCTGCTCTATAATAAGGGGCAAATCCTTCATTTGGTGTTTATATACCTCTATCATTCTGAGACCATGTTTAAAGTATTCATTTAAAATGGCTTTAATACTTGATGATTTACCTGTACCGCTGTCACCATATAAAAGTACATTATTGGCCTTGCGTCCCTGTACAAAAGATTCTGTATTCTTAATAAGCTCGTTCTTTTGAAGTTGATAGCCAACAAGGTCCTTAAGAAGTATTTGCTCTGTATTTGTAATAGGCTTAAGCTCAATAGTTCTATCACAGTGTATAACACTGAATGCTTTGTTTAATCCAAACTTTCCAACACCGAACTTTTTGTAAAAGTCAGTTATTATTTCGTAGAATGTATGTTCATTCTCAGATGATGATAGTCTATTTACGAGTTCATTAAAACATGGCAGACTATTATTTGTATTTTTATCGGTGTCGTAGGAGACAAAACTTTTAATGATGTTTAAAGACTGGGTTTGGAGAACTTCGTCTATTAAGGACAAATCAAAGTCATATAATTTTTTTAATATAATGAAATCATTTAATACCAGCTCGTTTATTGTACCGCTTGGTTTTTCAGATACCTCACAAGACCGTGAAAAGGCATTTTCATTTGTAATAAGAACATAGGTAAGGTAACAATGAAACAGATTACCACTAAAATCATGGTCAACTGAAAACTCAACTAATTTATGCAAACCCTCGTATAGTCTTGACTTTATATTTTCCTTGGAAAAAGCTTTGCTTTGGTAATTGTTTATAACCCACGAAAGGTCTTCAAAAATATCAGGACGGTAAAAATACTTATACAGGATTAGTTCATTTGTGTTAATATACATAAGCCGCAGTTCCTTTGCTATTTATGTTTTATTTCTGTTATAGCACTGACCACAGGGTATGTCAACAAAAAAGGCAGTTAGTGGATTAATTTATTAAGACTAATCTATGATATTTTTCTGGTAGTTAAAGCATAACCGCTTATAAAAATTTGGATTATACCGGCTGCAAAAAATTCAACAGAAGGCAAGTACCATTCTCCCAGAATTGTCACCTGAGCTATTACGCATATCAATAGCATTAATCCAACTAAGGCTGATGACAGCCAAGACATATTGAAACTGTCATTAAGGCACATAATTGCCGAAAAAATGTTACCTGCACCAAATAAAAGAATTGCAATTATACCGGGCTGAACCCAACTATTAAAAGGTAGTTTAAAAAGCCATTCCGTGGGATATTCAGAGAATATCCCACTATTGGATTGTATCATCTGTATGCCTATGACAATAGCTGTTATACCTAAAACTAAATCATATATACCCAATATGATATTACTTTTTTGCTTCAATATAACCATCTCCTTAGCTACTTGGACTTATTAAGTACCTTTGATGCCTCGATGCTGTCCAGTGTAAAGCCATATAGTTTGTTTCGTACAGAAAGCTGAAGTTTTTTATTTTCTACTATTTCATTAAAGTTAATTTCTGTTTTTTGGTGCGTTGGTAAATCCCACAGTTTTTCCAGTTGGGGAGCAGCTGTATAGGATATTTGATTCAAATAAAATATTACTGAGGGTTCATCAGGATTTTCAAGATAGCTGTCTACATTGTATTCTGCAATAATTTTTTCAATGTTAGTAAGGCTTAATACACACACACCTGCTATTACAGTCAATCCAATCCACTTTGTAACATCCAACCTGATTTTAAAGCACTTTATTATCATCCATAGCAAACACAATCCAATTACCGCCATAAGCCAGAGTGTCAGAACACGTTTTATACTAAGACCGTAAGCACTTATATACATAAGCATTCTCTTAACTGCAGATATAAGTAATACGCCGTCACCCGCACATAGAACCACTGTTCCTAGGCTTACCCATATAGAAAGTTTTTCGTTTTTTTTCTTTGTCATAACTATAACAAAAAACGCAATGGCAAATATTATTGCTGATGCAGTACATAGTTCAAAGAAGCCTCGTCTTGCATAATCTGCATAGCCTATTCCTGAATTTTTTATATTATCTAATCCCCCAAACAAATACATGAACTGAAATCCTACAAATGCTATCAAGAATATATTTATAATGGTTAAGAAAGTACCGGTAATTACAGGTTCTATGCAGCTGCCCAAATTTTTTACGGTTTTTTCTTCATGTTTTTCATACTTTAAACCAAGCAGTGCAGCGCCAAGAAATACACCTGACGGAAGTCCTAAGAATAAATCTATAGATATCCGGTCAAAGTCTAAACCTATGAAGTTATTAAATGATCTTACCGAAGCAGCAAATACTGCATCTGCTTGAACAAACAACCCCATAAGGATTGCGGCAACAGGTACAGCCACGATTATACCTATTAGGGCGTACAAGATGTTTTTAGTAGTATCAGATTTCTTGTTCTTGAGTATTCCAAAAGAGTTGAAGGGCATTGGAAGATTAGTAAAAGGCTTAGCGAATAGGTTTGAAATAACTTTGACAAGTGTGTCCGGCGAAAATAAGCTGTTTATCTGAAAATTGCCAAGAAGAATAAGCTGTATGCATATAATTCCGGTTAACGTAAGCCATGTAATCCATCTGGTACTTGGATTGTAATGAATAAAGAAGCTTACTGCCATTAGCATTGCCGGTATGGTTAAAAGTACAGCTGCTTTATTAAGGGGAGTAGCATTCTCTCTGAAAAAGTAATAAATGCTGCAATAAAAGGCAGTGAGATATATTGGAGCTGCTATCCCCGGTGATTGGAAAAAAATCGTTTCTAAAAACAGTATAGATAATATAATGCTCAAGATTGAGATTGTTAATCCTTTGGATGAAGTAACGCGTGATTTAAATTCATGATATTCAGGTTTTTTATTTCTTGGCACATAACTTGCATAATAAGGTGGGGGTAATGGAGTGGCTGAAGCTCCGGATATTTGATCTTTATTTTCCATTGTATGACTCCTTTCATTAATTAAAAAATATATCTATTCGTCTATTTCTGCGATTTTTTCTTCAGATGGTACGTATTCAAGGATATCACCGGGCTGACAGTTTAAGGCCCTACATATCTCCTCAAGAGTTGAAAATCTGATGGCTTTAGCCTTGTTGGTCTTTAATATTGATAGGTTGGCAGTAGTTATACCTATTTTTTCAGCTAGTTCTGTTGAACTCATTTTTCTCTTTGCAAGCATTACATCAACATTTACTATAATCGGCATAGTGGTTCTCCTTATCTATATTGTCAAGTCGTTTTCTTGCTTATATTTAACTGCCTGATAGAACAACTCTGCAATAATAAATATGCAGGCAGCTAAAAATAAAAAGGTCAGTCCTACTAGAATAACGAATACCGACGGGATAAAGAATATGCCTATAATATACGCAAGTGCTACAGGCAAACACAGGTAGGATATATATTTTATTCGATTGGCCGTATCAAATGTAAAGGGGCTTTTTGAATTAATATTATGCAAAACCTTCTTCGCTTGAATTAATATTGTAAAAGCACATATACCAGATATTACTAAAAGTACTATCATGGAATAATATATTCTAGGTTCTACAGTTGTATTTTTTAGCAGAAGGTAATAGTTTAGAGTCCATGGCAAGCTGGCAATCAATATAACACCCAAAACCTGAAACACTGTGCAGAGTACTTCCATAAGCTGACTTAAACCTTTTTTTCCAAGTATCTGATAACCCATAAATAATTCACACCTTTTTTAATTTATTATATTTATTTTACTGCTATCCAAATGTAATATACATCTATTATTATTGTTTGTCAATAAAAAAAGTATTAAATAATGATAAATACTTTTCGATATTCAGTATATTCAGCAAACAAAAAACACCCGGAAAATAATATGTTATTTTCTCGGGTTGTTTTTTGTATTTTTATATAAGAATTATTTATTTAGCCAAAACAGCCTTTGCCTTTGCAACAACATTTTCAGTTGTGAAGCCAAAGTGCTTAAATAGCTGGTCTGCAGGGCCGGAAGCACCAAAGGTATCTATGGAAATTACTTCGCCCTTTAATCCAACGTACTTATGCCATCCGAATGAAGAAGCTGCTTCAACAGCCACTCTGTTAGCAACAGATGATGGAAGTACGCTTTCCTTGTATTCAGATGACTGTCTATCAAAGAGTTCCATTGATGGCATACTTACAACTCTTGCATCAATGCCTTCTGCTTGCAGTTGTTTGCCGGCTTCAAGAGTAATGTGAACTTCTGAGCCACAAGATATCAAAATGATTTCAGGAGTTGCATTCTTTGAATCCAACAAAGTATAAGCACCCTTTAATGCTACCTTTCCGTCGATATCAAGGACAGGAAGGTTCTGTCTTGTTAATACCAGGCAAGTAGGTGATGAAGGGTTGGTAATTGCTGTAAACCAACCTGCAGCTGTTTCATTTGCATCAGCGGGTCTGAAATCAATAAAGTTTGGTATACTTCTTACAGATGCCAATTGTTCAATTGGTTGGTGAGTAGGTCCGTCTTCACCTACACCAATGCTGTCATGAGTCATTACATAAGTAACAGGTAATTTCATTAGAGCGGAAAGTCTCATAGCACCCTTCAAATAGTCAGTGAACACAAAGAAGGTTGCACAGTACAGTTTTAATCCGCCGTATACAGCCATTGCGTTTGCTATAGCTGCCATTCCGTGTTCTCTTACGCCGAAGTGAAGGTTTCTGCCGCTGTAATCTTCAGCTGAGAAATCTCCAACACCTTTCATAGCAGTCTTGTTTGAAGGTGCAAGGTCAGCAGAACCTCCAACAAGGTTTGGTATTCTTTGTGCCAGATAATTTATAAGGTTTCCTGAAATAGCTCTTGTCGCATTTGGTTTTGAATCAGCTTTCCAGAAGTTTTCATCATTTAGCAGCATTTCTTCGTAGCTGTCATTATGCCACATTTCCCATTCCTTTGCGAGACCGGGGTATTCTGCAGCATATTTCTTAAACATTTCATTCCATTCGTTTTCAGCTTTTATACCCGAATCAACGAGTTCCTTCATGTAAGCTGCAACTTCTTCATTTACGTTGAAGCAGTCATCCTTGCACATTCCCAAGAATTCCTTAGTCTTTGCAAGACCTTCATCTCCAAGGGGTTCACCATGAACAGAAGAGCTTCCTGCTTTTGGTGAGCCATAGCCTATTTGAGTATTTATGATAATAATTGAAGGTGCACTTGTGTCAGCTTTTGCCTTGGCAACTGCTGCACTGATGTCCTCAACACTGTTTCCGTCTTCAACTTTAAGTACCTGCCAACCGTATGCGTCAAAACGTTTTGCAACATCTTCAGTGAAAGCTATGTCTGTACTTCCTTCTATAGTAATTTTGTTGCTGTCATAAAGTAATATAAGCTTGCCCAGTTTTAAGGTACCTGCAAGTGAAGCTGCTTCGCTTGCAACACCTTCCATGAGACAGCCATCTCCTGATAGTGCAAAAGTATAGTTATCAACTATTTTGTAGCCGTCCTTGTTGAATTTGGCAGCAATAAATTCTTCAGCCATTGCCATACCAACCGCATTGGCAATACCCTGACCAAGTGGTCCTGTTGTAATTTCAACACCCGGTGTATGTCCGTATTCAGGATGTCCCGGCGTTTTACTGTTAAATTGTCTGAAGTTCTTCAAATCTTCCATTGAAACATCATAACCGAACACATGCAGCATTGAATAAAGCATTGCTGATCCATGACCGGCTGAGAGTACGAATCTGTCTCTATTCGGCCATTGTGGGTTTTTGGGATTATGTTTCATATGTTTTGCCCAAACAGTATAGGCTATAGGTGCTGCACCCAGTGGCAAACCCGGATGTCCTGACGATGCTTTTTGAACTGCTTCTGCAGCCAACACCCTTATAGTGTTAATAGAAGCTGTGTCTATCTTGCTCATTATTAGTCCTCCCCAATATAATTATTACATTAAACATATTAACACAAAAATATATAAAAATAAGTATATATTACAAAAATTATAACTATATAATAAAAAAATTAATACTAAAATTTCTCAACACATATAACTAAGTGTTTGCATATAGGCAGATATTAATACCATATAATTTTAAAAATATTATCTTTTCAAAGGGAAAGGTGTATAATAGTTAATACTAAAATTAACTGCAATATTATTGGAATATGAGGAAATATAATGGAAGAGTTTATTGGAAAGCACAGGGGAAATTGTGAGAATAGCTTGGGCTGTTGCGGATACTGCTGTACTAAGATAGAGAATTTTTCAGTAACGATAGGCAGAACGCAAATATTACAGGATGTAAATCTTCACCTGCACTGTGGGGAGCTGACTGCGATTATAGGCCCTAATGGGGCAGGAAAGAGTACTTTGCTTAAATCTATACTCGGAGAAATTAAGCATGAGGGTAATATTGTGTTTGCAGGAGCCAGTGGGGAGGCTGCCGGGAGGCCTGTTGTCGGGTATGTACCTCAGCAACTGGAATTTGATACTTCCGCACCTCTTAGCGTAAGAAACCTGTTTGCATCATGTATGAGTAGAAAACCTGCATGGCAGGGTGTTTCAAAAAAAGTGGACAAAAGAATTATAGATTGTCTGGACAGAGTTCAGGCGGATAAACTTATAGACAAACGATTGGGAGCTTTGTCCGGTGGAGAGTTGCAAAGAGTGTTACTGGCGCTGGCACTTGAGCCAATGCCACAGCTTTTACTTCTGGACGAGCCGGTGTCAGGAGTTGACAGGAAGGGTCTTGAAGTTTTCTATGAGATTGTATCTAAGATAAGAAAAGAGTATGATCTGACTATAATACTTGTATCCCATGACCTTGATTTGGTAAGGAAACATGCAGACAGGGTGGTTTTGTTAAACAGGACTGTAATACTTAACGGAACTCCGGAAGAAGTTTATACTGATGAACGTATGCATGAAACCTTTGGTCTGACCGGTATTTTGGGAAATGAAACCGACGAGAACGGAGGCGGGAAATAATGGAGCAGATATATAAAATACTTGATATTATTCTCCCGTTCAGTTGGCTTAGCTATGAATTTATGAAAAATGCCTTTCTGGCTATTTTGCTGATTGCTCCGGTATTTGGTATTCTGGGAACAATCATTGTAAACAACCGTATGGCATTTTTCTCTGATGCCTTGGGGCATGGTGCGTTTACCGGGATTGCAATAGGCACTGCAATAGGTATTTTTCAGCCTATGTGGTCTGCGATAGTGTTTTCTATTGCTTTTTCCGTACTGATTACAATTGTGAAGAATAAAACAAAGACATCCACGGATACGGTTATAGGTGTATTTTCTTCTGCTGCAATAGCCTTGGGTGTTGTCCTAATATATTCGAAAGGCAGCGGTAAATACTCTTCTGTACTGGTGGGGGATCTTTTAAGTATAAGTGCCGGAGAGGTAGGGCTATTACTCATTATAGCCATTGTAATAATCGTACTTTGGTTAATGTTTTACAATAAAATACTTTTGGTAAGCTTGAATCAATCACTGGCAAAAAGCCGCGGAATAAATACTATAGCGGTTGAACTGGCTTTCACATCTGCTATTGCAGTGGTGGTAACAGTCAGCATACAGTGGATCGGACTTTTGATAATTAATTCACTCCTGGTTCTTCCCGCCGCAGCTGCAAGAAATGTATCAACAAACGCCCGGCAGTACAATATCATTGCGTTACTGATTTCTTTTGTTTCAGGTATTGGTGGACTTATCATGTCATACTATCTGGATACTGCAACGGGGGCAACAATAGTTATTATTGCTGCGGTTATTTACTTTATAACGCTTGGATTAAGGAAAAGGTTTATATAACAAGAAGCAGGGTATGTGATAATATATCATACCCTGCTTTCTCTTTTATTTTCCCATTACTACTACTATTTCATTAGTATCCTTAAGTTCATTTATGCTGATATAACAGCCATCAATGTGTTTCCCGTTAACGGTAACGTATTGTACTCCTTTTTCCACTCCCTGACTGTTGTCGACAGTTATATTGAGAACATTATTTCTAAACACCTTTGTCATTTTAAAGTTCTTCCAGATTGAAGGGATGCATGGATTGATTTTTATACCATCGTACTCAGGTTGTAATCCCAGAATTCCGTACACCATTGAAACCATGACGGTTGAAGCTGTACCTGTCAGCCAGTGAACATGTGAACGTCCGTGATTTTGGGTATCAATTCCTTCTGTGGCCTGACCGTGGATATATGGCTCCAGTTTTCTCTTTTCGGCATTGTCATTCATGGCAGCCGGATTTATTTCGGTAAAATATTCATAGGCCCTGTTGCCATTTCCTATTATTGTTTCAGCTAATATCAACCAGCCTTGGGGCTGTGAGAATATTCCAGCATTTTCCTTGGTTCCAGCATTAAAAAGTGACATTCTTGCCACAGGAAGACCATATTCCCTGAAAGCCGGGTAAAATAACATTGCACCATATTTAGTATTCAGATTGGCATATACCTTATCAAGAACGGTACTGGCCTTTTCACCTTCAGCAGCACCGCTTATAACGGACCAGACCTGAGGATTAAGCCACAGGCTTGCTTCGGAATTGTTCTTTGATCCGATAATATATCCGTCATCAGTGAATCCACGGACATATTGATCCCCTTCCCATGCGGATTTTTGGAGATTTCCGCTTAATTCTTCAAGACGGTCTTTTGCCCATACCATATCAGCTGAAGCACCCTTTTTAACTGCAAATTCTTCAAAAATTTTAAGGGCATGGTACAGCTGGAATGCCACGAAAAGAGATTCTCCCTTTGAGCCAAGTCTAAGGCAATCGTTCCAGTCAGCAAACAAACCGGCAGGCAGACCATGGCTACCTTGTCTGTCCAAGTTAAACTGTATCGCTTGTTTCAGGTGAGTGTAAACAGTTGCTTCACCCTTGTCTGCATAAGGGATTTTTTCATCTATAAAGTTCCAATCGCCGCTTTCTTTAATATATGTAATAACAGTTGGGAAGAGCCAAAGTGCATCATCTGCCCGGTAGAAGGATTGTCCCGTCTCTTTTGCATATTGTGATTCATCAGGAGTAGCTTCCTTTCCGGGCATATGATCGAACTTCACAAGAGGCAGACCGCCGCCGTTGGAAACTTGTCCCGAAAGCATAAGCCAAAGTCTTTCTCGTGCAGCATTAGGGTCTAAGTGGATTATACCCTGTATATCCTGTACCGTGTCACGGTATCCTAAACCGTTTCTCAGACCGCAGTATTGGAAGGAGGCTGCTCTGGACCAGAAAAATGTTATAAAGCACTGGTATGCATTCCAGACGTTTGCCATATTATTAAAATTATCATCCGGGGTTTCCACCTGAAGGTTGCCCAGCCTTGAATGCCAGAAGGTTTTAAGTTGTGTAAGCTCATGTGATACAACTTCGCTGAAGTCAAAAGCATCTTCACAAGAGCACTTATTCGTCTTTCCAACGGTATCATATTTTGAAATTAAATTTCTTGCAAACTCGTCATTTCCTGCTCCAAGGAGGAAAGTCATTTCAGCTTCCTCACCGGGATTTAATTCTATATCTGTCTGGAGAGCCCCAAAGGAATTTCCGTTATAGGCAACGGTATTTGAACACCTTCCCGATTCTACGGCAACAGGATTGCCATAATTTCTGTAGTTACCTATAAACACATCTCTTTCGCCGTCAAAAGCAGAAACTGACTGTCCTGCCAGACCGAAGAACCTGTATATGGGGTCGCCCTTTTTATTGGAAGTTCCTTCAACATCTGCTGATGCCTCACTTCCATTTTCGTTAATTACCTGGAGTATGTGATTATCTTTAAAATATGTTTTACTTATAAATTGCGAATATTGAAGATTTACAGTGTCATTTTCATAGTGATCATGGTTTGTAAATTCCGCCATGCCATATATAGATAAGCTCCGTTTGTTTATGCCAGTATTCTTTATTCTCAAATTCCATACTTCATAGTTTTTATCAAGAGGAACATAGTAAAGGGTACGGCTTTCTATATCCTTGTAGGAGGAAGAAATAATAGTGTAGGCAGTTCCATGTCTGCACTCACTCTTATAGCTGTCAATTGATTTACAAACCGGCTGCCACGAGCCTGACCAGTAATCCCCGTCTGCATTGTCCCGTATATAAATAAATCTTCCGGGTTGATCGTTGGACATTGAATTTAATCTGAAACGAATTATTCTCCCGGCTGCACCGGATTTTACAAAACTATAGCCCGTTGCATTGTTGGATATAATTGCACCGTAGTCTACAGACCCAAGATAATTACACCAGGGGGCAGGAGTATCCGGGCGGGTAATAACATACTCCTTGTTAACTGGATTAAAATGACCAAAATTCATTAAAGCACCTCCGAAAACCAAATTCAGAGATAATAATATCATAAATCTTAAAATAAATGTCAACAATTCAAAACATTAGAAAAATAATTATTAATGAAAAAAGGCAGGTGTTTTAAATAAATATAGTTGTAGGGATTACCGGGGCTTCAGGAGCCATTTATGGAATCAGACTCCTTGAGGTACTTAAGATTGTACCCCAAGTAACAACTCATCTTGTAATGAGCAAATATGCCGTTAAGAATATAGGACTCGAAACGGACTACAGTATTGAGCAAGTGTTGGGGCTTGCAAATTACACATATGATAATGATGGCTTGGCTGCGAGGATATCCAGCGGCTCATATATAACTGACGCAACAGTAATTGTTCCGTGTAGTATGAAGACACTGGCTTGCATTTCAAACGGTATCTGCGACACTCTTGTATCAAGAGCTGCAGATGTTGCTCTTAAAGAATCACGAAAGCTCATCATTTGTCCCAGAGAAACTCCGCTTAATTCCATACACCTTGAAAATATGCTTAAGCTCTCACGACTTGGAGTGAAAATAATACCGCCAATGCCGGCTTTTTATAATAAGCCGAAAACACTGGATGATGTACTGAATCATCAGGTTATGAAAATATGTGATTGCTTAGGCATTGCCAATGAAATAGGACGCAGATGGGAGTAATTTACCTGCAAGCCCCTTTTAAGTACTACAGCTGTTCTACTTTATAGCCTTTTTCCCTGAGCATATTAATAATACCGCTCTTTCCAGTCAATCTTGAAATATCTGCTATGGCAAAATATTTACCTCCGGATTTTAAATATTTTGTAATGCATTCATAGGTTTTTTGGGTTACCGTTGTTTGAGTGGCCTTGTCAAATGAATATAGCTCGCTAAGGCCCTCGATGTCACCGTCTTTCCATAATGCCGTTGCATTTTTTACAGCTTCAGATTCCTTTTCTATAACTTTAATGGTATTTTCAAGTAGTGAACCTTGAAGAGAATATGACATTGAGCTGAGCCTGCTTAGCTGTGAATCGGGAGATTCAATTTCAAGTATTGACTTTCCGTCCTTCTTTGCCTTTGTTATAAAATATGAAGGAACAGGGTCTTGTAAAAAATTTGGTGAGTTGCTAATTGAAAGACTAGAAATCAGGTTTTCTATTACCCAGGGCATAAAAGTCTTATAGGCAGAAAGTGATTTCTTATTCTGAGTATACTTTTTTATAAGGTTGTCTGCTTTTGTATACTGTTCCTTTGTTAACACCTTATCTATGGTTGTTTTTGATAGCAGTCCATATTTTAGCAGGGCTGTTACGGTTTGATCCTGTGTAGTTTTTGTCATGTCTGTTTCTACAATGATTTTTGAACATTCATTGTATACCTTTTCAAGTTGTGAATTTAAAGGGAATATGCTTTTGTCTGTAATTGATAATGATCCCAGAAGGTATGTAATATTTCTTTCCGAGGCATCATTTTGATTTGTAACTTTCCACATGCTTATATGGTTATTCTCGGCAGGAAGGGCTTCAGTAGAAGCTGAAGATGCCAAAGTAAGGCATATAATAAGTATTAAGGTAATAAAGGGTAGTAATCTTCTCATTGAAAACCTCCGGATTATATTAATTTATTAAATACTACTAACTATATTAAGATATAAGTAGATTACTGTTGATATATTACAATAATTTTAATATTATAGTAATATATACCAAACACTGGGGTGATTAATTGAACTTTAAAAGACTGGAAAGATTACTTCTGACCTCTTTATTAATAATATCACTATGCTGCTGCAGTAATACTACACCAAATACACATAAGGCTCCAAACAACACTCATATTTCCACAGACAGCGGAAATAATTCAGGAGTAAAGGCAATATACGACAAAGAAAAATCAATCAAAGAAAATATAACTGCATACATAAAAAATATGACGCTGGAGGAAAAAGTAGGTCAGATGATTATGGCGGAAAAGGACTATATTACCGTGCAGGATGTTAAAACCTACTCAATAGGGTCTGTTTTTGCCCAAGGGGGCTCAGCTCCGGAAGAAAATAACCCGGATGGTTGGAGAAAAATGATACGTACATATAAAAATGCGGCTAAAGAGTCAAGGCTGTCGATACCTCTCTTATTTGCCGTAGATGCAGTTCATGGCAACAACAACATGAAGGATACCGTTATATATCCTCACAATATCGCCTTGGGGGCTACCCGTAACGGAAAACTTGCAAGGGAAATCGGAGCAGCCGTGGCAGATGAATTAAATTCAATAGGCGTTGATTGGACATTTTCCCCGTGTGTTGCAGTAAGCAACGATATAAGATGGGGGAGGGATTATGAGTGTTTCAGTGAGACCTCGGATCTTGTGACCATGATGGCAACCCCTTTTATAACATCTCTTCAGGAAAAGGGGATAATTGCATGTGCAAAGCATTACGTGGCAGACGGAGCAGTTGAGTTTGGCTCAGGCACGAATGGACTGCTTGATCGTGGAAATACCAATATCAGCACAGAGGAACTTAAAGATAAATATATATCTGTATACAAGGATGCAGTTAAAGCCGGAGTTAAAACAATTATGGTCTCATACAGCAGTGTAAAGGGCAGAAAAAACCACTCCGAAAGAGATCTAATAGAATACAAACTTAAGCAGGATATTGGCTTTCAGGGAGTAGTAATCAGTGACTATGAGGGTGTTGAATATCTGGATGGCAACAGCCTTTATATAAAGGTAGTAAATGCAGTGAATGCAGGAATAGATGTATTAATGGAAGGGAAACGGTGGAAGGAGTCCTATAAATGTTTACTGGAGGCAGCAAGTGAGAAGCGTCAGGATATAAATATGGATAGATGAAGCAGTTTTCAGAATACTAAGAGTAAAAATGGAGACAAACAAATTTGCCGATAAAGGTGATAGGACAAATAAGGATTATGATATCAGGCAGAATTCCAATATTAAAATTGCAGAACAGGCTGTGAAGGAATCCTTGGTTCTTCTGAAAAATAAAAAGAACATACTTCCACTCAAAAAATCAGCAAAAGTTGCAGTTATTGGACCAGCCTCTGATAATATAGGTGTACAATGCGGGGGGTGGACAAAGACATGGCAAGGTGGATTGGATGTCGGAGATAAGAGGTGGATGAGTGGTACAACTATTCTGGATGGATTTAAGGAAATGGCAGATGAGGGAAGAGGTATTATAATCACCGATCCTGCAAAAATAAAAGACGCAGATGTTGTTGTTGCAGTTTTAGGAGAACATCCTTATGCTGAGGGAAAAGGCGATGAAAAGACTCTGGGATTAAGCGAGGGGCTGGCCTTTAGTGATAATGCCCATACACTGAAAATTGCATATGAATCAAAAAAACCCATCGTTGTCATTATTGTATCTGGGAGACCAAGGATAATTACAAGTGAGATTAATAAATGGGATGCCTTGGTTGAGGCATGGTTACCAGGCACGGAAGGAAGGGCAGTTGCATCGGTCATTTACGGAGATAACTGCAATTTCAAAGGACGATTACCTGTGAGCTGGCCTAAATCAGCTGAACAACTTCCCATTACAATTGAAAAATTGGATAACAATGAAGAATATGATGCTCTTTTTCAGTACGGATTTAATTTGAAATATTCAAATTAACTCACTTTTCCACACTTATGTGAACTATCAAATTTGAATTATGCACAGATTTATACACATTATCCACATATATAACGCAATATTAAAAAGTATGTAGAAAACGCGGGGAATCCTTAATCCCCATGAGGTTTTATAGTTATTCACAGTTTTTTGTAAACAGTATCACATATCCACATGTTATAATTAACAAGTAATTCAGAAGTTATCAACAGCTTTTAGGACATTTTGTTGAAAAAATAAAAAGCGAGGAATTTTCCCTCGCTTTTTAAAATATAATATAACTTTATAATTCTTCTTCGTCAGTTTCTTCATCATCAAGAATATCATCTTCAGCTATAAATTTCTTGTCAGTGTCATCCAACCGTTCCAGATAGTCATCAATAAGATATGAAGCGTCATTTTTTGTCATGGTTTCGAAGTTCATTTCACTGACATCTTCATTTAACTGCTCTGCCAACTCTTTGATGTACTCAATTTGCTGAGTGGTAGCCAATTCTACCATAGATTTAACATGTTGATCACATTTTTTGTTTGTGCAATTCCCGCTAATCTTCAAAGAGCCGCATTTATTACAAAATTCCATACCAATATCACCCCGCAATTGTTGCATTAGCAAAATTAAAATTAATTGGCATATGATGCCCATGTGACACTGTCACAATATGATGTTAATATTATAATACGTGCTAATTATTTTAATGTAAATATGTAATTCCTAATATTTTATATTTTTGATAACATATATCATAATAGCTATAACAAATAATTGCAATCATTTCCTGATTTTTGGGGTGATAGTCCCCGAATAGCCTTATTTAAGGGCTATCTGGGATAGTAGTCTGCCGGCAGATTTGTACAGTAATAAGGCGATTGCTGAGTTAAGACCTGCCTTCATTAGATTAAAAGGAAGCAAAGCCGGAACAATCATTTTAATTACAGCATCAACCGGGGTTCCCGCAAACAAAGGATAAAATATCATGTTCATGGGTATCATTAGTGCAGTCATTGCAAGACTTCCCAGAATTAAACCTATAACAGCACTTTTAAGAGTTTTTTTCTTTAAATAAACTATAGAAGCGGTACTTACCAGAGCTGACGTAGCAACAATATGCATAACGCAACCTATCCATCCCCCTCCGGTACTAACTGCCAGAGTTTGAACAAGAGCCGTTACAATGGTAAGTATAATGCCTTCAACAGGCCCAAAGATAAATCCTCCTATAATAATGGAAACGTCTGCAGCATCATATACAAGGAACGGTGCAGCGGGAAAGGGAAATTTTAGTGGAGATATTATGAGTATTACTGAAATTGCTACCAATACACCCATTGTTGTCATTTTTCTGATTCTACTGCTATTCATTGAGATTTGCCCCCTTATGGTAATGTAAATAATAAAAGTAAATTAAAAAGCCCTGGGAATAATAATCCACAGAGCTTAACCAAATAACAAATTAATGTTGTTTATTGTTCTTCTTTCATCCAGACTGTACTGTCGGCCATGGAATCACACCATGTCTGCAAAACGCTCGCGGGCTAATACTAATTAGTACATTACCGCCGGTAGGGAATTACACCCTGCCCTGAAGATATTATGAAGTTTTTAATTATAGCTATGTTAAAACTATAACATAAAATAAAACGATAATCAATGCATTGGATTAAAAGGGTATAAATGGAAACATTTGTTGCGATAAAATTAAAATATGTGGTAAAATATATTTGAATAAAGTACATATGGAGGAAATCTATGAAAGTACGAAAAGCGATAATACCTGCTGCCGGTCTTGGAACTAGATTTTTACCTGCAACCAAGGCACAACCTAAGGAAATGATACCTATAGTCGATAAACCTACTATACAATACATTGTTGAAGAAGCAGTTGCTGCGGGGATAGAGGATATACTTATTATCTCCGGAAGAAATAAAAGAGCAATTGAAGACCATTTTGATAAATCTTACGAACTGGAAGAGGAGCTCCATAGAAAAGGTAAACAGGAGCTGTTGAGTGTTGTACAGGAGATTTCAAATATTGCAAATATACACTACATAAGACAGAAGGAAGCAAAAGGCCTCGGACATGCTATTTATTGTGCTAAATCGTTTATCGGCAATGAGCCCTTTGCTGTCATGTTGGGTGACGATATAGTGGATTCTCCGGTACCGTGTATCAAGCAGTTGATGGATGTATATAACGAATACCAGACTACTATTCTGGGAGTTCAAAAAGTACCCCTTCAGGATGTAACAAAATACGGTGTTATAGGTGGAACACAGATAGATGAAAGAGTATATAAGGTAAAAGGATTGGTTGAGAAACCGGAGGTTGAGCAGGCACCATCAAATATAGCTATACTGGGTAGGTATATTATTTCTCCCAGAATTTTTGAATTCCTGCAAACTGCTACGCCGGGTAAGAATGGTGAAATTTGGCTAACAGACGCATTGCAGAAGCTTATGGAGCAGGAAGCAATGTATGCCTTTGATTTTGAAGGCGACAGGTATGATGTTGGAGATAGAATTGGATTTTTAAAGGCTACGGTAGAATTTGCTCTAAAAAGAGAAGAATTAAAGGATGATTTTACAGCTTTTCTGAAGCATAAAATGGAACAGCTTCCTGAATAAGCAATGTACTATCACAAAAAGAGAAAATAAAAAAACCGGAAACATTTAAGCACTTAGCTTATTGCTTCCGGTTTTATTTTTATGGCTTAATTGAATGATTTGAACTGATATGTTATGGAGTTTCCCTTAACATTTACAACGGCATACTTTGCAGCACCCTTGTTGCTATCACTGAAACCATAAGAATCAAAGCCTGCGGTGACTACATATTTAACGCCCTTGTCCATATAGCTTGAATTGGAATTTCCTTTATAGAATACCCATATGTTCTTTCCGGTTTTCTTTTTAAAATCTGTAAGTGTATCTTTTAGAAGCTGTCCTTCTTTAGTATCATTGAATTTCAAAGGGTCTTCCTTTAGAAATACAAATACGTTTTTGCCGTTAAAGGAATTAAGTTGATTAATAAACCATAACCACTCATTGGCGTTTGTTACACGTAAGCCGCCTTTGGAGGTATTCAGCTGAATAAGTCTGCTGCCGTTAATATCCAAAGACTTGTAGCTTGCTGTGGTACTCAACTGAGGAACCTTTATACTGCTTCTTGTAAGACCGTCATTTGAGCCAACCAGAACAGAGACATCAACAGAACTGCCTACACGGCCTGCTAGTGTGTTAAGCATGTTAATCTGTGTCTTGTTGGATGAAGTATATGCTGTTGACTGGCCAAATACTGAAAAGGTCATTGAATCGGCGCCTGATACAGTACTATCCTTATAATTATCATCTTTTGGTACAGTTGTTTTTGGAACCTTTGACATATCAACATCAGGATAGCCTGTGTAAACCATTGTCAAGTTGTCAAAATAAACTGTCCCTGAAGACTTTCCGTTTTTAGGCTGGACAGCAAATACGTTTGTTACTTTTTTAGGTGTATTCAAATCATCTAAAGATACTTCAAGGTACTTCCACCCTGTCCAAGTGATACCTTTTGCAAAATATTCACTACTGTAGTTTCCTTTAGAATCATGAACAGTAGCTCCTATCCAAATTGGTCTTTTGGCTGAACTGTAAACCCACATACCAAGTTTTGAGGTGGTGGATTCCAATGTATAGCCTCCATTTGGCAAGTTCAAATATGCTGTTTTGTTTACACTTAAGTCAGTGGAAAAATCATATGTGATTTTCCCGGAGTATTTTGCTGACTTATATACGTTGGAGGCCAGATTAAAAGATGCTTTGGCCGATTTTGGCGAGGTTGTCAGTTTTATTCCTGTTGAATTAAAGTCTTGAATAATTTTGGTTATACCGGACATACGAATAGACACAGGACATGAAACAATTGCTGAGCCTACTGTGGCGGTTATATAACCTGTTCCTCCGTTTTTATTTGCAGTAAATACATTTGATGAGGATATATTTCCTACATTCCCGCCTGTACTCCACTTGATGTTTGCAGGGGGAATACTTGATGTATAACCGTTTTTATCCCAACCTTTAACTGATAATGTAACGGAACTTCCGGGGTTAATATTAAGAATGTCATGATTCAGTTCAAGTCTGGCAGGGGACTCCAGTACAGTAATAGGACATGTTCCAACTACATGGTCACCTATTTTTGCCGTAACTATAGCTTCTCCCGCTGTGGTAGGATATAGTACATTTCCTTTGAAAGTACCCTTGACACCGGAGACAGACCATTTTATATCATCTGTATTAATATTAACCGGATTCATATATTTGTCCAAACCCCTTGCTGTAAAAGCTCTGGAGGTGTTAACAAATACTTGCTCCTCATATGAAGTTACGTAAAGAGAATCTACAGGCCCTTGAGGTGCTACTGAGAAAATTCCCAGAGATGCGCCTACTCCTCTTTGTGAACCGTCTGAAGGCCTGTTCTGGACGCTTAAACCTGTTGTGCCCTGTTCTCTGGATACCAGTGTAGTCGAGCCGCCTCCGTCAAGATTCAGTGCATTTGCACAGCCAAGTTCATGCATATACGATGCAAGCTCTGCTTGTGTCATACCTATACTTGCACTGGATTTTCCGTCAACAGCAGCAATAATCAGGGTTTTTCCATCTTTTGATGTTCCTATTGCAGTTCTTGGTGCTCTTGTACTGGGTGACACGGGGTTGTGAGAGAAAGAGGTTAAAACTTTATCATCCTTTACAAGCATTGCACCGCCTGTAAGAGCCATGGTCATTTTACTCGTATCAACGTTCATGGTGATACTGTATTCAACCGGATCACCAACCTTGAAGTTATCCTTTAAATATTGAATATGACTTCCCGCACCTAACACAACAAAACCATTTTTAGGCATATCAATACCGGGTTTGTTTTCATTAAACTCTTTTACTATACCGTCTTCAACTACCATTTCAATCCATTCAGGATATTTAGTTGTGGCACCGGGAGTTTTAGCACCCCATTTTGCATCTATTATAGACATTCCGTTAAAATTACCGTTGTACCGGTTATATGATGCGGCAACTTTTTTTTCACCTTTTGGAGTGATAAGTTCAACCTTGGTATTCCAGTATGTAAATAGTGCTTCGTTGACATCATTAAGGGAAAAGGTCCCGGTATCCTTACTGTCTCTGGTAGCTGCCAGATCAACTTCACCTGAAGAAACAACAGGGCCGTAAGTATAACTGTTTCCGCTTCCCTTGGCTCCGAAATCAAAAAAGCTGCCGTTTACTGCAGCAATTGCTCCGCTGTTTTTTGCCAGATTCAAAACAGTTGAAGAACCAACCACTGATTTTTTATTTACCAGCGTGTCTACCTTTACGTTTTTATCAGACAAATCTACTCTGAGAACATAGGATTTAATCCACCCGCTTGTAGTAAAGCGGTCATAGCTTTCCAAAGTCACACCCGAAGTAACTGTCTGCTTTTCAACAGTTTGACTTATAAGCTGTTGTGCTCCGAATACATTGCTGAAAGATGTCAGCAATAAAGTTAAGATAACTAAAAGTGCAAGACTTCTACGTATGTATTTATTCATTTTTCTGTTATGTACCCCCAATATTATGTTGATTTACCCCGCTGTGAAATTAAGTGGCTTTACCCAGGTTCCATTGCAACAACTTACGGGGTATGGTGTTATTCGTGCCATCCGTCGATTTCCGCACGTTTTATTGCTCCAAAAAGGTTACTTTTAATTTCTCTGTTATCCTTTTGGAGTTCAAGAATCAAATCCTTGATATACTGACGTTTCGTTTTACCATCTACATGACATGGACTTTTAACAATTGGAAGACTCTCTGACTTTACAACTGATTTTATTTGCTTTTCTTCAGTATAAATAAGAGGACGAATAAGGTATAAATCCTTCCTGTCAAGATAAGTCACAGGAGAAAAAGTATGTATTCTTCCTTCATAGAAGGTACTGAGCAACAGGGTTTCAACAGCATCGTCCCTATGATGGCCCAGAGCGACCTTATTGCAGCCAAGCATTTTTGCTTTATTATGGAGAGCTCCTCTTCTAAGATTTGCACACATAGAACAAGGATTCTTTTCGTTTCTTACTTCAAAAATTATCTTGCCAATCAGCGTTTCTTCAATAGTATAATTAACTCCTATTTGTTTGCAATATTCGACAATCGGAGTGAAATCGGAATTTCCTATACCCATTGTAAGACTGATTGCCTCGAGTTCAAACTTTTTTGGATAAAAATTCTGAAGCTGTCTTAGTGCAGTAAGAAGGGTCATGCTATCTTTTCCGCCACTTACGCCAACTGCAATCCTGTCCCCATCTTCAATCATGTTATAGTCCTGAACCGCCCGTCTGACTTGCCCTAAAATACGCTGTATAGACACCACATCCTTTTTCCTTAGTTTTACTACATTATAAAAAAACTACCATGACGTATCAAGAGATATTACATTTCAATTATGTTACATATTGGATATATTGTTCTTGTGAACAGTGGAAGACGCTGAAATCACTCATGTGCATCGAAAAGTAAAATTTGTTGACAAAACAGGTAATAAAATGGTGTAAAAGTGAGCATGATAAAGAAACAGAAGGGTAAATGCTGAAATATGCTCAATGGACGAATTGATTATATTTTGGGGCTATAGTAAAATACTTTTGCACTCGAGAAAACAACGAGTGTGTAAATAACGGGGTGTAGCGCAATTGGCAGCGCGCTTGGTTTGGGACCAAGATGCTGGAGGTTCAAGTCCTCTCACTCCGACCAACTAAATCCTCGACAGATTTCTGTCGAGGATTTTTTGCGTTAAAAGGTAGGACTTGAACCTGGGAAGGCACGAAGCGAACGACAGGCACGAAAAAACCCTCGACGGTATTTCTGTCGAGGATTTTCTATATTTAGCTGGAGAGAGTTTATAAGTGTTCTTTTAGCCTTGACCTTGGAAAATAGCACTTATAGCTGTGCTGGCACCGGTACTGGTGGACTTGTAGCCTAAACGTATATATCTTAAAAATTTACTTGAAGTTATAATAGTTGCGGCACCGGGATTAACCTGACGTTCGTCACTGTCCACTACCCAATCGGTACCATTCGGACTCAATTCGACCACAACTGTAACATTGTTTGTGTCTCCTGTATTTTTTACAAAGAATTGATAAGTGTTAAGTTTAGCAATTTCTTGCTGGGTTGTATACTGATAGCTGTCTGTTGTGGCTGAGGTTGTAAGTGTAGCATTTGTAAAGGTTAGGGCAGAATTGACTTGCAGAATTCCGGCTGAATCGGTTAATAAAACACGATTGTCGGTGCCGTCGCTACCATAGACAGTAATACTGTCGGTGACTTGCGAAATATCAACATTAACAGTGTCGGAGGAGGTCAAAGGCCTGATATCCAGTTGGCCTGTAGCATTTGTTCTGATAATGTGGTTTGTGGTACCATCATTACCATAGACGGTAATACTGTCATCGGCCTCAGAGATATTAACACTAACGGTATCAGAAACTGTTAACGGTCTTATATCCATCTGACCTGAGGAGTTAGTTTTTATTATTTGATTGTCGGTGCCGTCATTACCATAGATAGCAACACTGTCAGTGGCTTGCGAAATATCAACATTAACGGTATCGGAAGAAGTAAGAGGTCTGATATCCAGTTGGCCTGTAGCGTTTGTTCTGATAATGTGGTTTGTGGTACCATCATTACCATATACGGTAATACTGTCATCAGCCTCAGTGATATTAACATTAACTGTATCAGAGACTGTTAAAGGTCTAATATCCAACTGACCTGAGGCATTTGTTTTTATAATCTGGTTTGCAGTACCGTCATTACCATATACAGCGATACTATTTACAGTCTCGTCTACATCAACAGCAAGGGGAGACGAACTGTCTGTTGCTACCTTTAATCTACCTGTACTGTCAGCCTGAACATTAATTACAGCTGATCCGTTTGTTGCAAAAATCTGATTTTTTAGATTCGCCGGAGAATCTTGATAAATTGGCATTCCGGGCATAATGCTCACTCCTTTTTATTTGCTTTTACTACATTATATTCAATAATATGTCAAATGGTTAACATAATATATTAGATTGTCAACATTTATCCCAACTGTATATTAATAAAATTTGATAACCGGAAACATGATATTATATAATAATAAATAAGTTTGAATATATGATTTTATTTGTAGATGAGGTAAATATGAGAAGAGTTTTCAGGACATTGGGAATTAGTATCTTCAATACGATTATAATAGTAATAATGCTGATGATTATTGTGCAGCTGAATCTGCCAATGGCCGGGATTTATTCCGTTTTTGCAGCAACTTCGATTTTATACCCTGCTGCTATGCTACTTTTGTACAGAAGACTGTGGGAAGCTGAAACATTAGTTATTATACCTATCAGCCTAGTACTATCAGCACTGTATTCTTTAGGAATATCCATGTACAGCTATTATGGTACCGGTGATTTTTCTATAATGTTTAAGGATTTGATGTATTTTATATATTTTCTTCCTTCAATTATTTATTGCATTATAGGGTGGATTATATTTGGTGTTATGGCTAAAATGTCTAAAAACACTCGCAGAAGGGAATTTTAAAAGATACAAAGGGCAAAGGAGTAATTGGATTTAGATGAACACCGATAAAATAGGTTTTTTGGATTCCGGCTTTGGCGGGATAACAGTTTTAAGCGAGGCGCTAAGACAGCTTCCCCAAGAAAATTACATATATTATGCAGATATAGAACATGTACCTTATGGAACAAAGACAAAGGATGAAGTAAGGAAGTACGTTTTTCAAGCCGTAGAATTTCTGGTGAATCAAGGAATCAAAGCACTTGTTGTAGCATGCAATACAGCTACAAGCATTGCTGTAAGAGAACTCAGAGGCATGTATGATTTTCCGATATTAGGAATGGAGCCAGCGGTGAAGCCTGCTGTCCAGAATGGTAACGGAAAAAGGGTTCTTGTCCTTGCCACTGCCTTGACTCTTCGTGAGGAAAAATTTCACAATCTGGTTCAGAGAGTGGATCAGGAACATGTAGTAGATTATCTGCCTTTTCCTGAACTGGTTGAACTGGCCGAAAATATGATATTTGATTATGAAAGGGTAATACCTGTTATAAAAAACAAATTGGAAGGTTTTAATCTGGATAATTATAAAACTTTTGTTTTGGGTTGTACTCATTTTCCTATATACAGGGATGCTTTTAAACAAGCACTTCCTCCTTTTATTGATATAATAGACGGAAGCGAAGGAACAATCAGATATCTCAAGCGTCTGTTGGAGGAGAGGCAGCTTATTAGTACAAATGTTGATGGCGGAAATGTAGTTTTTTTTGATTCCGGCATTAATATACAGAATCAGGAAAGGCTGAAAACCTTTAAATGGCTTATTTCTCATTGTTAAAAACTATTTTGTTATAAAGGGATAATTTCCCTACTATATATAAAGGGAAATATAAATTAAATGTAGAATTATAATAGTAAATTGTACGTTAAAGCAGCATAAAATCAGTTAACCGGGAGTTGGTGCAATGATTAGGAAAGAAATGATAGCAATGTTACTGGCCGGGGGCCAAGGAAGCCGTCTGGGTGTCCTCACAAAGAATGTGGCCAAGCCTGCGGTTCTATATGGAGGGAAATATAGAATAATTGACTTTTCTCTTAGTAACTGTATAAATTCCGGAATTGATACAGTAGGCGTTCTAACCCAATATCAACCGCTGAAGCTCAATGCCCATATAGGAATAGGTAAACCATGGGATATGGACAGGATAGATGGCGGTGTTACCATACTATCCCCCTATTTAAAGGCCGAGATAGGTGAATGGTTTAAAGGTACTGCAAATGCGGTTTACCAGAATATCCAGTATATAGATAAGTATTCCCCTCATTATGTAATTATTTTATCCGGTGATCACATCTACAAAATGGATTACTCCAAAATGCTTGATTTTCACAAGGAGAATCATGCAGATGCTACAATTTCAGTTATTAATGTGCCTTATGAAGAGGCTGGCAGATACGGTATTATGAATTGCCATGCCAACGGCAAAATATATGAATTCGAAGAAAAACCCAAAAATCCAAAAAGCACCCTTGCATCTATGGGCGTTTATATTTTCAATTGGTCAATTCTTAGAGAATATCTGATAAAGGATAATGAATGTTCCGATTCAGAAAATGATTTCGGAAAAAACATAATCCCCGCAATGCTGGCAGATGGCAAAAGTCTGTGGGCGTACCAGTATTCCGGCTATTGGAGAGATGTAGGGACAATACAGGCCTTTTGGGAGTCAAATATGGACTTGGTAAGCAGAGTTCCCCAGTTTAATTTATTCGATCCAGAATGGAGAATTTACACTCCGAACCCTGTTAAGCCGGCTCACTATATAGCTGGTAGCGCGTGTGTAAAAAAATCCATAGTGGCTGAAGGCTGCTCAGTTTATGGAACAGTTGTAAATTCCATTTTATTCCCAGGTGCTTATATAGAAGAGGGAGCAGTTATACAGGGTTCAATTATAATGTCAAATTCAAGGATATGTAAAAACGCATATGTAAACAGGTCTATAATTAGCGAACAGGTTATAATAGGCGAAAAGGCAAGGCTAGGAGAAGGTGCAGACGTGCCTAATGAATACAAGTCAGGAATTTACAATTCAGGAATTACGGTTGTAGGAGAACAGGCAAGTATACCTGCTGATGCTGTAATTGGAAAGAATGTTATGATTGATATAGGAGCTTCAGCAGCCGATTTTACATCTTTAAATGTTGAATCCGGCAAAAGTGTATTCAAAGGTGGTGTGGCGGAATGAAAAATGTAATGGGAATAATAATGTCAGGCGGCCGTAACACAAAGCTCAAGGAGCTATCAACCATGAGGTCAAGCCCGGCAGTGCCAGTAGGAGGGAAATACAGAGCTATTGACTTTATACTTTCAAATATGGTTAATTCAGGAATTACAAATATAGGTGTAATAGCTCAGTACAGTTTCAGGTCATTGATGGACCACCTTGGTTCAGGTAAGGAATGGGATTTGGATAGAAAAACAGACGGGCTTTTTCTTTTCCCTCCATTTTTATCCGATGAAGGTACGGGCTGGTACAGGGGTACAGCTGACGCCATGTACAACAATCTGACCTTTCTAAAAAGAAGTAATGAGGAATATGTATTGATTTCCCAAGGCAATTGTATATTTACAACAACCTTTGACGATATGCTCAACGCTCACAAGGAAAAAGATGCTGATATAACTGTAGCTTATCGTGAAATGAATGATATACCTATGGAGGAACTGACCAATATGGGTGTTATGCAACTTGACAGTTCCTCCAGATTAATTGATTTTCAGGAAAAACCCATGCATCCTAATACACTCAATGGTTCCCTGGGTATTTATATGATAAAAAGGGAATTATTAATTGCACTGCTTGAAGAGAGCGTTGCACATGGATACTATGACTTTGTACTTGATATTATAATAAAGATGCTCCATAAGCTCAAAATCTATGGATATAAATACAACGGCTATTGGAGAAGCATGTCTACGGTACAGATGTATTACAAATGTAATATGGAACTGCTGAACCCTGTAGTAAATAACGAATTGCTGGGGAAATTAAAAATATATACAAAGGTCAAGGATGAAGCACCTGCCAAGTACAACGAAGAAGCAGAGGTTAAGAACTCAATAATTGCAGATGGATGCATTATCGAGGGAGTGGTTGAAAACAGCGTACTTTTCAGAGGTGTAACCATAAAACGGGGCGCTGTCGTAAAAGACAGTATTATAATGCAGGGAAGTATTGTTGAAGAAAACTCGGCCCTCAACTATGCCATACTTGATAAAAACGTAGTACTTTCAAAAAACAGATGCCTCAAGGGTGAGAAATCATGGCCAATTATTATTGGTAAAAATGTTATTGTGTAATACTCAATTTGTAACCAATTACTTATAAAACAGAGCTGTCGTTAATAAGGCAAGCTCTGTTTCTTTTTTATACCCATCTTTACCCAAACCTTTATTACATGGGGATTACATTTAATTTACATAACGCAGATTATGTTGACCCAACAAAAAATCTGGTGCTATAATGAGTATGAAATTAAGGCGTGCAGTTACTCGTAAGGCCTTGATTTTAAACCATTTCAAGCCGGGGACGTAATCTAGTGGCCGATTTATCCCTGTAAAACCATTGGCCAGAAAACATCTAGGGGAGGATTTAGTAATGGGAAATTTTAAAAAGATTTCTGCTGCAGTTGTTGCCGGTGCAATTATGTTGTCATCAGTAGTACCAACATTTGCAGCCGCATACACTCCGGTAAACGGAGAAAAGGCTAGTGTTCTCAATCAGCTGGAATTATATGCTGGAACGAGCGATACTTCATTTGTACCATCTCTTGAAACATCACTTACAAGAGGACAGGGTGCAACTTTATTAGCAAAACTCTTCAATATGGATACTGCTGCACAAGCATTAACCGAAGAAGAAGCAAATGCAATTCTGAAGGATTTTGCAGATGCTGACAAAATACCTACATATGCAAAGAAAAGATTGGCTTACTTAGTTAAGAACAATATTATGTCAGGTTCAAAAGACACAACTACCGGGGATGTATTTGTAAATGCTGACGAGGCTCTTCTCGGAGGACAATTTGCAACTCTTATTCTAAAGCAACTCGGATACACAGTATCCAGCTGGACTGAAGCAATCAATCAGCTTTCAAAGGTTGATGGAGCAAAGGAAATCGCTGATTACCTTGCATTTGCTAAAAAGTCAGTTCTCAGAGATCAGGCAGTAGGAATCATGTTTGGTTCATTGACATCAGAATACTCTGACGGAAAAGCAACAATAATTGAAAAAATAGTAGAAGCTAAGCCAAACCTCAGAGCAATTGCTGAAAACGCTGGACTTATAGCTACTCCAGCAGTTCTTGCAGTTGACAGCGTAAAGGCGTTGAATCTGAAACAGATTCAGGTAGTATTCAACAAGACAGTTGATAAGTCAGTTGTAGAAAAAGCTGAATACTTCAATGCATTTAACAGTGGGTCAACAACTGACCTAGTAAGCGGTGGTTCAGTAGCACTTCAGGCAGACGGAAAAACAGCCATCGTTACATTGGGTTCAAACTTTAATAACGGAACAGTAGCAAAGGTTGTAGTAAAGACTATTGCTACCTATACAAATGATTCAGTTGCAGTTGCAGATACAACTGTGCCAACAGTTGCAGGAGTATCAGTAACAGGGCCACAGACTATCACAGTTGAATACAGCGAGCCTATAAAGGGAATCAACAACGCTGAGTACACTATTGACAATGGTAACTACATTGTAACAAATGCAGTTGCAAACGGAAGCAATAAGGTTGATGTTACAGTTGGTGTTAACCTCACAAATGGTGAACATTCACTTAAAATCAATGGTACAAACGTAAGCGACTATGCTGATTACAAAGTAATCTCAAGAACAATCAACTTTACAGTTGCAGCTGATACTACAGCTCCTGTAGCAACAGTTAAGTCTGTATCACCTACAGAAGTTAAAGTGACTTTCAATAAGCCTGTAACTAATGTAAATGATGCAAACGTTCTTTACAGACATACTTACAATAGTAACCTGTATGAATTAGCAGGTAATGATGCTAAGGTAACAGTTAATTCTTCAACAGAAATTACAATTGACTGGGCAGCAAAGCCAATTCCTCTTGGTGCTAACAAGCTGTACATTGCTTATAGCAGTGATACAGGAAATAAGATACAAGACTTATGGGGAAATAAGTTAGAAGCATTAAGCCTTGACTTGTCAGTAGCAATGGATACAGTTAAGCCTGCAGTAACTGAAGTTAAATTTGTTGACGCTTCAACATTAAAAGTAATATTCAGCAAGAAAGTAGAAGAAGCATCTGCTGAAACAGCTTCTAACTTCATAGTTAAAGATTCAGCTGGAAAAGTAGTTACAATCAATACACCTGAACTTGGCGGTACTGATGTTAATGAAGTAACATTGACAACTTCAACAGCTAATGCTCTTGGTGGTGGTAGCTACACAGTAGAAGTTAAGAATGTAAAAGATACAGCACTTGTTCCAAACGTAATGAACGCATATAGTGCAACAATGAACATAAATGACACAGTTAGACCAACCCTTGGTACAGCTAAACATTTAATAGATTTATCAGATGCAAACCATCAAAAAGCAACAGTTTACATCCCATTCAGTGAAGTAATGGATGCAGCATCATTAGTAAAAGCAAACTTCATGAAGGTTGTAAATAACGGAACAGCAGCAGTTCTTGGTGACAACGATACTCTTACTGTAGCAGCAGACAAGAAGTCAGTTACAATCGTAATCGACAACGGAACTACTGCAGTAACTGATATCAATGTAGTAGTAGGAGCTATAAGAGATGCAGCAGGCAATGGCCTGGCAGCGTTTGCGGCTAATGCAGATCCTGAAGCGGATGCAATTGCAATCGAAAAGGTTGAAGCAATCGCTAAGAAACAAATCAAGGTAACATATGACGGAAGATTGTCAGCAGTTACAGCAGCAGGCTACAGCTTGATAGCAAACGGTACTAATACCGGAATAAATCTTTCAGTAGCAGGCCACACTGTTAACAGCGACGGAAAATCAGAAGTTATATTCAACCTCGGTTCTGAATTAAGTGCTGATGCAAAATCTTCAAACTATGCAGTATCACTCGCAGCTTCATCAGCAGCAGGTACTAAGAGCTTCTTAGGAACTGTACTCAGTGATAATGCTGGAAAACAGGCAGATGATAAGATAGCTGCTTCAATAGTATCAGTAACAGTAGTTGGTGGAACTATCGAAGTTAAGTTTGACGAAGCAATCAAAGCAGACACTCTTGCAGCAACATTAAATGGCTTCTCAGTAACAGGCGGAGATGCTAAGTTAACTACAGTAGCTCTGAAGGGCGGAGATGCAACAACAATTGTTCTTACAGGAACAGGTCTTGTAGCTAACCAAACTTCAGTATCTTACAACTCAGCAGCAGGTATTGCTGATAACGGTTCAAACTTGATAGCAAGCTTTACTCAGATTGCTAAATAATAAGTAATTAATCAGAAATAAAATGAAACAAACCCCGGTATTATTACCGGGGTTTGTTTCATTTCTGTTACAAATTCTTTACACTTAAAATCACCACGTTGACTGCAAAATTTGCCAGTGATATAATACATATGAATCAAGATAGGTAAATTTAGGTAATCTAAATCTATTGCTACCGAATCTTGGAAAATAGGTTGAACGAGTTGGGCTATAAATAGTGGGAGAGGCGTAGCCCGCTCTGGAATTTAAAGCCCACCCGCTACAAAATACACAAGGAGGATTTGAGAACATGAGAAATCTCAGAAAGCTTACTGCAGTTGTTATAGCCGTAGCATTGGTATTAACATCTATGACTGCTGCATTCGCTGCTTCAGGTTCATACGATTTTGAAAATGAAGCAACAGTACTTAAGGATCTTGGCATTTGGCAGGGAGACACTACCGGTGACTTGATGCTTGGTGAAGATTTGACTAGAGCACAAGGTGCTGTATTAGTACTAAAGACTGTATTAGGAAAGACAGACAAAGATATGGAAGCAGCAGATGTTTCCAAAATCGCAAACTTTGATGATGCTGACGAAGTTCCAGCATGGGCTGAAGGTTGGGTAGCTCTTGCTGTTCAAGAAGGCGTTATGAAAGGTGGCAACAACAAGTTAGCTGCTGGCGATCCTTTAAAGGGAAAAGACCTTGCATCTATGTTCATGAACGCTCTCGGTTTTGCAGCTGAGAACGATTATGCTACATCAGTTGAATTGTTAGCTGCTAAGTCAGCTGGAAAACTTCTTTCAGCTATCGTAGATGATATTACTGATGCAGATCTTACAAGAGATGCTGCTACTGCAGTAGTATTTGATACTTTAACTGTTAAGGCTAAAGATGCAACTAAGACAGTTGTTGAAGTTTTAGTTGGAACAGACGCTGTTAAGAAAGCAGTTGCTGAAAAAGCTGGTTTGATAGTTGCTCCAGCTGCTCAGACAGTTACTGGCGTTAAAGCTTTGAACTTGAAGCAGGTTCAAATCACATTTGCAAAAGACCTTGTAAAGGCTGATGCAGAAAAGAAAGAAAACTACGTTGTTACTCAGGAAGGTGCAACTTCTGACTTGGTTGGAGGATCTGGTAAGCCAGTTCTGCAAGCAGATGGTAAAACTGTTATATTAACTCTTACTACAGCAGTTGACAATGGTAAGAATGCTATAGTTGAAGTTAAGAATATAGCTACTTACAAGAGTGATGCAGTTAAGTTTGAAGATACTACTGTTCCTACAGTAGTTGGTGTAACAGTTTCAGGTCCAAGTACTCTTACAGTAGAATACAGCGAACCTATAGCACATAAAACTAACGCAGAAACTACTAGAACTACTGAGTATAAGATTGATGGTGGATACTATACTGTATTGACTTCAGAATTAGATACTAACAAGATGATTGTAACGGTAGGTGTTCCATTTACTGAGGGTGCGCACAAGATAAGCTTTGAGGGAAAAGAAGTTACTGACTGCGCTGGATACAAAGTACTTCCAAGAACTGTTGACTTCACAGTAACTATTGATAAGACAGCTCCTGTACTTACTTTGAAATCAGCTGACCCTAAGACTGTAGTATTGACTTCTAACAAGCCTTTAAACGAGGATAGTGTTAAGAGTGCTAATGTTAGATACAGACATACATATAATACAGACACATATTTTGTAAAAGGTAATGATACAAAAACAGTTGATGGTGCAGAGGTTGCTAAGGTAACTCTTACTGATGCAGGAACAACACTTACTATTGACTTCTCAGGTAGTGTAATACCATTAGGAACAACTAACCTGTATATTGGATATGATGATGCAAATAGCACTCAGATTCAGGACTTATGGGGAAACAAATTACCGGCTACAACTATTCCTATGAACATAACTCTTGATACTGTTAAACCAACAGTTACAGAAGTTAAGTTCGACAATACATTGCAGTTAACAGTTGTCTTCTCAGAAAAGCTGGATAAGACAACAGCTGAACAGACAGCAAACTATGTAATCAAAGATTCAACTGGAAAGGTTATATCCGTTTCTGGTGCAACTCTTGTTAATGACGATTCACTTAATAAGGTACAGCTTGCATTTACAGATGAATTGGGTGGCGGATCTTATTCTATTGAAATCAAGGGTGTTAAGGACAACGCATTTGTAATGAATGCAATGGACACTTATACATCAACATTGAACTTTACTGATAAGGTTGCTCCAAAAGTACTTGATACTGCAGCAAAAATAGTTGTTGGTAAAGATTCAGCAGGTAACGATAACAAGAAGGCATCCATCTATATTCCATTTAGCGAACAAATGGATCCTACAACTCTGGTGAAGGCTAACTTCATGAAGGATCTTGGTGACACTAAAGGTTTTGTTGCTTTGGGTGAATTTGATACAGTTACTCCTGCTGCTGACGGAAAGTCAGTTACAATTGTATTAGATAAGAGTACTCCTGTTCTTACAGCAGGTGCAGTTTTAATTAAGGTTGGTCTTGTAAAAGACATTGCAGGAAATACTCTGGCAACTTATATTAAAGATGTGACACCTACAGAGGATTCTATAAAAATTGCAAAAGTTGAAGCTATATCTAAGAAGAGAATAAAGGTTACTTTTGATGGTAGACTTTCAACCATAACTGCTACTGGGTTTAAACTCGCAAATGCAGATAACGAGGAAATTGCGTTATCAGTTGCTAGTGTGACAGTAAACGACGAAGGAAAGTCTGTAGTTGAATTTAACTTGGGAGCAGAGCTTAAAGAAGATGCAACATATATTAAAGCTGCACCTACAGCGACAATAGTGCTATTGTCTGTTGATAGTACTAAAGCTGTTGATACTAAATCATACTTAGGTGCAGTTATAACAACTAGTTCTGAAACTGCTTCAGACGTAATTGTTCCAACTGTTAATACAGTTAAGGTTACAGCTACTGGTACTATCGAAGTTACATTCAATGAAGCTATTGATAATACTACTTTAGCTGCTTCAACATTGAATGGTTTCTCAGTATCAGGTGATGTGAAGATAAAAACAGTTACTCGTACTTCGACTAACATAATAACTCTTACACCTGAAGATGGTAAGAAGTTCTCAGACTCAACTGTAGTTAAATACAACTCAGTTGCTGGAATTACTGACACTTCTACAAACAAGGTAGCTGACTTCGAAAAGACAGCTACTAAATAATTAATACTAAAGTTTGGATGCAAATCCATACTATAAAAAGGAACTGCCCTAGGGCAGTTCCTTTTTTATATGGTTTTTTTATTCTCCAGAGTTTACAAATATGTAACCTAAATACAGGTCCTATCTAGAAAATTTGCCTTTATTGTAGATAACTATATTGATATAATGGTAAACAGAGGGAATATTTCTGGAAAGTGAAAAGGGGGACACAATGTACATAAGAAGAAAATTATCTGTAGTATTGGCTTTGGTCATTTGCTTACTATCTTTTATGCAGGCTTTTGCAGTTGGAAATGAGGATAGTATGACAACAAACGAGAAAGCAACAGCATTGAACAAGATTTCATTGTTATCGGGAACAAACACAGGCTTCAACCTTGACGGATATTTGACAAGAGCTGAGGCGACTACTTTTATAGTGAAGCTATTGGGCAAGGCTGAATATGTTAATCAGGAAAAAGACAGGCTTAAGGTATCACGCTTTCCAGATGTAGTACAGTCTGCATGGTATGCTCCATATGTAGGATATTGCAGTGAAAGTGGCATTATCGGAGGATATCCTAACGGGAAATTCGGGCCAAATGACAGATTGAATGAGAAGGCCTTTTTGACTATGGTTTTAAAAGCCATAGGATATAGTGAATTTACAGGAACTGAAGTATTTACAAAGGCATATGAAGCAGGGCTGGTAACAGACAGCGCATATCTTGATAAGACAGATGTAAACAGCGAGTATAAGCGTGGCGATGTGGTAGAGTTGCTTTATCACACACTCAGCATAAATCCCAATGGTTCTCAAGTATCCGTGTTGAAAGCACTTGTAAGCAGCGGTGCAGTCAAAATTGATGCAGCAATTTCAGCAGGATTATTAACAGAGGCAGATAAACTTGAAATAACTGAAATCATCCCACAGAGTGCCATGACGTTGATTGTAAAATTTAATAAGGAAATTCAGAAGCTTACGGCAGACGATGTAAAGATAAATACCTTTGGAAATGACAGTGAGGTGCTAAATGCCTCTATTATAAAACAAGAAGGAAATACACTGACTATAAAAACTGCTTTACAGGTTCCCCAAAAGAATTATTATTTCAAAATATCTAATGTATCTGATATGGATGACAATATAAAGCTCCCATATGTTGAAGCTGCATTTCCGGGCTATATACAGAAGGAGATAATTTCTGATTTCTTTAAAATAAGCAGTATAAAACCTGTAAGTAAGAATGTTATAAATATCTATTTTACACAGCCGGTTAATATCAATGCCGAAGACCCCACATTTTACTCAATTTTAGACGGTGATAATGAAATAGTAACAGGCAGTGCAAATACTATAGCGGTAAAGGCTTTGGACTCTCAGAAAAATGCTGTCTCGTTGACATTAAAAGGGATAAGCCTTGCACCTGATAAAGAATACAGAATAAAGGTTTCGGGTGATTTAAACAGCGAATACGGTGTTCGTTTGGGAGAAGCCGAAGGTGACTCAGGAGCGTTTATTAGTATAAATGAAGACAATGTGAAATTTGCAGTTGATAAAATATATGCTTTAAATAACAAGACTATAAGGATTGATTTTAATAAGCAGGTTAATCCTACTCTTGCACAGCAGATATACAATTATAGTCTTACTTCCCAAGCTGACTATCAGATTCAGATTACAAAGGCTGTAGTTGCACCTGATGTATCCAGCAACGGTAAAAGTGTATTGCTGACCATAAATGGCGGGTTGGATTCCACTCAGGAATATAAGCTAATGATAAATAATCTCAATGATATTTCAAGACAGCAAAGTATTACTGAGAGACAATACTCATTTTCCGGGAAATACACTGACAGCGGTGTCTTGAATGTTACCGATATAAGGGTTATTGATACCGGTACACTTGATGTTTATTTCAACCGTGAATTGGATAGTGAAACAGCTGCTGTCAGTAATAACTACACATTTATAGGTATTACAAATGCGATGTATTCATCAATTCCGGTTAAGGCATATTTTGATCCACAACAGCCCAAAAAGGTACGTTTATTCATTGGAAATGACAGCCAGTTTAAATACAGGGATAGTTACAAGCTGGTTGTACAAGCAGCACTTAAGGACTATATGGGTAATCCAATAGGGACACTACTTTATGCATCCTTCCCTTGCAATACGGACTTGAAAGCAGTTAAACCGAATATCAGCAGTGCGGTTATAATTGCTAAGGATGCTGTGAAATTGACTTTTTCAAGAGAAGTCTCACTGGAAACTCCTAATATATTGAATTCAAATTATGTACTTGAGTACAGTGACGGTGCAAATACTGTTAAGAAAATACCAACCTCTGTAAATTATATTAATGCTACCTCGATGATACTCAAGTTTGATAAACTGGACTTTAACAACAGGTATACAATAAGGTTTACATCACTTAAAGATATCTCCGGACTGTTTAAATCCTCAGGGTCTGAATTTAATCCAGTACAGGTAATCATGGGTTCTGACAAATAGGCTTGTATTTAAAATTAAAGGGAATAGTGGATATTCTGCTATTCTCTTTTGTATTACAGACATTTGTTGGGACAAACCCGTATATGGAAGGGGAGGGATAAAATGTACAAAAAAGTAATACTTTTTATGTTATTATTCTCATTTGCTTTTTCATCTATAAATACATATGCACAAGAGAAAAGCACAATGACTTTAACTCTTAAAGATGCAACACAGCTTGCGGTGAAAAATAACGGACAGCTGACTCGTCTTGGAAAAACAATCAAGGATTTGAGAAAGAAGTATGAAGGCTCATACGCCGTTGACGTACTCAACGCTGACCGATATGTGATGGTAGACAGGATGAATGAGTTATATGCTAAATTAACTTCACATAAACTCATGAGTCTTGATGAACAAGGTGAGCTTCTGATGCTTTATACAGTTTTAAACGGTACTGATGCGGTAAAAGACATTCAACTTGAGCCTGAAATCAATCCAAAGGATTTTCCTGATGCTGCGGCATGTGCGGCAATTGTAAAGAGCTGTTTGAATAAGGAATTAACATATTTGTCCATTGAGGATGGTATAAGGCAAACCTTTGATTCAATACTGAGCATAACTAAGAATATTAATATAGCGCAGAAGGCATATGAATTGCAAAAGCAGAGATTTAATAAAGCGGTAACGGACCATAAAAACGGAGCAATTTCAGAGGTTGACAGGTTAACAATTGAAACAGAATATAAAAAACAGGGTATTGAACTAAACAAGCTTAAAAGAACCCTGCATAATTTGGATATGTCCTTTAAAAGGCAATTGGGAATCAGTATTGATATTGATGTTACCCTTATACCCTATAAAGCAAATATTGATTACAGGATAGACAAATATGAAAATTATGTTAAAAGAGCATTGATAAACAGAAACGAGATCACTTCACTTAAAATGGACTTAAAGGCAGCGGAAATACAACTGTATACCTTTAACCTAATCTACTCATTTGAATTTAGTAATTCTGAACTGGATATTTATAAAAGGAACATGGAACTGCAGATTCCTGATATAACTAATCAGATAAAGGAAAAGCAGATTTCAGTAGAACAGGAATTAAAAAGCGCATATGCAGACCTTGTGGATAAGCGTAAAACAATGGAAAATTCAAAATTGTCTCTGGAGTCTGAAAGAAAAAGCTTCGCTGCTTCAAAACTGCTAAATAAATCCGGTTCATTGAGCAATATGGATTATAATACAGCAATGATTTCGCTGGAAATGGCTCAAAATGACTATGACACCAAAGTCAGGGATTTTGATTATACGATATATAAGTTTAAAAACTCTTGTAATATAGGGCCGGGGTATAATTAATTTGAGGAGATGATGGAATATGAGAGCAAAAGCTATAGGTTGTATAGTAATAGGTCTTTTAATATTGATTAATACAAATATATTCAGTTCTGTACAGGCATCAGCCGAAATAGGCTTAGAGTCTGCTATCGAGACAGCTCTGAGTAACAGTAAGGAATTAAAGCTTTACGACGATAAGATTATATATGCAAAACAACGTTATGATTTAGCATATGCAAAATCGGCCTCCGCAATGGCTAAAGGCTGGGATGATGATGCTGAACTGATATCAAATAAAAAGGAAGAACTTCTGTATCCGCTACAGAGAAAGAATCAAATAGATCATTTAGTATGGGAAAAGCAAAATAAAGCCCAATTACTGGAAAGAGATGTTACAAAAGCATATTACGAGATATTAAACAAAAATACGCTCATAACTTTACGAGAGAAATCAGTTAACAGGCTGCAAAATGAATTGGAAATTAAGAAGAAACAGTTAAAGAGCGGAACAGCTATTCAAAGTACCGTTACAAGCCTTCAAATATCAATAAATCAGGAACAGCAGAAAGTAAACAGCCTGATAAGAGAACGAGATGTTCAGATAATTAAATTGAATGGTTTACTTGGATTTGAACTAAGCAGCAGTACTAAGCTGAAAAAAGTGGATATTCCGGTTAATAGTGTGGATAACATAAATATAGAAAAGACAGCAGAAGGTCAAAATTTAAAAAATCATGATATAATAAAAGCGCAAAGAGACCTTGAAGAAGCTCGGCTGGAATACGAAATAGTAAAAAAATATTCATACAAGCCAGATACTAACGGGATAGATGAAGTTGAAGATCGTGTTCTTGATGCAGAATACACTTTGGAAGAGCTTAAAAAAGATATAAACGTCAAAGTACGCTCAGATTTTAATACTCTCCTTAATTTACGGGATGACATAGAAATAAACAGTCTCGAATGCGAAAAAACAAAGAAGCTTACTGAAATATCTGCGGTCAAATATAAGTTGGGACAAATTACATTAATTGAAAACGAAAAAGAAAAGGCTAATGAAGATGAGGCACAAATAGCACTGGAAAAAGCAAAATTAGACTATTTAATTGCTTATGATACCTTCAGGACAAATTTTTAAATAAAAGCGGAACCTTTTCATAAATATTACGTCTAAGTTACAGGAGTATATTATATTTATACTCCTTCATTTTACATAAAAAGCACTATTACCAAAATATTAATTTTTAATTACGTATATTTAATGGTATAATTCAGGTAGGTTTGAGTGTAGAAATACATAAAAAATTTGATTAGGGGTGTCATTTTGAGCAAAAAGATCTTAATTGTAGACGATGAGAAAAATATTGTCGACATATTGAAATTCAACCTAAAGAAGGAAGGCTATGATACAATAGAGGCTTATGACGGGGAGGAAGCAGTTAACCTCGCACTTTCCCAGAATCCGGATCTCATTTTGCTGGATATAATGCTTCCAAAAATGGATGGGTTCACTGTATGCAGAAAATTAAGACAATCTATTTCAACACCTATTCTTATGTTAACTGCAAAGGAAGAGGAAGTGGACAAAGTTTTGGGTCTAGAGCTGGGAGCAGATGATTATATAACAAAGCCATTTAGCCCAAGAGAGCTAATGGCACGTGTCAAGGCAAACCTCAGAAGGTTGATACCCGGTGAGCAACCTGGGGAGGATAATAATTCGCACATAAACAAGTATGGAGATTTGACTATTGATGTAGACAGATATGAAATTAAGAGGGGAGAAGAAACTATAGAGCTTACTCTCCGTGAATTTGAATTAGTAAAATTCCTCGCAGCACAGCAAGGCACCATATTTTCAAGAGAAACTCTTCTGGAAAAGGTTTGGGGGTATGAATACTACGGGGATGTTAGAACGGTTGACGTTACAGTCAGAAGAGTAAGGGAAAAACTCGAGCAGGATCCTGCAAATCCTCAGTATATTGTCACTAAAAGAGGAGTAGGATACTATTTCAATAAAATTTAGTTTAATTTAGCTAAATGTAATATGTAGGAGTTAACATGAAATTTTGGAAAGGGTTTTTTAGGCTTCTCAGCAGTCTGCAGTGGAAGCTTGTATACATTTTCATTTCAATGTGTATTATTCTGGTGTCCGTAGTATATGTAGTTATTAATACCGGGCTACAGAATATATATTATGACAGCTTTGCAAACAGTATAGAAACAGGATATAAAAATTGGATAGATGTAAGAGGCGGTGTTCCGGAATCCAATCAAAAACTTTCGGAATATTTTACTGAAGGTGGGGATGCCCTGTTCTTCGGGGCAAACTCCTCGTACCTTGGGATGACAATAATTGACTTAACGAAGATACAGACTTCTACCGGAGGAATCCTTTATTCGTCTGAAAAGGGTTATACAGATGATTCTGAGGCGTTTGCAAATAATATTAAAACCAGTGAAAGTCTCATGTCTATCTGGGCTGGGAACCAACCTCAGAAAAACGATCGGTTAATTAAAGGCGCTAACGGCAAATATTTTGAATATATAAAGCAGCCGAAGGACAATTTGATTTTTTACTTTACGTATCAGGAAGAAGCATGGTTGCCAATATTGGAAAAGTTTAACTATTTAATACTTACCAGCGCTCTTATAGCAGTTTTTTTGTCATTGCTTCTGGGATACATGCTTTCAAAGACTATTACATCTCCAATAATAAGTGTTATGCATAAGGCTGAAAAGGTTGCTGAAGGAGATTTCGGCGAACAGCTGGCGGTTAAATCGGAAGACGAAATAGGAAATCTGACAAGAACCTTCAACTATATGGCATCTGAGCTTAAGAAGACCTTGTCCGAGATTTCAAGTGAAAAGAACAAGGTTGAGACAATACTCAACTACATGGCTGACGGTGTAATAGCCTTTGATTTAAAGGGAGTGGCTATTCACGCTAATCCGGCAGCAAGAAAGCTCCTTGGCAATGACGTGGTAAACAATCCTTTCAAAGAATTTGCCGTTAAGGTAGGTCTGGATGTCAGAATTGAAGATATAGTTTATTTTGAAGAATCACCTGTGAGGGAATCAGATACTATTTTAAATGATATGTATGTAAAGGTGTATTTCGCTGTATTTACAGATACCAATAAAAAACCGGAAGGTATTATAGTAGTACTTCACGATGACACTGAACAGCAAAAACTTGATAGTATGAGACGGGAATTTGTGGCAAATGTTTCACATGAACTTCGTACACCTATCACTTCAATAAAAAGCTACACTGAAACACTTTTGGAAGGTGCCATGGAGGATCAGGAAACATCAGTACGTTTTCTTAGTGTAATTGATTCCGAGGCTGACAGAATGACCAGATTGGTAAAGGATTTACTCCAGTTATCCAGACTCGATAATCAGCAAATGAATTGGAAAATGGAAAGTGTGTCTCTTGACGCCATTGTAAAAGCTATTGTTGAAAGGCTTCAAATTGAAGCACAAAGAAAGCAACAAAAGCTTGAAAGCTATGTAATAGGTGATATTCCGGCAATAAGCGCTGATAAAGATAGATTGGAACAAGTTATTGTAAACCTTATAAGCAACTCAATCAAGTATACCTCTGAGAATGGTGAAATAACAGTATATGTAGGTATAATCTATAACGATATATATGTAAAAGTTACGGATACGGGGATAGGAATTCCAAGTGAGTCCTTACCCAGGGTGTTCGAAAGGTTCTACAGGGTAGACAAGGCAAGGTCCAGAGATATGGGAGGCACAGGGTTAGGCCTTTCTATTGCCAAGGAAATTGTTCAGGCACACGGCGGTACTATTAATATTTCAAGTGAAATTGGGAAAGGTACAGAGGTAACAGTTAAATTACCACGTGCAGTGTAAATATTATTTAAATGCCATGTAATGGAATTGTAACAGAATTTGTATTATAATAAATATATAGTACTGGGAAATAGTACAAATAGTTGTTTTTTTCTCGAGGTGATAGTATGAAATCAAAAATACTGATTTTTATTATAATAGTTTCTGTTATGACAGCGTTATTCGCGGCACCTGCATTGGCAGCTTCAAATATTGTCAAGATTACCAGACCGGACGGCAATGAGGTAGTAGAAAAACCCATATTCTCAATTTGTGGCGTGTGTACCTACGATGAAACTTTTATTGAGTTTCAGTACTGGGATAAAGTTACTGAGAAGTTCCAGCCTCTTGAGACAACTGACGGAGATTTAACCTTTAAAGTCGGAAGCAGTAAACTGTTTGGTAAGAATGTTGAACTAAAGTATAAGGGTGAAAATCATATCAAGGTTATAGCTTATACTAAGGCTACCAAAGAAGATCCGCAAACCAAGGATTACACTATAACTTACGCTGCTGAAAAGAAGAGTTTGTTAGATAATATCCGTAATTGGCTTTTAGATAAATTTTAAATATTATGATAAAATTAAGTTCTGATAAAGTTAGTTTTTATTTCGAAAAGCTTAAAACAGCTTTTTTGATATGCTTAATAGTTCTTTGCGTAGTACAGGTGGGAATTCTCTGGAGTACTCAATCCAGCAGTTTCCCTTTTTTATCGTCTCTTTTTTCTGATTCCAAAATCGCATTACAGGTATCGGTAGAGGACACAAAATCAAAGTATCTTTTACCTTCAAGAATTGTGCTGTCAACAGACTTTGATGGGGATCATTTTATTATCCCCAATGGGTCAAAGGATTATAACAGTATTTGGGATGGAGCTAAGCTGTATTTGGCTCAAGCTCTGGATATCAAACCCCAAAAGACGCAACTATATAATGATAAATTGTGGGGTAAAATGGCAGCCAGCAAACCGTATATGCTCGAGTTTAAAACATCTGTTCCGACAGATATTGTCAAATGGGTGTTAAATCTCAAGCCTTCTGCAGCAGATGGCCTTTCAAGCATTTATAAGATAATCATATGTCCGGATGACCCGGATAACGGATACAGCGACACTCTTTATATCAGAGATGACAAGAATATATATACATATAGTTTGACCAATAAGATTAATTCTTTGAGAAGTGAGGAATTTACAGAAATGTATAATATCCTCAAAGATAACCCGACATCCAAAAATTATCAAACTGCTGCTGAAAAGTGGGGAAAATCCGAAGAAATAAATTTTCCAAATGATATGCTTGGTCCAATGCTTGATAATACTGAAGAAACGTATCCCAGCATCACATGTTCAACTTTTTCAGGGATGGATGAAACAGACTTAAATTCCCTGGATTACGAAGATTATGAAAAGATTGCTTCAGAGCTGTTCGGAGAGTCAAGCAGGGATTATGACTACGACAGGGACATCAATGGTTCAGTGGTCTTTAAAAGACTTGATATCGTGTATCGGCTATACAAAAACTCGGTTCTGGAATACAAGTATACAGGGAGTCAGTCATCAGCCTATAATCTTAGGTTATTGGATGCCTATAAGAAAGCAATAGAGTTTATTATAGATGTTAACAAACAGAATAACTTTCTTTCTAAAGTAAATGTATATCTTAGTTCGTTTGAGGAAAAGTCAAACTCATATATCTTTAAGTTTGACTATGCAATTATGGTAAACGAACAGTATGGCGAGGTTCCTTTGATATTGAAGGATTATTCAGTTGCAAAGGGTATGGATAATCAGGAAAACAGTATTATTATTGAAGCAAACTCAAAGAGAGTAGTTCATTGTCAGATGATACCGATTAAGTTTAAAACAGGAAAACCGTTGAATTATCAATGGGCATTCCAATACATGTACTCGAAAGCATTTGAAAAATATCCGGAGCTAAGCAACAAAGATATTTCGGTTAAAAATTTCGGGATATATTACGTATTGACAAATTCTGCGCTTAAAGAACATATAGCACCAAGTTTTGTCCTGTATACTGAGGACAACGGCACGTATGTAGTACCTTTAAGTGAAAAATAAAAAAGAAATTACAAAATATGATTATAACAGGGTGCAAGGGGAAATAATTACATAATGACCAGAGGGAGGATAAATGGACTGGAAAAGAGCCAAGATAATTTTAATACTAGTATTTACAATATTGAATATAGTTTTGGCTTTCGCCTGGTATAAAAATATTAAGGTTGAGCAGGTATCGCAGCAAACTATAACTAATACGGGACTAATTATGGCCAAAAACGGTATAAATGTAGAATGTCCCATACCTAAATATAAAGGCAAGGATTACATACTCCAATATGAAGAAAGCCCCTTAAATAAGTCAAAGATAGCTGATGTACTTCTAGGGAAAGGGTATGTAAAATCAGGGAACGATACATATACAAAGGATACGAATAAGCTTGTGTTTACATCCGATTCAGGCTTTGAGTATACAGGCACTGGCGAAAACAGTGTGAAAGTTTATACTGACAGCAAAGACGGAATCAATGCAAAATTCAAGGTATTGGCTTCTAAAATGAATTTACCATTCGATGAGTTCAAACAGGATTACTACCCTGATACAAAGAAAGTAAATGAAAAATTGTTAATATATAAAGGTTTTTATAAAGGATATGAGGTATTTGACAATTTTATTGAGATTCAGGTAATAAATAAGGAAATATGTGGGCTAAAATATCAATATAAAAAACCTATAAATATAACTGCAAGAAGAGATATAAATGTTATACCCGTGTATCAGATTTTAATTACAAAGATGACTAAATACCAAGGCATTGACATATGTAATGTTGATATGGGATTTAAGGGTTATACCGGAGTTGACAAGGAAACAAAGACTCTTTACGAAGGGTTATCCTGGAGAATAAGAAATACTGATGGAAAAGAGTTTTATTTTAATGCACGTAATGGCGAAGAAATAAAATAACTAAGTTTGGTAAATTTTAATATATGATATTAATGGTAGAATAATTTAAATCTAAATGGTATAATGAAATCGTGTGTGTAATGTTTTAGCAATTACTATTTGATTACATAATTTGATGTATTTACAGATTTACCATTTGATTTATTAAACAGGTATTGCTGTTTATAGCCTGGACAGTTTATACAAAAGGTTGGTGTATAAGGGTTTGGATAAGTTTATAATAAATGGGCCATGTCCCCTAAACGGCGAAGTTACAATTAGCGGAGCCAAGAACGCTGCAGTAGCTGTTTTGCCTGCTGCACTCATCATAAACGGTATCAGCCGGATAGAAAATGTTCCTGATATCAAGGATGTAAAAGTTTTATTGGAGATACTCGGTAAATTAGGTGCTAAAATTACTAAAGAAGATGCCAACACCGTTATATGTGACACCAGAGAAATCAATTGCTGGACAGCTCCGTATGAGCTCGTAAAAAGTATGAGGGCTTCATACTATTTGTTGGGAGCATTGATTGCAAGGTTCGGAAGAGCAGAGGTATCACTTCCCGGCGGTTGTGATTTTGGATTTAGACCTATTGATCAGCACATAAAGGGTTTTGAAGCAATGGGAGCTAGTGTTGAGATTGAGCATGGTATTGTTAAGGTAGATGCCTCAAATCTTACCGGAGCTCAGATTTACCTTGATGTTGTAAGCGTAGGTGCTACTATAAACCTGATGTTGGCAGCTGTGAAGGCTAATGGGCAGACTACCATCGAGAATGCTGCCAAGGAACCACATGTAGTTGATGTTGCTAACTTTCTCAACGCTATGGGTGCAAACATCAGAGGTGCCGGAACAGATGTCATAAAGATAAAGGGTGTAGATCACCTAAAAGGCGGAGGAACTCATTCAATTATTCCTGACATGATAGAGGCGGGAACATTTATGATTGCTGCCGCTGCTACTCAGGGAGATGTAACTGTAAAAAACGTTATTCCCAAGCATATGGAATCGCTTACTGCTAAGCTGATTGAAATGGGTGTTACCGTTCAGGAAGATGAAGATTTCATAAGAATATTAGGTGGAAATAAGATTCGAAATGTAAACATAATGACGTTACCTTACCCGGGATTTCCTACTGACCTTCATCCTCAGGCCACCGTTCTTTTAAGCCTTGCAGAGGGTGTAAGCACTATTACGGAAGGTGTATGGGATTCCAGATTCCAGTATGTTGATGAATTAAAAAGGATGGGTGCAAGGATTAAGGTTGAAGGAAGGATTGCTGTCATAGACGGAGGAAATCCACTTTCAGGTGCACCTGTAAAAGCTACCGATTTGAGAGCGGGGGCTGCAATGGTTCTTGCAGGATTAATCTCAAAGGGGCGTACTGAAGTTTTGAATATCAAATATATAGATAGAGGATACGAGGACTTTGTACACAAGCTGAATATTCTCGGAGCAGATATCAGCAGGGTACCATGCGAGGATTAATTATATACAATGAGGTCAATTAAATGGTCAAGTTTTGCAGTTTATTTAGTGGAAGCAGTGGAAATGCGCTTTTTATTGGTACGGAAAAAACAAAACTTCTTATAGATGCCGGCTTGAGCGGTAAGAAAATACTTGAGGCACTGTGTTCCATTGGTGAAAAACCGGAGGAACTAAGTGCTATATTAATTTCACATGAACACGTTGACCATGTTCGGGGTGCGGGGATTCTTTCAAGGAAAGCGGATATTCCCATATATGCAAATGAGTCTACCTGGTGTGCCATGGAAACCGGTCTTGGGCCCGTAAAGCTTGAAAACAAAGTAGCATTCAGTACCGGTGAAGAGTTTGAAATCGGCGATATATGTGTAAGGCCATTTTCGATTCCTCATGATGCAGCGGAACCCGTAGGTTTTAACTTTTTTGCGGAGGGCAAAAGGATTACAACGGCAACAGATATAGGACATATGAGTGATGAACTTTTGGACTATATAGTAGGAAATGACCTGGTTTTACTGGAATCTAATCATGATATAGAGATGCTAAAGGTGGGTCCTTACCCATGGCCATTGAAAAAAAGAATTCTGGGAGATCACGGACACTTGTCAAATGAGAACGCTGCGAAGGTAATTGCATATCTTGCGGAAAAAGGCTGCACCCGATTTATTTTGGGGCATTTAAGCAGTGAAAACAATTTCCCGGAGCTTGCCTACCAGACAACATACAATGCACTTAACGAAAAGAAAATAGCGGTAGGAAGTGACGTTGAGCTTGCAGTTGCTTTAAGGGACAGGGTAGGACATATTAATATAATATAATTAAGAATGAAAAAGGGGGGAAATCAGTAATTACTGGTTTTCCTTTATTTTTGCCGTTAAAATTAGGAGACAAGAAAATGAAAATTACAATAGCAGCTGTAGGAAAGCTGAAAGAAAAGTATTTGAAAGAAGCAATATCTGAGTATTCGAAAAGATTATCCCGCTTTACGGAAGTCGAATTTATAGAAGTAGATGATGAATACGCACCGGACTCCCTCAGTGAGGCACAGGAAAGTCAAGTTAAGCTGAAGGAAGCGGAGAAGATACTCAAGAGAGTTAAACAGGGAAGTTACGTTATATTATTGGATTTGGCGGGAGAGCAGATAACTTCTTTGGGATTTTCCGCTAAGCTTGAAAATATAATGCTTTCTGGAAATTCACATATAACATTCATTATAGGAGGCTCTCTCGGCTTAGATCAAAATCTTATAAATACTGCTGATTACAGGCTTTGTCTATCAAAAATGACCTTTCCGCACCAGCTGGCCAGAGTTATACTTATGGAGCAGGTGTACAGGGCTTTTAAGATAATTAAGAATGAGACATATCACAAATGAGGTTCATATGTGAATAGTACAGGTAATAGGTAAAATCAGGAATTAGAATTATAACTTCTGTAAACAAGAGATGATTTTAATAATGTGAAATATACTCACACTTATTTTAAGTAACTACATAGCAAATATAAATCTATACTGTTATAATATGTATACATAAGCCACAGCAGAATAAGATTTACATCACAGCACAAATGGTATGTACATTATTGTCAAGTAAGGGGTAAAAAATGTCACTAAACTACGTACAAGATATGACGGAAGGAAATGAAGTCAAACTTCTTATTAAGTTCTCAATACCAATGCTTATCGGTAATATTTTTCAACAATTTTACAATTTAATTGATTCGGTAATTGTAGGAAAGTACATAGGTGCCAACTCACTTGCGGCAGTAGGGGCTACAGCTTCTCTGAACTTTCTGACATTTTCAATTTGTTTGGGGTTGTCAATTGGAATAGGAATAATCATATCACAGTATTTCGGGGCAAAAAAAGAAGAAGATGTAAAGAGTGCTATAGCAAATGCAGTATATGTAATAGCAGTATCAGGTATAATCATGAGTTTAATAACCTGTCTGCTAGCCCGACCAATATTACAGGTGATGCGAACACCTCATGAAATTATAGACGATTCGGTGAAGTTTCTGAGAATAACAGCCGGAGGTATGATTGCAGTAGCGGCGTATAACGCCATAGCCGGGATATTGAGGGCGTTAGGGGATTCAAGGACACCCTTGTTATTTTTAATTCTATCATGCGGGGTTAATGTAGGGCTGGACTTGTTGTTTGTTCTGAAATTCAGGTTTGGCGTAGCGGGGACAGCTTGTGCTACTGTTATTTCTCAGGCAATTGCTGCTTTGGGTTGTATTATATTTGCTTTTATGACGAATCCTTATTTTAAATTAAAAAAAGAACATCTGAAAATAAGCTGGCCTATTATAAAAAAATGTTTTAAAATCGGAATTCCAGTTGCATTGCAAAATTCAATGATTGCAATTTCATTGGTAGCATTGCAGAGTGTTGTAAATGGCTTTGGAAGAGTTGCAGTTGCTGCATATACGGCTACTAGCAGAGTAGAACAGCTTATAGGACAGCCGTATAACTCTTTGGGAGCAGCCATGGCCACGTTTGCAGGACAAAATATGGGTGCAGGCAAGCTGGAGCGGGTAAGAAAGGGATATCATAAAAGTATCATAATAGTTGCGGTGTTCAGCCTAGCGGCACTGTTGGCAGCCCAATTCGGAGGTCATATTATTATGGGCATATTTGTTAAAGAAACGGCTGTAATAGACCTTGGAGCGAGAGCAATAAAAATTACAAGCTGTATGTATTTTGCACTGGGTATGATATACATTACAAGAGGTGTTTTAAACGGTGCCGGAGATGCGTTTTATGCCATGATATACGGCGTTGTGGAAGTTGCATGTAGAATTGGATTCTCAATGGGGTTTGCATTGATTCCCGCAATTGGAGTGTGGAGTGTGTGGACCACAACAGGGCTGACATGGGCTATATCAGCAATTGCAAGTATAATAAGATACAGGCAGGGTAAATGGGAACATAAATCGTTAGTAGTGGCTGAGACTGTAAAGCGAGGGGTATAGTACATTTATCTAACTGGCATCGATTAAAGCGGTGCCAGTTTTACTGTTTTCTATACATTTTTTGCGGTAAATCTGGTTTAATATAGTAAAACAGTAAATAAATTTACTTATATGTATAAATTTATATATTATAAAAGGAATTTACAGTACAATGTCGAATAATTCCTGTGCTTTTCATGTCCGGTGGACAGAGTATTGGCTAGGGAATTGCTTCTTGGTTAAGCGAACAAAATCTGTTAGTCCCCGGAGCAAATCACTATATTATATAAAATTTCGGGGGTGTGTCTTATGAAATTAGCTAGAAATTTTTATTTTCAAGGAGTTAATGCAGAAACTAAGCATATCAGGAAGGAATCAATCTTAGAAATATTCCTTTTTGTGGTGTTCTTAATATTTCTGTATTTAACACGGTATTCCCACCACTTATTGTTTCATACTTCAGCGGAGTTGTTTGTGTGTGCAATATCTTTTGCATTGTTTTTTATTTCACTTAATACCAGCAGCATGATTAAAAACGACTTTATAGTATTTTTAGGTATCGGTTATTTTTTTGTGGGCATTATAGACATGTTTCATATATTTATATATTCCGGAGTTTCGATAATATTTATAACCGGGGATCAGAGCAGAGTTGTGCAATTCTGGATGTCCGGAAGGTATATGACGGTAATTACACTACTTGGCTCGACCTTGCTTCTATACAAAAACTTAAAGAAATTCAGAAAATATATTTTATTTCTTTCATACTTTTTAGTTAGCTGTACGATCATAGTATTAATACTATATTTTAACGTGTTTCCAGAATGTTACATAATCGGTCGTGGACTTACACGATTTAAAATCATTAGTGAATTATTAATTACAATAATAATTTTAATTGTAGCAATATTATACTTCAGAAAGAGAAAAAACATTGATTTTAAACTTTTCTTTAATATGGAGTGTCACTTGATTCTTATGGCATTCTCCGAACTCATGTTTACAGACTTTTTCAATCCCTCCGACTGGACAAATGTCTGGTCTCATATCGTCCGGGTATTCTCTTATTTCTTTCTTTATAAAGCAATAATCGAGACAGGGCTAAAACGGCCTTACAGCATATTGTTTAATAGAATAAATATTATTGATAATCAATTAAAACAGGAAGAGCAGCAGCGAATGATGATAGAAGATATGCTTGTCAAAAATGAACGTTGCTACGAGCTTATAATAAATAACTCAAGCGATGCCATAATTGTAACCAGTGAAGGTAAGCTGATTTTTGCAAACGACAGGGCAGAAAAAATATTTGGAGCCTATAACCCCGGTGAGCTAATTGGAATGGAGCTAATGAGTTTTGTTCATCCGGAAGACAGAACACTTGTAAGGAAACACATGGAGACGTCTTTTTTGGGACAGACCTCCCCTGTACAATATGAGTATAAAATAATGTCACACAAGGGGCGTGTAATTGACCTTGAATCAACAAGCGACCTATTGGTATATCAGGGCAAACTGTCAAATATAAGTATACTCAAGGACATTAGCTCAAGAAAACAAATTAGTAAGCTTAAAAACGATATAAGAGACAATGAGAGGGTATTAAATGAGACGAAAGAATATAATAAGTTGCTGACAGAGTTTTTCTCTAATATTTCACATGAACTTAAAACTCCGTTAAACGTTATACTCGGTGCAATACAGATTTTAAACTTACCCCACGATTTCGAGCTGCCGTACACCTATGAAGAAAATCTGAATAAATATCATAAAGTGATGAAGCAGAATTGTTATAGACTTCTAAGACTTGTAAACAATCTAATTGACCTTTCAAAATTCGATTCTGGATTTTTAAAGTTAAGCCTGTGCAATCAGAATATAGTAAGTGTAGTTGAAGAGATTACACTTTCCGTTGCGGACTATGTTGAGAACCGAGGTCTTAGTATTACATTTGATACTGATTGCGAAGAAAAAATAATTGCAGTAGATGCTGATAAAATAGAAAGAATTATTCTTAACCTCCTCTCAAACTCCATAAAGTTTACTGATAAGGGTGGGAGTATTTTAATCAGCATGGGCGACAGAGGTGACCGGATTTCCATATCTGTCAGGGATACAGGGATAGGTATACCCGAGGATAAGCTGGAAACTATTTTTGAAAGATTTGGCCAGGTCGATAAAACACTAACAAGAAACAGAGAAGGAAGTGGTATAGGGCTTTCTCTTGTTAAAACTCTTGTGGAGTTGCATGGAGGTATTATTAAAATAAGTAGTATAGAGGGTCAGGGAAGTGAAGTATACATGGAGCTTCCGGTAACGGTAATCGATGATGAGTCTATTTCTGCCAACAGAGCTATTATAAGAAGATCAAACGTCGAAAACATAAATGTCGAGTTTTCGGACATATATTCTTAAAAGTTGAGTAAATACAAAACCCTTTCTTTAGAGAGGTTCGCCTCTTTTAGTAACATTTGCGCAGATTCTTGTAAGATACTGAATTTTGTGTACTTAGTATATTCCATCGCCATATCTGTATCTCTTATTCTTGATTCTGCGGAAGTGAGATTTATACTGCTGTTTAACACATTGCTTGCAATATGTTCCAAGGCATTATTATAAGCACCAAACTTTGAGCGTTGGGACGATATGGTGCTCATGGCTTTGTCAATTTTAGAGACGGCAGCTTGTGCATTGTACTGGTTTGTTACATCAATACCGTTTAATCCTAAATTTGCAGGTTTGGAATTGGGTAATTCTATTTTAAAGGTATCTCCCATATCTGGCCCTACCTGTAAAGTTACAGGAGCGCTGGATGATGACGGCGGAGTAGTCTTTAACTCATGGTAAATAAAATCAGCAGTCCACCCCTTCTCTACCCACGTGGTTCCACTGCAGACTCCACTGCCGTCAGGCCCCCCTGCGTGGTATGTAAAATTGGTGGCTGTACTGTGTTTTATAACAAGAACGTCAACTCCATATCGGGTAAGGCTGATATTATTATCAATCAGAAACCTCTTTTGTGCTGTTTTTATCGGGTCACCGCTTGTATCATTTTTTAAATCCTCCACTGTCCTTAACATATTCTCTATAGTTGAATCAGTATCTTCACCTAAAGGACTATATATAAAATTTGGATTTAAGGGAGGGTTTTCAAATGTAAACATTGCATTGTAGGGGGAATTTAAATTAGTAGGGAAATTAACAATTCCAACAGCCAAATATTGAGACAGATTTCTTGTATAGTCAAATACAACTGCCGCAAGGCGTAAATTAGGATCGCTGAGAGTTGTTTCTACTTCAACAAATTCTTCTGTACCGGGAGTGTTCGTAACATTTGAGCCGTCAAGAAGTTTAATCGAGTTGAATTTGGTGTTGTTGGAAATATTTTCTACTCCGAGGTAAAGTTGTGTTATTTCTTCTTGAACAGATTGACGGTCAGAATAGCTTAATACCCCGTTTGAAGCTTGTATGGCAATTTCTTCCATCCTTGTAAGGGTATTCCCTATCGAGGACAAGGCTCCGTCTACTGTTTGAATCAATGAAATCCCGTCCTGTATATTTCTTTGAGCCTGGTCCAGTCCCCTGATTTTAGAACGCATTTTCTCAGATATGGCTAAGCCTGGGGAATCATCACTTGCACTGTTAATTCTCAGACCTGAGACCAATTTTTTTACCGACTTTGACTTTTCAATATTTAGACTATTGTAAGTGTTGTATGTATTAAGGGAACATGTACTGTGAGGAATTACCATATAATTACTCTTTTCATGTAATATTTTGTAATATTTTAAGTGTAACAAACAACCGTATTAGCGTCAATATAATTATAACCAAAAGAATAATGGCAATAAAACAAGGAAACTATAGACTAGAAACATATTTACAACGGAGGATAGACATGTCTTCAGAAACTCATACTATGAGTGTTTACAGTGAAATAGGAAAATTGAAATCTGTACTCCTTCACTGCCCTGGTGAAGAGGTAGAAAATATCGTTCCTGATTATCTGAGAAGGCTCCTTTTTGACGAAATAGTATATCTGGAGCAAGCACGCAGAGAGCATAACCAGTTTGCAGACTTACTCAGAAATGAGGGCGTGGAAGTTATATATCTTACGGATCTAATGGCAGATATATTGCAAAATCCGGATATTCGAAGAGAATTTCTAAAAGAGCTTATGATAGAAGGCAAGGCTGTTACAGAAGGTCTTCAGGAGGCAATATTGGAATATCTTGATGATTTATCCCCAAAAGAACTCATAAATAAATGTATAGCGGGGATAAGACAGGAAGATCTGCAACATATAAAACCAAAAGAATTAGGTGATATGATTAAGAATGCCTATCCGTTTTACCTTGATCCGATACCAAATTTATATTTTCAACGAGATCCCTTTGCATCAATCGGAAGAGGTATTTCTCTCAATGTAATGGCTAATGAAACTCGTAACAGAGAAACACTTTTTGCAAAGTACATTTTCAACTACCATCCCGGCTTTAAAAATGTACCCAGATGGTATAACAGAGATAAGACACACCCCATTGAGGGAGGCGACATACTTGTTCTGTCGGAAAAGGTTGTAGCTATAGGAATAAGTGACAGAACAAGTCCGGTAGCAGTTGAAAGAGTGGCAAATAATCTCCTTAGTTCAAACGAGCCAATCGATACAGTGCTGGCATTCGATATCCCAAAAACAAGAGCTTTTATGCATTTGGACACTGTATTTACAATGGTTGATTACGACCAGTTCACCATATATCCCGGGATAGAAGATCCTCTTGATGTGTACAGCATAACAAGGGGAGAAAAAAATCAATTGAAAATAAAATACGAGCACAAGGATTTATCTGATGTATTAAAGGAATATTTAAAGCTACCGGCGGTAAATCTTATAAGATGTGGAGATGGCGACCCTATTGCCGCCAGCCGTGAGCAATGGAGTGACGGTAGTAATACTTTGGCAGTATCTCCGGGCAAGGTTGTATGCTATAACCGAAACATCGTTACCAACAATGCTTTAAGAAAAAACCGTATTGAGGTACTGGAGTTTGATTCCTATGAATTATCCAGGGGCCGGGGAGGGCCAAGGTGTATGAGTATGCCTTTGTTCCGGGAATCTATATAGGTAAACTAAAAAAATAACAGAGGTGATTTGTGTGAGTTTAAAAGGATACTATCTCTTACCTCATCCCCCCATTGTATTACCGGAGGTGGGAAGAGGCGAAGAACAAAAAATCAAAAGAACATCTGAAAGTATGGATGCTATTGGTAAGGATATTGCAAAAAAGGCACCGGATACAATTATTATAGTAACTCCACACGGTATAATGTTTCAGGATGCAATTGTCCTGAGCTGTGAAAACGAGATGTCCGGCAGCATGAAAAAATTCGGTGTGCCCGATGTATCCCTGAAGCTGCCGGTTCAGAAGAAGCTAACGCAGAAGATATATGATTTGGCGCAAACCGAAGGAATACCGGCTTTACTTGCAACAAATCAACTTATGAAAAAATATAATACATCTGTGGCTATAGACCATGGTACATTAGTTCCCCTTTACTTTGTAAGCAAACATTATAATAACTATAAGCTTGTACACATAACCTATGCACCTCTTGGCGACATAGAATTGTACAGGCTGGGGATTATAATAAATAAAGCAGTTGAAGAATTGAATGAAAATGCAGTCTTTATTGCCAGTGGGGATTTATCACACAGGCTTAGTGAAGAAGGGCCATACGGGTATCATCCTTCCGGAGAGAAGTTTGACAAGGAATTCCTTGAGGCATTGCAAGAAGGGGATGTAAAAAGGGTTTTCTGTATGGACAAAAATGTTATCTGCAATGCGGAGGAATGTGGAAGACGTTCGGCAGCAGTGATGCTTGGAGCTTTGGAAGGTAAAAAGTTTAAAGGAGAGTTGCTTAGCTACGAGGGAACATTTGGTGTAGGCTATGGTATTATGAAATTTAATACACTGTCCGAAGATACTTCCAGATTATTTGACCTTGAAACAATACGTAAGGAGGCATACGAGAATAAAATCCAAAATTCCGACCCATATGTAAGGCTTGCCAGAGAGAGCCTCACAACATACCTTAAAACAGGCAATGAATTGAATAGTTTACCTGAGTATGTTACTGAAGAAATGAAAAAGGAAAAGAGGGGCGTTTTCGTATCTCTCAAAAAGAACGGTGAACTTAGAGGCTGCATAGGAACAATTTTTCCTGTAACCGAGAGTATTGCTTTGGAGATTCTGCATAATGCAATAGAGGCAGGTACCAATGATCCCAGATTTTACGAGGTGGATTTTCAAGAGATTATGGATATCGATTTTTCAGTGGATGTATTAACGGCACCTGAACCTGCACAAAAGGATGAACTGAATCCGGCAGAATATGGAGTTATCGTGAGAAGTAAAGGTAAAACAGGCCTTTTGCTTCCTGATTTGGAGGGAATAGATACCGTTGAAGAACAACTGTCCATTGCGCTTGATAAGGCAGACATAAGGCCTGATGAGGACTATTCAATTCAGAAATTCAAAGTAATACGGCATAGAGAAGAATAATAGGGTAAAAGGCATATTAAATGGTTTAGTAAACATCTGAAAACTCTATGTTTACTTTCTCGTTTAAAGTTAGAACCGTAGGCACATTTTTGCTTGCACTTTTCGGCACAAGGCATACGGGCAGTGTGATTGTAAAAGTGCTACCCTTGTTGGGCTCGCTCTCAAGGGTTATAGTACCCTTGTGCAGTTCTACCAGATACTTTGTAATAGTCAATCCCATTCCACTTCCCTCATGTTGACGGGTAAGAGACTTATCCACTTGAATAAACCGATCAAAAATCAATGGTTGATTTTCCAAGGAAATACCGATTCCGTTATCCTTTACTGATATTTTCACATTATCTGTAGCGTCTGCAATACTTACATAAATCTCTCTTCCGCTGTTATTAAACTTTACCGCATTAGAGATTAAATTAAGAAGAATTCTCTGTATTTGGTCAGGGTCGCAAGCTAGAAACTTTTCTTCCACGTCCGTATCAAATATCAGGGTAATACCCTTATCTTTAATATGAGATGCTACTGACAGGACAGTCTCCTCTACAATATCAACAATATTGTTGTTGGATAGGTTCAATTCCAAAGACCCTGCATCAATCTTGGTAATATCTATAATATTATTAATAATTCTCGTAAGCCTGAAACAATTCTGGTTCATTATGTGAAAATGCTTGTGCATCATTACTGTGTCCAGCACACCGTGGTTCTGGCTTATTTTAAGAGCTGAAAGTTTAAGGCTGCTAACCATAAGATTTAAAGGTGTTCTAAGCTCATGAGAAACATTACACAGAAAATCAGTTTTGAGCTTGTCCAACTCTTTTAGCTTATCATTTGCCTGATTGGCAACCCTTGTAACAGCAGCTTCCTCTGCGACTTTCTCCGCAAGACTGAGTACATTACTCATATCCTGCAAGACATATGCAGTTCCGATTATGGTCTTATCATCGGAATAAATCTGGGATATAGACATATTGACAGGTATTGTGTGATTCTCCTTGGTTAAGATTTTATAGCCTGATACCTTTACGCTTGATTTATCCGAGGATATCTTAGGTGAAAACAAAGTACAGATATCTTTTTCCAAAAGCTCAGAATAACAATATCCGGAGAGCTCTTTAAGACTATCATTGACCTCCACTATTTTACCCTTTGTATCAGTAATAATAACCATATCAGGCAATTTTGATATAATCTGTTTGGCCGAAATTGAAGCCGATGTCATGGTCAGGCTTTGTTTGGCAAATATAATATTTAAAGCAATGGAGTATATAATAACAGCAGTATGTACAAGAGTCGGTGATATGTTTCTATTGAAAAAAGGCATTATAATATTCGTAACAATTCCAATGCTTAAAGGAATTATTTGAAGAAGAGCGTGTGTAATAACCGACTTCAGCTCAGTTGATTTCAAATTTACATACAAAAGTATCCCGATAAACAGGAAGCAAGGTAAAAACCATGGGTCGGGTGTTTTAAAGGAGTACAACCAAATCCCGCTACTTTTGTAGACAGAAATATAACTTAAGTCGTCAAAAAGGAACAGTATCGCTATAGGAATGCACAACGAAAATATGACGGGTACAGTCAATTTTGTTTTCTGCGGCCCGTCATTAAGTATTGATACAATGTTAATTGACAAAATATTATATGTACAAAACCCTATAGCACCTACCTTATACCACATAAGAGCTGCTTCTTTGTCAGGAGAACTCGAAAAAAATACAAAAGACAAAGACCAAAGTATTAGTACAATATTTAAAAGTAAATAAAATCGTCGCTTGCTATTATTACGCTTTATGATAAAGACACAGGAGGTAGTAACTGCGTAAGTTAACAAAATTATAAGTGATATTATCGGCACTAAAACCGAATAAGACAAATAACACATATATATGACCTCTCTCTACACCATAATATTATACTGTTATGTAAAAATAAGTCAAATACTATTATACACCAAAATTCGAGCTTTTTAACGGTAAATCACGGTATTATTATGTCTATTTCAAGTATTTATTTCCAAATAATATATCATATTGGATTAAACGGTAATCCTTAATAAGTGGGTTGTTATTGTCAACCGTATTTATAGTTTGCTGATGGAGAACAGGGAAGCTTTTCTCCAACTCAGGCAGTATATTAAAATAATTAGGATAGTTAACACCGGCATCCTGCAAAATTTTGTACGCTATATGAGATGGTGAAACAATTTCAGAGAAGGAATCGATCTCTTTAAAGTTTGACCACGCAGCAAATGGAGTTGTGTAGTATTTAAGCTTTTCTAAATTTTGATTTTGGGCTGACCTGTCATTAGTCCCCAACAGATCATATACCTTGTAAAAATCATTCAGACTTCCTAATCTGGGGGCATGATCTCCAAAGAAATATACCAAGGTCGGCTTTTTAGTCTTTTTCAACTCTTGTATAAGTTTTCCAAGAGACTGGTCAGCGTCATAGATACCCTGAGCATAATTACCTACGATATTCTTCTGTTGGTCGTCCAGTTTATCTGATTCTACAGTTACATCATGAGAACTGTATTTATCAATATAGGGGTCATGATTCTGCATTGAAACTCCAAAAATAAATGCAGGCTTATCAGAGGAATTCAAAGTATCCATAATTTTGTCAACTAAGGCATAGTCCGAAATATACGGTCCTTTGCACTGAGAACTGAGGCTGAATTTATCAACATCGTAGAAATTATCAAATCCGAAATAATTATACACTTTATCTCGGTTATAAAACCAACCATAATTTGGGTGGATAGCAGTTGTACTGTAGCCGTTGTCTTTTAAAACAGATGCAATACTTGGAGTTGCTGTCCTGAGATATGCATTGTAAACAATAATACCGGGGCTCAAAGAAGATATTGACATTCCTGTGAGTGCTTCAAATTCACTGTTTGCAGTTCCCCCACCGATAATAGGCGCTGCTATCTGCCCCTTTTGGTATTTATGTGTATTTTCTACGATATCCTTGCTGAATTTTAAATCATTCAACTTGGTTATATCCCAAAAGCTTTCACTCATAATCATGATAACGTTAGGTTTTTCTTTTGAAACAGCGGCGGAGGCAGCTACACTATCGCCTGTTTTGCCGTATTTCGTATTAATCTCAGCCATTGTATTTTCGTTGTATCCTTGAGGCTTAGGATTAAGGTACTTATCAAGCTCTGTAAGGTAAAAATAGTTCTGAGCAAACATTCCGTTAGCCATTATTTCATCTTTACCTATATACCATGACTTCTGTATTCCCAGCTGTATTGACAAAGGTGTATTTGTAAGAATTACGGAGTTCAGCAGAAAAAATACCGCAGCAAAAGGAAGCAGGAATAAAGAAGTTCTAGGTTTCAGATATCTGCCTATAGCCTTTCTGAAATGTATCACAAGATATACCAGAATTCCAATTGCGGCAACAACAGCAATTATAATAGGTATACTGAGGTATTCTCTTGATATACCGATTAAATTACGAATCAGGTATAAATCCCATGGGTAGAAAGGTTCATCGAAATAAGTGAACTTAATATAGTTAGCAACTGTAAGAAAAATTGTTACTATTCCAATAATAATTTTGGGAATACCTTTACCTAACAATGCTGTCAAGCACAGATAAATGCCGCATAAAACCAATATATTAAACATCAGATTAGGGTCAAGTACATCCTTGATTGTTTCCGTTAGATTCTGCCTTATGGAAAGCTCGCAGATAAAGGTTGCAATACCGGAAACGGCAAAGAAAGATATTAGGCTTACTACCGGTTTTATGAAATCTGAAAGATCAAAAGCGCTATTACCCTTTGAGAACTTTGATATAAGCATACGGAAAATCATATTTGCAGATATAGCAAACCATATAGAAAAAAGTGTTATAAATGGCAAGTAAACAGCTGTTAATGCGCCCGATTTGACAATATTTATCAAAAGTACACTGTCAATAATTGAACGACCAAGAGCTTTAAATAGAAAAACTGCCAACCCAAAAGCAGATATTGCCAAGTTCAAAAGAGCAAATGCCCATATTTTTTTTGACTTGATAATATTTTTACCATTTATCAAAGAGCCAAATACATATGCGGGATAAAGAGCTATAACAAATATAGGCACACTGAAGTCAAACATGGATACAGCATACACGGAAATAAACGAAAGCAAGAAAGTTATAGAGAACAATAATTTAAAACGCTGAAGCTTTGGGGTAATAATACTCCATAAAAGATATGAAAGGAACAGCATATTTAAAAGATATATTCTGTGAGTTAGTGATATTGTTAAAACAATCAAATTTGCGCCAAAAAGGATAATAAATGTAAGTCTGTTAATATTAAATTTAATAGAAGGCATATAGAAAACTACGGTTGAAGCCAGTAGAACTAAAGCCAATTGAACAAAACCGTTACCGTTATAAAATATATCTACAGCACTTATTACTGCAACCAAAAAAAAGAAGATTAAATTATTTCTAATATTTTTCATATTTACCCAGCTTCCTGTTATTATTTAAGTCAGAACAAAGCAAAATAGCTTTTTCTGTGTAATATAATACCCGCAGCCGTATCTTCATGTTTATCGTATTACTAAAGAAACAGGTAAACCTGAAAACTACTTACCTGCAAAGTATTATTGTACAGATTCGCTGACTTTAAAACACGAAAACGATTATATCAAAGTAAACCTAAATATTAAAGTGGCTAAAAGTAGAAAAACTTAAATGTAACAAAAAATTTATAATTAAGAGCCTACCCATATATAATGGGACAGGCTCTCATTTTTACAGTATCCTATGCTAATTCTAGTGAAATTTCCATCATGTTAGTAAAAGATGTCTGACGTTCTTCCGCTGAGGTTGCCTCATGTGAAACAAGAGAGTCAGATACGGTCAATATGCATATGGCATTTGCTCCGGCTCGAGCAGCATTCATGTATAATGCAGCAGCTTCCATTTCTATTGCCAGAACACCCATTCTGGCCCACCTTTTCCAAACATCAGGCTCATCATCATAAAATATATCAGAGGATAAAATATTTCCTACTTTCACCGGGATTGCTTTATTCTCTGCAATATCCAAAGCCTTTTTCATTAAGGTCCAGGATGCAGTGGGAGCATAAGTTCCTGGTAAGTTATATTGAGAAGCATAATTGGATGTAGTAGATGCCGACATTCCTATAATAATATCTCTGATTTTTACATCCTCTTGAATAGCTCCACAGGAGCCTATTCTAATAATGTTCTTAACTCCATAAAAGTTTAACAATTCATATGAGTATATTCCGATTGAGGGCATACCCATTCCCGATCCCATAACAGAGATTTTTTTGCCTTTATAAGTACCGGTATATCCGAACATATTTCTAACGGAGTTAAATTGAACCGGGTTTTCCAAATAGGTTTCGGCTATAAATTTGGCACGAAGAGGATCTCCCGGCATTAATACTGTTTCAGCGATAATACCCTGCTCGCTTACATTGATATGTGGTGTAGGAATCATAATTCACTCTCCTAAATTTAATATCTTACATTAAAAAACTTGTAATACATATAAATTATACAATTTTCCAATCAAAAAAACAGTAAAAATATAACAAATGAAATCAATATAAAAATTATTGACATTTTAAATTGATAAGTTTATAATAATTCATGCATGAGGGAGCTTAGCTCAGCTGGGAGAGCATCTGCCTTACAAGCAGAGGGTCATAGGTTCGAGCCCTATAGTTCCCACCAAAAGCAATTATCATTTTATGATAATTGCTTTTTTAGTGTAAAAAAAACTTCCTACTTGTCCTTCTCTCATTATCCCAATTTGAAGCTTCTATATTAAAATTCATAGGGTCTCCTTTGCAGGAAAAATTTTTGAATATTAAAACGATTGACATTGATTTTTTGATGTTTAATGGACAAATTTTCTTATCAAAAAGTGTTGACACATAAGTTTTACCCTGTTATACTATCATAGTGTCAAGGGCAGAAACAACTGCTTTGATACAGAAAAGATGCTGGTGTAGCTCAGCAGGTAGAGCAGCTGACTTGTAATCAGCAGGTCGGGGGTTCGATTCCGTCCGCCAGCTCCAAACCCTTCAAAATAACATTTTGAAGGGTTTTTTCATATCTGCAGGAAAGCTGGTTTACAAGAAGCCTGAACACCCATAATTCTAAGCACCTTAGCTAAACACCCTTTGGCAAACTCCTAAAATATATGTGGTTGCCGTCTGGATCGCAAAAGTGCATATTTTTTGCTCCCCATGGCTGTAATTGTGGAGTATCAATAATATGTATTCCTAAATTCAATAATCTTTTATATTCTTCATCTACATCATCAACAGTAAAAGCTAAGCTTATATTTTCATTTTGGCTATTCTTTGCTTTTCCGTTATTGTAAACACTCAAGGTAGTACCTTCTGTAATTATAAATTGATGTACTTCGTCTCTACAATCCGAAGAAATACCTAAGATATTTCTGTAGAAATCAGCAATTTTAATAACGTCATTTGTTTCTATGCAAACTTCTCCCAAATTCATTTTTCATCTTCCTTTACGTATATTTAAATTACACAGTATAGCTTGAATAATTATAACATTGAATGAATTAAATTAATATACATTAAATGCTGTATACATAATAACATGGAGATTTGAAATACAAATTAGCAAACCCGTAAGTGCAACACTCGGAACAATTATATATTTAGTGTATTTATCAAATATTATGTCTATCATTTTAAAATTTCTAAACAATAAAAGGACTAAATGACGATTATAAACATTTTTTGACTTTCACATTACGTAAACTACTCACAGAAAAGTTGTGTAAGCCGCAGTATTTAAAGATATGAAGGCAATATGAATTAAAACTCACATAATGGCAATAATTACGTAAGGGTGAATTATATTTCCTCAGGGCAAAAGTGCAAACCGGTCAGGTTAATATACCTACATAGCTGGGCTGAGACTATTTTCCATGTTAGTAAATTTTAATAACATTGACATGTATTTACACTTTTGATATAATGATTTTTGTGGGATATTCAAAAATTCTCCTCTAGAAAACGGAAGAAGTAGTTTGATTTTCTATAAAGATTTTCGTGAAAATATTTTCCTTACTTTTTAATGGTCTAAATAGTAAAAGATTTTATAAGGTGGTGAATTATGGACCAAATTAATTTACAGTCAAAAACGTTAGAAGATTTGAGATATATTGCAAAAATGCTGGGGATGAAAAATATATCCAAATATAAGAAGAATGAGTTAGTAGAACTGCTTAGTGAAAACTCCAAAAAACTTAAATCTGATGATATTGTGGAAGAAGTTGTTTCTGAAGAAATTAAAACGGCTGAACCAGCTGCGAATACAATAGAAACTCAAGCAAGCGAAGAAAGGTCCAAAGAAGCATCAGAGGAGGTTCCTGTCTTAAGAAAATCCCGGAGAGGAAGGCCGAGCAAGGCATCGAAATCAATGGACAAGCCGGATAATACCGGTGTATCAGATTTACTTACTAGCGTTACAGGTCAGGATAATCAGGTTCAAAATCCAATTTCCGTATCAGAACAAAGTGATAAACCAGACAGATTGTCTGACACATTAAAGCATCTGGAAACAAAAAATATCGAGAAAAAGCCTCATGGAAGAGGACGGAAAAAGGATGTTCAACCTTCTAGCGAACCCCCGGTTACTGAAAATAAGGTATTATCAAACACATCAGAAGTTTCATCACAAGACAAAGGAAACAATTCGGCAGATAACATTCCACACAGGAGAAACAGCAGAGTAAAGCCGGAGCAAACGATAGAACAGCCCAAAAACGTTTCTGATGAAAAGATACCCGGGAAAGCTGAAAAGGATTTGAAACCTCAGATATACAAAAAGGATGATCAGCCTTCAACAAGGCAGGATAATAGACAACAGCACAGGCAAATCAGACCGTATACAAACACAAACGGCAAGTCTGATATCTCACCAGAACCGCAGCGTATGCCATTAAATCAGCAGCCACAGCAGGTTCAGCCTCAGCAACCGGTACCATCCCAGCCTCAGGTTATTTCACCTCAGATTCAACAACCGCAGGGTAGTGAAAAGATAGAAAGTGATGATCCTGTAGAAGGAGTTCTTGAAGTATTACCAGACGGTTATGGTTTTTTAAGAAGTGAAAACTATCTGTCCGGCCCTAAAGATGTTTACGTTTCACCTTCACAAATAAGACGGTTTGGTCTTAAAACCGGTGATAAACTAAGGGGAAAAGGCAGGATTCCAAAAGAAGGCGAAAAATTTCAGGCATTATTGTATGTACAGTCAATTAACGGAGACACTCCGGACGTTGCGTCCAAGAGAGTTGCGTTTGAGTACTTAACACCTATATATCCTGATAACAGAATTACTCTTGAAACTTCACCTAGAGAATTTTCGACAAGACTTATAGATCTTATAGCTCCAATTGGAAAAGGCCAGAGAGGAATGATTGTATCCCCTCCAAAAGCGGGTAAAACGATACTTTTGAAAAAAATTGCAAATGCAATTACAATTAACTACCCCGAAGCCGAGCTAATAGTTCTGCTTATTGACGAAAGACCTGAAGAAGTAACCGATATGCAGCGTTCTATTAAGGGAGAGGTAATTTATTCTACCTTTGACGAGGTTCCCGAACATCATATAAAGGTTGCGGAAATGGTGCTGGAGAGAGCACAGCGTCTTGTAGAACAAAAGAAAGATGTTGTTATTCTTTTGGATAGTATAACAAGATTGGCAAGGGCATATAACCTTACTATTCCTCCAACAGGAAGAACCTTGTCAGGTGGTTTGGACCCGGGTGCACTTCATAAGCCAAAGAGATTTTTCGGAGCGGCAAGAAATATTGAAAATGGCGGCAGCTTGACAATTATGGCCACTGCGCTCATTGAAACAGGAAGCAGAATGGATGATGTTATCTTTGAAGAATTCAAAGGTACAGGTAACATGGAACTACATCTGGATAGAAAGTTATCTGAAAAGAGAATCTTCCCTGCAATCGATATTAATAAGTCAGGGACCAGACGTGAAGAGCTTCTTCTCAGCCAAAAAGAGCTTGAAAGTGTCTGGGCTATAAGGAAAGCAATGAGCAATATGGGAACTGCAGAGGTTACTGAGATTTTAATAAATAAACTTATGCAGACCAGAACAAACGATGATTTTGTAAATAGTATTAAAATATCTTTTTTAGATAAGAATTCGCAGGACAGATAGTAATCCAATATATGGTACTTATTGTAAGTACTAAAAAAGGTATTGCGGTGTATTTGATTTTATGTTAAAATATCACTTGCCTCTTTAATAAGCAACTAAGTACATTTTATTGTACGTTGAATATATAATAATAATGCTGTTCATTGAGGACATTGCAATTATGTTTTGAAAGAAGGTGAAAAGCAATGAAAGAAGGAATTCATCCAGAATATTCTGAAGCAGTAGTAAAGTGTGCTTGCGGTGAAACTTTTACAACTGGTTCTACAAAGAAAGCCCTTCACGTTGAAATTTGTTCAAAGTGTCATCCGTTCTATACAGGTAGACAGAAGCTCATTGATACTGGTGGACGTGTTGATAAGTTTAAGAAGAAATACGGTATTGTTGATAACGCATAATGAAGGTATTATAAAGACTGGGAATGTTTTTTCCCGGTCTTTTGTTTCATATCTGTAAACAAATTGCTATTAATCTTTTCATTTAGTAATATTCGAGTTATAATCTTTTTTAAGGGTTAAGTCATTATAGAGATAAGTCTGTGTATACGGTGGTTTTATCAACTCTGTTTTTTAATATAGGAGGAAAAATGAAAAAGACGACGATTGGTGGTCAAGCTCTACTTGAAGGCCTTCTCATGATAGGGCCGGAGTACAGGGCTACGGCAATTAGGAAGCCGGATGGAGAGATAATTGTTGAAAAACATCCGCAAAAGCCAAAAGGTAAGCTGTCCAAGATTCCAATAGTAAGAGGCGCTGTAAATTTATTTTCCCAAATGGTAATAGGAGTTAAGGCTCTTATGTATTCTGCCGAATTTATAGATATTGAAGATGATGATAAAAGCAATGAGCCTTCAAAATTCGAGCAATTTCTTGAACGAAAATTCGGGGACAAGATAACAGACATAGCCATATATTTTTCAGTAGTGCTATCCATTTTTTTGAGTGTGGGGCTATTTATATTGCTTCCAAACCTGATAGCAGGTTTTATACCTGTAGAAGGAGTTGTAATTAAGAACCTCATTGAAGGAGCCCTTAGAGTAGGTATATTTATAGGATATCTGGCCCTCGTTTCACTGCTGAAAGATATGAAAAGGGTGTGGGAATATCACGGTGCAGAGCATAAGACAATACACTGTTATGAGCACGGTGATGAGCTTACTGTTGATAATGTAAGAAAATATACTACAAAGCACCCCAGATGCGGTACATCACTATTTTTCACCATAATGATAATCAGTATTTTAATATTTTCATTTACCGGATGGCATAATATATTTCTAAATGCTGCAATCAGAATTCTTCTTGTGCCTGTTATAGCAGGAGTATCTCTGGAATTAATAAAATTTGCGGTTAGACATGACAACTGGCTGTTCAAGGTATTCAGTGCTCCCGGCCTTATGTTTCAGAAGTTTACTACCAGAGAGCCTGATGACAGTCAGATTGAAGTAGCAATAGCCGCTTTCAATGAAGTTATTCCAAACAGCGAAATTAGCGATGATTGGGGCAAAGACTAAAGAATATAACGGTGAAATATGAATATAAATGAATTCACACATTATGCGGAAGATAAATTAAAAAATGCAAATATTGAGACCCCGGTACAAGAAGCCGGGGTCATGCTTTGTCAGGTGCTTAACTGCGGGAGGGCATATCTCTATGCCCACGGCGACAGAGAATTAAGCTCTGATGAAAAAGCAATACTTGACCATATGCTGGCTCAACGCGCTAAGAATATCCCACTGCAATATATCATAGGGGATACTGAATTCATGTCATTAAGGTTTATGGTAACTCCAGCGGTGCTTATACCAAGACAGGACACCGAAATTTTAGTGGAAAAGGTTATTGAGTTGGCAAAAAAGCGAGTATTTGAAAGGAAGAATGAAGGTAGTAGTGCCAGATTAAATGTCTTGGATATGTGTACAGGCTCGGGCTGCATAGCTGTGAGTATAGCCTGTTTCTGCTCCCAATGTGACATTATAGCTTGTGATATATCAGAGGAAGCAATTAAGGTAGCAAAAGCTAACAGTGAGTTGAACGGAGTCCAAAACAGAGTGGAGTTTTTTGGAGGAGACTTGTTTAAAGCACTTGAAGCACTTGAAGGCAATTACAAATTTGATTTTATAGTCAGTAATCCGCCATATATAGAAACTGAAATAATTTCAGGGCTACAGAAGGAAGTCAGCAGTTATGAGCCGGGATTAGCACTTGACGGCGGTGCAGACGGACTTGATTTTTACAGAAGAATTACAGCTAAAGCCCCTGAATATCTTAATAAGCTTGGCTGGCTGGCCTTTGAAATCGGTTATAATCAAGGAGAAAGGGTTTCTGCACTAATGAAGGAGTCCTTTACCAATATACAAGTGCTTAAAGACTACGGCGGAAATGACAGAGTTGTAATTGGGCAGCTGTCGAATTAATCATTCCATAATCGCATTGCACCCGAATCCTGAAGCTTCTTTACCACGATAATGCTTATAGGGCCTACAAACATTCCTATTATTCCGAAGAACTTTAGACCTATATACATTGCAAGGAGGGTTACCAGAGGGTGCAGGCCTATCTGGCTGCCCACTATCTTGGGCTCCATTATCTGTCTTATAAGTATGCCGAGAACATATATTATACCAAGACCAAGGGCAAGAGGCATATCTCCCGATATTACGGTCCACAAAATCCACGGAACCATTACAACCCCCGTACCCATGATAGGAATTGCGTCTGATAGACCCACTACCAAAGCTATAAGAAATGCATATTTTACATTTAGAATAAACAAGCCTACGCTTACTTCTATAAAAGTAAAGCCCATAAGGATAAGGATAGCTTTAAAGTAACCCAGAAGTGCCTTAAAGGTATCTTTTTTTAAGCTGGCTATATTTTTTCTCCATGAAAAGGGAAGCTGTCTGTAAAAAAAGGAAGAAATATTTTTTTTGTCGCTGCTTATGAAATATGTACCCAGGATGGTTACGATTACAAAAACCGTCAACCTTGGAATTGAGGACACAGTATTTATTGCGTACTGAATAACTGAAGTTATCATTATTCCGATTTGTTCCGAAAAGGATGTAAGATTTTTGGTTATGGTGCTGGTTACCTGATCCGGAAGCCCGTTATAAAATATTGTTGCTTTGTCTATCAAACCGTTAATTTTAACGGATATATCGCTGGAATATGCGCTTAGATTATCTTGTAAAACAATTAATTCATTATATATTTTTATAATTCCAATGGTTAAACCAAGTCCAAGTACTGACATGGTAAATAACAGGGATATAGCAGCTGCGGCCTTTCTCGATATCTTAAATTTTTGGAGCAGCTTGATAACCGGTTCATTTATATAGGAGACAATTAAAGCTATAACAAATGGGGCAAAAAATGGCAAAAAGTACGATATAGATAGATAAATCACCGCAAAAATAAGCAAAATCAAAAGAATCTTTTTAATTGTAGATTGATACTTGCTCCATAACTCCATTTAGTTATACTCCTTACCTTGTTCCAGAATCCTTATATTTAATTTATACATTATAATAATACAAAAGTACATATTCAAGTTAATTTTATGGGAAATATATATGTACACGGTTGAGAAGCAGTAGAAGACGAGTATAAAACTATCCTGTAAAGGGAAATTGGAACACTATTAGAAGCTTTCTACAATTTTTGTATACAATACACAGCTATAACATATTCAAATGCCTTAAAACATAGGCTTTTAATAAATTTATTTTGAAAAAAATCTGTAAATTGATAAACGGAAGACATTGCAGGAGAATAAGAGACAAAAGTAATAATTGAATATTTTTTTTACCTAATAGCGAGATTGACTAAAGCACTATTTATAACTTATCATGGATAAGGGATTTAGTCTGACTTTATTATTTTTTTGTCTTTTTTAGAATTTTATTATGTAACTAATAATGAGATTCTTAAAAATATGAGGGTTAAAATTACATTTTGAAAGGAGAATAAGCTGTGGATTGGTATTTATTACTGGCAGCTATTCTGCTGCCTGCACTAAGTGCGGCATTATGCATGATTCTGAAAAATCAGAAGGTGCGTATTGCTGTAGTGAGCATTTCTACTCTGCTGCTTTTTGCAGTGGCAGGCGGCTTCATAGCACTTATGATTAACTCTCCTGAAGGAAAACTGGTTTTCCAGATGGATGAGCATGTACTCGAGATTGTCGGTGGGCTGATTAAAGGACTTGATTTTTTACTCTTCTGCTACATCGGGTATATAGGTATAAAGCATAAAAAAGCAATAGTACTTGTTTTAACAGTATTACAATTTATTCCTTGGGTTTTATTTGAGATATCTGGAGCGTTCGGCAAGGTTAACGAGCCTGAACAGGCATTTGTAATTGACCATTTGTCATTAATAATGATAATGCTTGTTTCAATTATCGGTCCGATTGTTACGTTTTTCGGACTTGGCTACATGAAGGAGCATGAACATCACTTGCACCTGAAAGTATCAAGGCAACCAAGATTCTTTATGATACTTTTCATATTCCTTGGTGCAATGAACGCATTGGTAATGACGGATAATCTATCCTGGATGTATTTCTTCTGGGAGGTAACAACACTTTGCTCATTCCTGCTCATATCACATGACGGGACTGAAATAGCCATTAAAAACGGTTTAAGAGCGTTGTGGATTAACTCAGTGGGCGGTGTAGCTTTTATCATCGCTATATTAATGGTAAACACAAGTCTGGATACACTTTCAATACAGGCTATATCAAATTCGGGAATGCAGGGCGCTTTTGCTGGAATGATGCCAGTAGCACTTGGTCTCCTGTGCATAGCAGGTTTTACAAAGTCGGCCCAGTTCCCATTCCAGAGCTGGCTGTTGGGAGCCATGGTTGCACCAACACCTGTATCTGCACTGCTTCACTCAAGTACAATGGTTAAGGCGGGCGTATATCTGGTTGTAAGAATCGCTCCTGCTTTCTCAGGTACAAGACTTGGACAATTGGTTGCTGTTGCAGGAGGATTTACTTTTGTAGCTGCCTCAGCCATAGCAATAAGCCAGAGTAATGCAAAGAAGGTTCTTGCTTATTCAACAATAGCAAACCTTGGATTGATAATATGCTGTGCAGGAATCGGCACGAGAATTTCTCTCGCCGCTGCTGTTCTGCTTATGATTTTCCATGCTGTATCAAAAGGATTGCTCTTCCTTTGCGTGGGTACTATCGAGCTTGGTATTGGCAGCCGTGATATCGAAGATATGCAGGGCTTATTCAAAAAGATGCCATTTACTACAGTTATTACAGTAATCGGTCAGATTTCAATGCTTTTACCACCTTTCGGTGTTTTGATAACAAAGTGGATGGCAATAGAAACTGCTGTACACAACCCGCTGGTATTGTTATTTATAATATTGGGAAGTGCACTTACAGTTGTATTCTGGTCAAAGTGGATTGGTATGATCCTAACAATGTCCTACAAACCTAAATATCATATGGAAAAGCTTGCTTTCTCAATCAAAGCTGCTTTGTCCGTGTTAATTGTTTTGGTAATGGCAGCAAGTATAGGAATCGCTCCTTTGTATAACCAGTTTGTAAAGCCTCAGATAATGGCATTCAATATTGCCGACAAGGAGATGCTTTCCGGAACCGGTATGGGAGTGTGGTTGGAGAAGGTTAATCAGGCTGTATATGGAGGGTTTGCTTCCATAATATTCTTCGGTGTGATTTTGATATTGATGGTTGCAATACCTATCATTGCAAACAAAATCAAGCCTGCAAGATTAAAGCCGCCATATCTTTGTGGCAGTAATGTAGATGAAGATTTAAGAGGGTTAGAGTTTATCAGCCCCGGTGATAAAGTTGAGAAGGTAGTTGTTAGAAACTATTACATGGAGTCTGTTTTTGGTGAAAACAAGCTGACTTTCTGGCTCAACCTTGCTGCAGGTGCAATTATAATAATTTTGTTAGGGGTGGTGATCGGATTATGAGCATAAACAATATTTTAACTGCTGTTATTGCCATAATAGCTGCTCCGATTTTGGGTGGATTACTTTTTGGTATTGACAGAAAGATTACTGCAAGAATGCAGAATAGATTTGGGCCTCCACTGCTTCAGCCTTTCTATGATTTCTTTAAATTGATTGGCAAGCAGGGAATTGCCGTTAACCAGACTCAAATGGTTTATGTCTTAGGACATTTGTTCTTTGCAATAGGTGCGCTGGTTATGCTGGTTTTAAAACAGGATTTGCTAATGCTGATGTTTATTCTGGCATTTTCAGGCATATCACTGATAATGGGTGCAATGAGTGTTCGTTCTCCATACAGTAAGATTGGTGCTCAGAGGGAAATTATGCAGATGATGGCATATGAACCTGTTTTGCTGTTGATGGTTGTTGGGGTGTACAAGGTAACTGGAAGCTTTATGATTTCTGATATTTTCAACCACGACAAACCTCTGTTGTACAGTTTGCCTCTTTTGTTCCTTGCATTCATTTATGTTTTGACAATAAAGCTGAGAAAGTCACCTTTTGACTTTGCAACTTCTCATCATGGTCATCAGGAATTGATAAAGGGTGTAACTACCGAGTTCTCAGGTACTCAGCTGGCATTGCTGGAATTGACAGACTGGATTGATTTGGTACTGCTCATGGGATTAATTTCATTGTTTTTTGCTAAACCTTTATGGGTAGGTATATTAATAGCATTAGTATGTTATTTCTTTGAAATAGTTATTGATAATATCAGTGCCAGAGTTACATGGCAGTGGATGGTTAAAATTACTTGGGTTGCAGGTATCGGTGCGGCTTTGGTAAATATTGTGTGGATGTATCTGATTCCTTAATAGGAACTACTAAATATATTGGAGGTTGCTTGCTGACAAAAGATATTTGCAAGCAGCCTATCCTGTAAGAAAGGTGAATTGTATGGGTATAATAAGCAAATCAAGGAAGAAATCACCCTGGATAATGCATTACGACTGTACAAGCTGCAACGGATGTGATATTGAGACACTTGCATGCCTCACTCCAATGTATGATGCAGAGCGTTTGGGTATTATAAATGTTGGTAACCCAAAACATGCTGACATATTGCTTGTAACCGGTTCTGTAAATAAGAGAAACGAACTTGTATTAAAGAATATATACAATCAAATGCCTGACCCTAAGTGCGTCGTTGCAATTGGAGCATGTGCTTGTACCGGAGGTATTTTTAAAGAATGTTACAATGTACTGGGCGGAGTTGAAAACGTAATTCCGGTTGATGTATTTGTTCCGGGCTGCTGTGCAAGACCTGAAGCCATTATAGACGGTATAGTTCAGGCTATAGGTAAACTTGACGAAAAGGCTGATGCAATGAAGAAGGTAGCTAAATAAGGGCTGTCAAGGCTCATGGAGGTAAGAATAGAATGATTGAAAATTTGGTGGAAATTACAAGTGATCAGCTACTTGCAGAAGTTCAGAAGTGCAAGTATGATGGATACAGATTCGTTACTACAACTAGTGTAGATAACGGTGATGACACTATAGATATTGTATATCATTTTGATATCGACTATAAAATGAAGAACTTAAAGATTACTGTTAAGAAGAACGAAGAAGTCCCAAGTATTTCCAGAATTTATATCAGTGCTTTACTGGTTGAAAATGAGATAAAGGAACTGTTTGGAGTTAATATCACCGGAATTGTAGTAGATTACGGCGGGCATATGCTCCTCTCAGAGGAAGAACTTGGTTCACCAATGTTAAGACAGCAAATAACTATTGAAAAAAGAGGGGGTAATTCATAATGAGTTCAACTATAGTTCCTTTTGGGCCACAGCATCCTGTGCTTCCGGAACCCCTTCACATCAAGCTAGTTATGGAAGATGAAAATATTGTAGATGCAATACCTGCTATTGGGTATGTTCACAGAGGGCTTGAAAAGCTAACTGAAACAAAAGAGTTTACTCAAAACACATTTGTTGTTGAAAGAGTTTGCGGTATATGCAGTGTTATGCATGCAATGGCTTACTGTCAGGGAATCGAAGAATTGATGAATATTGAGATTTCCGACAGAGCAAAGTTTTTGAGAGTTATCTGGGCAGAGCTTCACAGAATGCACAGTCACTTGCTTTGGTTGGGGCTTCTGGCGGATGCCTTTGGTTTCGAGAGTCTTTTCATGCAGACATGGAGAGACAGAGAAAAGGTAATGGATATAATGGAAGAAACAGCCGGAAGCAGGGTTGTTATTTCATGTAATACAATCGGGGGAACAAGAAGAGACCTGACTAAAGAACAAATGGCTAAGATTATTGCTACTGTTGATGATATAAAGCATGATTTGGAACAGGTTGAAGCAGTATTTCTCAACAATTATACAGTTAAGCACAGGTTGGTTGGAGTGGGTGTCCTCACGAAAGCTGATGCAATTGAATATTGTACAGTAGGACCTATGGCAAGAGCAAGCGGTATTGTTACCGATATGAGAACCACAGGATATTCTGCATACGGACAATTGGATTTTGAGCCTATTACTCATAATGATGGTGACTGCTATGCAAGAACTTACGTAAGACTCAAAGAGGTTTATCAGTCTATTGATCTTATAAAACAGGCTATAGCAAAGATACCTGAAGGAGAGCATGTTGTTCCTTTTAAGGGATTCCCGCCAAAGGGTGATGTAATTTCAAGAGTTGAGCAGCCAAGAGGGGAAGTTCTCTATTATTTAAGAGGAAATGGTACAAAGAATTTGGATAGATTGAGACTTAGAACTCCTACATTTGCAAATATTCCGTCACTTCTGAAGATGTTGCCGGGTAGCCAGCTTGCAGATGTTCCTATGCTTATTCTTACCATTGACCCATGTATATCCTGTACCGAGAGATAATAGAAATGTATTTGGTAGATAGGAGGTCATAAGAGATGTTTAAGATGATGGAAAATGTATTTAAGAATCTTGCGTCAAAGCCTGCAACCAGAATGTATCCTTTTGAAAAAAGAGAACCATTCAAGGATTCCAGAGGTCAGATTGAAGGTATTGAAATAGATAAATGTATTTTCTGCGGAATTTGCCAGAGAAAATGTCCGGCTAATGCCATAGTGGTAAATAAAGCTGAAAAGTCCTGGGAGATTAATCAGTTTAAGTGCGTAATATGCAATGCATGTGTTGAAGCTTGTCCAAAGAAATGTATTGTAGCAAGCCCTGAGCATAAAACTGCACAAAGCAAAAAAGAAAATTACAAAGCCGTTCAGCCTCCAAAGGAAGTTGAAAGCGATAACGGCAAGGTTACAGCTTAGGTTATTAATAAGTGAATTTATATATACTACTTAAAATTCAGAGGAAGATAAGGCATCCTCTGAATTTTAGTGTTTGTGGATATAATATTATGTGATAAAACATATATTGAGACACGGAGGTTATGGACGTGCATGAATATGCGGTAACCCAGTCATTGCTAAAGCTTGTTTTAGATGAAGCGAAACGGGTTGAGGCATCAAAAGTACTGGAAATACGGCTTGTAATAGGAGATTTGTCAACTATAGTTGATGACTCGGTACAAATGTATTTTGATATTATGAGCGAAGGCACCATTGCCCATGGAGCAAAACTTGTTTTCAGACGTGTGAAAGCTGAATTTAAGTGCAGAGAATGTGGCGAGGTATTTATAAAGCCCACCACAGGTTTTGACTGCCCCAAATGTGGTGGACTCGGTATGCCAACTGGTGTAGGCAGGGAGTTTTATATAGAAAGTCTTGAAATCGAATAACAAAAACACATTCTTTCAGCATTCTCATATTATAAAGTATAATATGCTGCCGGAGTGGGTTTTAATTTATGCTGAGAGGAAGCTTCATGTTGGTTTTGAGCATAGTTGATATAATAGGTACAGTAGCTTTTGCTGTATCCGGAGTTCTTGTAGGAATCAGGAACAAGCTTGATTTATTCGGTATATATGTGCTGGCTATGGCAACGGCCTCCGGCGGTGGAATTATACGGGATATAGTTATTGGAAGAGAGGTACCTGTTTTTTTTGTACAATGGAGGTATTTTGCTGCCATAACAGCAACGATGATTGCTACATGCCTGCTGTATACCATGGTTAACAGGGTTATGTCCTTTATAGTGTTGGCTGATGCAGTAGGGCTGGGAGTTTTCACCGTAACCGCTACATATAAGGCCATGGAATACGGCCTACCACTTCTCGGCATTGTTTTTGCGGGAGTTATAACCGGGGTTGGCGGAGGCATACTAAGAGATATAATGGTTAATGAGATTCCTTTGATATTTAGAAGTGAAATATATGCCATACCGTCAATTATAGGCTCTCTTTTGTTTTACTTCATGTATGGACGGATTAGCCTTAGTTTAAACATATATCTGTGTGTAGGCATAATTTTTGCCATCAGAATGATATCCGTTAAGCTAAGACTGCATCTGCCTGTTATAAGCAGGAACGATACAGGCAAACCGTCAGGGGGGAACAACCGAAAGAGCTTTAGAATGTGAATTTTGAAAAAACTTGGAGGTACTTATGGAAATAAAAGTAATGAAAAACATAATGCATGCCAATGACAGGCTTGCAGAGGAAAACAGAAATTATTTTAAAGGTAAGGGAATAAAGGCTGTTAATATAATGGCTTCACCGGGTTCGGGGAAAACCAGTACTATTATGAAGCTTATAGAAGCGTTTGGGGACAGAGCAAGTGTTGCTGTAGTTGAAGGTGATATTGCATCTTCTATTGATGCAGAAAAGATAGACAAGCTCGGTAATCCCGTTATTCAGATAAATACCGGCGGAGGATGCCACCTTGACGCAAACATGATAAAGACTGCTGCAGAGAGTCTACAACTAAAAGATGGAACAATCCTTTTTATAGAAAATGTAGGAAATCTTGTGTGTCCGTCTTCCTTTGATCTTGGTGAAGGTATAAAAATGGTTATTGCCAGTGTTCCTGAAGGACATGACAAGCCTTACAAATATACCTCAATGTTTGAACTTGCTGATATTGTGGTACTTAACAAGACAGATTTAATGCCTTATATCGACTTTGATAAGGACAGCTTTTACAAAGGCGTTAAGGCATTAAATGAAAATGCAAAAATTATTGAGGTATCATGTAAAACAGGTGAAGGAATTAGCGAGCTTGCAGATTGGATGCTTAATGTGCAAGTATCTCATAACCCGTCTGTGTAACAGCAATAGTATATTCCCACTGGGCAGATAAAGAACCATCTTTTGTAGTCACGGTCCAATTGTCTTTTCCAATCTGGACTCTATAACTGCCCTCATTTATCATTGGTTCTATTGTAAATACCATACCGGGAAGTATCAGGAATCCCATGTCTTTCCTCTGAAAATGATCGACATGGGGGTCCTCATGGAAGTGAACTCCCACACCATGGCCGCCTAAATCACGCACAACGCTATAGCCGTTTTTATTGGCAAAAGGCTCAATGGCTCTTCCTATATCATTTATTGAACCGAAAGGTTTAACCTGCTTTGTTCCGATATCAAGACACTCTTTTGTTACCTCTACAAGCTTCCTTGCATTGGGTGAAACATCGCCAATCATATACATTCTGCTTGCATCTGAAAAATATCCGTCTAATATGGTAGATACATCAATGTTGACAATATCTCCTGATTTGAGAACGGTTTTATCATTGGGAATTCCGTGGCAGACAACATTGTTTATAGAAGTACATACGCTTTTGGGAAATCCGTTGTAATTCAGTGGTGCAGGAATTGCATTTTGTGCAACTGTGTACTCATACACCATTTTATCTATTTCTGCAGTAGTTATTCCGGGCTTAACTTCCTTCTCCAATAAATCAAGTATCTGAGTAGTAATCTCACCGCTTTTACGGATACCTTCAATCTGCTGTGAATTTTTTAATAAGGATTTATGGGGTATTATATAGCCCATATTTTTAAAATTTTCCAGTTTTTGTGCAATATCATTGATACTCACTAAATACACTTCCTTAATAATGTTTTTAAGTCTTCTATTTAATTATAACAAATATAAACAATATTTATTTCATTTCCAGTAAAGCTATTGTGATATCATCCATAATATCGTGTATACTGCTGCCTGAGAAGGACAAAGCCTTGTCTACAAGCTTTGATATTATACTTGAGGGTTTTAAGTCTTTCCTTAAAAAATGCTCAACAATTCTGTCTTCCCCAAACTGCTCACTGGACTTGTTTTTGATCTCAATTATTCCATCTGTGTAGAACAACAATCTGTCCTTTGGATTAAGTTTTTGTGTTGCTTCAGTATATTCAGGATTATCTACCCAGTTGCTGATTGGTATTCCTCCGATTCTCAGCAGCTTGAAGTCGTCTCCTGAAAATAAAATTGGTGAAACGTTTAATCCCGCATTTGAGTAAGAAAAACTATAATCTGAAATATTTATAATTCCATAAAATACGGAAATATAAAGCTCGTCGTCAAAACCGTTCTTATTAAAGTCGTGATAGAGTTGAGTCAGCACCTTTGACGGTGAAAGAGAGGACTTGTCTATAGCAGCACGTAAAAACATTGTAAGCATGGACGCTGCTACTCCGTGACCGGATACGTCAGCGATATAAATACCTACGTGATCTTCGTCAATTTCAAAAATATCAAGGAAATCACCGCCAATCATTTCGCAGGGTTTATAAATATAGCTGAAATTTATCTTTTCTCCAACAGACTGCTGTTTTGGGAGAAGACTGCATTGCAGTTTCCTTGCTATGGAGAGATCCTCTTTAAGCTGTTCGTTCTGCCTTTCCAGTTCCTGACTTAACGCCTTGAGTTCAGTTATATCATGGAGCACTTCAATAACAGCTTCCACGTTATTTGATTGAAAACTTTTCAGAGGAGAGCTTGTGACTGAAAAAACACGTCCGTTTATTGCTTCTTCCTTAGAATTAGGAAGGTTTTCACCTCTGAGGCTTGATATACAATTTGGGCAAGGGGAGGAACGGCCAAGAACCTCAAAGCACTTTCTGCCCACAGCATCATAGCCCAGACCCTCACGCATTGGTTTATTGACAAATAAAACTTTGCCGTCTCTATCTATGACTCTGACCCAATCCTGCATTCCATCTATTATATCTTCTATGAAATTTGATTCTGATGATGCAAATTCTTTAACAATTTTATTTGACAATAAGTATCAACCTTTCGTATGTCACTGAAAACATACTTTTTTTATATTTACATATATTTTAACATAGTTTGTTAAGAACGTACTATTTAATCTTATTCTTGTCAATACTACTTAATAAATCATATAGAAGGGATTAGATGGTGGTAGCTGTATGAATTCAGGCAGCGTAGTTAAAAATTTAAAATATATTGACTCTAATAATGCAACTGCAATTTTGTCTTTCTCAGATGCTCTGTACCAGACTTTAACAAACTGTAAAACAGAAGGATACCGGGAAATTGTTATTATATGTATCGGAACAGACAGGTCAACCGGAGACAGCCTTGGGCCCATTGTCGGGTACAAACTGAGAGGAATGAATTATAGTAATGTATACGTTTATGGTGACTTGGAAAGCCCGGTTCACGCAAAGAATCTTCAGGAGACAATTGAAAGTATATACAAAAGATATGAAAAACCTTTTCTAATTGCTGTTGATGCGTCACTGGGAAGGGCAGATCATGTTGGCTTTATTTCTGTAGGAAAGGGTTCTATAAGACCTGGTTCTGCATTGAACAAGGAATTGCAGCCGGTGGGACACATGCATGTCACGGGAATTGTTAATGCCGGAGGATTTATGGAATTTATGATTCTTCAGAATACCAGACTTGGGACGGTAATGAAGATAGCGGATATTGTTGCAACCGGATTGAAGTATGTTATGTGGAAGGTTTCAAGGGAAGATATGCTTTCAGAGAAAGGCTCTATAAGAGTAGAAGAGGCATAGATAATTTATTTTATTCTAATTCAGACTTTTTAAAAGTTTATACTTATAATAGTATATAAGAACAAGACAGCCGGATTAACATTCTTATATATGTTATTTAAGGACTTTTAAGGAGGATTTTTATGAATAACAGGCACAGAGGTACCATGATTGTAGGGTTGGTACTTATAATATTAGGGGTACTTTTTCTACTGAGTAATTTCGGTATATTTGAGATTTATTTTGATATTTTTGATATAGGTTTTCTTTTTGCACATTTCTGGCCTATGTTCCTCATAATTCCCGGGGTAGTTTTCCATTACGCATATTTTACGGCAAAAGCACCGGATGCAGGCTTGTTGGTACCGGGAGGCATTTTATTTGTAACAGGTCTTACTTGTCAGATTTCAATGCTGTTTGACTTGTGGTCCTTTATGTGGCCGGGCTTTATACTTGCAGTTGCAGTAGGACTCTTTGAACTTTACCTTTTCGGTACAAGAGAAAAAGGACTTTTGATTCCTGTATTTATTCTGGGAGGCTTATCACTTATTTTCTTTACTTTCTCTCTGGGAAGTTCATGGGTACTTAGAACCTACCTTGTACCGATTATACTCATATTGGGAGGAATTTTAATAGTAACCCGAAATCGAAGAATTTAAGTGCCTGTTTGCTCATTAATTGCATATAATGTATTAGTTATTAAGAAGATTCTTGGGAGTTGCCCTTAAGAATCTTTTTAAAAATAAATACATAGTACTGCTTGGCGAATATTAAGAGCAGGGGACAGAGGTGTGCTTTTATGAGTAGCGGTGATGATATCAGAGTAAGGCTTGAAAATCTTAAATGCTATATGTATAATGAAATACAACATTTGATTTCCCAAAATACGGAGGCTCCAGAAATAAGAGATTTTGTGGATACCCAGAAGTATAAACCGACTAAACACCAAAGGGCTCTAAAAATTGAAAGAAATTTTAAAAAAAGGTGTTATGCGAGATAAAATTTGGGAATATATATTGTAGTAATTACAATACGATGAGCCAGAATCTCTTTTTTGGGCTCGGATTAAATTAGGAGGGTAACTATGGATAAATACGTTTGTACAGTATGCGGGTATGTTTATGACCCTGAAGAAGGAGACCCCGATGGTGGAATTGCACCGGGAACAGCTTTTGAAGATATACCTGAGGATTGGGTTTGTCCACTTTGCGGAGTAGGCAAGGACATGTTTGAGAAACAATAAAGCATATTTACAATAAAAAACGTAAGCTGGAGAGAAACGGTTTTCCCTATAGTCAGAGGAAGACCGTTTTTATTCGCCGACAGAAAATTAAAATATCAAGATGGGGGATGAAAAAATGTATAAGGGCAAGCCTATAATTGGAATTACTGCTGCATTTGATTATGACAAAAATATCAGTACTTTGAAGGATGATTATTATGAGGCAATTATTCAATGCGGTGGTTTACCCGTTATAATCCCTGTAACTGAAGAAAAAAGTGCATGGGTTGAGTACCTGGATATATGCAGTGGATTTATTCTTTCAGGAGGCCCGGATATCGATGCGTCATATTTTGGTAAAGGTAATATGCCATATGCAAACGAAATTTCACCAATCCGGGACAGCATGGAGATTTTTCTCACGCAACAGGCTATAGCTATGGATAAACCTATTCTTGGTATTTGCAGAGGCTGTCAGATAATGAATATTGCAGCGGGTGGAAGCATTTACCAGGACATATACTCCGAGTGCAGCGACGGAAGCACATTGTTAAAGCACAGTCAGCAGGCTCCAAGATGGTTTCAGATACACGATGTTAATATATACAAACCATCTTGCTTATACAATGTTTTTGGCAGAGACAGCCTCAAGGTTAATTCATTTCATCATCAGGCTATCAGTGAAATTGCACCGGGGTTTACGGTAAATGCTTGCTCCCAGGATGGCATTGTTGAAGCAATAAGTAATGAAAATAAGAAATTCGTCCTGAGTGTGCAGTGGCATCCAGAAAATTTGTGGAGAAGAGACAGAACTCATTTAAAGCTATTTGAAAGGCTTGTTTCAGTATGTTAAAATAGTCCGAAGAACTTACTTATAAATTCTAACTTAAAACAAGGAAACGGAGGAAAAGAATTGCTTGGTACTGTAGAAAAAAGGCTTCAAAATCTGCTTGGAGATTTTTACGGCCCTGCCATGATAGTACTTAAAACAGTAGTGGTCCTCATAGTTTCATTCGTTTTAGTAAAAATCGGCAGGGTAATAATAAAGAAGCTTTTTGATAAACAAAAGGAATTAAAGTTTAAGATTAATGATAAAAGAATCGACACTATATCAACGTTGACTATAAGCATATTCAAATATACTGTATATATAGGAGCGTTACTCACAATATTATCAGGGATACTTGACCTTAAGGCAATACTGGCTGCAGCAGGTGTAGGAGGCGTCGCTTTGGGATTCGGCGCCCAGAGTCTTGTGAAGGATACAATTTCTGGGTTTTTTATTCTTCTTGAGGATCAGTACGCTGTCGGGGATACGGTAACTATTGAAGGTCTCACGGGTACCGTTGAACATATGGAGCTTAGAGTTACGAGGCTGAAAAATTTTACCGGAGATTTGTATATTATCCCCAACGGCGAAATAAGAAAGGTTATTAACCATACCAGAGACAATAAACTGGTTATTGTGGATATTCCAATAGCATATTCAACCAATATGGCTAAGGTTACTGAAATTGCAAGAAAGATATGTGATGAGGTTAAAGAGGAATTTGACAAATTTACAGAAGACCCGACCGTACTGGGAATAACCAGTCTTGGTGAACAAAGCATGAATCTGAGGATTACGGCACGTACACTTCCAAATGAACAGTGGGAGATTGAACGGCACATACGTCTTAAAATAAAGGAAGAGTTTGAGAAAAACGGGCTTGAGTTTTTTGACAGAACGCGACTCATAAGGCCGGAATGAAAGGAATAATGGAACTATGCCTGATAAATTTTCAGTTGGAGATATAGTTGAAATGAAAAAACAGCATCCCTGTGGCAGTAAGCAATGGGAGATAATTCGTACCGGAGCTGATTTCAGGATAAAATGCGTCGGCTGTGCCCATCAGGTAATGCTGGCAAGGACAAAATTCGAAAAAAGCGTAAAGAAGATTATTAAAAGCGTAGTATCGGATGAAGCCAATGTATAGGAAATCCATGTCATGGAAACACTTAGTAATATTATTAAATATTACAAAAGTACCGCTATCTGAGGTATTGAGACATGGAGGCTAAAATGGCAGATACTAACAAGGTGCAACCATCACAAACATTTGAAACCATCATAAAAGATTACCTGCATCAGGGAAAAGAAAAACTTGAAAAGGATCTGGCAGGTACGAGAGAGGCTATAAAGCTTATTGCCCGGGATAAAACCAGAAATTTTATGCGGACAATGGATATGGGTCTTAATGAAGAAGAAAGAGAGTGCCTGCATTCATTAATAGTAACAAGTATGTACCAATCTTTTTGCTACGGTTACGGTATTGGAAAAATTGAAGGAGAAACAAAACAAAAGGTATGTCTTTAATCCTTAAAGGATAGAGGCCGCTAAAAGCAATCTGAGATTTGCTTTTAACGGCTGTTTTTATTTTCGCGAACATTAATAATAATGTATAAATATGGAAATAATGAATACATATTAATGGTTTTTATAGAATGGAAGTAGGTGCTTATTATGTCAAAAGTACTTGATTTATCAAAATCCGTACATGATATCTGCAAGGAATTTCCGGAAATGATAGTTGTTCTTAAGGAAATGGGATTTGAGAATATTGCTGCACCGGGTATGTTAAATACTGCAGGGCGTATTATGACAATACCCAAGGGAGCTGCTATGAAGGGTATAGAGTTGCAAAAACTTAAAGAAACACTTGCAGGAAAGGGCTTTAGCATTAAAGAGTGAAAGGTTGGTATTTATGAGCGAAGTAATCAATAACAGGGAATACAGGCAAAAGGTTTTAAAAGAACTTATTTCAGAATTGCACAGCGGTAAAAGTGTAGATGAAGTCAAAGAGCGGTTTGAAAAGCTTATCGAAGGAGTTTCTCCTACTGAAATATCTGAAATGGAACATTCTCTTATGATGGACGGAATGCCTGTGGAAGAGGTACAAAGGCTTTGTGATGTTCATGCGGCAGTTTTTAAGGGTTCAATCGAAGAAATTCACAGGCCCCAAAAGCCGGAGGATGTGCCGGGACACCCTGTCCACACCTTTAGGCTTGAGAATAAAAAAATAGAAATTTTGATTGATAAAATCAAGACTGACATTGAAAAGTTCCGAAGTCAGGATACACATGAGAATATACAGAATCTCAGAAATGACTTTGAAAATCTTTGGGAAATAGACAAGCACTATTCAAGAAAAGAGAATCTTTTGTTTCCGTTTATGGAGAAGTACCAAATCACAGCACCTCCAAAGGTAATGTGGGGAGTTGATGACGAAATACGAGATGCATTAAAGGATGTAAAGGCACTTTTGTCAGACTACAGCAGCGTGAACAGGGAGCAGTTGGCAGACAAGGCGGAAGAGACGGCAGTAAGAGTAAAAGAGATGATTTTCAAGGAAGAGAATATACTTTTTCCAATGGTTATGGAAACATTGTCTGAAGACGAATGGTTCATTATTGAAGAGGGCAGCAGTGAAATCGGTTACTGTCTTTTAGATAATGTTATTAAATGGAAGCCGGTTAGGGTGAACGTGGAAAAAAAGGTTGAAAAAGAAGGTGAGGAGCCTTCAAATAACGGCTATATAAAGTTTGATGCGGGAATTATGTCTCCCGATGAAATTAATGCAGTTTTGAATACACTTCCGTTGGATATGACCTTTGTAGACAAGGATGGTATCGTAAAATACTTTACACAAGGTAAGGAAAGGATATTTGCAAGAACAAAGGCCATCATAGGCAGGGAAGTGAAAAACTGTCATCCACCGGCAAGTGTTCATATTGTAGAAAAAATTGTAGAGGATCTCAGCTCCGGTAAGAAGGATCATGAGGACTTCTGGATAAGGATGGGAGACAAATTTGCGTATATCCGGTATTTTGCAGTTAGAAATGCAAAAGGTGAATATCTGGGAACTATTGAGGTTACACAGGATATCAAGCCAATACAGGATATTACCGGTGAGAAGAGGCTTGCATCCTCCACATGATAAAAGGCTGTAAAATCCACTTTGGTGGGTTCTACAGCCTTTTTGAGTAACTTAATCGTTTATGCCTTCGAATTGCATATTATAATACTTAGCATACAAGCCGTCCTGTTTTAGCAAAGTATCATGAGTACCTCTTTCCTGAATTCCACTTTGGTCTATAACTATTATTTCATCGGCATTACGGATTGTACTAAGTCTGTGAGCTATTACTATTGTTGTACGGTTCTTTGCAAGATGTTCAAGTGAAACCTGTATATGGCGCTCGCTTTCATTATCCAGCGCAGAGGTGGCTTCGTCCAGAATAAGAATAGGCGGATTCTTTAAGAATACACGGGCAATGGCTATTCTCTGCTTCTGTCCCCCTGAAAGGCGTGTACCACGTTCTCCCACATAGGTATCATATCCATCCTCAAGGCTCATGACAAAGTCATGTATATTGGCATTTTGGGCAGCCTGGATTATTTCTTCATCAGATGCACCCGGTTTACCGTATGCAATGTTTTCGCGGATGCTTCCTACAAATAAATATACATCCTGCTGAACAATTCCGATACAATTCCTAAGTGACTTAAGAGTTACATCCCTGATGTCTTTACCGTCGATTGTAATTTGTCCTTCGGTAACATCGTAAAACCTTGGGAGAAGAGAGCATAAAGTAGTTTTTCCTCCACCGGAAGGCCCTACAAAAGCCACGGTTTTTCCTGCATTTATGGATATGTTTACATTATCCAGCACCTCTGAGTCCTTCTCATACCTGAAGGATACATTATTGTAGCTGATATCCCCCCGTGGGTTAACTAAAGGTTTTGCACCTTTTCTGTCCACTATCTCAGGCTTGGTCTCCACTACATCAAGAAAACGCCTGAAGCCTGAAAATCCTTTCTGAAAGGCTTCAGTAAAGTTTATGAGGACATCAAGGGGATTAAGGAAAATACCTATATATAGTGCATAAATAGCAAGGTCTGCTGCTCTCAGAGTACCTTTGGCTATAAAGAAACCTCCACTGACAAGTACTACCGCGTATAGGAGCCCTTGGAAGAAGGAGTTTCCGGCATGAAAGCTTCCCATTATAAGATAGCTGTCTTTTTTGGAATCCAGAAATTTCAGATTACTTTCTCCAAATTTGTCCCTTTCGATTTCTTCATTTGCAAAGGATTGAACAACTCTGATTCCTGAAAGGCTGTCCTGCAAACGTGTATTTACGGTTGCAATCTTTTTTCTGTTATCAAAGAATACGGAACGCATTTTTCTGTTTTTGAAGAGGCTGAAAATACCCATTACTAACGTAATAACAAGCAAAATCAGCGTCATCGGGACATTAATCATTGACAGAAGTATAAACGAACCTATTATCTTTATAGCAGATATGAAAAAATTTTCAGGGCCGTGATGGGCCAGCTCGGTTATATCAAATAAATCAGAAATGAGCTTTGACATCATTTCTCCCGTATTATTTTTATCATAGTATGAAAAAGACAGCTTTTGATAGTGGTCAAATAATTCTTGCCTCATGTCGCTTTCCATACGAGCACCCATTATGTGCCCCCAAGAGGTTATAAAATATTGACAGTAATACCTGACTATATACATTACGATTAACCCTGTCCCGATAATCCACAGTGACCGTAGTATATGAGCAGAGCTACCTGTGAATACACCTTTTGTCAGCAGATTCAATATCTGTGGGAAAGCAAGGTCTATGGCAGAGGCAATAAGAGCACAGAGCATATCAACGAAGAACAGTTTTTATAAGGTTTATAAAACCTGATAAATTTTTTAAAAGTTTGCATACGACCTCCCGAAAAATATTTGATGTTCTTTTATTATTAATTTATATGTATTTTACCACATCAGTGGCTTTATATGGGCAAAAAATACTATAACAACCCCCTTTTACTGCATAAAAATCCATAATGTTGATAATATTAAACTTGATAAAGGGATAAAAAAGGAGAAATACCGATGAAAAAGAGATTGTTGTCTTTAATATTGGCTTTTGTTCTGGCTGTAAGTATGATGGCAGGATGTAAGAAGGAGGAACCGTCGCCTAAGATGCCTTCACAAGGTACTTCCTCAAAAACATCAAAGGCATCCAATACAAAATCAGCGGATATCAACATTTTTGTTAATAATCCGGAGTATGTTGATGCAATTAATGAGTATCTTAAGGAATACAAAAAGAACAAACCAAACTTAACAGTAAACTTAAAAACAGTTCAGTCGGATTATTCTCAAATGCTTAAAACAAAGATTAAGTCAGGTGATATGCCGGATGTTTTTACAACTTCCGCAGGAAGTGAAATCAAGGAATACGCAAAATACTCCTATGACCTTACAGGACAACCCCTTGCAAAAGCCATGACAGACGAGGTAAGAATGAATATGTCCTATAAAGGAAAGGTTTATGGCTTTCCTATCAAGGAAAATGTGTACGGCTTGGTATACAACAAGGATTTGTTTGATAAGAACAAGATACCTGTACCAAAAACATTGGTTGAGCTTGAAGCTGCGGCTCAGAAGTTGAAATCTAAGGGTATACAGCCTTTTTCAACGGGATATAAGGAGGTATGGGTGTTCAGGCATGTTTTCATGCATTTCATAGATGCTTCAAAGCCTGATGACGTTGAAGGGCTTGTGAAGAATTTTACTTCCGGGAAAGATAAATTTGAAACGTATCCCTTTATTAATGATAATTTCTTCAAATTTATTGATTTAACAGTAAAGTATGGAGACATAAAACCTCTCGAAACAGACCTTGCAGCAGAACTGGCTGACTTTGCCATGGGAAAGGCAGCTATGATTATAGGACAGGGTTCATGGGCTGAATCCGATATTTTAAATATTAATCCCAAAATGAAGCTGGGAGTTACAGGGTATCCGGTAGATGATAAAACCTCAAATGCATTTATTGTGGCGGGAACCGAGCAGGCTACGAGGATATATAAGGATTCACCGGCATTGTCTGAGGTTTTGGATTTGTATAACTGGCTTTTTACTTCTGACTACGGTAAGAAGTGGTTTTCTAAAATTGCCAAGGTAATGCCGCCTGTAAATGGCGCAGATATGTCGAAAATGCAGATTGCGAAGGAGTTTGAGACCTATAAAAAGGACAATATGGTTGGAGATATGTATATAAACTATGTAAAAGACGATTTGCATCAGAAGTTTGGAGAGATAATGCAAGGATATATTGCGAAAACTTATACCAAGGAACAGGCGGTTAAGGAGATCGAAAATACCTTTAAGAAAACAGGAAAAGAAAAATAATACTCATAATAGTATTCTTTTAATCATATTATGTAAGTAATACAACAAATATGAAAGAAGGGATCGTATTATGTCAACCGTTGTAGTGGATATTCCAAGCACGACATTTGTGTCTTCTGCACAGCCGACTATTAACTTCTCGGTATATCCCACCATTTATTCAGGTACGGACACACAGTACCAGAACTGTATAAGTCTGATGCAAATAGCATTGCCGTCGTTGCCCGTAAATTTTGTCGACAGTGCTGTGCTTCAGTTGGCTGTTATTGTAAAAAGCGGTACCAATCCCAGTACCGTTGTTGTAAATACAGTAATGGAACCTTTCAACAGAACAGCAGTGACCTATAATACACAGCCGGCTTATACACCTACGCAATCACAGGTCAATGTTACCACAAACGACCTTTACAAAACAGTTGAGATAGACATAACAGCTCTGGTAAACAGTTGGCTCAACGGAACCGTAGCAAACAATGGCTTAGCATTAACCAATTCTGACGGGACTACTGTTGTTCAGTTTGGCACGGATAATATCTCATGGGAGCCATACTTTCCCAAACTAATGCTTACATATACCGGCACTCCGTCAGAAAATTCAGCAACAAACTTCTGTTATTCACAGCTGGCACACATAATACAGCAGATTATAATCTTCTATCCTACCAATACGGTAACTGTGTTTACTAAAGGATTAACTGCTTCTTCCATAACAGGTACACCTTATCAGCTGTTTGCTTCTCCTGTTGCAAAAAACGGAGCATTATTCATAGTAATGGACAACGGACAAGAGCAAACAATTCCCCTTAATTCCATTACAGCTATATACACCGGGGATGGTACAGTATACAGTCCTTCTTTTACATATCTGCCGGTACCTACTTTCACCCCAGGATACGATACGGATATTGTAACGACATATTATGAATATTTAAACAGTAAAACTGATGTTGATATATATACAGGTTCAAATGTACATGCTACAGGGACAATATATAAAAATGAATACGGAATAATTGTACTGTCTGATGGCAGTGGAAATACTCCGGTATTTATTCCCGTTTTGCCTATAACTGCCATAATCCCTGCAGCAAGCCCTTCTTTGGCAAAAGCAGAAAGTAGCAAAAGTCAGGTTTCCATCAATGTGGAAAATCAAATAGAAAAGGAAGTTACCCCGAAATAAACCAAGAGCCCGGCCTTATGGCCGGGTTCTGACTATTTTGTTGAACATATTTCGTATTATGGGTAAGGCATTAACAGACAAATAAGCAGCTGCAATTCCCAGAATCAAGCCGGCAGCTACATCGGAAGGATAATGAACATAGAGATAAAGCCTTGAAAAGGAAATCAAAGCCGCCACAATTAAGGCCCATATTCCCAACTTTTTGTTTCTCAAGAAAAGAACAACAGCGGCTGCAAAGGAAGACATGGTATGCCCTGAAGGAAAAGAGTAATCCTTTGGGGATGACACCAGCAAATGTACACTTGTGTTAACCCAACAGGGGCGTGCCCTCGCAATAACAGGCTTTAAGGTAAGGTTACCTATAATCAGGCAGATTACTAATGCACCTATAAGCATAAGGCCTGTTGTTCTATATTTTTTTGAAATTACAAGTAAAATAGCAATAACAATCCAAACCATACCGTTGTTGCCCAGAAAAGTAACTACCGGCATGATTCTATCCATAAAAGTTGAGTGCAGATTGTTTTGTATAAAGTTCAATATAAATGTGTCTATATTTTGAATGGCAGAAATCATTTTATCACCTCATCAGAACCATTTTAACATATCAGGGTACGAAAAACACTTTTTTGAAAGTGTATGTTTCAGACAATTATACCTTAACTTGTAAAGCTTTGATTTTAAACTTATGACACAGACAATGAAAGACAACCTGAATAAATGCAAAAAGATTGCAAAAAGGAAAAGCTCCCTATAGAGGGAGCTTGAAGGTTCTTTATGTATTATTTAAAAAATGCAGCAACGACTTTTGTAAGCAACTCTTTTTCAATGCTGTTTAATTGTTTGGTCTTCATGAAATCTATAATTTCAGAGTATTCCTTCAGCACATCAAAATCTGAAACCAAATCTGCTTTGGCTGACTGGCTGTCGGCACCGTCCAGAGTTTCTGTAATATAAAGCATTTCGTTGGATAAATCAATGATTACAGTTTTGCTAAAGCAGGAATTGTTATCAACTTCCCATGTGGTAACACATTCATACGCACCTTTTTTAATTTCTCTCATGGAAATAATATTTAATACTTCATCTATACCTTTGTTGGAAATAGCATTCATGATTTCAGATGAATGTTTATAAAAAGAATACTCTATGTAGCCTTCGGTTTCCTTGAGATATGCAATAAGTTCAAAAATATCCATATTGGCACCCCTTAAAATAATTGTGTTTTCATTTTATTTATCGGCTAAATGTACCCAAGCTATTAGTAACATTATACCTGAAATTTCCTGTTACTTATCTACAATTTCCAATCTTCCTTCATCAATATACTTTTGTATATGGGATACGTTTATTTCGAGAGAAGTTGCTACCATACTGACCGATGACTTTGGATTGTCCTTTAAAAATTCTTTAATCCTCCGAAATTCTGACTCGTTTTTCTGACTGCAGCTCAAACATAATTGTTCACTGGTTACATATTGGAAGGTGCAGTTACACTCTTTGCAGCGTTTAGGTTCAGCCACCGAATTTCCCCCCTGATAGAATAAATTAAACTATGCATCTTCCGAGCTTAGCAGATTGTTTTTGGCTTTTACGCCCGGAATTTCATTTAATTTGCTTTCCAGCCTCTCTATTTCATCATCAGAGCCTGTCAGATGAAGTATTATAAGGCCCTCATTTGAACAGTTGTCTTCGCTTGCATCATGTATTCCAAGTCGGGTTTTAATTATACAGCCGGACTCAGTAAGAACATTTTGCATTAGATTTACATTTTGTACTCTTTTATTTGTCAGAACAGACATAACATTGTATTTTGCCATTGTATTGCCTCCTATTGTTTTTTTATATAATAAGGAAAGTATACCCCATTAATTGTTGTTTGAATCCGATGTAGAGGATGTGGCATCAGGATTTTTAACTTCCAGAACATCAAGTATAAATATAAAAATCGGAATACCTATAATAAGCCCCCATATTCCAAGTATATGCTCTGAAACTATTAATACCACAAATGTATAGAACACAGGCAGTTTTGTTTTTTGGGACATGAGCTTGGGGTTAAGAATATAGCTTTCAAGAGCATGGAGTATTATAACCAGTACCAAAACATAAAGAATCATTGTAGGCCCGCCGATTCTAAGTGCTATCATGGCAAGGGGAAGAAGTGATATTACGACGCCAGCCACAGGTACCAGTCCAAGAACAAAAATCATAAATCCAAGTCCGAAAATCTGAGGAAACTTGAGTATATAAAGCATTATCATGGATAAAATGGCATTTATAAATGAAATAGTTATCTGAGTCTGAATTACCTTTCCAAAAGACTGGAGAAATTTACGTCCGAAGAATGAAAGCTCATCATAAACTACAGACAGTTTGCTGTTTTTAAAGCCTGATGTAAATCTGACAATTCTGTTTTTCTCCAATATAAAGAACAGGCTTAGTACAATTGCCATAAAAAAGTCAAATCCTATTTTACCTATATTTGAAATTGATTTGTAGAGAACTTCAAAATTATCCCGTATATAGGAAGAAATCTTGATTTCTTTTGATAATGAAATAATATAGTTCAGAGTCTCGTTTTCGTAAGTCATATTATAAAAGGTTGTTACTTGCACTATGAGGGTTTTAAGCTCCGATATAATTACGGGAATATACTTGTAAAGTACCAGAACAGCCAATGTTAAAGCCACAAGATAAAAGGTTATTATAATTGCTTTCAGCAGTCTTGAATTAATGATTTTAGTCCGTTTAAATACATAGCTTTGTGCTGTATACCCCAGATATGCAAATATGAAGGTCAGCAGAAACATGTTCGCCATACCCCGCAAGAGGTATATCAGAAGTGCGAATGCTGCAAGGATAAGAACTCTCCTGGTTATTTTCTTGGACAAAATGGATTTAAAGTCTGTCATAGTGTTGTTTCCTTATCGTTTATATTTGGAAATACATAGAAACTTTCGCAGATTTTTTCTGTGCAAAAGTGATGTACTAACTTATATAAATTATATATAAAGATTATCAAGTAATAAAGTACTATAGTGTTAATTTTAAAATAAAAGGATGCACGTCAGAAAAGACGTGCATCCTTTTATTTATTTATTACTCAGCATAAAATTCATTCTTACTGATTCTGGTGTTGATCCCTGAATACCTGGAATACTCTTTTAGTGATATTTCCACCGACTTTACCAGCTTCTCTTGAAGTTAAATCACCATTATAGCCCTCTTTGAGGTTTACACCAACCTGAGAAGCTATTTCATATTTCAAATTTTCAAATCCTGAAGGTCTGTTATTACTATTGTTATTAGCCATAATTAAATTCCTCCTTTGTGATTTTCACCTGTGATTTACCGGTGTACTAATATAATTTGCAATATTACTTAAAATATAACGGAAATTTATGTCTACTTGCTGTCTCTTCCCAAAACTAAGTGGCGCAAGTACGCCACTTAGTTTGTTTATTGCTGCCGTACAGCCTGATCACTTTCTCTGAAAAGAAGACTTATACTGTACAGTCCAGCAATACCGACAATAACAAAAATTGCTCTTGTAATTAGTGAAGCGTGTCCAAAAATTGCACTTACAAGATCATAGCGGAATAACCCTACAGAAAGCCAGTTAAGAGCTCCGATTATAATGAGTACTAATGCAACTCTATCCAATGGTGTTCTCATATTACCAACTCCCTTCTTTTTTAAAATTTAATTAGATTCTGTTACAGTTCTATATTATTATTAAATAAACAGATTTTATTCAGTGGAAAAAAGATACCATAAATAAAATAACCGCATCTCCGTTTTTGGAAATGCGGTGTATTTGAATAACTGTCCGCTTTCGCAGAACAGTTAGTACTGGAATATGAAGATTTTTGATTTTCAAGATTCTTTCTTTAGTATAATATGAAATATTAAAAATATGTGTGATACTAAAATTTAACTTGATAGAAAAGTGCATAAGAGGAAAAAATATGAAAACTGTTAAAATACCTAACCTGCCGGAGGGAAATGTTTCCTGCGTTTTATTGGATATGAGAGCTCCCAAAAAACTGATTGATGAATTAAAAAATAGAAATATAGAGATAATCCCGATATTTGCTCATCCTGACGTTTATCCTGCCGTAGCATGCCATCCTGATATTATGTTTCACCATATCTCGGGAAATATTATTGTATATGCACCTAACACGCCGTTACAAATAATAGAATCTCTTTGCAAAAAAGGTTTTGAAATGATAAAGGGAGAAACTTTCCTTCAAAACAAGTATCCGGGAACTATTGCTTACAATGTTGCAAGGGTGGGAAGTTATGCATTTCACAATACTAAATACACTGATCCTGTTGTCAAAAAGCTGCTGGAGGAAAAGGAAATCAACCTTATACATGTAAAACAGGGGTACTCCAAGTGTCTTACCTGTGTTGTTGACAGTAAAAGCGTTATAACCTCAGACCGGGAGATTTACAGGAAAGCAGCAGGAGCGGGACTGGATGTGCTTTTAATTGAGCCGGATATATCTATTAAGCTTGAACCTTTTGACATGGGATTTATCGGAGGAGCAACGGGACTGATAGCAAAAAATAAACTTCTTTTTACGGGGGATATAGCACTTCACAAAAATTATAAAGAAATAAATGATTTTTTAAGTTTAAAAGCTGTGGACATGGTTATTATTAAAGATGAACATTTGATTGATTTAGGGACAATCATTCCCGTTACTCAGGAATAGTTACCATACAAATAATCTTAATGTGTGTAGTACCTATAAAATATGCGATGCATATAATGTAACATAACTTAGAATAAACTGTTAAACGCCAATTGAATACAACATTATACGAAAACATATACTACACACGAAGGGAAGTGAAGTTGATGCAGTATCAATACCTCTCAATCGGAGTTAATGATAGCGCAGAAAACGTTATACAGCATATAGATAAAGAACTTCAGCAGTTAAAGGAAAAAAGAATTAATTACTCAATAAAAATGGTTGATATTGAAGGTGCAACTTCCGTCCTATGTAATTTGGAGGAGGAGGGACTGTTTTCAAAAAAAACAAGTCAGTATGAGCTGTTAAAATACCACATATCCAATGCACTTGCGGATTATATAATACAGCAGTACGAGGAACGTCTTCTAATCAGAATAATAAACAGCAACTATGGTTATTTTAATTCTGGGGACAAACGGGAAATATTGGAAATATGTAAAAAGATTATTAGAAATGATGACAAGGTTTTTTTTAATACACTTTTTCAAATACGCAGAAGGAATCTCATTGTAAAGAAGTTATTAGAATACTTTGAAGGTTCTAATAGTATTATACTTGACGGATTTGTAAATTTCAGATTAAAAGATTATAACAAAGAGCTGGAAGAAATTATTGATAATGCAGTTGATGATTTTTTAATTGAACGTGAATACAAGGAGTTTATAAGGCTTTTGAAATATTTCGTTGAAATACAGGATTCCAAATTCAATGTTGTTCATGTTGTTATGGAGTATGATGATAACTACATGCTTTTAGATGAAAAAAAGCATGAAATAACCAATGAATGTATTCAGGAGTTTGTAACTGAGTTGTCTGAGGCGGATATAAGCCATGACGATCTTTTGGTTAGTTCTCTGATAACACTTGCTCCCAAAAACATTATAGTTCATAACTGGGAGAGGTTTAAAAATAAGAAACTTCTTGATACTATAAAAAACGTTTTTTCAGGAAAAGTTGTTTTATGTAATGGATGCGACATATGCTCCATTGTAATGGTAAAAACAGACAGTAAAGAATAATATTTACAAACGTCGGGAAAAATAGTAATATAGTACTAGACCTTTTAAGGTCATTATATATTGACAAAAAGTCGGTATATAAATACAATATATTGTGTAATTACAATATATTGATAATAAATAACATGTATTGGCAATATGCTAATATAGCTTATTTTAAATGTACAAATGACAAAATATAACTTACTTACTAAAGACAAAATAACAAAATTACAAATGAAGAATGTCCGGGGAAAAGAAAAGAGAGTCTTGTGACTCTCTTTTCCCTTTTTACGGATTTTGTGCTATATTAATATAACAAGGATACACTAAGTAAGTATAAAATAATAAAATAAACGGGAAATTCTTAGGAGGAGTACTTTTTGAAAGTAATAGGATTTGTAGGCCCGAGTGGGACAGGCAAAAGCCACAGAGCATCATGGGTTGCCAGAGAACGCGGAACTGATTTTATTATAGATGACGGGCTTCTTATAAAGGGCAATCAGATTATTGCAGGTGTTTCAGCCAAAAAGGAAAGCACTAAGATTGCCTCAATAAAAAGGGCTTTATTTACTGACAAAAAACATACGGAAGATGTAGCAAACGCACTTGTTCTGTACAATGCACAAGCACTTCTCATTCTGGGAACCTCCGACGGGATGGTAGAAACCATAGCTGAAAGGCTTGGGATAGGCCCTGTAGATGAGAAAGTATATATTACCGATGTTGCCAGCGAATATGAAATTAAACAGGCTTTGGCAACAAGACGGGAACAGGGAAAGCATGTCATACCTGTTCCAACCTTCGAAATTAAGAAAGATTTCTCGGGTTATTTTCTTGACCCGCTTCAGATATTTAGACGAAAAGGAAAAGGCAGCTATCAGCTGGTAGGAGAAAAATCCGTTGTTCGTCCTACATTCAGTTATATGGGAAATTATACTATATCGGATTATACAATTTACCAGATAGTTGAGTATGTAACTGCAAATATTCCGGGTGTGTCAAAGATATCCAGATTTAGGGCAGAGAACAGGCCGGATGGAATATATATTGAGATGGATCTGGTTCTGATTTATGGTTATATGATTAAGCCTCTTTTAAGAGAGGTTCAGGAAAAAGTAAGTGAACAGATAAAGCATCTGACTGCACTTAATATCCAGAGAATGAATGTTGTGGCTAAGAGCCTTGTAGTTGAGAATAAGAAATAAAGGATATATTTGTCGTATGAGTGAAGAATTTAAGCGTATTACTCCTGAAGAGGCATTAAAGCAATGTAATCATGAAAACAGGGGTAAGCTGAAAATATTTATTGGTTACGCACCGGGAGTCGGTAAGACCTACTCTATGCTCAACGAAGGCAACAGAAGGGCAAAGAGAGGAAAGGATATTGTCATCGGCTATGTTGAATCTCATCAAAGAGAAGAGACAGATAAACAAATCGGAAGCCTGGAAATAATACCTAGAAGGAAGATTGAATATAATGGTGTTGTTATGGAAGAAATGGACACAGGCTCCATAATAGCGCGAAGACCACAAATAGTTCTTGTTGATGAACTTGCACATACAAATGTCCCTGGTTCAAAAAATCAGAAGCGTTATGAGGATGTAGAAGAAATTCTTTGTCACGGAATTAATGTTATAGCAACCTTAAATATTCAGCACATGGAAAGCCTTAACGATGTGGTAAGGCAAATAACCGGCATAGCCGTAAGGGAGACTATTCCCGACTATATCGTAGAAAAAGCTGACGAAGTCGTCGTTGTTGACATAACTCCCGATGCCCTTCAGAACAGGCTTAAAAGGGGAAATGTATATAACCTGGAAAAGGTACCTCAAGCCCTTAAAAACTTTTTCAGAAAAGGAAACCTTAATGCTCTCAGGGAATTGGCCCTGCGTCAGACCGCCGAAGAGGTAGACGAGGAACTTGAAGAGTACATGAAGGAGCACGGCATAAAGGATAACTGGCGCATTGTTGAAAGGGTAATGGTATGTATCGGTTCAAGTCCTTCTGCCAAGAAGCTTATACGTAGAGGGGCCAGAATAGCAAGAAGGTACAAGTGTGAATGGATGGTGGTTAGTGTAGATTGTACTAATACCTTTGCCCCTAAAACCACGCCTAAACAGCTTGAAATTCTTGAAAATTACCATAAGCTTGCAAGACAGCTTGGAGCAGAGGTTGAGAGACTAAAAGGCAAAAGTGTATCTGGCGAGCTTGCCAAGTTTGCACATGAAAGGCATATAACTCAGATAATTATAGGGCATTCCAGAAGGACGAAGTTGCAAACATTACTACGTGGCTCAACAGTTTCAAAATTGCTAAAACAGACAAAGAATATAGAAGTTCATGTGATTCCCAATGATTTATAGTATACAGACAAAAACTGCCCGGAGATTATATATCCACGGACAGTTTTTTTATATTATTTTATTTTCTCTGATATTTCAATATTTGCTTTGAGAACGTTGAACCTCGGTTCGCCGAATACGCCAAGAGTCCTTCCCGTAGTATACTTCTCTACAATTTTCTCCAAATCGCTTATACTAATACCTGTAGATTTTGAAATTGCAGGTATCTGAATTTTAGCTGCCTCGGGACTTATATCCGGGTCAAGGCCGGAACCGGAACTTGTCAGAAGGTCTGCGGGAATGTCATCTTTTCTTACTTCCGGGTTGGCCTTTAAAAAAGCGTCAATATCCTTTTTTACACGTTTTTCAAGTTCAGGGTTGGATGGCGCAAGGTTGGCAGACCCTGAACCGGGCCCCGAATAAGCAGTTTTATCCCTTGAATTATAAGTATTGTAGTTAACTGCGGAAATTCTCCCGTGAAAGAATCTGGAATCGGTAAAACTCTGACCCAGCAGCTCGGAACCAACCTGTTTACCGTTGGTTTCCTCCATGATACTCCCGTTTGCCTCATGGTGGAACAGCAGCTGGCTAATCCCGGTCATAGCAAGGGGATATATTAATCCGCAAATTATAAATAAAGCAATAGTTATTGTTACAGCTCGTAAAAGTACTTTCATAAATTGCCTCCTTAACATATTAACCCAAATTTAAAGCTTTCAGAATAGGGCTTATTAAAACATCTATTAATTTAATTCCTATAAACGGTACTGCCATCCCGCCCAATCCGTAAATCAACATATTTTTAGCTAGCATGGCTTCAGCGCTCATAGGCTTGTATTTTACACCCTTCATGGCAATTGGAATTAATGCCGGTATAATAACTGCATTAAATATCAGTGCCGACAGAATTGCACTATTGGGAGTGGAAAGCCCCATTACATTCAATACTCTCATTTGGGGAATTGATAATGTAAACATAGCCGGAATTATTGCAAAATACTTTGCAACATCATTTGCAATACTGAAGGTCGTCAATGAACCCCGGGTAATAAGGAGCTGCTTACCGATTTCCACAACTTCAATAATCTTTGTGGGATCAGAGTCTAAGTCCACCATGTTGGCGGCTTCCTTTGCAGCTACAGTACCGCTGTTCATGGCAAGACCTACATCAGCCTGTGCCAGCGCAGGGGCATCGTTTGTTCCGTCACCCGTCATTGCCACAAGCCGGCCCAGAGCCTGCTCACGCTTAATTACGTCTATTTTGTCCTCGGGCTTACATTCTGCAATAAAGTCATCAACTCCGGCTTCTTTTGCAATTGTCTCCGCAGTAAGGGGATTATCCCCGGTACACATAATTGTTTTTATACCGATTTGGCGCAAACGCTGGAACCTTTCAACAAGGCCGGGCTTAACAGTATCCTTAAGGTATATGACTCCTATTATCTCCTTGTCAACGCATACAACAAGAGGTGTTCCCCCAAGCTTTGAAATTTTATCTACGTTTGGCTGAAGGTCATCAGGCACAATTCCTCCATGCTCCAAAATATACTTTTGGATAGTATCGGAGGCACCTTTTCTCACCCGGGCCCCATTGGATAAATTAAGACCACTCATCCGTGTCTGACTTGTAAATTCTATATTTTCTGATGTATGATATTCTGATTTATCAATAATGACTCCCTGCTTAGCTGCCAATTCTACAACAGAACGACCTTCAGGAGTTTCATCCTTAAGTGAGGCTATTACAGCAAACCTTGCAATGTTTTCCTGAGTAAACTTGCCTACGGGAATGAACTCCGCTGCCAGCCTGTTTCCATAGGTAATGGTTCCGGTTTTATCCAGTATCATTGTGTCAACGTCTCCGCAGGCTTCAACGGCTTTTCCTGACATAGCAATAACATTAAAACGGGTTACCCTGTCCATTCCGGCAATACCTATGGCAGATAACAGACCTCCGATGGTAGTGGGTATCAGGCAGACAAGCAAGGCAATTAGTGAGGAAACTGAGATTGTTACACCTGTATAATGAGCCATAGGGTAAAGGGTGATAACTACTATCAAAAAAATTACTGTGAGGCTTATAAGGATTGTTGATAAGGCTATTTCATTGGGTGTTTTCTGCCTTGAAGCACCTTCTACAAGGCTAATCATCTTATCAAGAAAGGATTCTCCGGGGGTTGCCGTTATTTTGATTTTCAACCAATCGCTGTTTACCTTGGTTCCGCCGGTTACAGAGCTAAAGTCCCCGCCGGCTTCTTTAAGTACGGGAGCGGATTCCCCTGTAATGGCTGATTCATCAACAAATGCAAGGCCTTCCACAACCTCACCGTCGTTTGGAATGATATCCCCCGGTTCACATAAAACAATATCTCCTTTTTTTATTTCATTTGAACTTAAAATTTTAATGTTGCCGTCCTTTTCCACGAGCTTTGCCTGGGTGTCTTTTTTAGTCTTTTTCATACTATCAGCCTGAGCCTTCCCTCTGCCTTCAGCAACGGCTTCGGCAAAGTTGGCAAAAAGCAAGGTTATAAATAAGATTGCAGAAACTATTCCGTTATACAAAGAATTTCCATTTTTCTCAAGCAGGTTCGGAAAAACAGTTAGAAGCAACGTAATAATAAATCCAACTTCTACTACAAACATGACCGGGTTTTTTACCATATCTTTAGGATTAAGCTTTTTAAATGAATCCTTTACCGCATTTTTTAAAATGTCCTTTGTTATCCAGTTCTTATTTTTCTTTAATTTTTCATTCATAAACTCCATCCTCCTACTTTCCCAACGTTAGTTGCTCGGCTATGGGGCCTAAAGCCAGTGCCGGAAAAAATGTCAATGCTCCTACAATAAGTACCACAGCCACAAGAATAAAAGCGAAAATAGCTTTATCTGTTCTGAAAGTACCGACTCCGGCAGGTATAAGCCTTTTTGAGGCCAGAGAACCTGCAACTGCAAGTAATATAATAATTGACAGATAACGACCTGCAAACATGACAATGGCTGTTAAGATGTTCCAAAACGGTGTATTGTCTACAAGACCTTCAAACCCCGAACCGTTGTTAGCCGCAGATGACGTAAACTCATAAAGAACCTGAGATAGTCCATGAAATCCGGGGTTTGTTATCGCCGACAGGCCCTGATGTGAAATAAGTGAAATTGCAGTAGGCATAAGTATTATAAAAGGATGAATAAGAATGGCTATTGCAATTAATTTCATTTCCCGGCCTTCTATTTTCTTTCCCAGAAATTCCGGAGTTCTTCCTACCATTAACCCGGAAAGGAAAACAGCTAGTATCGCATACATAATAATATTCATAAAGCCAACGCCTTCACCGCCGAACACAACGTTAAGCATCATTTGAAACAGTGGTACCAGTCCCCCCAGCGGTGTAAGGGAGTCGTGCATGTTGTTAACTGAACCCGTGGTAAATGCTGTAGTTACTGTAGTAAAAAGTGAGGATTGGGCTATTCCAAACCTTACCTCTTTCCCTTCCATATTACCCATTGACTGGGAGAGACCTGCGCCGGCAAGAATCGGGTTACCCCCTGCTTCGGATAAATAGCATATTGGCAAAGATATCAGAAATAAAATAGACATTGCAGCAAATAATACCCACGCCTGCTTTTTGTTTTTAAGCATTATACCAAAGGCATAAACCAGTGATGCAGGAATTAGCATCATAGATATAATTTCAATCAAATTGGAAAGAGGAGTTGGGTTCTCAAATGGATGTGCGGAATTTGCCCCGAAGAATCCGCCTCCGTTTGTACCTATATGCTTAATGGATTCCATACTGGCAACCGGGCCAAGGGGAATATCCTGATAACTTCCCTGCAAGGTGGTTATGGTTTTAGTTCCCTCTAATGTCTGGGGTACGCCCTGCCACACAAGAATCAATGTTACTATAATTGAAAGGGGCAAAAGAACTCTCGTGATGACACGTACCATATCTACGAAAAAATTACCCACAGTTTCTGACTTACCTGTAATACCCCGAATAAATGCAGCCGCAACTGAAAACCCGGACGCAGCTGATGTGAACATTAAAAAGGTGACCGCTGCCATTTGAGTAAAGTAAGTCATTCCCCATTCACCGCTGTAATGCTGGAGGTTTGTATTTGTAATAAAACTAATGGCTGTATTAAAAGCAAGCAGCGGATTCATGCTTTTATTTCCGTCAGGATTCAGTACAAGGACTCCCTGAAGCCTGAAAAGTAAATACACAAGTAATGCCATTATCAGATTTGTTGCAACAAAGGAAACAGCGTACTGCTTCCAGCTCATTTCAGACTTTTTAATCCCCGTAAGCTTGTATATAACCCCGTCAACTCTGTCGAAGCATGGGTCTATAAAGGATTTTTCACCTGATATAACCTTGAAAAGATATTTTCCCATAGGTATAACCAGAATCATAAGTATACCTAGTGTTATTAATATTTGAATAATTTCCAAAGAATTAACCCCCCTTAAAATTAAGATTTCTACCGTTTTCCATTTTCTGATGTCTGTTAGATTATAATTCTAAAAGGCTGTATTACTAAAGCTTGAGAATTTTCAATTCAGTCTTTTGCTCACACCTTTAAGGGGGTTCAAATTGATTTAGCACACTTACTCACAGCTTTATCTCGTATTTTTAACATAAAGCGGTAGTATGGTTTGTTGATAAAAAACAGTCCAGACAATATACTAAATAAAAGATATTTAATCAGGGGATAAAAATAAATGACCAAAACACTTAAAGGTAAGGTTTCGCTATTATATTTAAGTCTCGTTATACTTATTGCTGTAGTCGGGATAACTGCTTCGGTGAATCTGTTTAAGTTAAGCAGAGCCATCGACGGCCTGATGATATCCAACTATAAGAGTATAAATGCTGCCAATATGATGATGGAAGCTATAGAACGGCAGGACAGCGCAGCGCTGTTATATATAAATGTTGATACCCAGAAGGGTAAAGAGCTTTTTACAAACAATAGTGAAGCATTTTTTAAATGGTACAATGTAGATTCCAATAATATTACTGAAAAAGGCGAAAAAGACATAGTAAATGCCATTAAGACATCCTACACAAGATATATGAAGCTTTTCCTTGATTTAGAAGAAATACGCAGTCAACAGGGTATATCAAAAGCAAATGAATTCTTTAGTACCGAAATGAGCAGAGAGTTTATCAATACTAAAAATGAGCTTAGACAACTGAGCGTTCTAAATGAAAAGTCAATGTTTAAAAGCAAGGATGAAGCTACTAAAAATGCTCAGGATTCAATGTACCTTGTACTTGGAATATCTACCGTGGCTTTTATAGGAGGATTTGCAGTATCAAGATATTTTACAGATAGATTTTTAAAACCGATAACCTTTCTGACTCAGACAATGAAGATGGTAAAAGCCGGAGACCTTAAACAGGAGGCAGATATACTTGTAAAAGATGAAATCGGAGAGCTTTCGGCAGAGTTTAATAATATGACTAAACGACTTCAACAATATGAACAGAGCACCATGGGAAATCTGCTTGCCGAAAAAAACAAGTCTGTGGCAATTGTTAAATGTATTTCAGACCCTCTGGTGTTTCTTGACACAGAGTACAGAATAATTTTACTGAATGATGCTTTTGAAAAAATTTTCAATGTCAGCGAGGAAGTACTCACAAACAAGCATTTTCTTGAAGGAATAAGAAATGGAGAGATATTTGATTTTATTTCCGGCACCTTCAAGTCAGGGAGTGAGACGGAGCAAAAAATATTTGCGGTGAAAGCAAACCGGGAGGATTACTACTTTAATATTATTGTTACAACCGTTAAAGATAATAATGCCAATCTTTCAGGTATAATAGCAGTCTTTCAGAATGTTACTCATCTAAAAGAACTTGAAAAAATAAGAACTGATTTTATTGCCACAATATCTCATGAGTTTAAGACACCTTTAACATCTATTGTTATGGGAACGGATATATTGTCCGATGAGGGAGTAGGGCATTTGAATGATGACCAGAAGCAAATTATCAAGGCCATACGTGAAGATAGTGACAGGCTTACAAAGCTTGTGAATGATTTGCTTGAACTAACAAGAATTGAGTCGGGAAAAGCAATATTTAAAATTAAGGAATATGCAATTGATGATATTATCGAATGTGCCGTAAAACCTTTTTATCAAATTGCAGAGCAACAGGATAAAACACTTTATTTTAAATGTAAAGAAGATATGCCTCATGTTATTGCAGATTTTGAAAAAATAACCTGGGTTTTGAATAACCTGATTTCAAATGCATTAAAGTATACCAATGCAGGCGATGAAATAAGCGTAACAGCCCGGGTAGATAAGGATAATATGATGTGCGTTACAGTAAAAGACACAGGACTGGGTATTCCTGAGGAGTACATTGATAATATATTTGAAAAGTTTGTACAGGTTAAGGACGCAGATTTTGAGGTTAGGGGAACAGGATTGGGGCTTGCAGTAGTGAGAGAAATAATCGAGGCACACCATGGAAGGATATGGTGCGAAAGTCGTCTTGACGTTGGAAGTAGTTTCAGCTTCACACTGAATATGGCAGGAAGGAACAAATATTAAATGAAGAAAGTTCTTGTAGTTGATGATACAAAGAATATCAGGATGATATTAACAAAGTGCCTTGAACTTGAAGGATATGAGGTTTTGACTGCAAGCGATGGAACACAGGCTCTAGAGTTATTTATGACCAATACCTTTGATTTGGCCTTCCTTGATATAAAACTTCCGGGGGTAAGAGGAACTGAGGTTTTAAAGAGAATAAGGGAAAACGGTATAAAAACACCTGTAATAATTATCACAGCATATGCAACCGTCAAGAATGCCGTGGACTGTACCAATTTAGGTGCTGTTGCATATGTCCAGAAACCGTTTTCGGCAGACAAAATTAGGAATGTACTAATGGAATTTGAAAACTCCCGTTTAAATAGTAAAAATGAAGAGAATTCAGAAAATTTTATTTTAAGAGCAAAGGCTTTTCTTGATGCTAACAACTATGAAAAATCACTGGAATTGGCCCAAAAAGCTCTTGTAAAGGATATTGAAAATCCGGAGGTATATTTGCTGATAAGCAGGGCTTACAGAGGACTCGGAAATGAAAAGAGTGCAGAGAGGTTTTATCAGTTTTATAAGACATTTACGTAGAAAATAAAAGAACAAAACAGAAAGGTGAAAAAATGAATTGCAGATATTTTGAAAAGGCAAAACTTATAAAACGAGTAAAAGGTGTTCAAGGCTATTGCAGTTTGCATAAAATAGATATCCTGAACTATCATAAAATAAACTATTCTCCGTATTTTAAATGCAAAAGTAAAAACGGAAAAATTTATGAGGGTTGTTCGGGTGAAATTATAAATTAATTTCACCCTTCTCTTCATATATCCAAGCTTGCAAAGTAAAAAACGTATAATCAAATAAACGGTTTACTGAAATAACCTCTAAAAGGCCGGTAATTCAAGCTTTTCGGGGTTTTATTTTTTTATGTGAAAGTAAATTTATTTTAAATTTGTAACAATTATATCTCTGAAGCCGTTATTGTATTTCCACATTAATAAATTCAATTGACACTTGAGACAAAAAAATAGTAGAATGTGGGTATAAATGTAGAATAATGAAGAAATTTGAAGTATTCGAAATTGCAATTGAGGGTATAGTTCGGGTATTATCAAATACAATACATTAATAATGCAGTGAAATAATAACCCAGTGAAATAATAACCCAGGAATATTGGGAGAAACATATAACTAGCCTGTTCAATTCGAAAATGGACTGGCAGAAGTCTTAGAAGATAATCATGATCTATTCTTTAGCTTGGTCCAATGTACCCCATGCACATTTGCACAATAACATACCAAAAGAAAACGAAGTCAGACTTTTATAAACCTTAGGAGGAATCCGATGAAAGAACAATTTAAAAAAACATATTTAAAATTAAAAGAAAATGAATTGGTTCAGGATATGTTTGAATATAATGCACTGTCAAGTCCGGAAAAGATCGCACTTATCACATCAAATGGAAAGGAATATACATATCGGGAACTGAATGAGAGAGCGAATCAGCTGGCGTGGAAACTAATTGAATCCGGGGTCAAAGAGAATGATTTGGTTGGTATTATGCCAAATAGAGACGAAAAAATGATCGTTGCTATATTTGCTGTTTTAAAGGCAGGAGGAGCATATGTACCCATTGATCCCAGCTATCCCGCAGAGAGAATAGATTCGGTGATTAAGGAGTGTCAGTTGCAATTTCTCATTGGCAACAAAGTTTTTGACGGATTTCGAAACTGTTTTATAAACCTTGATTTCGATGAAACTGATTTAACGGTCGGAACTAATAATCCCGAGTATAGAGGCAGCAGGAATTCCTTAGCATATGTTATTTTTACTTCGGGATCTACAGGAAAACCAAAGGGTGTGATGATAAAGCAGGATTCACTTCTGAATTTTATTTACGATACTAAAAAGAGAAAACTGTTTCAAAGGAAGGATGACAGGACTATTTCTTTAACAACCATATCATTTGATGTATTTGCTTTTGAAACAATTGTACCTTTATGTCTGGGGTTATCGGTATATTTGGCGGATGAGAAGGAACAGTTGGATGTATCGATTGTTTCAAACAAAATTGTAAAGCATAAGATTACACATCTTGTAAGTACCATATCAAGATTGAAGGCGTTTGTTGAACACTCTGATTTTGCACCTGCTCTTATCCAATTAAGATGTATTATGGGCGGTGGAGAAAACTATCCGGTAGAATTAATGAAGTATCTACAGATGCACACTGACGCGAAGCTTTATAATCTTTATGGGCCGACAGAGACAACAGTATGGTCTACGGTGAAGGATATTACCAGGGAAAATAGTATTACGGTAGGCAAACCTATAGCAAATACACAAATATTTATAATAAATCCAACCGGAAAGATACAGCCCTATGGTGTGTATGGAGAGGTTTGTATTGCAGGATGTGGCCTTGCAGCAGGCTATCTGAATAACCCCGGGGAAACCAACAGCAAATTTATCAAAACGGAAGAACTGCCGGGAATTACCTTATATAGAACCGGTGACAGAGGACGTTTGTTGGAAAACGGTGAAGTGGATTTATCCGGAAGGTTGGATGATCAGGTAAAAATTCGAGGGTATCGGATAGAATTTGGTGAGATTGAAAACCAAGTTTTACAAATAGAACAAATAGGAATGGCAGCAGTAAAGGATTATACAGATTCCAACGGAAATAAGCAGTTAGCTCTATTTTATTCTTTAAGAAAGAGTCATGAGCAGTCAAAATGTGATCAGATGTATGTGAGAGCTTGCTTAAGAAAAAAACTTCCTGATTATATGATACCCACATATATTGAAATGTTGGAGCAGATGCCATGTCTGATCAGCGGAAAAATTGACCGCAGCAGACTGGAAATAAAAAAAACAAAACAACGGTGGCAAGAAATTGAAGGTTGTGATTCAAATCTGTCAACAAGTTTACTTGCCATCTGGAAAGATGTAGTGGATTCACAGGAAGTATCCATTAGGGACAATTTTTTTGATATAGGCGGTAATTCCCTGGCACTAATGGAAGTAAAAAAACGAATCTATGAGTTATTGGGCTATAATGTTTCCATAATTCAATTATTTGAATATCCCACTATTGAAGCGTTAACTGACATGTTGAATAAAAAAAATAAAAACAATAGGTCAACTATAGATAATAATCCAGCTGATAAAGAAAATGAAGCAATAGCGGTTATAGGATTAGATTGCAGATTTCCGGGAGCTGATTGTCCTGATGAATTCTGGCTCAATCTTGTATCAGGAATAGAAAATATTACATTCTTTACGGATGAGGAACTTGAAGAAGCAGGAGTACCGCGGAATATTTATACTCAGAATAATTACGTAAAGGCAAAAGGCTATCTTGAGAATGTTGAATATTTTGATGCAGATTTCTTTGGTTATTCATATAAAGAAGCCAATAGGATGGATCCACAACATAGGATATTTCATCAATGTATTTGGAGGGTGTTGGAAAATGCCGGTTACAATCCGTACGAATATGAGGGAAGGATTGGGTTATTTGCAGGCAGCAGTTCCAATTTACAATGGATGAGCCGTTTTTTTCAAAGTGATTCCATGGACTATTTTGAAATGATGACATTAAATGATAGGGATTTTCTAACCACCAGAATTTCGTATAAATTAAACTTAAAAGGTCCAAGCTTTAATGTACAAACAGCTTGTTCCACTTCTTTAGTAGCGATTCACCAGGCCGTTGAATCAATTCGAAGAGGTGAGTCGGATATGGCCATTGCAGGGGGAGTCTCCATCACCTACCCAAGAAAAAGCGGATATCTGTGGCATAATGGAATGATATTTTCAAAAAACGGGCATTGTCGCCCGTTCACACAAGAAGCATCAGGAACGGTTATGGGCAACGGGTGTGGTGCAGTTTTGCTTAAACCTCTTGGAAAGGCACTTATAGATGGAGATCATATCTATTCTGTTATAAAAGGTTCCGCAATAAACAATGACGGAAGTGATAAAATCGGATACACTGCACCGGGAATATCAGGTCAGAGAAATGTTATAGAGAGTGCACTTGCACAAGCCGGAGTGACTTCTGACCAGATCAGGTATGTTGAGGCACATGGAACTGGAACGCTGTTGGGCGATCAAGTAGAATTTGAAGCATTAAGACAAGCCTTTCATAGTGAGAAGGCAGAGTATTGCGCCATCGGATCCGTGAAAGGAAATATAGGACATTTAGAGGTGGCGTCAGGTGTAGCAGGTTTTATTAAGACATCACTTATGTTACGTAATAGAGTAATCCTTCCATTTATTAACTTCTCGAGTATTAATCCTCAGATTGATTTGATAGAAAGTCCCTTTTATATCAATACAGAATTAAAATCATTAGATGCAAATGAGGGAGTTTTACGGGCAGGAGTAAGTTCATTCGGTATTGGTGGGACTAATGCCCACATCATTCTGGAAGAACCACCTCATTATTTGGAAACTGACAGGGATGACGATTTTAATCTCCTTTTATTTTCTGCCAGAAGTGAGACTGCCTTGATGAATACATCAAAAGCTGTTATTGATTATCTTGTTGAAAATCATAAATTAAATTTATCTGATGCCGCATGGACTTTACAAATTGGCAGAATGCATTTTGAACATAGAAAGGCTGTTGTAGTCTGCAAACGGGATTTCTATGGAAAGAACCCGGACAATCTTATTTACCATACAGGGTATAAAGCAGGTAATTCAATGCAGACAGTTGTTGTGACAGTGCCGGATATGCAAAGCTATTATAAATCCATGGGGAAAGGTTTTATCGATTCAGGAAATGACAGTATACCGAAAATATACCGGATATATTTTAAGGAAGTGGTTTCATACCTTGAATGCGGGCTTAGAGAAGATTTTATGGCTTTTATTCAAGAAGATAAAGAGTTTGAGTCAGATATAAGCAAGATTTTTCAACGGTTATCGGTATTTGCCTATGGATATTCTCTTACCAAAACCCTGCTTGAGTTGAGCGATATGCCGGCAGCCTTTTTGACAGCAGATATTGGCAGACTAAGTGTCTTGGCGGTACTTGATGTGGTTCCTGTGAAAGAGGCCATAGCGATGATATTAAGCGATGAACTGCCAGCTGTCCCGGAAAATGTCACTTCAATCCCTGTATTTTATGATATAAGTGAGTGTGAGAGGAAGTATGGAAAATGTCTTTATATAGCATTAGATGGCAGTATACGGGATGAATATAGCTCTTTTTATAATGTCCTTGCGCAAATGTGGTGTTCTGGTATTGAGTTGGACTGGTATAGACTGAAAGGAAATGAGAGAAGATTAAGGGTTGCATTGCCTGGTTATGTGTTTGATAAAAAAAGTTTTGATAGTGAGGCATTGTTGCAGGACGCAAGTTTGAAGCCCGATAATACTGCTGTGGACAGTCAGAAGGAACCCCATGAGCTTACACGGGAAGACATTAGAAATGTTCTAAAGGATATTTGGTTAGAGACATTAGGAGTACAAGAGCTAAAGGATTCGGATGATTTTTTTGAATTAGGGGGACATTCATTAAATGCCATCATGTTAATATCAAAGCTACAGCATGAGATAGGTATCGAGCTGACACTGAAAGAAATGTTTGAATATTCCGAATTTCAGAAGATGGTAGACCGGATTTATTCTAATCTTGAGAGGATGGGAACAATACGGACATTAAAGCCTGCTGAGGAAAGGAACTATTATCCTGCTTCTTTTGCTCAGGAACGTATATATGCGGTTAATGGACTCTTAGGTGATGAGCTCCCATATAACGTATCTTCAGCATACCTTCTCAATGGAAGCTTAGACGTAAAAAGGCTGGAAACGGCTTTTGCAAGATTAGTACAAAGACATGAAGCCCTTAGAACAAGATTTAATATACTGAATGGCGAAGTGGTGCAAATCATTGATGACCAGTCCAGGTTGGATATCGAGTTTATAGCTTCAAAAGAGGAAGAGGCAGAGGGAGAACTTTATAAGGGTATACAAAAGTTTGATCTAGCAAAGGGGCCTTTGTTCAGGGTCAAAGTCATTTGTGTCTCCCCGGTAAAATATATCCTTTTGATGGATATGCATCATATCATCGGCGATCAAACTTCGGTTGATATATTGCTGAAGGATTTGGGGAATTTATATTCCGGGAGAAATCCGGAACCGCTGCCGATTCAATATAGAGATTTCTCACAATGGCAGAGAAAGCAGGCTGAAATGCAAAGTTTTGCAACTCAGCTTGAATATTGGAAAAACGAATATCTTGACGGAATACCGGTTGCGGAACTCTTTAGTGATTTTCAAAGGCCGGCTGTTATGGGATATGCCGGAGCGTCAATTTCATATAAATTTGATGAGAATTTTTCTGAAAAGATAAGCTGGTTTATAAATAATCATAAAATTACACCTTATATGCTGATGTTTTCTGCATTTAGCCTGATGCTCTCCATATATACGGGGCAATCGGATATGGTTATTGGTACCGCTGTTTCAGGACGCCGTGACCTTGAATTAGAAGCTGTAGTTGGTATGTTTGTAAATATATTGGCCGTTCGGGTTAAAATTGATGATACCATGACAATCAAAGCTTATTTACAATATATGAAAGAAAAATTAATAGGGGCATATGAAAATCAGGACTGCCAGTATGATGAACTGCTCAATGAGCTTGATGATAGACGGGATTTATCCAGGAACGGCTTATATAATGTATTGATTAACTATATTACTGTAGATGTGGACGCTGTAGCAATTGACGGTTTATCTGTCATTCCAAAGTACCTGAATGAGAAATTTACAAAAACAGATCTGGCTTGCGATATCATTGACGAGAACGGGAGATACACGGCGGTATTTGAATATTCAACAGCATTATATAAACGGGAAACGATTGAGGCCTTATCTCAAAAATTTAAATATATGTTAATGTGTTTAATAGATAATGAGGATCAAAAAATAGAACAATTAACTTTAATCAGTTCAGAAGAATCGGATTGGCTTGTACACCAATTAAATAATACCAACAGTAAGGCCCCTCTGGAGAAAACGGTAATTGATATCTTCGAAGAATGCGTGGAGCAAAATAGTACAAATACTGCGATTGCGTGGAATAGCCGACATATAAGTTATTCAGAATTAAACAGTATGGCAAATAAGATGGCAGAAAGGCTATGGGAGAGAAATGTCAGACACATGGATAGAGTGGCTGTCTTACTGGAACAAGGCCTTTTACAGCTTGTAAGTATTCTGGGAATCCTTAAGTGTGGTGCGGCTTATGTTCCGTTGGATACTGGTAATCCGGACAGCCGTATACAATATATGATAGAGGACAGTGGCTGTAATCTGCTCATCTCCAGTTCGAAATGGATTAATAAAGTTGACGGCAAAGTATCATATATTCTGGCGGATAATGATTACTATGAGTCAGACGGAAAGATGGATTTGCCAATAAAATTCTGTCATGCTCCAAAAGAGGCAAATGGTGATGACACCATCTATATTATTTATACCTCAGGTACAACAGGTAATCCAAAAGGCACCTTGATTTGCCATAAAGGTATAGTCCGACTGGTGAAGGATTGTAACCAGATGTCCTTTGAGCCCACGGACAGATGTTTAAGATTATTGAATTATGCGTTTGATTCTTCCGCTCTGGAAATCTTCGGAACTCTTCTCAATGGGGCAAGCCTGTTTATAAGTGATAAAGAAGGAGTCTCGGATGTCTCAAACTTGATAAAGATAATAAAGGAACAGAAAATATCGGTACTTATCATAACTGCTACATTGTTTCAAATGATTGTGGATCAGGATGTAACAGTGCTAAAAGGTCTTCGTAAAGTACTCATCGGGGGTGAGGCATTATCAGTGAGCCATATACGGCGAGCCTTAGAGGCTACCGGAAGCGGAAAACTGATTAACTCATACGGCCCGACGGAAACATCTGTTGCCGCATGCAGTTATACGATTGATTCCGTACCGGATAATACAGTATCTATTCCAATCGGTAAAGCTATTTCTGGTACCACAATCTACCTGATGGACAGGCTTGGACGTTTGGTTCCACCCAATGCACCGGGAGAAATCTATATAGGCGGTGAAGGTGTTGCCTCCGGGTATTTAAACAATATGGAATTGACAGTTAAAAAATTTGTTGCCAATCCATACGGAGATGGCTTGCTATACAGGTCAGGAGATCTTGCAAGAAGGCTTCCTGACGGAAATCTGGAATATTTGGGACGAATTGATGAACAGGTGAAAATTCGTGGATACCGCATTGAAACAGGTGAAATTGAAGCTGCAATCAAAGAGGTTGACGGTGTCACAGATGCTGCGGTAGTTGTCCGGGAAGATGGCGATGATAAAAAGATTTGTGCATATTATGTATCAAGTAAAGATATTGAAAATAATGAAATGTTACATAATTTAGCCGGCGTGTTGCCCCATTACATGATGCCGCAATCATTGATGCGGCTGGATACACTGCCTCTTACCCGAAATGGAAAACTTGACAAAAAGGCATTGCCGGATATAAAAATTGTCAATACACGTTTATACGAGGCCCCAGGAACACGTATGGAAGAGTTGATTGCCGGAATGTTCAAAGACATACTGGGAATAGAACAGATAGGTGTTAACGATAACTTCTTTGAATTAGGAGGTCATTCTTTAAAGGCTACAAAACTGGTAAACCGTATTGAATCGGAAACCGGAATACGTATTGGCTTGATGGAAGCGATCAAAAGTGCAACGGTGAAGTCCATTGCGGCTTTATTGGAAACCAAGTATAAATCAGAGGTAGGTCATGAAGTGGGAGCTTCCATGCAAGAGGCAGAAGAAAAAGGAGCATACCCCATGTCATCGGCACAGAAACGCATTTATTTCATACAGATGATGGAACGTGGAACGGTATATAATATTTCTCAGTGCCTGCGAATATACGGAGAAGTTTCCCCTGATAAGATGGAAGAAGCCTTAATGAAAATGACAGAGCGCCATGAAATACTAAGAACCAGCTTTATGATGAATGAAGGAGAACCGGTGCAATATATTCTTCAGGAGTACTCCTCGGATTTTGAATATATTAAAGACTTGGAGACAGAGGAATCAACCCTGATTAATCAGCTTATACAGCCCTTCGAACTTGAAAACCCGCCATTAATAAGAGTTAGACTTATAAAGAGAGACAGTCACCATATTTTGTTTATAGATATGCATCATATAATAGGAGATGGAATGAGTATTACAACATTCATTGATGAGTTCTGTTCTTTTTATAACGGGTGGGAATTGGAGTATCCGGCCCGGCAGTACAAGGATTACAGTGAATGGATGATTACCAAGGATATCAGCAAGCAGAAGGAGTATTGGATTAATGAATTCCGGGATGAAGTAACCGTGCTGGATATGCCGATAGATTATCCAAGGCCGCATAAACAAAGCTATAACGGAGCAACGGTGTTCAGAAAGACAGGGAACGTTCTGGGAGAGGGTATAAAGAAACTAGCGAAAGATACAGGAAGTACAGAGTATATGGTATTCCTTGCAACGGTAATGATAGTACTAAGCAAGTACAGCCGACAGGAAGATATTGTAGTTGGAAGTCCCATTAGCGGGAGAACTCATCATGATACAGAGCATATGCTGGGTATGTTTGTAAATACCCTGGCAATGAGGGGAAAGCCTGAGCAGAACAAGAAATTTTTTACGTTTATGGAAGGAATCAAGGAAAAGTGCCTAAAGGCATATGAGAATCAGGAATATCCCTTTGAAGAACTTTTAGAGAATATAGATATAAAAAAAGATATGTCAAGAAATCCACTGTTTGATGTAATGCTTGTACTACAGAATAATGAAACAAGGGAATATCATTTAGGAGAAGCAAAGATAGAGAATGTAGATATAGAGAGCAAAGTGGCAAAATTTGATTTGTCGTTCTCTATAAGTGAGGGAACAGAAGGATTTGATATATTTGTTAATTACTGCACGGATATATACAGCAAGGAAACGGCTGACGGTATCATAGATCATTATTTGGTGGTTCTTGAACAGGTAACGAAGAAAAATGATATGCTTCTGGGAGAAATTGAAATGATTACAGAGGCAGAACAGAAGAAAATCTCGGGGTTTAATGATTCTTCAATACCTTATACAGTCAAAAAGACCGTGATTCAGTTATTCGAAGAACAAGTGGAAAGAACACCAGATAATATCGCTTTAGAATATGGGAACCGGACATTGACCTATAATGAGCTTAATGAAAAAGCCAATAGCCTTGCATGGAAGTTAAGAGATATTGGAGTTGAGAAAGGTGATTTTATAGCAGTGATAATGGAAAGAAGTATTGAAATGATACAGGGAATCTACGGTATATTAAAAGCTGGCGGTGCATATGTTCCAATTGACCCTGCTTATCCGGATGATAGAATTTCTTATATCTTGGAGGACTGTAAACCCAAGGTAATTCTGACGGGTGAAGATGAGAAACTCATCAATTCTCGGTTTAGTGATTCGGTTATAATAAATTTAAAAGACGAAAGTATATGGGATGCAGATAAATGTAATCCTGATAATCAAAATACACTTACAAATGCGATCTACTGCATTTACACATCGGGAACAACCGGAAATCCTAAAGGTGTTGTTATTAAACATGGAGGTTTGGCAAATTTGCTTCAATGGATGCAGCACCAATACAGATTAAGTAAAGATGAAACAATTCTTTTTAAGACTCCATATGTATTTGACGTATCTGCAAGTGAAATATTTTGGTGGAGCGTTGCCGGAGCAAAACTTGTAATTCTGAAGCCCGGCGAAGAAAAAGAGATACCTGAAATTATCAATACAATTCATGAAAAAAGTGTTACAGTAGTTAACTTTGTTCCCTCTATGTTATCGGTTTTTGTTTCAGAACTGGAAGCAAATCAATTAAATATTAAACGCATAAGTAGTTTAAAATATATTATTTCAGCTGGAGAAGAACTAAATGTTGAGTTGGTTAATACATTTTATGAAATTTGTAATTCAAATAGCATTAATATCAGACTCGAAAATTTATATGGTCCCACAGAGTCCAGTATCTATACTACATATTACAGCTGTATTCCAGATTGCAGTAGAGTACCAATAGGTAAGCCTATCGGAAATACACAGGTTTATATTTTAGAAGGAACCAAACAATGCGGTATAGGTATCCCCGGTGAGTTATGTATTGCAGGTTCCGGTCTGGCTAAGGGTTATTTGAATCTGACTGAAATGACAGGGGATAAGTTTGTTCAAAATCCATATGATGAAGGAATAATATATCGTACAGGGGATTTGGCCAGATGGTTGCATGACGGTAATATCTGCTATATGGGAAGAATTGACGATCAAATAAAGATTAGAGGATTGCGGGTCGAATTAGGCGAAATAGAAACCGAAATAAGAAAAATTAACTATATTCAGGAAGCAGCAGTAGTAGCTCGTAAGGATAATACCGGTAGTGAGGCGATATTTGCATATTTAGTATCCAACCAGACGGTTAATATGCAGAACGTAAAGGAAGCACTAAGTAAAAGATTGCCGGATTACATGATACCCGCGTATATGTTACAAATTGAATCAATTCCAGTAACCGGGAATGGAAAACTTGACAAGAAAGCGTTACCGGATATTACGAAACCCAGTGATAAGGGATATAAAGAACCTGAAAATGATAAGGAAAAATTACTATGTTATTTATTCGGGGATGTTTTGGAGATCGAAAAAATTGGAATAAATGATGACTTTTTTGAACTTGGAGGAGATTCCATTAAGGCAATGAAAATAGCATCAATGCTACGGAAATTTAATTATACCGTGACCATAGCTGATATTCTTGCAGGTAAAAATGTCCGAAGGATAAGTAAAAGGATTACCATTGTGAATAAAGATATTGATGTAAAAGACAGTGCAGATAGTTCTCATAAAATTAATAGTATAGAAGAATTAGCTGACTATTTGGAACTAAAAAAAGAGTTGCATGAGCGTAGAGTCATGAATGGTGATGTACAAAGTACTTACAGACTTTCGCCGGTTCAGATGAGTACTTTGCATAGACAAATGCTGTGCAGTGGTACTGATTTTGTTATAAATCAACACATGGATGCGGATTTGCTTAAAACGAGCATACTTAATTTGATTAATACACAAAGTGTTTTAAGAAGCATTGCTGAAAAACAAAAAGATGGTATCCTGATAAAAGAGTTTGGTCAAATTGAATTACTAGATATCCCATTTATTGATATCAGCAGTTCCAATATTGATTTTAAGAACATGGTAACGAAATATATACTCGATACAATCTACCGGGAAAATGAAAGTATGAGATACGATAGCTTATTATATCGTATCATTGTAGTAAAATATGAAAGTGAGTTACTACGTGTGTTTATACCGTGCAATCATCTCATTTTTGATGCCATGAGTGGAGAAATTGCAAAAAGTAACATACTACAAGGGTATTATTCATGTAGTTCAATAAATAAATTGGAAAATCCGAGATACTCAAGCTATGCTCGGCAGATTTATAAGGGCCCGATTGGAATAAGTGACAAAGAGCTTGTTGATAGATTCGAGCTGAGACAATTTCATGAAGTTATTTTTAATTTAGCCGAAAAACATAAGCAAATGGATATTGTTCGAACAAAGATTTATTTGGATATACCCGATAAAATAACTCGGCTAAATGAACAAATGATATGGAATGTATCATATAAATTATTTTCTAAAATTATATGCTTGATTTTTTCTTTGGAAGTATTTCCGTTTTCATTATTAATTTTACAACGAAGATACGGGAATGAGGAGTATTATAATACCATGGGGGAATTTGTTGATATACTTCCTTTAATTGATACTTCAGAATGTCGGATTTCATTTGATGATATAAAAGAGAATATTAACTTTATGAGTGAGAAAAATATTAATTTTACATTATTATTTAGCGGAATCAAGATTACCGATAAATTTACGGAATCATATTCCCTCTGTGATAGCTTGGTAAAAGAGATGAATAATATGCCAGCATTTAATTTCTTAGGATTATATACGGAACAAGAAAATGCGGAGGAAGAGGAATCCGATGAAATGACAGATAAGAAATCACTTCTCATTAATATAGGTACTCGGAATCACAAATTTACTATTAATACATTTTGTTTCAAAGATAAAAGAGAATGGCTCATTAAGGAGTTACAGGATTATTTAAACAATCTTGATGAGTGGAAATAATGGGGCTCCACAAAAATGCCTATCACCTACCTGAATACTCCTCATACTGGGAAGTAAAATACTCTATTTTATGAGTAACTTTTTTCAGATGGTTATGCATTTCCTCAATTTGACTTTCAACGGTCTTTTTATGCTCTATGAGCAAATCACAACGCTGCTTCAGGGTTCCCTTTCCCTGAGCGCTCAGTGCGACGAATTCTCTGATTTGCTTAATGGACATTCCGGTATTCTTGAGGCAGCAGATAAGACCCAGCCATTCAAGGTCTTCTTCTGAATACCGACGTATTCCGCTTTCACTTCTGGATACATTAGGAAGCAGTCCTTCTCTTTCATAATAGCGTAAAACATGGGCCTTTAAATTTGTTTTTTCTGATACTTGCTTTATAGAATAGTCCATAAAAGATTCTCCTGTATTTTTAAATTACTATTGACTTAAAGTTTACGTTAAGGTTTACAATTTTATTATACTTAAAATATTAAGCTTCATCAACATGCTAATTGAAGATGGGGCCAAATAATTAAGTAAAAAATTAATATAATAATACTTGGGAAAATAACAGTAAGTGAGAAAGGAAAACGACTATGCTAAACTTTGATATGCACATACCTACCAGAATTATATTCGGTAAGGATACTCAAAAAGAGATAGGAAATTTGATTAAACCATATACGAAAAAAGCACTTTTACATTATGGCGGAAGTAGTATCAAGAAAAGCGGGCTATACGATCAGGTGGTTGCTTCTCTGAAGGAAAATAACATAGAATTTGTTGAGTTGGGTGGTGTAGTTCCCAATCCAAGGTTGTCATTAGCTGAGGAAGGGGCCGAACTTTGTAAAAAAGAAGGCGTAGACCTGATACTTGCAGTAGGCGGCGGAAGTGTAATAGATTCTGCAAAGGCGATAGCACTAGGCGCATGCAATGATGATATATGGAAGTTTTATGAAGAGGGTGGTGCGATTCAGGCTGCTCTGCCGGTGGCCACTATTCTGACAATACCGGCAGCAGGAAGTGAATCCAGCCCCCATACAGTAATTACCAACGAAGAAAAACAGATTAAAAAGGGATATGGTAGTAATTTCCTCAAACCTATTCTTAGTATAGTAAATCCGGAATTGTTTTTTACACTTCCTAAAAATCAAATCGCTAACGGAGTAGCGGATATGATGAGCCATATTTTTGAGAGATATTTCACAAATACCACTCATACAGACCTTACAGATGGATTGTGTGAAACAACTCTTAAAACCATTATGAAAAATGCATTAATAGTTTCGCAAAACCCTGAAAACTATGATGAGTGGTGCCAGGTTGGTTTTGGAGGTACTATAGCACACAATGACATACTTGGTCTCGGAAGAGCACAGGATTGGGCTTGTCATGATATGGAACATGAGCTGAGTGCCATATATGATATTGCACATGGTGCGGGCCTCGCAATATTAACTCCCGCATGGATGCAGTATGTTTATAAGACTAACATTAATATGTTTGTACAGTTTGCTGTTAATGTAATGGGCGTAGAGGGGAGCTATCGTGACCCTGATGCCATTGTAATGGAAGGAATCGCAAGACTCCGTGAATTTTATAAAAAAATGGGTCTTCCATCCACTCTCACAGAAATCGGTATAGAGGAAAGCAAATACGAGCTTATGGCCCAAAAAGCGACCGGTGAGGCATATGGTAGAGAACATTCAATCGGAGGCCTTAAAAAACTATACTGGCAGGATGTACTTGAAATATACAAGCTTGCAAAATAAAATTTAACTACTGTAAATAAACCTCAAACGGCTTGATAATCAGGCTTTTTGGGGTTTTATTTTATTTGTAGCCAAAATATTATAAAAATTGTTTATTTTATCGCTAAATTGCAAATAACTATTGCTAATATTAAAAATTTGATCGGTGATGATTTTATGTATAAAAAAGGCTCAAAAAAGTATAAGATGAACCATCCTGAAAATAGTGTTGGGCAAGCTGGTACTTCTCCTCAAACAAAAAATTTAACGGCATCTTTGGAGGAGAACATATCACTGTTCAAAAACATATTTAAGGATGATCAGACCCTTGTAACAAGGGAATTCCAGAATAAATGTGTTAAGGAAGCGAAGTGCTGTATTGTTTATATATCGGGAATGATTAATACAGAGGTTGTAAATGAAAATATCATTCAGCCTGTTCTACGTGATAATCTGTCGGAAGATATTGATGTTAAAAATCTGTTGGAAGCCCTAATGAAAAAGGTCATTGTGTCAAACAATGTTAAAATTGAAACAGATATCAATAAGATGGTGAGCTCTATAATTTCAGGGGATACCCTTTTTATTTTAGAGGGGTATGACAAATGTTTGGTCATTGGGTCCCAGGGCTGGGAAAAAAGGTCAATTATGGAGCCTGAATCCTCAAAAGTTGTGCGGGGCCCCAGAGAGGGTTTTACGGAATCGCTGATGGTAAACCTTTCGTTAATACGTAGAAAAATTCAAAACCCTGATTTGAAGTTCAAGTTCAGGGAAATGGGAGAAAGAACGCATACTTCCACCTGTATATGTTATGTGGAAGGTTTGGCAATAGAAGAAGTATTAACTGAACTTGAACAACGTTTAAATAAAATTAAAATTGATGGGATTTTGGATTCGGGTTATATTCAGGAGCTCATTAAGGACGCCCCATATTCTCCCTTTGAGACTGTAGGAGCATTTGAAAGACCTGATGTTGTAGCGTCTAAACTTCTTGAAGGGCGAGTTGCTTTATTTGTAGACGGAAGCCCGTTTGTATTAACAGTGCCATTTCTTGGCGTAGAGAATTTTCAGGCCAGTGAGGACTATTACAACAATTATATTTTCGCAAACATAAATCGTTTAATCAGAGGATTTACAGCTGTAACTTCCACTACTATACCGGCAATATTTTTGGCTCTTGTGACCTATCATCAGGAGATGCTCCCAACTCCCTTGCTGATAAGCATTTCTTCTTCCAGACAGGGTGTTCCATTTCCGACATCTCTTTCACTTTTTATTATGCTATTTATATTTGATATTTTAAGGGAAGTTGGTACAAGAATGCCCGGACCTGTAGGTCAGGCAGTAAACATTGTGGGAACACTGGTTTTAGGTCAGGCTGCAGTTCAGGCAAAACTGGTCAGTGCTCCGGTAATTATAGTAACCGCACTTACCGGAATTACAACATTGATAAACATGAACATAATTGGTTCCACTATTGTATTCCGTACGTTTTATTTGCTGGGAGCATCATTTCTTGGGATATACGGAGTACTGATGTGTATTATTGTCATGTACCTTCACATGATGAGTATTCGTTCTTTTGGGATTCCATACATGATGAATAGCACCCGGGCTAAAAACCATGACGGACAAGATGCCTGGATTCGTGCACCCTGGTGGGATATGACCCTAAGACCCAAAATTTACTCAAAGGATTTAACAAGACAAGTTTCTAATAAAAAAAATGGAAAAAATAAATGAAAAAATTTAAAAGAGTTGTTATGTCGATAATTATTTTCATAAATTTATTATTTACTGCCGGATGTTGGAATTACAGGGAATTGGATGACCTTGCCATTGTTGCGGGAGCAGCTATAGATAAAGGAGCTGACGGACAATATACAATAACAACCGAAATAGTTGAGGTCGATGGTAGTAATGATACAAAATCAACATCCAAACTGGTCTCCATGCGAGGAAAAACCATACTGGATGCTATAAGGAACGGAATATCAGTTACGGGAAAGAAGCTTTATTGGAGCCATTGCAAAGTCGCAATTTTAAGCAAAGAGGTAGCAGAAGAAGGAGTCACAACGGTACTTGATATTTTTATCCGGGATGCTGAAATAAGGAATGTTGTAAATATACTGTACTCACAGCAGGATACAGCCAGAGAAATACTTGAGGGACAGCAGACAACCGAAAGCATAAAATCATTTGCACTTGATAAAATATTAAAAAATGAGACCAGGCTAAGTAAGGCACCAAAAACAGATTTGCTGGATTTTAGTATAGAATTACAGACTAAAGGGACTTCAACGGTAATTCCTGCGGTACATCTTGAGGATGTAAAGGGGAGTATGATTCCTCGTGTAGCAGGTGCTGCTATCATGAAAAATGATAAAATGGTCGGTGAACTAGGTGAGGAAGAAACAAAAGACCTGCTTTTTGTAAGGAACGAAGTGAAGGGCGGAGTTCTGGTTAGAGATAAGGAAGTAGGCTTATCGGCTCCTATATCTTTGGAAATATTCGGAAACAAAACAAAGGTGAAACCGGTTGTCGAATCCGGAAAGCTTAAATTCAAGGTAGAAATAGATGCAACTGTGGGAATCGATGAAATCGAAGGAAATGAAAACTTTATTGACGATAACGCAGTGAAAAGACTGGAAGCAAGTACTTCTAAAGAAACACAAAAAAATGTGGAAGAATTAATTAAGAAAATTCAGTCAGAATATGGTACTGACATATTTAAGTTTGGCGAGAAGCTCAGAGAAAAGGACATAAATAAATGGAAAAGCGTATCAGATAAGTGGGAAGAGGTTTTCAGAAATTCAGAAGTAGATGTTGATGCCAGAGTGCATGTAAAAAACAGTGCTTTATTATACAAAACGTTAAAAAAAGGTGGGTAAAGTATTGATTATTTTTGTAATTATCGGTTATACGTTTTTGGTTATTTTTAGTTTTATTCCGTTGTATAAAAAGAAGTTATGGTCCGACTTTTGGGTAAACAGTATATTGGGTGTATTGTCATTTACTATAGCCGTTTTAATATCATTTAATGTTAAAATACCCAGTCCTGCCAAGCCTATTGCGAATTTAATTACATCAATATTTGGAAAGTAGGTTATAAAATGAGAAAAGAGCAAATATCGGATAAAGAAGCAATAATTTTAATAATGATGTTTATAATCGGGACTACGCTGATTGTAGGTACAGGGGGAAATGCTAAGAATGATGCATGGATTTCAGGGATACTTGCCACATTTTCTTTTATTCCGCTGCTTCTTATATTTTCGAGATTACTGTCGCTTTTTCCGGGAAAAGATTTATTTGATATTTTTAGTATGGTATTTGGGAAAGTACCGGGTAAAATTTTATCTGCCATATACATATGGTATAGCTTTCATCTGGGAGGGCTTGTACTGAGGAATTTCGGGGAATTTGTAAATGTAGTGGCTTTTCCCGAAACGCCTTTGTTTATACCCATGCTATGCCTGGGAATTGTGTGCATTGCTGCTGTCTATCTGGGGATTGAGGTAATGAGCAGAACTACGGCTATTTTTGTACCGTTAATTATTTCTATTGTATTTGTTGTTCTGATATTGGGAATACCTCAGCTCCGAATGGATTACATTCAGCCAATACTAGGAAATGGTTTTACCACGATTCTGGTAGGTGCATTCTCAACTTTTTCCTTTCCTATGGCTGAAACTGTCATTTTTCTTTGTATTTTTACATCCCTTCAAACAAAAAAATCACCTAAAAGGGTGTACATATGGGGAACCTTTATTGCAGCCAGTATGATTATCATAATCACAATAAGGAATATAGCCGTACTAGGGAATTTGGCGGGCAACTTCTATTTTCCGTCTTATGTAGCTGCAAGTAGAATTAGAGTTGGTAATTTTATACAGGGAGTAGAAGTAACCGTATCCTTTGTATTTATATTGGGTGTTTTTGTAAAATGTACGGTATGTCTGCTGGCGGCTTGCAAAGGAATAGCTAAAGTTTTCAATTTAAAGGATTACAGGTCAATTGTAGTTCAAACAGGATTGCTGATGATTTATTTTTCGTATACTGTTTATTATACTATAATAGAAATGAACTACTGGATCAACAAAATCTATCCCTACTATGCTTTTCCAATGCAGGTGATAATACCCGTTATTACTTGGATTATCGCAGAGATAAAAAAATCCAGACAACCTCTTACTAACAAGTGAAAAAGCAGATATTGACTAAATTTTAACACAATGCTACTATTTGGATATAAAAACCTAGGAGGTTGGATATGAAAAAGATATTAGCATTGGTATTGAGTGTGTGTCTTGTGTTATCTGTATTTGCTGTTCCCGTAACGGCGGCATCAACAAAATTGACATCTTCAGAGATTAACATCATAAAGGCATATCAAAAAACCCTTGAAACAAAAAATCTTCAGTATATCAACAGTTACAAGTATAGCGGTGTTACCTACAAAATGTTGAGTATACCAAACGGCTCAACTGCAAGGATACTTACTCCCCAGTATTCAAAGGGATACGATTCAAAACAGAAGCTGTATACGGCTAACCTGAAAGGCTTGCTGGTAATCAGCAGTAAGACTACATTGAGTGTTTCTAATGTCAGCGGCGGTGTTTATCTTAAAACAAAAAACAAGAAGACATACGCCTATAATGCAGTTGCAACAACCACAAAGGCGATTCAGGTAAAGAGCCTTACCAGTAGTCAGAAAACTGAAGTCAAGAAATATTTAAGCTCCATGTACGGGGAAAAGACCGCAAATAATCTTATTAATCCGTCTACAGTTCTTGGAACGATTAATAATCCCGTTCCATTGAATCAAAAATATACTTGGAGTGAAACAAAGGACTTCCTAAGTGACAAAATATCAGCTACCTTCTCAATGACTGTTAAAAGTTTTAAAAAGGTGACATTGGATGAACTGGAGCAAATGGGAATAACTGCTAAGGATAGAGCTGACCATGAGTATGCCATAATAGATGTTCTATGGGAAGTTCAAAATGCTCAGCTTACCAAGGTTAAAGGAGAAGGGTCAGCTTATCTTAGTGTAGGATGGGACCCATACATATGGGGAATAAAAACCTCTGACAATGCATCAATAATCGGGACTATGGATTATGGCTTTGATGGAAGTCTGGATGATGCTATGGATGAAGCTACAGACTTTAGAAAAGTTACTCCCGGCATAACAGAATCATTTACTGCGGAAGGCAAAGTCATCATTGACCTGTATAAGAATAAAACAAACTATCTCGTTATGCAGAATGAACAAGTACGAGATATAGATTATGATGGGAGCTTTATATATTTTAAATTGCAATAAACCAGTCAAAAAAATTGATGAGTAAAAGGGGTACTTCACAAAAGAGGTACTCCTTTTTTATACTGACAAATTATTGATTTAATACTTGAAAACTAAAAAACATAATTCTGGCATACAAACTAAACATAGTATATAATTCTTATAAAAACAAATAAATTAATTTAATATTTTATAAAAAAGGTATTGACTAAAATTAAATTTGGTTTTATTATATTAATATAATAAAACCTATAAACTTACTAGCATATAAAGGGGGATACCATATATGAGCAGAAAACTTAGTTTTGACACATTACAGGTTCACGCAGGGCAGGAAGTAGATCCGACCACAAGGTCAAGGGCAGTGCCTATATACCAGACAACATCATATGTATTCAAAGATGCAGACAATGCAGCAGATTTATTTGGTCTGAAGGACTCGGGAAATATTTACACAAGAATTATGAACCCTACAACAGACGTATTTGAAAAAAGAATTGCAGCACTAGAAGGCGGTTCGGCAGCCCTTGCAGTTTCATCAGGTTCAGCAGCAATAACATATTCAGTGCTGAATGTTGCCGGAGCCGGAGACGAGATAGTAGCTGCGAACACCTTGTATGGAGGAACTTATAACCTTTTTGCGGCAACCTTGCCAAGATACGGAGTAAATACAACCTTTGTAGATCCTGATAACACCCAAAACTTTGAAGTTGCTATTACTGACAAAACAAAAGCTCTGTACATTGAATCAATAGGTAACCCAAATGCAAATCTAATCGATATTCAAGCTGTAGCAGACATTGCACATAAGCATGGCATCCCCCTTATAGTTGATAACACCTTTGGCTCACCATATCTTGTGAAACCCATCGACTTCGGAGCAGACGTAGTAGTTCATTCTGCAACAAAATTCATAGGAGGACATGGAACTTCTATCGGTGGAGTAATCATTGACGGAGGTAAATTTGATTATTCTGCTGGAGATAAATTCCCCGGTTTTACAACACCTGATGAAAGCTACCACGGCGTTGTATTCAGTCAGTTGGGAGAGGTGGCATTTGTAACAAAAGCCAGAGTTCAGCTGCTTAGAGACACAGGCGCAGCTATCAGCCCTTTTAATTCATTTTTATTTATACAGGGACTTGAGACATTATCTCTAAGGTTGGAAAGACATGTAAGCAATTCTAAAAAGATAGCAGAATATTTGGAAAAACACCCCTTAGTGGAGAAAGTAAATTACCCAAGCCTGAAAGGAAATAAATACTATGAACTGGCTCAAAAATATTTTCCAAAAGGTTCAGGCTCAATATTTACTTTTGAAATAAAAGGAGGCCTTGGAGTTGCAAAGAAATTTATAGACAGTTTGGAAATATTCTCATTACTGGCAAATGTGGCAGATGCTAAATCTCTGGTAATACATCCTGCAAGCACTACACACTCCCAGCTTTCGGAAAATGAACTTTTAGAATCAGGAATAACACCCGGAACAATTAGACTTTCCATAGGTATTGAAGATCCGGATGACCTGATATATGACATAGAACAGGCACTTGAGAAGAGCAGGTAAAAAACCCATATTGGCTGGCAGTTGACTTTTCGTTAATGAATAATATAATTTATATTATGCACTTTTTTTACATTATTTTATTTATTTAGTTGATGGAGGTCAATATGCCAATCAGAATCCCTGACAATCTGCCTGCGGTGGAAACCCTGAATAGTGAGAACATATTTGTCATGTCTGAGGACAGGGCATACCATCAGGATATACGACCGCTTAAAATTGCAATTTTAAATATAATGCCGACCAAAATAACCACGGAGACGCAGCTGCTCAGACTTCTTGGAAACACACCTCTTCAGGTGGAAATCGTACTGCTGCATCCCGCGTCCCACATGTCAAAAAATACTCCTGAGGAGCACCTTGAAACTTTTTATAAAACTTTTGACGAGATACAAGGAGAGCATTTCGACGGACTGATTATCACAGGAGCGCCTGTTGAACAAATGCCCTTTGAAGATGTAAATTACTGGGAAGAACTTAAAAGGATAATGGATTGGAGTAAGAAAAACGTATACTCTACACTCCACATATGCTGGGGAGCTCAGGCAGGTCTGTATTATCATTACGGTATACCAAAACGTGATTTGCCTAAGAAAATGTTTGGTGTGTTTGAACACACTAAAATAAAAGAGCATGTCAAACTACTCAGAGGCTTTGACGATGTGTTTTTTGTACCCCATTCCAGGCATACGGAGATTACCCATGAGGATGTAGCAATGATTGATAAACTGGAAATACTGGCTGAGTCCAAAGAAGCAGGGGTATATCTGGTAGCATCAAAAGACGGACGTCACATTTTTGCTACAGGACATTCTGAATACGATCCCTACACACTTAAATTTGAGTACGAGAGAGATGTGGAAAAGGGGTTGGATATAGAAGTTCCCAAGAATTACTATCCAGGAGATGATCCGACAGAGGAGCCTATTGTAAGATGGCGAGGCCATGGAAACCTTTTGTTTTTAAATTGGCTCAACTATTATGTATATCAGGAAACACCTTACGATTTAACTAACTTAGGAAAGTAATAAAATGAATTAAATGCCTTGAGCACCTGAAAGGGTGATAAATCATAACCTTTTTGAGGGGTATAGCATGTTACGACTCGATAACTGTGCCAGGGGGAGGGCCGGTACAGGACTGGTGGTAGTCATACGGTGCTCAAGGCTGAATAGACATTTGTCTATCTACTTTACATAATATTATTTTTGCATAAAATGTTACTGTTTTAAATTGCAATTTCCTCTTATTTTTTGAATACTTCTTAAAACAGCATCCTTTGAGTTCCCCCAAGGGGCATCGTTATATCTGTAGTCAAATTTCTTTGTGAACCAATCAACTTCCTTTTCTACTCTATCAAGGTTGGAGATTTGCATTTCCATGAGTTTTTTAGTAAATATTGCTGTCTCGCTTGTATTAAGATATTTTTTTGTTGATACAAGCAATTGTTTAAGGTGTTTCAGGCAAAAACCTTTTTTTGAATCAAAAACTTCCCTGAAATCAGGTTCCCTGAAATACAAATAAAAAATAACATCAATATATCTGTCCATTGTGTGTTCAAGCTTACTGCATATTGAACAGCTGTGTTCTATTTTATCAAGCTCGCCTACAAGTTCCTGTACCATCTTGTCAGTTTCAGTCTGCTTTGACGATATTTTATTTGAAATATTCTTCATAAGCCCGGCATTAGCATCCTTTTCCAATGAGCCTGCACGTGTTTCAAATATGTTTTGAAACTTTTTGTTTTTCTCCTGCATAAAAGTATCAATCATAAGGGCAAGGCCAAGGCGGTTGGCCTGACTATTGAACATAGCTTCAAAATGGTCTTTGCAAAACCCTTTTTCATTTGTCTCCTGTCTCATATCAGGTTCCATCAGGGATGGTCCCAGAGCATACTCTATACATTCATTCTCCAGCTTCTTTTCCAGAACGCAAAGGGGACACTCACAGTCCTCTGCAAAAGCATCTGACACAGGTATTGTATATATTTTCTCCTTCATTGTAACCTCCGATATAATATGAAAAGTGAATACACCATATTTTCAAATTATATCATTGAAACAATACGCTTTAAAGAAATATTTCTCCCACACATAACCATTGATATTCCCGGTCGTAATTAATATTCTTAATATATTGTTTTTATGGATAGAACATATTGTTTTGCCGGTCATATGACGGGTACTATTGTAATGAGGAGGAATAAAAATGGAATATAAAGGCTATACCTTGGAAACCGCAGATGGAAACCTTTACGTAAAAAATATTAAGGACTTCAATCTAACACACATATTTGACTGCGGGCAGTGTTTCAGATGGATAAGACAGGAGGACGGAAGCTATAGAGGAATAGCCGGAGGCCGACTGGTAAATGTAAGATATGATAACGAGATTCTATGTATAACCAACTCCGGAGAGCAGGATTTTATAAACATTTGGTATGAATATTTTGACCTTGGTACTGATTATTCAAAAATCAAGTCTATCCTTGAACAGGATGAAATAATGAAAGAAGCAATAAAAACAGGCTGGGGCATACGTCTTCTGAAACAGGATTTCTGGGAAATACTAATCTCATTTATAATATCTGCAAATAACATGATACCAAGAATAATGAAAACCGTAGACACTCTTTCTGTTTTAAGAGGCAAGTGTATTGACCCGGTGATGAACGCATACAGCTTTCCTGATGTTGAAACACTTGCGAATACTTCATTAGAGGATATACAGCAGTGTAAGGCAGGATTCAGATGCAAATATATTCACAAGACATCTGCCTTGATGTCACAGGGCATTGTAACCGAAGATATTCTCAGGAATATGGATACAGATGCAGCACGTAAGGAGCTTATGAAGCTTCCCGGTGTGGGGCCTAAGGTTGCCGACTGTATATTGCTTTTCAGCGGATTGAAATATGATGTTTTCCCAATTGACGTTTGGGTAAAACGTGTTATGGAGGAACTTTATCTCAAAAAGGAATCAGGTCTCAAAGAAATACAGCAATTTGCCTCAAAGCAGTTCGGAGACCTTACAGGGTACGCCCAACAGTATTTATTTTATCATGCAAGGTTAAATAAAATAGGTATGTCGAAATAAAAACATTTGCGGAACTTTTTAAAAGCCATTTCAATATTATGTAATGTAGAGCAACTAAGTGTGGGTATAGGATATTATGAATTGGAGTGGATTTTATGAAGTGTATTGCAATATTAGAATCTGGGAATTATGTTTACAAGCTAAATTCTGAGCTTGAAAAAAAAGGATACGATTTTGAAGTTATGTCTACTCCGTGCAGCATTGCTAAAGGAGGGTGCGGGCTTTGTCTGAAATTTCCAGAAGAATTTCTGGGGGTAATAAAGGCGGAAGCCGCTCGTATCAACACTCCCGTAAAGGAAGTATATAGAGTTGTTTCGGGGTTTTCTAAGAATAAGTATGAAAGATTAAATTAGACAAATTATAAGGGAGAAAACAGTCGCTATTAAAGGATATATTATTCAGATTCTGTTTTACATGGATAAGAACCGATGTTATAATAAATCCATCGAAAGCAGTCAGATATAGGACTGGTGAACTTTCAAAATTGGATAACAGTTATCCTGAAATGAGCGAAAGAAACCTTTATTTTGAACCTACATCTTTCATAAGGGAGTCTGCTGTCTGGTATACGATGTCAGGCCTTATGTAATTCCGACACACGGCGTGAACGTTGTGCAACGGCGAAGGAAGGCTGAAGATACCACCGGGACACCCACCTAGCTTTGGGCTAGGTGTCAAAATACTGGGGACGCCATTTTGGGACTAACTTAAAGTGACGAGGGGCATTTAGATGCCCCTTTTACTTATTCTTTTTTCTTTGTAATTTCCATACCCCTTTGAAATTTTTAAGTAAACGTACCTTTTTCTTGACCCTGTCTGCAAATAGACGCTTCAATTCCTCTCTGGATTTTGGGAGATTGGAAAAGGATTGAGTATAGGGATTGGTAGTGTGTTTTAAATTATTTTGGGGGGCTTCCGGGTAAGTGCTTCTATTTGCATGAATCGGCTCGACATCCGATTTCACCGGCTTTATGCCTATTAGTATTTTAGATATTTCTTTCATAAGAGAGAGTTCCATATTCTGCTGATTTGACTCAAGGGATTTAATATTGTTAAAAATGATATTCTGAGCTTCTTTTAAATCTGCTACCTGTCTTTTCAATATTTTAAGTTCCGTTGTTATAATAGCTCTCATTTCATCAGTATTAAGGCCGCTTTCCAAGTCCATAGAATCATGTGTAAACATTAGCTTGAAGCCATTTACAAATGAAGCTGGTATTTCATCAGCTTGAACATGCTCATATGGGCTATTGGATTTATATCTGACACAAATATGCTGCCTTGAAAGAGAGGTGCTTTTGGAGGATTTTGTGAAACTGGCTCCGAAATCATTTGATATAAATGAATAAAGTGCATCATCCTTCAGGTAATATATCACCAGGCTGCTCTTTACGGATAGTATTGAAAAATTGGAAATAGGAGTACCCGAACCTGCCAGAATACTTTCAGATGTCCACATGTTTCTGTCCGGTATTTTTTGTTGATATACCAGTTGGAACTGTTTATCCTGTTTTCTTACATAACAGATATGGAAGATACCGTTCCGGTCAACGACTACCCTGGGATTCTGACTGTTGGAGGAGAACATAGTAATTTGTGAGTACTCACTCCAGATTTTGTTTACCATAGAATACTTCTTGTAACCTATTTGGTTATTCTTTCCGTCTGATATATGATAAAAGACATATATGTCATCATTCAAGTCATAAACAACCGTGTAAGGATTTGGAAGTAAGGTTATATTATCAACTTTTTTTGGCGCAACAGGAACACCGGCGGTTATTGTCTGATAGGACAGCATATATATTCCGTTATGTTCAATTATAAAGAAAATATGTACGGAACTATTTGCGACAATCAACGATAAATGTTTGTTGAATACAGAGTGTGATTTACTGGTAAGGACGGGTAATGCCTTAACGGTTTCATTTTGCTGCATAAAACAATAAATAATATTGCCTTTCTTATCCTGATATATGATATGGAAGCAATCCTTTTCATCAATTTCCACATAGAATTGCTCATAGGCTTCTGACTGCACTACTCTGGGCTCCGACCAGGCGAATCTTTTGGAAAATATGCTGTAGCATATTCCCTGATTGGTATCATAGTAAAAATTCCAAAGCTTGCCCTCGGAATCTTTAAATACAAATTGTTTGTTGTTGGGATTGTACATTTTTATCGGCCTCCAATCATTAATATATATGCTTAAAATTAGCTATTTAGTAACAAAACAAAGTAATCACACATTTGTTCAAATAACATAATATGTAATTAAGGGAAATCATTAAACAACTGCAATTAAGGGGGATTTTTATGGGTCAAGATAATGACAGAGTTGTCTCGGGGCTTATCAGTGAGAGAGATCTCAGTAGAATAAGAGAAGCCGTCGGTGTACATGCTGAAAAAATATACGATTCATGTAAAGACAGGGATTGTATAGAAAATGCAAGAGTATATTTTGAACGTCTTACGGATGCTGAAGTTCGTGCTATCAATGATTCCTTTAACGTTAAAATCAGAACGGCAGAGGTAAATGATGTTATAACGGATATAGAAGCAGTTCCATTTAAGAGAGGCTTTTATGCTGTAGATGTCAAATTTATTATAGCTGTAACACTTGATTTCTTTACCAGAATAACTATGGGAGGCAGGGAAAGAATTCAGATAACCACAGTAGAAGGCAACATATCCTATGACAAGAAAATAATATTATTCGGTTCAGAAGGCGGAGTTAAGATATTTAAGTCACTTTACAAGCCAAGGGCACTGGACATCCAATCAAACGCCGAGCTGCAGCAAAGTAACCTTCCTTTCTGTAAGATAGAAGTTGCTGAGCCTATTCCGTTAACTGCAAGAACAAGGAGCTGTTTAGACAAACAGGATGATGACAGGGAAATGGAGAGAGGGCCCGGTCCCCAGTCTGGACCTGTACTTACAAGAAGAGTGTACGTTACAGTAGGATTATTCTCAATAGTTAGTCTTGCAAGAGTTGTACCACTCTTAATACCTGCTTTCGATTTTTCATATCCACATAAGCACTGTCCTGCAGGAACAGATGACAATGCATGTGAATTGTTTGATACCTTTGATTTTCCATATGATGAGTTCTATCCACCTCAAAAATTTGATTTCCCCGGTGCGACAGATCAAGAAAGGCTTTTGCTTGAAGATGTGAATGAATGCGAGGACTAGCATAGCAACTGTAAGGCGAAAGAGGAAGGATTCAGTTCCTTCCTTTTTTTGTTACGCTTTATACTGTAAATGTATCCTTATTTACATAGAAAATTAAAACTGTTAAAATTACTATAGCTGTACAGGATTGTTTTTTTGAAATAGGAATATAATGATTTAGAATTTAATTTATAGTATAAAGGATAAAGTATGAAAAAAGGTCTGATGTATGATGCCAAATCAATAGCGAGCCGTGATCCTGCTGCTAAAAGCACTCTGGAGGTCGTTTTGCTGTATCCGGGTTTTCATGCTCTCGTATATCACAGGATAGCTCATTGGTTTTATAAAAAGAAAAGGTTCTTTATAGCAAGGTTTATATCGCAGTTTGGCAGACATTTTACAGGTATAGAGATACATCCCGGTGCCAAAATAGGCAGCGGTTTGTTTATAGATCACGGAATGGGTGTTGTTATAGGAGAGTCAGCCGTAATAGGGGATAACTGTACAATATACCATGGCGTTACCCTTGGTGGAACAGGTAAGGACAAGGGCAGAAAGCGTCACCCCACAGTTGGGAATAATGTACTTATAGGGGCAGGAGCCAAGGTTTTAGGGCCCTTCAATATTGGAGATAATTCAACCATAGGAGCAAATACTTTTGTGTCCTTTGAGGTTGAGCCATATTCCACAGTGGTAGGAGTGAAAGGGAGAACTGTTAAAAAGGCAGGTAAGAGAGTTGATTGTCCGTCAGAGTCTCTGGATCAGATACACATGCCGGATCCATTGTCACAGGAGATATGTAAACTCGCAAATCGTTTGCAGCATTTTGAAAATATGATATGCGACAGTGAAAGGGTGTCAGGTGGGAATTCTAAGCCCTTGAATAAAAAGAATGATAATAATACAATTAATAAATAGATGTACATGAGAGGAGAAGAAAATGAAGGTCTACAATACACTTTCAAGGCAAAAAGAAGATTTTAAGCCTATTGATGATAAAGAGGTACGTATATATTCCTGTGGTCCCACGGTTTACAATTATGCACATATTGGAAACCTACGCACATATGTGTTTATGGATATACTTAGGAGGGTTCTGGAATATAACGGATACAGCCTTAAACATGTTATGAATATTACAGATGTAGGTCATCTTGTTTCCGATGAGGACGAGGGCGAGGACAAAATGTTAAAGGGTGCCCGTGAACAGAAAAAGACACCTTGGGAAATCGCTGAATACTATACTGACATTTTTATGAAAGATATAAAAGCTCTTAATATACAGGTTCCTGAAATAGTACCAAAAGCAACTGAGCATATTCCGGAAATGCTGGATTTTGTACATGGCCTTGTTGACAAGGGCTATGGATATGAAACCAGTGATGGTATATATTTTGACATACAAAAATTTGACGGATACGGAAAGCTTTCAAGGGCCAACCTTGAAGACCAGATTGCAGGAGCAAGAGTTGAGGTAAATGAGGAAAAGCATCATCCTGCGGACTTTGCTATCTGGAAAAAAGCTCCAAAGGAACACATCATGCAGTGGCCAAGCGAATGGGGAATGGGATATCCCGGTTGGCATATTGAGTGTTCTGCAATGGGGAAAAAATATCTTGGAGATACCTTTGACATTCACACAGGTGGAGTTGACCATATACCCGTTCATCATGAAAATGAAATTGCTCAGTCAGAGGCACTTCTTGAAAAACCGGCAGTAAATTACTGGATGCACGGTGAATTTATGATGGTTAACAACGGTAAAATGTCAAAGAGCCTTGGTAATACTTATACCATAGACAATTTAAAGGAAAAGGGTTATGACCCTATGGCCTTCAGATATATGTGTCTGAACGCCCACTACAGAAACAAGCTGAACTTTACATGGGATGTTATGCAGTCGGCACAGGTTTCATATGACAGGTTTGTGGAAGGTGTACTTTCTCACAAGGATGGAAAGGAACAGATTGACAGTGCCGTTGTAAAAGAATTCCTCAGTGATTTTGAAGATGCCATAAATGATGACCTGAATATTCCAAAGGCTCTGGGAGTTGCTTGGAACGCAATCAGATACGGCAAAAAGTCACAGGAGATATATGAGCTTCTTACTAAAATGAACAAAATATTCGGATTTAATCTGGAGAAAAAGAAGGATGGCACAGGTGAAGCAGAAGTAAGTCCCGAAGTTCAGAAACTGCTGGAAGAAAGACAAGAAGCCAGAGCCCAAAAGAACTGGAAACGTTCAGATGAGATAAGAGACGAGTTAAAGGCTATGGGGTTTGCAGTGGAAGATACTGCAAATGGGCCTAAATTAAAGCTTTTGTAAATTTGATAACAAGTAAAATTTATATATTTCTCAAATCCTTTCACACCTTGGGTAAAACCAAGGTGTGTTTTTTTGCTCCTTCCTTCATATTATGTTAATAGACATTTTTAAATAGTATATGAAGGAGTGATTTAATGAACAGGTTGCAGGAATTTATAGGAATTATAAGGTCAAAGCTTGGCAGTGGCTATGTTTTTGGAGGACAGAACGATAAGCCTTTGACAAGGGAAGCCTTGGCAGAACTGGTTAAACGATTTGGAAAATCCCATTACTATTTCAACAGCTACTCCGCTGAAAGATGGTTGGGAAAAGAATATTATGACTGTTCAGGACTAATTGTTCATACTCTGAGGAAAATGGGGCTTATTGCAAATACAGCTGATTATACTGCACAGGCAATCTTTTCTCAGCTATGCAAGCCCATAGAAGCAAAGGATTTACAGGCAGGAGATTTGTGCTTTAATAAAACGGGATCAGGTATTGTTCATGTAGGTGTATTCATGGGTAACGGCAGAATTGTTCACGCAAGAGGGACTTTTTATGGGGTGGTTGAAACACAGGTATTCTCAACATTCAATACTTTTGGCAGAATGAACTTCTTTGCAGACGAAAAGCCCGAAGCAGTAATTAAGCCTGAAAATTCTATTAAAAAAGCCAAAGTTAAAACTACGGTAAACGAACAGCCCTTTGACAATACAGCAGGCTTAGGAAGCCTAAATGTGGGGAGCCTTGTACATGTGACAGGGAAAACCGACAATGGATGGTATCAGATAAATTTAAACGGAAAAACCGGTTTTGTAAAGGTGGCTGTACTTGATGACTATAATGAACTGGTGAAGGCTATTGCTTTTTTGAGCCAAAATGCAGGTATTGACAATGTTTACTGGTATAATCATGCCGGGGATATTAAATGGCTGGATGTCTGCTTTATTAAAATTGCAAAGGCCTTCGGGGCAAATCTCAACTAGAAGAAATTTTTTTACGTTTATGATATACTTGATTTAATTTATTTTACAACAGGAGAAAATACTTATGACAAAGCTGGTTTCATGGAATGTCAATGGACTTAGGTCGTGTATTGGCAAGGGCTTTTGGCATTTTTTCAAAGAGGTAGATGCGGATATATTCTGCGTTCAGGAAACAAAGCTTCAGGAAGGACAGCTTGAACTGGAGCTTGAAGGTTATGAACATTACTGGAATTATGCTGTTAAAAAAGGATACTCAGGTACGGCTATTTTCACAAAAATAAAGCCTGTATCATCTTCTTGCGGAATCGGTATAGAGGAACACGACAATGAAGGAAGGGTTATAACTCTGGAGTTTGAAGAGTACTTTCTTGTAAACGTGTATACCCCAAACTCCAAGAGAGAGCTTGAAAGATTGGAATATCGTATGAAGTGGGAAGATGATTTCAGGGTGTACCTGAAGCAGCTGGAGCAAACAAAACCTGTTATAATTTGCGGGGACATGAATGTAGCTCACCAGGAGATCGATATAAAGAATCCGCGTTCAAATAAAAGAAGTGCAGGCTTTACCATGGAGGAAAGAGAAAAATTCTCCGAGCTTATGGCGCAGGGGTTTGTGGACTCTTTCAGAACTCTGTATCCGGATAAAACAGGAGCCTATACATGGTGGTCATATATGTTTAAAGCCAGAGAAAAGAATGTAGGCTGGAGAATAGACTATTTCTGCGTATCGGAAGCATTAAAGGATAGAATTGAAGCTGCTGAAATATACTCTGACATTATGGGCTCCGACCATTGCCCTGTAGGACTGACAATTACATGTGAATAAATTAATGATTTATCCCGGAATTATTCACATGGCGGATAAGCCTATTTTAAAGATATACACAGATTTATACACACTATCCACAGAAAAACATGTCCACAACATAAACACATTGTGGATAACGTGTTAAATATCACTCTATTTACGTTTTAGCTGTGGATAAGTAAGCAAAAAGGAATGACGGATAAAAATTGTTTTAACATATGCCACTTTCGTGTATAATAAATATGCATAAAAAGGCATATTAGAGTTGGAGAAAATGAATGTTTGAAGAAACTATACAAAACATGCGTAAAGATTTTGATATTAAACCGATGGATGTGATGAATCTTCAGCCATTGGTTTTAGCTTATATAGGGGATGCGGTTTATGAAGTTTATATACGTACTATGCTTGTAGTAAACAACAAGTCAAATGTAAATATGCTTCATAAGATGTCTGTCAAGTATGTTAAAGCAAAGTCTCAGGCAGATATAGTTCACCGTGTTAACGACAGACTGACTGCGGACGAGCAGGATATTGTCAGAAGAGGCCGCAATGCCAAATCAGCCACTGTCCCAAAACATGCAGATGTTACAGATTACAGGTATTCTACCGGCTTTGAGGCATTGATAGGATATTTATACCTTACAAACAACTATGAGCGGCTTATGGAAATTTTAAGACTGGCAGTTGAAGAATAACAAATAACGATGAAAGCGTGGAATTAAGAATATGGCAGAATCAAGAAACAGGAGACCAGGTAATGCCCGTTATGATAAAAAGGGCCCCACTTCTGACTTTGGAAGGAAGAATTTTCAGGGAGACAGTAAAAAACGCGGGGTAAAGCCGGAAGAGCGCAAGGGGGTCAAGGGTGAGCCTGCAAAGAGAGCGACCTATGCGGCACCTGTAAAAGATACCGAGTTTGAAAACGTTGAAAAAGAAAATGTTGTTCCAGAGGAAACTGACAAGCTCGAGGGAAGAAACTCCGTAATGGAGGCTCTTAAAGCTAACAGGACAATAAACAAGTTGTTTATATCCAAGGGTGAAAAGGAAGGCTCTATTCGCCAGATTATAGCTATGGCAAGGCAAAAAGGAATTATTACAACTGAGGTTGATAAGAGTATACTGGACGGAATGTCCACTTCCAGATCCCATCAGGGAGTTATAGCTTATGTGGCAGTCAAGGATTATGTAGAGGTAGACGACATACTTGCAGCTGCTCAGGAGAAGGGCCAGCCTCCGTTTATTATCATATTGGATGAGATTTCCGACCCCCATAATTTCGGTGCAATCTTAAGAACAGCCAATGCGGTTGGAGCTCATGGTGTAATTATTCCTAAGAGAAGGGCCATAGGACTGACTTCAGCAGTCTCAAAGGCATCAGCCGGAGCGGTAGAGTACGTACCTGTATCCAGAGTAACAAATATTTCCCAGACTATAGAATATCTAAAGAAAAATAATGTCTGGGTTGTTGGAACAGATTCTACTGGAGAAAAAGCTTTTTACGAAAGCGACTTGAAAGGCCCTATGGCTCTCGTCGTGGGAAGTGAAGGCGAAGGAATGGGTAAACTTGTAAGAGAGAAATGTGATTTTGTTGTTAATATCCCTATGCAGGGGGAAATCAGCTCATTAAATGCATCTGTTGCAGCAGCTATAGTTATGTATGAGATACTAAAACAGAGAGGTAAATAAAAGTACATACTTTAAAAAAAGTAAACCCCATAAAAACACAATAAAAAGGATATTTTGTTAGGAAAACTAACTTTTTCGGAGGCCTGATAAATTCGGTAAAGTAAAGTAACTTGACATATGGGACATAGACACTTATAATTTTAAATGAGTGTCTATATCTTTATTTAGTTGTAATTCTTACCATACTTATGTAAGCCAAAATGGGGGCAACTGTATTGAAAACAAACTTAAAGGCTGAGGTCTATCAAACATATTCTGGTATGGTTGACGAAGATGTAATATTGGAGGCTAGAGCAGGTGACCAACAAGCTCTGGAATATCTTATTAACAAGTATAAAAGCTTTGTTCGGGCAAAGGCCAGAACATACTTCCTGATAGGTGCAGACAGGGAAGACATTATTCAGGAAGGTATGATTGGACTTTTTAAGGCTATCCGGGACTATAAAGGGGACAAGCTTTCATCCTTCAGAGCATTTGCAGAACTCTGTATTACCAGACAAATAATTACCGCGATTAAAACTGCTACCAGACAAAAACATATTCCGTTAAATTCCTATGTATCTCTGAACAAACCTATTTTTGACGAAGAATCTGACCGTACCTTGATGGACATAATCAGTGAGGAGAGTATAAGCGACCCCGAAGAACTGATTATAAACAGGGAAGAATTCCGTGGCATAGAAAATAAGATGGGTGAGATTCTGAGCTCTCTTGAATGGGAAGTTTTGACTTCATACCTTGACGGTAAATCCTATCAGGAGATTGCGGAAGATTTGGACAGGCATGTAAAATCCATCGACAATGCGTTACAGCGTGTAAAACGTAAATTGGAGAAATATCTAGAAGAACAGAAAGCCTAATTTAGTTAAATTGGCGTTTTCAGCACTGGACTATATAGTTCATAACATGCTATAATACGTTCGTTCTAGTGTCCCGCAAGTATGCGGGTGTAGTTCAATGGTAGAACATCAGCTTCCCAAGCTGACAGCGTGGGTTCGATTCCCATCACCCGCTCCAATTAATGCTCCCATAGCTCAGTTGGCAGAGCGCATCCATGGTAAGGATGAGGTCATCGGTCCGATTCCGATTGGGAGCTCCAAAAAGAAATACCTTCGACAAAGTCGGAGGTATTTCTTTTTGTGTGTGCTCTGACTGGCGATTCAAGACTGACCTCAATTCATAATGTGTGTGCGCTCTGCCGGATGCAAAAAGCGAGCAATACTGGGAAAGCGAGCTGCGAGGAGCGGGAGAATAAGAAATATGTGAGCACCGGAAGAGTGTTCGCTCTTTATAATATATAGAAAATTCAAGTAGTTCATGGTATGATAATCGCATATAATCAGCTCCAATTAAACCCTATAATATTGTAAACTTGGGGCAGCCATTAAAAAGTATTAGGTGGTCCAAAATGGATAAAAAAGCATGGGGATCTCAACAGAATTTATTAAGAAGCATAATTTTAAAATCAGGCAAATTTGACGAGGCTATTGAATTATGTCTGAATCAACATGAAATGGTACACTCTTCTGAGATGTCACAAAAAAATATTACAACATGTGAAGATGAATTGTGGCAAGGATTAGATGAATCAACATTTCGTACTATGTTGGCAAGAGACAATACAACTATTGCATGGTGTATATGGCATTCAACAAGAATAGAAGATATTACAATGAATATATTGGTGGCTGATGGAGTTCAGGTAATCAATACAGGGCAATGGATTCCAAAAATGAATAATGTAATTTGTGATACCGGCAATGCTATGACAAACGAAGAAATCGTCAACTTTAGTACTAATATAAATATGAATGAGTTACGTAAATATAGAATCGCAGTAGGAAAAAGGACTTGTGAGATTATAAGAGACTTTAGTCCCGAAGATTTAAAAAGAAAAATTGAAAAGAAAAAACTCAAGAGGGTTATAGATGAAGGTGCCGTGTTGGATGTAGAAGGTGCAAATTGGTTAATTGATTTCTGGGGTAAGAAAAATGTAGCAGGTATTTTATTAATGCCTGTAACTCGTCATCATATGGTGCATCTAAATGAGTCATTAAGAATAAAAAAGAGGTGCCAGTTATCCCATAGATAATGTTAGCTTAACTTATTGCAAAGGGCTAGTTAAAATGGATATTAGACCCAAACTAGTAATATACATCTGACTTTCCCGTGCATGAAATGCAAGGTTTGTTAATCTTAAAGGTGCTATATTTATCTTGAAGGGAGGGAAAATCTATGGATTGGATTGTCAGAATGAATAATGCAATGGATTATATTGAAGGTAATCTGGCTGATGAAATTTCCTATGAAAAGGTTGCTCAAATTGCCTGCTGTTCAACATATCATTTTCAAAGAATGTTTTCATATATAACAAATGTACCATTATCAGAATATATAAGACGTAGGCGCTTGACCTTGGCTGCTTTTGAGTTGCAGACAAGTGATATTAAAGTGATTGATACAGCTATTAAATACGGCTATGAATCACCGGAGGCATTTTCCAGAGCATTTAAAAATCTACATGGTGTGATGCCATCATCTGCGCGCGATATGGGCATTTCCCTTAAAGCTTATCCTCGGATGACCTTTTCAATATCAATTAAGGGAGATATCAAGATGGATTACCGCATTGAAAAGAGAGAACCTTTTGAGATGTTCGGAGTTTCCGGGCTCATTAGCAGGGACATGGAAAAGGCATTTGCCGAAGTTCCGCAGTTTTGTATCAAGTGCGACGAAGATGGTACTGTTGACCTTATGAATGAACTGTTAGGTCGTTTTCACGATACCATGTTGCACGCGGCACTTTATGATCATACCGAAACAAGCTTCAAATACATGATTTGTTATAACTTGCCAAAGGGACTTGAAATTCCGGATAGATTAACGAAGCTGTCTGTCCCGGAGCTGACTTGGGCTATATTTCAGGAACCTCATTGCGAAATTCAGAATCTGTGGAGACGGATTTATACCGAATGGTTTCCAACATCTGAATATGAACAGGTTGAGGGACCGAGTTTTGAAATGTATTATGGCATGAGCGGGTATTGTATGGGTGAAATATGGATACCGGTAAAGAAAAAATGATTTTATTAAGTTAAATATTTTATAAACTTAAAATCCCCCAGGCTCCGTGACAAGCTGTGGGATTTTAATGTTTTAGGAATATTCTTAGGAGAGAAGCATTTCAAATAAAGCAGGCCGTGTCTGATTTGAGGGGCATTGGTTAAATGGCTGAAATCGGACTATAAATTGGTGTATTAACAGACAGATGTTCGTTTTACTCAATTATTTTCAAACTACTGCCTATAGGATGCTATGAGCAGAAAAAGTGTGACGCTCACACTTTTAATACACACTATCTAGTAAAAAGAAAACTGTTTTGTGATTTAAGGGGAGCGTCACGTAAAAATATAAAAACCTAGCTTCATTTTATATATGCACAGATAGCTGTACCATAAAAGTAATCATCACCATTATCTGAAGTCACCCGTCCGGCTGCATTACCATTCGTATACCCAGAAGTGACCCTCATCTGCGTTGCTGAAGAGCCATCGAGATTACATGCAAAATCACATTCCAAGTCAACCATTAGTTTAGCACCTACCCGTAAATCCATTTCCGCATCACTGCATACCAACAGAAATGAACCATCAGATTTATGCCCAATAAATGTTCTCCTGTACAGTGATTTCCCTGAGTAGTTACAATTTTTATCATTGTAGTGACAAGTGTCGTCATTCAGATTGCTCCAATTAGCAATTTGTATCCCATCTGCAGCCTTTATTGCTGATTCAAATACTGATGAACCTTCGTATACAAGTGGATTAGATGCAGCGATTATTACACTACAGGCTTCAACAGTGGCTTTAATATCACTTGTTGTAGGCCATTTAATAGTCACTGTTCCATTATTTCTAAGGCAGAAACATGGAAAGTCACGAGGACCTAAATTCTGCATAGAAGTACTGGAGTATGTAACTTGCGCACCACTCTTATAAAGAGTACCATTTACGTAATAGATGCCCATAAATGCTTGACCCGATTCATAGTAACCCCCCATCACACTGGCATTGGTTTTTGCAATAACTTTCGAACTGGTTACTCCAGGTGGAACCATATCCACAAGATGCTGCTTTGTTCCATCTGTACGGACAGCAGGTGCAATTGTCTGAGTGGAAGGGTTTGTTTTAAAAATACTGATTCCACTGTATGTTGTTCCTCCAAGAGTATAAGATCTTTTGTTATAATGATTTACAATAGCTGAACTTAAAGTACCATAACCCATATTAACAATCCTTTCATATTTTTATTTTTTAAGAACTAACTAGTTTGTTCTATACTGTATGGAATATTTTTACATAGGTTAACAACTTAAAATAGGAAAGTTTTTACATATATTTTTTAGATTTAGAGATTTTTAACGTAGGTAAACTTTCACATTATACGCAAGAAATTTCAAAATTAAGACGTATATCAATCTTTAAAGTTTACTTTATTATTAAGATAATCTTTAGGGGGAAAGCAAAATGCAGACCAAAATGTCTGGGATATAAGCTGACTGAATATAGGGCAGATGGCAAGTATACTATTAAAGTTCCATATCCCGGTAGCTATGATAATAAAATAGTTGTATTTGGAAGTCTTACGACACCAGAAGAATATTCAATTAATGGAGCACGACCGATAAATGTGATGATAACTAAATTTGAGCCTATACAAGAGGCGAATTGGTACTTTTATGAGGGAAAATAGCTGTGTAGTAAGAGGATTTGTGGTAAGAACAATTAGTACAGTAAATGGGGGCAAGTACTGCTGGAGTAATTTAATTGAGAGCGGACAAAATGATTTAACATTAGAAAATCCCACAGGCATAAGTTAGCCTGAAGGATTTATTACGCTGTAAAAGAATACTTCATCTCCTCAAAAAATTATAAACCATCCGACAATCAAAAAATCCTTGCTTATAAAAGTAAGTTTGATTGTCGGAGGATAGTTTTCCATTTAAGCTGTCAAGCTCCAAAACCAGTGCAAAGGTTTCAGAAGGCAATAAATTTGCCAACTTCTTTAAGGTGTCTTGATACTTAGCGGAAAATTCCAAATATGCAGCGGAATTAATAAATTCGTCGCTCAAATTATCAATTCTGCTGTCCATACAGGACAGAATGAAATTTTCTCTGCTCTTAAAACCATCGTCATTTTTAAAAAACATATAATTCCCTCCAAAGAAAAAATGGAGGGAAAATTAAAAAGTGCGGATAGGTGTGACCCTACACGCACTTGTTTGATTGCAAAAAGAAATAAAACCAAGTATAATAAAAACTGGTTGCTGTGGTGGACAAAGTCCATACGTGTTGGTGCTCTAACACCTGCATGAGTTTCTAAGTGCGCCAACACTTAGAAATCACGGCAACTATTTAATTTTCCCTAAAAAGATTATATCTATTATGGCAGAATTTTGCAACAAGTTTATAAGATGAATTTGATAACGTATAATAGTCTGACTTTTGTGCATGAAATGCAAGGCTAGTTAGCAACTCTCATAGCAATTAGTAAATCGCTAAATAAATCATAGTCCGATTTTTGCAGAGCTTTGCACTTTTCTTTTATTTTGTTCAATAAGTTTTTATCAGGATTGTAGTTATACTTTAACACCATATTTCTTAATAAGACTGCACTGCTAATTAATGAATCATTTCGAGAATTAATTTGTTCAAGCATACTTTTATCAAATGTACCAATATTAATTAAGTAATCTATTCGTATCTTCATCATTGTTTTATGATCATACAATATATGAAAAGGTCTTATATCAATAATTTCATCTTTACAAAAAACATCTATAATATAATCATAAAAATTCAATCCATACAATATATCCCTATTATAATTCTTATTTGTAAATTCAAAACTCCGTAAACTATCTTTACAGTTAATATAATCCTCAACGGATAATTTAAGAAGATGAAGGTTTATTTTATAGTCAGTATCTTCATATTTGTATAGGTTAATAAAATAATCTATCCCTTCGATACTTTTATTTATCTCTTTATAGCTAACGGATTTTCTTACATACTTGCCATAATCATAAAAGTCGGCTATAAATACTTGTCTATTTTTTCTATCATAACCATAAATAAAAGTCTGGTGTATAAAGTGATTTTTATTAAATTGATGAGAGCAACTCAGATAAAAATTATCAAGACAGGCGTCGAGATAATAGCCATTATTAATTTGATGTTCTATATAATCTGTGAATTTTTTAAAATTTGCTGTTGTTTGATTATTCCTTAACCAGCCAATAAATGGACAATGGTTTACACGAATTATATAATTATCTGTATCAGCATTATCATAAAAGTCAGATCTTGTTACCGGATGGTGTGGTCTAATTATTAGTTGTATATAACGTTCACTTACCCATGGAAGAATTTTATCTTTCTTCGTCCATAGTATGGATAAAGTGTTTGCTATAGCTGGGAAAGAAGTTATTGGGGGATTTTCAATAGGAAGACACATTTTCATAATATCAAACCCTCTCTTTCTATATATACAAAAATACGCTAAACATCCAGCACGAATTTAGTTGATATATAAACACATTTTAACATTTGTTACGTTATATTATAATATATAGGATTATTTGACATTTACTATCTTTTTATAACACTTTATCTTTTTAGTCAGTGCATTTTTTGTCGAACTTAAATAAAACCGATTTCATACATGGATATGGTGCTAAAATGGCTGGTGTGTATTATAATGGTAATTATAACACGTGGGAAATTGAGGTAAACCATAATGTTAAAAACGAAAAAGCACATTATACTACTTCTAATGTTTGTCATAATCATATTAAGTTATAGTACAGTCAACGCGGATTCCGGGCCAAAGCCTACACTAGAGATAACAGTTATAAATCCTCAGGATAGTAGCTACTATCTGGACCTTCTTGGCAAGGAGGGTGAATATGGATACTTCGATGCAACCAACGGTAATGAAAAATACGACAATATGCACGACCAGCCGATTTATATATATAACAAGGATGGCTGGAAAGCTATTCATATGAGAACTTGGGTTCTGAACGGAAAACTTACGGGAGACCCTGTAGATATAGATAAAAATGGGAAAGTCCTTACAATGAAACATTCCTTTGGTTATGTTGGTGTTCCACATAAATTTAAAATAATAATCCAGAAGTCTGACGGGACAATACAGGTATCGGATATTATACGGAATGAGCACTTCAATGCTCATGTGAAATATGATATGAAGACTAATCAGGTATTGTCTGTAAGCGGAAACATACTTAAAAAAGGTATAAAATTAGATAAAGAGTTTTTCAAAGACTATTTAATAAGGCTCCTGTTAACTTTGATAATCGAGATATTTTTGGCTGTTCCGTTCTTCTATCACAAAGCCAAGAGATTGCTTATCATAGCCGGAGTTAACATTGTCACCCAAACCTTTCTCACCTTTGGAATGATATTTAACTACCCGGTTCTACATAAAATGCCTTTTAATACAGGTTATCTTGTAGTCTTGCTTATAGGAGAGGTTCTGGTGTTTTTAGCAGAGTATACAGCGTATCTCAGGCTGTTCGGAAAAGCAGAAAAAAGACAAATTGCAGCTTACACCTTTATTGCCAATGTGGCATCAATCTCAGCCGGATTTATTATAATATAAAAAATAAAGGCTACAGGCAAACGCCTATAGCCTTTATTACAAGGTTTTATAGTTTAAAATTTTTGATAAGGCCCGATAGTTCTTCAGACATTTCTGCCATTGCCTTTGAAGCAGAGACGATTTCTTCTGTCAAAGCAATTTGTTCTTCACTGGCTGCTGATACCCCTTCGGCATTAGCGGCAAACTCATGACTTGTCTCATTTATATGCTGCATTGTATGCTCAAAGTCACGGCTGCTTTCAGTCATTATTTTTACACTTTCAGTAACACTAGTTACAATATTCTTTAGTTGTTCTGCTTGTCCGTAAATTACGGAGAAAGTATCACCATTTTCCTGAATGGCTTTTACACTTGAATTTACAGATTTAATACTGCTATCCATCTTGGTAACGGCTGTGTCAACTCCACTTCTTACTTCTACAATTAACTTTGCTATTCTTCCGCTGGCATCAGCAGATTCCTCAGCCAGTTTTCTGATTTCATCGGCCACTACGCTGAAGCCTCTACCGGCTTCTCCCGCTCTTGCTGCCTCAATAGCTGCATTTAAAGCAAGTAAGTTGGTCTGTTCAGCTATACCGGTGATTAATTCAATAATCTGTCCTATCTGATTAGAAGTGTTCCCCAAGTTGAAAATAACCTTTGAAACACCCTCTGTATCAGCTTTAAGGTTATTGATGCTATTAATGGATTCACTAGCCGTCTTGCTTCCTCTTGTAATATCATCTATCATATGCACAGTAGTTTTTTGCATGTTATGTGTACTTGTATTTACTTCATTGATTTGGTTGACTAAATTTCTCAGGTTTGACAACGCCGAATCAATATTAGTAGATTGTTCTTCAGCACCTGTGGAAATACCAAGAATTGTGTTGCCTACATCCTCGGCTGCCGTACCAACCTGCTCGCCGGATGCATACAATTCCTGACTGGATGCAGCCACTTTGTCAGACGTTTCGATTATCTGAGTTATTATTGTTTTAAAATTCTGAATCATAGCGGAGAAAGAATTCGCCAGCATACCAAGCTCATCCTTCCTTTTCAGAGAAGCTTCCGGAATATAAACCGTCAAATCTCCATTTGCCAAACGTTCTGCTTGGTTGGCAGCTACAAGTATAGGTTTAGTTATTTTTCTGGTTATTAAATAAATAATAATTGAGGACAGTATAACACTTATTAAAATAACACCAAATAATATTAATTTCAGTTTATCTATCATTTCCGTATGAGCTGAAACCGGCTTGTAGGATAATATGTACATGCCGTACTTGTCACTGTTGCTGTAAGCAGCAATATATTTATTCCCATCCAGGGTAAAATTACCAATACCTGATTTGTCTGATTTTATTTTATTATAAAAATCCTGCAACCCTACTGCTTTATCCTGAAAATTTAAAGATAAAACTTGTTTTTGGTCTATTGATGAAATAACAAGTCCTTCCGAATTTAAAATAAGTGTTTTGAAATCACTCTTAGAAGAATTACTATCAATGATATTTTTAGATACATTGTTCAATTCTATTGCCATTGCTATTGTACCCAGGTGTTTGTCATTGTTCTTTATAGGGGTAACTATTGTAATAACAGGACGTCCGGTAGTAGGTGATGCTTTAGCTTCGCGTATCAATAACTTATCCGTACTGCCCATTGCTTCATTTTCCCAACCGACAGATTTGCCCCCGATACCATCAGCTATATCTTTGTTTTTGTACATTAAGAAGATGTTTTCAAAAAGCCCGTTTGACAGTTTGAAATTATCCTGCAAATTCTTTGAAATCTTCTGCACATCTGTTGCGATTGGATTAATAGAATTAATTTTGGCCTCGGTTAGCGGATCAACTATACTAGGTTGCATTGCAATTGATTGGGCCTGCTTTTCAAGGTCAGACAAGGCCAATTCAATTTGGTTCGTCTTTTCGACAGCAAGATTTAATAGCGAGTTACTTGCTGAGTCCCCTAAATACTTTTCGGAAAAATAACTGGCTATAAACAAACTTATCAGCATAGGTATTAACATACACAGCACAGATACTGTGAATATCTTCCAGCTCAACCCTCTAAATTTAATTGCATCTTTGATACGCATTTGTTACCTCCTGTTAATTGAAGAATATTGTATAATTTACACCTGATAAGCAAAGTATTAATTTGATTATAGGCGTTACATTATCCTGGTACAGCTTTACCGAACAATTTCATATTCGAAGCAATTGAATTCATAACATCATATTATCTGCTATTGTGGTGTACTTACCAAGTATTTAAATTTTAAGGAACAAATTAAGTAGAAGATTAGCTTTAAGATTATATCATTTATTATTCGACAAAATTCCTTTAATTCCTTCAAATATTTACAAGACTCTCAAATTTTATACCCCCAAAAACTAAAGTTTAAGAAATACCTGGGAACCTCGCTTTTATATCTCTCATAATCCTTACCAAACACAGTTGACAGGTGCTTTTCTTCTTGCAGAATGAGTAAATGAAAAGCGATCATATTAATAAACCATATGCTTAAGGTAATAATGTTGGAATAAGTGAGAAAAACGCCAAAAAACATTAGATTGAAGCCAACAAAAGCAGGATTCCTGCTGAATTTATAAATGCCGGTGGTAATAAGAGCTGTCTGTGTATTTTTGTCTATGCCTACTCTCCATGAAGTTTTCATAAAAACAATTGCCAGAATAAAAACGCCTGCACCTAAAGCCGTGATACAAATACCTGTATATGTAATAAACATACTTTTAAAGATATTACCTGTAATTTGTGAAATCTTATTATGAAATACAATTTCAGATATCCAGGTCAGCACCCACAGCATACTAGAAGTCCTGACAGACAGTTCCGTAAAATAAATTGAAAATTCCTTTTTGCCTTTAGCAAGTACATTGGCTTTAATACTGTTGTTTTTATTTAATAATACCAGCTTTAGGATATAGCTTAATCCAAAAATAATGAGCAACATCAAAGAAATAAAATCAGTTATCTGCATAGTAAAATCCTCCTATAATTGAATATATGAACAATCATTCATATATCAATGATATATTAAACATGGGAAAAAGCAAGAAAATACTAAACTGCATGTTATAATATTACAAAAATGGTTACACAAGGAGGAGTTATGAAAAAAAGACTATTATATCTATTGTCTGTTATTGTTTTGGTAACGGGCTTGAATCTGGGTGCCCTTACAACAAATGTAGCAGAAGCTACCCAAAAAGTTACTATCACTGACAAGGGGTCACACTATGAAGTAATACTGAATTTAAAAGGTGAAAAATCTCATGAAAAGATCGGAAAGGAATACGGCTCCAAAATTCTGAAGGCCGTTCCGGAATATGAAGCCATTGTAGACTCATACTTGGCGGAGATTACCTCAAATGATGAAGTATATAACTTAATGCTGCAAAGGGTAAATGACATTATACCTCAAATAGATAAAGACTATGTTGATGAAATAAAAGGAGTTGCATCAAATTTCACAGGGAAGAATGATAATGTAAGAGGGGACGGAAAACTCTCAACAGGCGAGATGTTTTTAATGAATTTATGTCCCGATGTAGTTAGGCCTTCACAGTGCTGTGCGGCAGGAGTATATGGAGACAAATCTGAAAACAATGATAATATAAGCATGAGAATATTGGATTGGCATGCAGGGTCTGAAAATCAACTGGCACGGATTCAATCAGTAGTTACATTTAAAAATTTAAAAAAATCAATCTGTACTATAGGGTATTTGGGATATATGGGATGTATATCGGCATTCAATGATAATAAGGTTTTTGGTGCAATTCTGGACTCGCATACAGGAGAACCTTATACTTCACAGGGAAAACGATCATATCCCTTTGACTTAAGACATGCACTTGAGAATTACACAACACTTAATGGAGTTGCAGCGTATCTTAAATCCCCGGTGAGAAATTATACATATAGTCATTTAATATTTTTAAGTGATGCCAAAGTAACAAAGGTATTGGAAAATAATATAAGTGACAAAGAAAACAGCCTTAGAGAGGTCAGAACTGAAAAATCACAATTAAATGAAGGTATTTCATGGGATATCAACAATGCAATAGGTTGTGTAAATTCGTTTATTTTAAAGGGGAATTTGGATAACCATTCTGATAATCCTTCTAATACCAATAGGCTTTACAGTATGAAAAAAGTTCTAAAGGAACAAGGTGAAAAGGTTACATTTGATAACATGAAAGCTGTAGCATCATATTATCAAGGTGAGGAACCGGGGCCTCAGATAGAGGGAGATTTGTATAACACAAGTACTCAACAAATAATGGTTTTTGAGCCCGCAAAAAACAGATATGAGGTATTTTTCAGGCCTGCCACCGGGAATCTGCCCAAAGTACCGGCTTTTGAGAAAATACCTGTTTTATTTTAAGTAACTATAGCCCTTTTGTTTAATGAAAGAGAGGGTATTGTCAACTGATGCGAATTTTGCGGTTGACAATACCCTCTCTTAAGTATATACTCATATTGCTTGGTAATAAATATAACATTCATAAAGCGTTTCGGAGGAGAGCTATGGAAAAGAATATGAACATACGTCAAATAGCAATTATAGGGGTTATAACGGCTGTAATCTGTATTTTGGGGCCATTATCCATACCGATTGGTGTAGTGCCCATTTCCTTTACAAACCTTGCAATATACTTTGCACTTTATACCCTTGGTATGAGAAAGGGGACTCTCAGCTACATAGTTTATATGTTGATAGGATTGGTAGGTATTCCTGTGTTTTCAGGTTTTTCAGGAGGCCTGTCAAAACTCGTTGGTCCAACGGGAGGCTATATTATAGGGTTCATTTTTATGGCTGTAATTGGAGGTTGGTTTATAGACAGGTTTTGGGATAAATGGTACTTGTCTTTAATAGGAATGGTGGTGGGTACAGCAGTTTGCTACTTGTTCGGTACCGTATGGTTGGCATATCAGGCTCATATGTCTTTGGGGGCAGCATTTTCGGCAGGTGTGATTCCTTTTATTCCGGGAGATATGGTGAAAATTCTGATAGCTGCTTTTGCAGGCCCTCAGATTCGCAGGGGATTGATTAAGGCTAATTTATTCAAAGTATCTCTTTAAAATAACGCTCCGCCAGCATTTTCCAATCATTAAGAAAGGTAGGGTATAAGTTGGGGCGTCTTCTTATGGCAAGAGGATGATAGGTAGTGAATGTGGTATATCCTCTCACGGTATGCCATGTACCTCTCAGGTTTTTGACTTCTGCATTCTTTTCCTTAAAAAACCACTGTACCGCTATATTGCCCAGACAAAACACAAACATTGGCTTTTGTCGGTCAATTTGTCCATCAAGATATCCAATGCAGGCATTTCTTGCTGTTTCTTTGTCATAGCGACGTAAAGGATGGCATTTTAAAACATATGTTACATATAAATCCTTCATTTGAAGGCCAGTTTCAAAAACTGCACGTTGAAGGGACTGTCTGGTGCCGCAGACGAATTCAATACCGGATTTATCCTCACGCGCTCCCGGGTTATCCAGCAATACTAGTATTGGAGCTTTTGGGTTGCCTTCTCCCCATATAATGCGGGACCTCTGGCAGTGTAATTCACATTTCTGACAGTTGGCTGCGTGTTCCGGTATGTTTTCTTCCGGCCATATTACAGGTGAAAAATCTTGCTTCATATATCTTTTCTCCTTATATATTCAGTATTACCATAACAGTTTTTATATAAACGGTAAAAACCGGGAAGAGAAGCCTCTTCCCGGTTTTTAGTATAACTTACAACTGAACAATCTTTGTGGCAATATTATTGCAAAACTCAATATCATGTTCTACAAAAAAAATAGTTGGTTGATGCTCCAATAGCAGTTCTTCAATCTGCATACGTGAAATTACGTCAATAAAATTCAGCGGTTCATCCCATAAATGCAGGTGGGCCTTATCACAAAGGCTTTTAGCAATCAATACCTTTTTCTTTTGTCCTCCGCTGAAATCAGAGATATCCTTCTCAAACTGAACTCTGGAAAAATCAAGCTTTCTTAAAATAGCCTTGAAAAGGCTCTCGTCGATTTCGTTGGCTCTGGCATAGTCACTTAAATTCCCATAAAGATGGGCGGTATTCTGGGATACATAGGAAAGCTTCAATTGGTTCGACTTCCTGATAGCCCCGGTATAATTAATGTCTTCACCGCAAATAAGCTTTATAATACTTGATTTGCCTGAACCGTTTTTACCCATCAGGGCTATCCTGTCCCCTTGTTCTATGGTGAAGGTCACATTATCACAAGCTGTTTTATCACCATAGAAGATAGAGACATTTTCCAACTCAACAAGTCTGTCTGTATGAAAATTGAGTTGTGTAATTTTAAGCTTTTCAGAGCTTTCTATGTTCTTGAGAAGATTGGATTTATCCTCAATTGCAGACTGCTGTCTTTCTTGAATGGTTTTTGAACGGCTCATCATTTTTTTTGCTTTAGCACCCTGGTAAGGCCTGCGACCTATACTTTTTTCTGTTTGGGTAGGGTCAAAGCCAATCTTTTTTGCTTCTGCTTTATTGGACCATTCAGATGTCCGTTTTGCCGCTTCTGACAACCTTTTGATATCTTTTTTGAGCTTGTCGTTTTCGGCACGTTCATAGTTATCCTGCATCTCTTTATTTTCCCACCATGAAGAAAAATCTCCCTTCTGAATTTCAATATTGGTTTTATTTATTGAAAGGACATGATCAATACAATTATCAAGGAAAGCTCTGTCGTGGGATACTAAAATAAAACCGTGCTTTGTACGAAGATAATCGCTGACAACTTTTCTGGCGTTTATATCCAGATGGTTTGTAGGTTCATCAATAAGCAAAAAACTGTTCTCTTTCAGAAAAAGAGCTGCAAGCAAAACCTTTGTCTGTTCTCCGTTGGACAGAGTATCAAAAGGCCTGTATAAAACATCGTCGTCAACCTCCAATAAGGACAGCTCGCGCATAACCTCCCATAGAACATAATCTGGAAAAACTTCTTCAATAACATCAATGGTATTGTTTTCTTTGCTTTTTACCTCATAAGGGAAATATTCAAAGAGAACTTTTGATGAAATACTACCGCTGTATTCATACTTGCTCAACAGGAGATTAAGAAATGTAGTCTTTCCCCTACCATTCCTCCCTGTAAAGCCCAGCTTCCAATCAGTATCTATCTGGAAGCTTACATTTTCAAATATATTATCATAACTGCCGTCATAGGCAAAAGTCAGATTAGTAACGTTAATTAAAGACATAAAAAACACCCTCCTGTACAAAAAAATATGAGCCGCAAGAAAATTAGTTTTCCGCAGCTCATAAAAATACAGCAAGGCCCTGTCTATTGGAGACAGGGAACAAAGATATACCGAATGAGCCAAAAAGAATAAGTAACTTTCTTGCGTACATAACAAAACAAGGGATTAATCCCATTAAAAATATTGTTTGGTTATGTTTTAAAATCAGCAAGAATAATTACTTCATCTTTTCAACTCCAATCATTTATTTGTAAATAATATACCACACACACGGCAGTAATTCAATAAATTAACAACTTTAAATTGCAGGCAGATAATTGCTTTGGAGGATTTATTGCACCAAAAATAGAATATGTAAATAAATACATTTAACGTATATGGGACAAAGAATTAACAAAATTGCAAAAAGGACGTGGATATCATGAAAAAAACAAGTCAAAAGTTTCTTGTCTTTTTAACAGTTCTCGCTCTTATCTGCTCTATCACAAGTAATATCTCCGTTTCCAAGGCCGCTGTATCAACGGATATTTATGGGGATTTGAACAGCGATGGCAGTGTTGACGGACTTGACTTCGCAGCATTTAAAATTTATTTATTGGATAACGACAGGGGTTTCCCGGGAGATGATCGCTTTAAGTATGCTGATTTAAACGGGGATGGGGTTGTTGATGTTCTGGATTATGCTTTGTTGAAAAGCTATTTACTTGGAATCATTAATAAATTTCCCGTGGAATCAATTAGCAATGTAAAAATCCCTTGGGACTGGGCTGGGATTGTGGGTACGGGACAAAGCCTTTCGGTTGGTGCCGAAGGGAACCCACCGGTTACAACCCAACAGCCCTTTAACAATCTGAAACTTTCACTGGAAAAGGTTATGGTTCCGCCGTTTGAACCTAATAATAGCCTGTTTAAGATGATTCCTCTGGTTGAACCCGTAAGAGAATACGGCTATTACTATGGAGGCGCTTATCCGGGAAACATATTCGGAGAAACTCCACATTCAGCAATGGCTAACCAAATAACATCTCTGGTCAGAAATGCTTCGGGAAAAGACTATGTTTCAGTACACACTGCGGTTGGAGAAACAGGACAGGGTATTGATGCCCTCAGCAAGGGTGCACCCGAAACAACTTATTCAGGACGTGCATATGCAGCCACTTTATTTGAAGTCAAAGCAATAAAACGCCTTGCACAACAGGCGGGTAAGAACTATGGAGTAGGTGCTGTTATAATGACTCATGGTGAAAGAGATGCAGGCAACACAAACTATGAAAATCAGCTGCGCACACTATGGGCGGACTACAATCAGGATATTAAGGCTATTACCGGACAGACTCAGAATATACCTATGTTCATTGTTCAGCAGAACTCATGCGGAAGTGCGGGAACTGCTACATCTACACTGGTGCAATGGAAGGCAGGCTTGGATTACCCCGGTGATATGGTTTGCGTGGGGCCAAACTATCAAAGACAATATGCCGCTGACGGGGTACATTTGACAGCAAACGGCTATCAGCAGTTAGGAGAGCAGTATGCCAAGGTTTATTACGAAAGGGTAGTCCTTGGTCATGACTGGCAACCTCTACAACCTACAGGAGTAGAAAGAAACGGAAATGTTATAACGGTAAGATTTCATGTTCCGGTGGGGCCTTTAGTTTGGGATACTTCACTGCCTGAACCAAATCAAAGCACCCTGACAGAATGGAAAAACGGAAAAGGTTTTGAAGTATATACACAAAGTAAGAGAATAACCATACAATCAGTTGAGATAACAGGTGATTCAGTTAAAATAACCTGTGACCAAGATGTGCCGTCAACTGAAGTTAAGGTCGGATATGCTTTCACAGCCGGAACAAACAGAACAGGAGGAACCTGCAGATGGGGACTTCTGCGGGATTCAGACCCATTTGTGGGATATAACAGCGGAAAGCCCCTTCCAAACTTCTGTGTAGCATTTGAAATGGCAATACCCTAAGGATATCATGCTTAATTTATTTATTAATATATTTTTCGGTAAAGTCCTTTACCTTGGCAATATAACCATCGGGGTCTGCATCTAATGCAGCTCCGTGGCCGGCACCGGGAACGATGAAAAGTTCTTTTTCACTGCTGCATGCCTCAAACAACTCGTTTACCATACTGGTAGGAACGAATTCATCATTACCGCCATGAATAAAAAGTGTAGGAGTCTTGCTTTTTTTAACCTGTTTGAGAGCTGATGCTTCCTCAAAGGTAAACCCTGCCTTTATTTTGGTAATAATACTTGTGACATTAAGCAGAGGAAAAGACGGAAGGTGATACATCCTTTCCATTTGATATGAGAGTTCATCCTTAACCGACGTATAAGCACAATCAGAAACAATAGCCTTTACATTGGAGGGGAGGTTCTCTCCGCCGGTCATGAGAACCGTTGCTCCTCCCATGGAAACCCCATGAAGAACTATATTGGTATCAGGTCCTGATTTTTTAATAACGAAATCAATCCATTTTAAATAATCCTTTCTGTCTACCCAGCCAAACCCAATGTAGTTGCCTTCGCTGCTGCCATGCCCTCTGCTGTCAGGCATAAGAACGTTATAACCCAACATATTATACAGCTTGGCATATAAGCCCATCCATAGACCTTTTGAGGAATAACCGTGAGACAATATAACTGTATTTATAGATGGAGATTCAGCGCTAAGATAATATCCCTGTAGGTTCAACCCGTCGTAAGATACAATATCAACTATCTCATAGGCTTGTCTGCTCAACCAGTCAACGTCATCTGTAAATTCTGATGACGTTTTTTTAAGTTCAATTTCGGCGTTTACCATAACAGACTTTTTAAGAGCTGCGTCTTCAGCCAGAAATGCCTTTTTTGTACGAGTAACGGAAATATCATAAAAATAAAAACCGGTAGCCATAACTACAACAAAAGCTATCAATACAATTATAATGCATGCTTTAACAAAATATTTCATAGATATCTCCCACTATATCTCCACCAATATCAGATAAATTTATTAAAAAGTGATTAAAATTATGACTTGCAAGTATTTCTGAAAGTTAAAAAAATATAAATCTTGGTATACATAATTATACCTGAAAATCCCGGAAATGTGCAATAAACATACCTTTCCAGTTATGATAAGGGAATATTGAGGTACTATTGACAATGTGTTCCTGAGGAGTTATAATGAGTGAGTAGTCAATGAGTTGCAAGTCAATAAAATTACCGGAAGTGATTTAGTGAAAGAAAATAAGAGACAGCTACAAAAAAATACAACGAGAAAAAAGATTATTGAATCAGCGGTCAAACAGTTTGCCATAAACGGTCTGACAACCACGCGTACTTCAGACGTTGCCGGAGAAGCAGGTGTGTCCCACGGAACAATATTTGCACACTTTCATACTCAGGAAGAGCTTCTGACTGCGGTCATAGAAGACGTAGGAGAAAGAATCAACACACGTCTCCACGAGGTTGCAGGTGGTCAAAAGGGTTTTAACCTGGCTCTTAAAGCTCATATAGAAGTACTGACGGAATTTGAGCCATTTTATACAAGACTGGTGATAGAAAACAGATTGCTGCCGAAAGAGGCCAGGGATACTTTTTTAATGCTTCAGTCAACAGTATCCTTTCACCTTAGTCAGGCGATTCAAAAGGAAGTTGAGGCAGGAAGTATGAAAAAGCTTCCTGAAGATATGGTTTTTAACGGATGGATTGGGCTTGTCCATTATTATATTGCAAACAGTGACTTGTTTGCGCCGGAGAGTTCTGTTTTAAAGACTTGTGGTGAAAAAATGATTCACTTTTACCTCAATATGGTAAATTACAACAAATAAAAGAGAGGATGATTTAAAAATGAAAAAATGTATAGCATGCGGAATGCCTATGCAAGAAGTTTCCGATTACGCATCAGGTGATGAGTCAAAAGATTACTGCAAATTTTGTGCAAGACCAGACGGCACAATGCAGTCATATGAGGAAAAATTGGATTCCTTGACAAATTTTATAATCAAAACACAGGGATTGGACAAAAAGGCCGCCGGTTCTGCCGCAGAAGCAATGATGAAGAAACTTCCTGCGTGGAAAAACATGTAGTTTATTAAAAATATTCATATTTTTTTCATACATATTTAACTTTGTACCGATATAATATAAGTGGATGCACTTTTGTCCAATAATGTACGGATGGTATAGGTAACTAGCCTATCCAATACAAAGGAGAGTACAATTAAGCATGATAATGAAAAAAACCGCAACTATCAGCTCCTTAAACGGTCTGGAGCAATTATTTACGGGAGAGGATATTAACAGCCTTAAAAATAGTTTTTTTGAGATGCAGCATTTGTATCAATCGGCGATACGTGAGATAAGTACAAAATTAGAAATTTTGGATGATGAGTTTCAGGTTATACATAAAAGAAACCCCATACATCATATGCAAAGCCGAATAAAATCCATAAAAAGTATTTTTGGAAAGCTAAGCAGAAGAGAACACGAAATAAGTCTGGAGTCGGCTAAAGCAAACCTTCATGATATAGCCGGAATAAGAGTAGTATGTTATTACATTGATGATATATATATGATTGCAAAAATGCTTACCCAGCAGGATGATATTGTTTTGCTGCGTGTAACAGACTATATACAAAACCCAAAAGAGAATGGCTACAGAAGCTTACACTTGGTTGTATCAGTACCGGTGTTCTTCTCGGACAGGAAGGAAATAGTACCTGTAGAGATACAAATAAGAACAATGGCAATGGATTTCTGGGCCAGTCTTGAGCATCAGCTGAGATACAAAACCAATGACACTGTACCCCTTTCTGTTGCACAGGAACTTCAGGAATGTGCAGATACCATTGCAAAAACTGATCTTAAAATGCAAAGCATATATAAATCAATCGAAGAATTAAATAAGGGCGATTTATAGAAAAATCATATCTAAGAGGTGAAGCAGCTCGCATAGGGCTGCTTTTTTTATTTTTAGAATAATGTTTTAATTTTAATGTCAGAATTTTTTTAGAATCTACGAACTAATAAATGAACCGGTTTGAATTTTGAAGGGAAGGTACAAGATTTGGATAAAAAAATACTGGATTTATTAAAAGAAAAACCCGAAAAAGGTCTGGAAAAGCTTATTAATACTTATTCGGGCCTGGTTTATACAATAATTTATAACAAGCTGAATCAATACTTTTCGGTAGAGGATATAGAAGAATGTGTCAGCTCGGTTTTCTATGAGGTATATAAGAACAGAAGTGTAATAGACCTTTCAAAAGGAACGCTGAAGGCTTATATTGCTGTTCTTTCTAAACGCAGGGCAATAGACTTGTTTAGAAAAAACTCCAAGCATGTGATAAATCAGATTTCTCTTGAAACACAAGACTTGGAGGATTGTGCTGTGAACCGGCTTTTCAATGTTGAAGATGAAGTGGATGCCGAGACCAAAGATATGCTTATTCAGGCTATAAAAGCCTTAGGTGAACCTGATAGTGAAATATTTACCCGAAAATACTACCTTGGCCAGAACTCCAAGGAAATATCCGGGCTGATGGGAATCAAACAAAATACTGTAGACAAAAGGCTGTCAAGAGGGCTTTTAAAGCTAAGGGCAATAGTGGACAAAATGGAAAAGCCCCAAGAAATGGAGGGAAAATGACATGGATAAAAAAATATCACACACATTGGATTTACTTGACATAGAGGAAACGGACCGGCTTCTTGAAAAGGATATAAAATTTAAACTTGATTCCAACAGCATTGAAAGGATTAAAAAATCCACTTACTCAAAAGCAGGAATTTCGAGGCAGAAAACTTTTGTGACCAGAGGATTATCAGCCATAGTGGCAGCAATGATAATAATTGTAGTTTCAATATTTTCAATAGGTTTTGACAATGTCGTAAGTGCTATGGGGAGGCTGTTTGGATTTATACCGGGATACGGGATTATGGAAGACAACCAAAGTATCCAATATATCATAGACGGACACAATATAAGTTCCGAAAACAGTCAGGCGATTCTTACAATAAATAGTGTAATTGCAACGAAGAATAATCTTACTCTAAATTGTTATATTAAATTGAAGGATTTCCAAGAGGAAAAGAACTTATCGAATATTGAAAATGATATAAAGACTGATAAAAACAATTTAGTTATGGCTGTAAACGGAAAAGAGTATCGTCCTTCAGGATGTAGCATTGGAAGTGGCGGCAAAATAAAATATATTTCGGCAGCTTACCAAATTGAACAGGATAATTTAAGTACAAGAAATATCTATACATTTAACTATAAAAAATATAACCTTTCGGCAGAGTTCAGATTAAAAGTTCCGGAGGGCTATGACTCTTTGGAAGAGATAGGGCCAACAGATACCAAAAATAATATATCCATAACAGCAGTATCCAGCCTCCAGGACAATAAACTGCTTGTAGAGTTGTACCCTGTTAATAAAAGCGGCTTGACAATAACCTCCTTTACAAAGGAATATGATTTCGGCTATGAAAAAAAGGACCTGACACTTGAAACAGACCAAACAAGTCACTCATACACACTGCCCGAGGGCTTTATGGGTGTAAATAACAGATTTTATTTTAATGTGTTGCCTCAAGAAAAAAACCTGACACTGAAAATACCTTATTTAGTTGTAAAGAGTCAGGAAAAAATGAAAAAAATTACTTTAAAGATACCGGAAGAGGGGGAACGGGTCACAATAAATAAAAAGGTGAACTTCAAAAATTCAACTATGGTTATAAGTGATGTTCAAAGGATAAAAAATGGAACCCTTAACGGAGCTTTGAGAATATATTTTAAATTTGAAAACGAGAATAAAAACATGGTAATGTTCAATGCACAATTCAGAAGGGTGAATATTCTCGGTATGGAGCAGGGGGGCGGATACTCTACAAATCTCAAAGATGGAATTCCACAGTCAATAGATTATGGTTTGGATGAACCAGATGGGGATGTATTGAGGCTGGGAGTAAAAGATCCGGAGTATTTTCTTCTTGGGGAGTACAATTTAAAACTGAGTAACATCTTAATTGGAAGATAATTCCGCATGTTTACCTATAATGTTACCATAAATTATAAAAAAATAATAAAACTGGTATTTTTAGACAAAAAAATAATCTGACAAAATCTTTGGATTTGTTAATATATGACTAAAGTACTTGATAAAATACCTTTGGTGAAGTATGATAGAATTGTAAAAATTAATGAGTATTCTGATATTTTTGGCTTTTTTGAATACTCTGCTAATGTTCCACAGGTCACATTATGTAATTATGGTACCAGAGACAAAGACAAAGTAATTGTAGAAGACTTAAAATTGTTATAATACAAGTTTAATTGTGGAGGTAAGCATATGAAAATGAACGGTATCGGTAAGAAAATCACATCCTTTCTTTCTTCGGCTATATCGGCTGTGACATCAACTGTTAAGAAGTTCATGAAAAAAAGTCCAGTAGGAAAAGTAAATAAAAACAGGGGGACTTTAGTTTTAGGGGCTTCCGGGAAGTCGGTTTTTTTGAGACGATTCAAGATAAAGAATAGATTAATAATGTCTTTCAATTTACTCCTGATGGTTATGCTTTTGGTTACAGGTATATTTTCTTATACGAGTTCAACCAATACAATTGACACTAATGTTAAAACATATTCTTTAGAAACAATTAAACAGACTGGTGTTGTACTAAACAGTCAAATAAAAAGTATGGAAAGTTATATAAATGATATTGGTATGAGTAGTGCAGTGCAAAGTTTACTTAACAACTACGAGAAAGGGGAACAATATGATAAGTTAATTGCAGATAGAGAATTAGCTACAACACTAATAAATAAGTTCACCCTTACTGCGGATGTATTGAACTGTACATTGATGTATGGCAATGGTTTTTCCAAATCTCAGGTATATACAAGTAACAGTCAAGAAGTAAACAAAGAAAAAACATTAAAACTGGTGGAACCTAAGTTGAAGTGGGCAGAAATAGAAGTTAATAGTAGTTCAAATATCAGTACCTGCTTGGGAATAGTAGGCAGTGTAAAATCAACGATTTTTGGTAACGAGATTGCAAAGATGGTTGTTATACCTAAAGTAAATTTCCTTGCAGACAGCTATAAAGATATGGACACCGGAAAAGATGACAAGGGTAAGGGTTTCCCGATTTTAATTGTAGACTCAAACGGTAAAATCATATCCTCAAGAATGGAAGACAAGTATCCCGTAAATAAATCGAATGATGACTCCAAAAAGCTGGCTACTAACATTAGCAAGGCTATAAAGGGTGATGAAAAGTCAGGACATATTGATTTGAAGGTAGGCGGAAGTAAAAGTTTGATTACATATACGAAGATAGGCACTAAAGACTGGTACCTTGCGTCAGTTGTGCCTTATTCATATTTAAACAAAGAAGCAAACAGCCTTAAAAATAAGACAATTATAATCGGAATTATTTGCTTCCTGATAGCTATACTCTTATGCATTGTTATAGCAAGAAGTGTTTCAACACCTTTGGAAAAGCTTACAGCTGCAATGAAAAGAGCAAAAGACGGAGATTTGACAGGCACTATAAATGACAATGAAAACGACGAAATTTCAGATGTATGTCTCAATTTTAATGAAATGATAACCAATATAAACAAGCTGGTAGCGAGTGTAAGAAGTTCTTCGCAGGGTGTACTTAATTCTGCACAGAAGATAGCAACTGCATCTGAAGCAGCCTACAGTTCTTCGGAACAGGTAGCTCTTACAATAGAGCAGATTGCAAAGGGTTCTACAGATCAGGCAGAAGAGATAAACGAAAGTGTAAGCCATATGGACAAACTGGCTCAAGGTATTGTATATGTTGAAGAGGATGTATCCAAGGTTACATCAATTGCACGTGAAATCAGCGGGTTGAACAAAACAGCAACTTCTACTATTAAGGAACTTAACACTAAGTCAAGTCAGGTAAGCAATACTACAGCTAAAGTTTCTGAAAATATTAATGATTTAAGTTCCAGCATGAAGGAAATACAAAAAATACTAAAAATGATGGTAAATATATCTGAGCAAACAAACCTTTTATCACTTAATGCTGCTATTGAAGCTGCACGTGCAGGCGAGGCAGGTAAGGGCTTTGCGGTTGTAGCTAACGAAGTTAAAAAGCTTGCTGACCAGTCAAAAGAGTTTACCGGAAGTATTAACAGTATAATAGCCGATATTGAACAAAAAACAAATGATACTGTACAGGAAGTTCTTAAATCAAATGAGGTTGTGAGTGAGCAGATAAATGCAGTAAGTAATACTCAGGAATTGTTTAAAACTGTATTTAGTGCTATGGATGAAGTTATTGAAAATATTGAAAGAACTGAAAAATCAGTTGGGAATATAATGGTTTCGAAAGAAAAAGTAATGGAATCCATGGAGAATATTTCAGCTGTGGCTGAAGAATCAGCAGCTACCACCGAAGAAATTTCGGCAAGCACTCAAGAACAGATGGCATCTGCGGAAGATCTGGCAAACCATGCCAAGACTCTTAATGATCTGTCAGTTAATTTAAGAAGCCAGATTTCCAAATTTAAGACTGAGTAAATTGTTCAAAAATAGTACAAAATTAACTTAATATTATAAATATAAAGAGCCAATCACTGATGTGATTGGCTCTTTATATTTTAAGGCTTTAGAAAACAGTTTTCGCAGCCGTCAGTACACAGTATTTTACTAATTAAGGGGAAAAGTGACAAATTTTTTATACTAAAATAAAATTATATACTAAAATGCCTTGACAATTGTCGAATTTTATAGATAATGTACCTAGAAAACAGGTTTAGGAAAAACGTTTCTTAGTGAGGAGTAGTTAATGAATATTAAGGAAATAGCACAACTATCAGGTGTTTCTGTATCTACTGTCTCAAAAATTATAAACAAAAAAGATAGTAATATAAGTAAAGAAACAAGAGAACGCGTAATGAAGGTAGTAAAGGAGTGCAACTATATCCCTTACGCCGGAGTACATAATGTTAAAAGCATGAAATCTTTTTTGGTTGGTGTAATTACTAGCAAACAGGCTGGGCATGAAAAGCTTCTTTCAGGTGTTGTTGAAACGGCGAAAAGGAATGGGTATGCTACTGTCCTAAGTTATGCAGAGACACCGGAGGATGAATACACAAGTATTGCCATGCTTTGTACTCATAATGTAGATGGAATATTGTGGGATAAACTGCAGGATTCTTATGCAAAATCCGAAACTCAGTTAATGGAGCGAAACATACCATATTGTGTAATTGATTGTTATAATACCCCAACACCTGACAGATTTGCTTTTGATTATTCACGACTGGCATATAACTTAACAAAAGCATTAGTAAAAAATAAACACCTAAAAATAGGATGCTTGGTTAAAAATAACGATTTTAGAGGACGTAGATTTCAAAAGGGCTTTGAACAATGTCTCTTTGATAATAAGCTCCCTTTTGATGCAAATATGCTTTGTATCGCAAAGGAAGATGCTTTTAATATTCTGACTCATATGCATAATTTTACAGGGGTTGTATGCTTTAATGCAAATTTGGCAGGGAAAATTTATGAGCAGGCAGCACATAACAATTTAAAAATTCCCAGGGATATTTCAGTAGTAAGTTTGGTTAATGATGCAAAGGAAATTTATTTGCTTCCTCAATTATCCTCAATACAATTACCTTTTTTTGAGCTTGGAGAATGTGCTTGCAGCAGGTTGGTAGCTAAGATTGAAGAAACACGGGTTCCTGAACTCATTTTCAAGAGCGATAAAAAGGTTGAAGATTTTAGCAGTATTGATATCCCCATAACAGTACGAAATAAAAAAATTGTAGTTGTTGGTGCAATAAATATGGATACAATTTTAAACCTTGGACAAGTTCCGAATATAGGAGAAACCATTACTACAAAAAAACGTGCAGCTATCCCCGGGGGCAAAGGTGTAAATCAAGCTATTGGTGCCGCAAAGCTGGGAGCAGAGGTGTACCTGATAGGAAAATTGGGAAAGGACTATGAAGGAAGCGTACTATATGATTTTCTTAAAGTCAATAATGTAAATATCGAAGGAGTTTCTACCAGTTCCGAAGTAGCTACAGGCCACGCATATGTTTACGTTAAAGAAAATGGAGAAAGCGGAATAGTTGTTTATGAAGGTGCGAATACCCAACTATCTCCAAATGATATTGATGTATACAGAAATATGTTTGAAAATGCAAGCTTTTGTTTACTGCAGACAGAGATAAATATAGATACAGTTGAAAGTGCTGCAAAGACAGCAAAGAGGTATGGTGCAAAAGTTATACTAAAGCCGTGTGCAGTAACTGAGATAAGCGATGGCCTTATTAGAAATGTTGATATATTTATGCCAAACCGTAACGAAATACAGCTACTTTGTCCTGATAGACCAACTTTTGAAGAAAAAGCACAGTACTTTTTAGATCGTGGTGCAAAAAGCGTAATTATTACCTTGGATCGTGACGGATGCTATTTAAAGGACAGTGAACATTCAATGTACTTTAAGGCCGCTGATTTTACAGCTGTTGACACTACGGGGGCGGCAGATGCATTTGCTTCAACGTTGGCAGTCTATCTCTCCAAAAATTATGATATATGCACTGCAATTAAATATGCCATATATGCATCGGGCTTTTCCATAACTACACAGGGAGTACCCCCTGCTTTGGTAGATAAAAGCACATTGGATTTATTAGATGTGTAATTAAAGAAAGGAGATAATTTTCTATGAGTATAAATAATGAAAATATGATGAAACGGTTGCAAAAACCAAAAGGAAAAGTAGATGTTGTCTTTGATACGGATACATTTAATGAAATAGATGATCAGTATGCACTGGCTTATCTTATTAAGAACCCGGAAAAGCTTAATATAAAAGCGATATATGCAGCACCATTCTTTAATGATAAAAGTTCAGGCCCTGACGAGGGTATGAATAAAAGCTACCAAGAGATAATGAATATATTGTCCTTAATGGACAGAGATGAGCTTAAACAATTGGTATATAAGGGCTCTGAGCAATTTTTGCATGATGAAAATACACCTGTGTCTTCAAATGCAGCCAACGATCTTGTGAAACGTGCTATGGAGTATAGTCAAGAAGAACCGCTATATGTTATTGCAGTAGGTGCAATTACCAATATAGCATCTGCACTGCTTATTAAGCCTGAAATAAAAGACAGAATAGTACTTATATGGCTTGGCGGGAATGCACACCACTGGCCTGATAACAAAGAGTTTAACTTGTATCAGGATATTGCAGCTGCGAGAATTGTTTTCGGGTGTGGTGTTCCATTGGTGCAGTTACCATGCATGGGAGTTGTTTCTGCTTTTACTACAGGAGGGCCTGAACTGGAACATTGGTTGCGTGGAAAAAACAAATTATGTGATTATTTGGTTGACGTAACAACAGCAGAGGCTAAAAGATGTAATGGCGGCGAATTCTGGACACGTCCTATTTGGGATGTTACTGCAGTAGCATGGCTTCTGGAGGGGGATTTTATGCTGGAACGTTTTGAAACAAGCCCTATACCTGAATATGATGATACATACTCTTTTAACAAAGACAGACATCTTATTAAATACATTTATCATATAAACCGGGATAAATTGTTCGGAGATTTATTTTCCAAACTTGTTAAGTAAACATTTGTAAACAGCAGCGCAGCTGTTAAATAAAACCAAAAAAAGGAGCAGACGTTATGAAAAAATTAAGTGCAATTATTCTTCTAATGGCAATGGTAACTACGATGTTTGGATGTTCAGGCGGTTCGGGAGATACAGGAACAACAGCGTCCCAAACATCCGGAACTGACAGTACGGGAAAAGCTGAGAAAAAAGAGATTGTCTGGATGACTGAAACTACAAAGGAAAACCAGGAAATACTTGAGGCATTTGAAGCTAAAACAGGTATTAAAGTAAAAGGTGAGTATCTGGCATTTAATGACTTGTTTGAATCCATTGAGATAAAAATTGCTTCCGGTTCAGAAGACTATGATGTAATCAGTGTAGATGGGCCGATGGTAGCAGCGTATGCAAACCGAGGCTACATACTGCCGCTGGACAAGTATTTTACTGATGACGAAAAGGGTCAGTTTATAGATTCCAGTCGTGATGCCGGTATTTGGGATGGTAAATTCTATGCACCTGCACAGGCTACATCTGCTCAACTCCTGTGGTACAACAAGGCTTTACTTAAGCAAGCAGGCGTAACCATTCGTGATAACGACGAAAACAACCGCCTTACATGGGAAGAAATAGAGGATATGGCAAAGAAAACAGTTGCCGCAGTTGACCCCGACAAGTCCAAGGGTATTTCAGGGATACAGTTCCAACAGGTTAGCCGTACATATCAGATGTGTGCCCTTGCAAACAGTATGGGCGGTAAAAATATCGGAGATGACGGGTATACCGTTGACGGAGTTATAAACAATGATGCGTGGATAAAATCAATGACTTGGATGCAGAACCTTTATAATAGCGGCCTTTCACAAAAGGGTATTACAGCTGATGAAGTTCCCAACTATTTCAATTCAGGAAAAATTGTATTCATGGCAGGCGGTACATGGACTGCTGCTGCATGTGATACTGCAGGCATGAAGGATTATGGGTGGACTTATGCTCCTGCATTTAAAGGATTTGAAAAGAATGTGGGTACAGGTACGGGTAGTTGGCATTTTGGTGTTAATGCAGCATCCAAAAATGTTGATGCAGCGGTTGAGTTCATCAAATACATGAGCATCGGTGAAGGCAGTGATAAGTATCTCAAGTGGAGCGGCGATATGCCTGCAAGAAAGTCAAAGATACAAGAACTCATTGACGATAAGAACACTGCCGGATATTTGAAGGTTGGTGCTTACGAAGCGTCAAATACAGCTGTACCAAGAGCTTTAACACCGGGATATTCCGAATACAGTTCAGTAATGGATGCAACCTTTGAAAATATCCGTAACGGTTCAACTGTTAAGGATAGCCTTAACAGTGCGGTAGAACAGATCAACAGTGCTATGGCAAAATATAAGAAGTAAGAACAAATTAGAACTATACCTTAGGATTGGCGGTAATATCATTTTACCGCCGATTCTCTGAATATTACATATATACCAAGCATGTACACAACTACTGTAAATACAAAACTACGTGATTTTGTTATTGATTAGAAATTTGTATCTAATAATTTTCAGTATAGTATATAATTGGGCATTTATTGAGGTGAAAAAATGAATAACATGTTTGGGAAGTTTAAGGCTTTACCATATATATTTATATTACCTGCGTTTTTACTTATAATAGTTTTTAAAATCTATCCTATAATTTCAACCCTCCTAGAAAGTTTGATGGTAAAAGGTACATTTACACTAGACACGTATGAAACGCTTTTCAAAGACAAGATATTTTGGAAATCACTATGGGTCACAATGAAAATTAATATTGTTATGATTCCATTGCAGATATTTATAGCTTTTTGTCTGGCACTGTTGGTTAATACAACAGTTAAGGGTATAGGTATGTTTCGTACCATATTCTATTTGCCTGTAACTATTTCACTTACGGTTGCAACCATTGTTTGGAATCTTATGCTAAGTCCAAACGGTGGTGTTATAAATAGTATTCTCGGTATTTTCGGAATTTCGCAACAGGACTTCCTGGTTAGCAAAACTCAGGCACTCTGGTGCATCGTATTAATTGCTACCTGGAAAGGTGTAGGCTACTGGATGATGTTTATTCTGGCGGGATTAAAGAATGTGGATGCCAGTATTTATGAGTCAGCAAAAATAGATGGAGCTAATTGGTTGAAAACTGTAGTTAGTATAACAATACCATTAATTAAAAAAGTACTGCTGTTCGTATTTGTTGCTAATACCTCTATCAATATACTGCTTTTTGTCCCTATGCAGATTGTTACACAGGGAGGACCGGAAGGCAGCACGAATGTTTTAATGTATGAAGCATATAAATCGGCCTTCAAAATGGCTGACCGGCCAAGATCAGCTGCTATTGTCACTGTTTTGCTTGTAATTATTGCAATTGTATGTACTCTTCAGTTCAGGCTTATGTCAGAAAAAAAGGAGGCGTAAGATATGAATAAAAATATGATTATAAAAAATTTCTTCATATATATCGGTCTGATCATAATAACTATATTAACAATATTTCCATTACTTTGGTGTCTTTCAGCCTCATTAAGAAGTGATACTGAATTTTATAAATATGTAACACCATTTTCCATTAATACTCTTGTACCTGTGGATTTTACAATGGACTCATATATAAAATTATTTACAAAATTTAATTTTGCACGTCCAATTATTAATACAATTTTCGTATCATTTGTATCAATAGTAGCCGGCTGTCTTTTGAACAGCATAGCGGCTTTTGCCTTTGCATGCTTCAAATTTAAGTTCAAAGAGGTTTTGTTTGGTATCTTTCTAGTATCATTTATGGTTCCTTTTGAATCTATATCTCTTCCTTTATACAAAGTTGTGAGTAATCTGGGATGGGTCAATACTTACGCTGGTTTAATTGTTCCTACAATCGCAAGCGGGTTGGTATTATTTTTATTCACACAGTTCTTTAAAGATATTCCGCCTAGCATAATAGAAGCCGCAAGAGTTGATGGAGCAAATTGGACTCAAATATTTCTAAAGATAATATTACCTTCATCGGTAACTGTATTTGTTACTGCTTCCTTAATAATATTTATGGATCAGTGGAACTCGTATTTATGGCCATTACTTGTTGCACGCTCAAAAGAAATACAAACTATTCAAATTGCATTGTCTTCATTTAAAATGGAAAGGGTTACACTATGGTCGTGCCTCTATGCTGGTTCAATGATATCTGCACTTGTACCTCTGGGCTTGTTCCTGCCTACACAAAAGTACTTTGTACAAGGAATTACAAGTAGTGGTGTCAAAGGATAATTAATACTAGAAAAGCGGGTGTATAAATGGGCAAAATATTAGTTGTAGGAAGTCTTAATATGGACTTTGTTGTTAATGTAAAACATATGCCGCAAGTTGGAGAAACACTATTGGCGGATAGTCTGGAATTTATACCGGGAGGGAAAGGTGCTAATCAGGCATATGCTTTAGGCAAGTTGGGGGCAGACGTAACAATGCTGGGTGCTGTAGGAAATGATTCCTACGGTGACATTCAAATAGGAGGCTTAAAGGCCGTGGGTGTAGATACAACTCACATTGCAAGAATAGAAGGGGTTAATACAGGAATAGCTCTGATAAATGTCAATCAAAGGGGCGACAACAGCATCATAGTTGTCCAAGGCGCTAATAAGTATGTCAGTCGTGAATACATTGATAAAAACCTTAAAGTAATTGAAGAAAGTGATATAGTTATTTTTCAGTTAGAGATACCTATTGATACTGTTACATATGCGGCAAAGAAGGCGAAAGGGCTTGGGAAAACGGTTATATTAGACCCTGCTCCGGCACCGGATAGTATACCGGAAGAACTTCTAGCTAACGTTGATATAATCAAGCCTAATGAAACAGAATTGGTTAAACTCACTGGTATAGAAGAGGTTGACGGCTGTATGAATAAAGCTGTCGATACTATAAAAAAACAAGGTGTTAAAACCGTAATAGTGACTCTTGGTGGAAAAGGTTCATTTGTTTCCAGTCAAAACAACGTTGTAAAGCATATCAGTACTCAGGATGTAAAGGTAATAGATACTACTGCAGCAGGTGATAGCTTTATAGCTTCCATGGCACTGTACCTGTCAAAAGGAAAAGATATTATGTCTGCAGTTGAATTTGCAAATCATGTGGCTTCTATTTCAGTGACCAGAAAAGGTGCTCAGTCATCAATGCCATCAATGGAAGAAGTAGAGAAATATATTTCAGAATTAGGATTAGGAAAACAACGGTAGTAATTATTTATAAATATTACTTGAAAGGTGGGTTTATATGAGTATTCCAAAGACAATGAAGGCATTAGTTGCATACAATAAAGGAGATTATCGTTTTGAACATGAATATCCTACTCCTGAGTGCGGGCCGGATGATATTATAATAAAAACCGAAGGCTGTGGTATTTGTGCAGGTGATTTAAAGTGCATGCACGGGGCCGGCCGTTTTTGGGGCAACAATAACCAAGAATCCTGGGTAAAGCCTCCTTTTATACCTGGTCACGAATTCCTTGGCATTGTAGTAGAAATAGGTAAAAATGTAAAAGGTTATAAAATAGGAGATAGAGTTACTGCCGACCAGATTGTTCCCTGTGGGGAATGTAAGTTCTGTAAAACGGGCCGCTACTGGATGTGCCAGCCACATGCCACATTTGGTTTTCAGAAAGATAATAACGGGGGAATGGCTGAATATGTTCGATTTCCTAAAACAGCAGTAATACATAAAGTCCCAAAAGACTTACCTCTTGAAAAGGCTCTCCTGATAGAACCATACGCATGTTCCAAGCATTGTGTAGACCGAGCACAAATCACTAACGAGGATGTAGTAGTAATATCAGGTGCAGGTACCTTGGGACTTGGTATGATAACTTATGCACGTATGAAAAACCCTGAGAAACTAATCGTCCTTGATATGATGGATTCTCGCTTGGAAAAGGCTAAAGAATTTGGTGCAGACATTGTGATTAACCCAGGAAAAGAGGATGTTGTAAAAACAATCATGGATTTAACCGAAGGTTACGGCTGTGATATTTATATTGAAGCTACAGGACACCCTTCCAGTGTAACTCAGGGTTTGGAGATGATTCGTAAATTGGGACGTTTTGTGGAGTTCTCAGTTTTTGGCTCTGAAACTACAGTGGACTGGTCCATAATAGGAGACGGCAAGGAACTTGATGTGCTTGGAGCTCATCTCTCACCGTATTGCTACCCCTATGTAATAGACCATATTGCTGATGGGACGTTAAAAACCGATGGAATAATCGGAAGAGCCTTTAAACTGGAAGAGTGGGAAAAAGCTTTTGAATATGCTACCGGAAAACATGGAGATTTCAAGGTGATATTCACATTTTAACTTTGAAAAGTAAAGCTGAACGTAAAATCAAAAAGGGGCTGTTGCAAACAAATAAGTTTTGCTAAAGCCCCTAAGATTATGTTTAAGGCTATTTATCATTACCGCACTTGTTGCGGTGAAGCTAACTGTATTATGTTATTAAGCTTAGAAGACATACTATAAAGCGTTTCGGCAATAGAATGAATCTCTTCTATGGTTGCGTTTTCTTCCTCTGAAACTGCTGCAACCTCCTGTGATGCTTTGGAAATTGCATCAGAGGCTTCTTTTGTTTTGCTGATTGATGTCTATTAATAATTGATGCCATTGTATGCTCGGATGTTTTATTATCCTCAATTAGCCCGTCACTAAGATTCTTGGCTATATCGTATATAGTTTTAGAACTCTCTGCCGCTTTGTTAATTGATTTATTCAATAAATCGGTAAGTGCTTCGCTTTCAATTTTTTTGTTTTCGATATCTACAATCATGTTTTTAGATCTTTTGGATTGTAAAGTAGAAATGCAAACAGAAATACAAAATGAAAGGCCGTAACAAATCCAGCAAACAATATTCTTACCAACGCCCCCCATAGAATTGATTTGGAAAAACAAAAATTGCAATTGTATAAAGAAGAAAAGTAGTACCGGAATACAATAAAACAATTTTTGTATTATAATACATAATTGCTATAAATATACACACAAAACTAAAGCTAATTGAAGGTAGTCCGGAACCTCCTGCTACTTCTGACATATAAAAAACAGCGGGTGGAACAAAGGCGAATACCATTAAGTATATGTGCTTGGAAATATTGGATAATACACTTGTGCTCCTCTCTAAAAGTTTTCCTATAGTAATGATAATACATGCTAAAAATATCATACTAACCAGATAATTCTTAGCCAATACTAAAAAACATACACCAACACCTACACCTTTAATTAATGCGCTGTAAAATGCTACTGAGTTAGCAAATTTCTCTTGCTTTTTCAAAATTGAATTCATACAGAAATCTCCCTTTTAAGCAATATTTAATTTTAAACTGAGATAAGAAAACAAAACATAGATGTTCATACTTGGAAGACAGTCGTATTTTATCAAAAAAATGACGAATTTTGCAATGTAGTTTCATAATATCTTATTAATATAATAAAATAAGATAAAAATACAAAAACTAACCATTATACTAAAAAAATAACAGGGAGCTTATATAATGAAGAATATAAAATTATACGTAATAGCCCTAGCTGTGTCTATAGTTTTAGGATATTGGGTTGCCAATAGTGTTGGCACAAATCGGAGTTTTACACATGAAGCAGGTAAAGAGGTTCAGACCGTTAGCAGTACTCAACTTAAAGACCTTACTGTGTGTATTGATCCGGGACATGGCAAAACCTCAGAATCAAATAGGGAAACTGAACCTATAGCTCCCGGAGTAGAAATTCAAAAAGCAGCGATTGCAAGCGGTACAGAGGGAGTAGCTACTGGGATATCAGAAGCAAGTCTTAATCTTACGGTAGCAAAAAAGCTCAGAGATTCCTTGAAACAAAACGGCGCAAATGTAATTATGGTTAGAGAAACTGAAGTATGCGGCCTTACAAATGTAGAACGGGCAAAATTCTGGAATTCCTCTAAAGTGGATCTTACCATACGTATACATGGGAACGGCTCAAATGATAGCAGTGTGTCCGGAGTACTGATGATGATACCCGGAAGTAAGTATATAAAGGATACACAGATTCTGAGAAACAGTAGAAAGGCCGGGGAACTGGTTCTAGCAGGGGTAATAGAACACACAAAAGCCAATTCAAGAGGTATCCAAGAGACATCAGAATTGACAGGGTTTAATTGGTCAAAGGTACCTGTAATTCTTCTGGAAATGGGATTTATGACTAACCCGGAGGAAGATAGACGTCTTAATACAGATGAATATCAGAACAAAATGGTAGCGGGTATTACAGAGGGGCTTATAAAATACGTAAAGGAAAAATAACGGACATATTTTTTTGTTTTACAAATATTATATAATTTTGTACAATTATACTTACGGGGAATTTTTTAATCCCGGCTGTAAAAGGAGTGGAGATATGTTTTATACCGATGGGTCAAATGCAAAAGACTTTATTGAGAATGATATAGAACTTCTTAAAAGTGAATATGAGGAATATTATAATATTCTGACTCAGGCTGAACTCAGCCCTGTCAATATATTAATGTGTTCCTCTCTTACAAACGAAAAGCATAATGCATTTGAAAAATTTTTATTACTATATGAAAATAGAATTGTCGTTTTAAAAAAAGTAAACGGGAGCATATCGAAATATACCATTGAATATAACGATATTAATTACATAGTTATAGAAGGACTTCCCAAGCCTGTTTGTCTTAATATTTACTATATGGAAGAAGGCAGGGAAAGAATATTCTTTGATTCTTTTGCAGAAGAAATTATGAACCGATTGGTAAAGGAAATGAGGGAGCTTATCATACACGGGAGAGGCTCTGATGAGGCCGGTAAGTTGGGTGAGTACAATAGCGATGAGCCGGGGTATATAGGCAAAGCCTTGACAACCGAAGCATTATTTGAAAATCAGGTACCTGTCTGCGAACTTTATCAAAGGAGAGTTTATGACAGATACTGGTCAATATTCAGGAAAATCATTACTCAAACACACTATTCTATTGTAAGCAATAATGAGATGGTAGTTTTCAAAGAAAAGTATGAACCAATGGATGATAAGGATATATGTGGAGATTTGATATTTATACCTTTAAATTCCGTAAGAAGCGTATCCCTTGAATCCACGGATAAAGGAATGGTACTGAAATATATGTTTTGCACTATGAAAACCTTTGAGCTATTTTACCAAAATGAGAAAACGGATGAACTTCTCAGGGCAATGTCATATATAAATGGAGTAATTCAAGCTTGACCGCATTCAAGAGTTAAAATACAATCAGTTTAATAATTAAAATATATATTTGAGAGGTGCGTAATGGGGTTCAAATCTGAAATAATACAAAATGTTATTAATGATTTTGAGGTTGACAGAGAAAGTATGCTGCGTATAGCAACATTGTTTAAGGAAACTATGGAAAAAAGTCTGAAAGGTGAAAAAACCTGTCTTAAAATGATTCCTTCATACATTGGGAAGCCTACAGGAAAAGAACAGGGTACTTTTATGGCCATCGACATGGGAGGTACTAACTTTAGATGTACGAAGTATAAAATTAGCAACGGAAGCTTTGAGAAAGTTGCTGAAATAAAGCATAAACTTATTAATAAGGAAGAAAATTATGACCTTACAAAGTCAGATATAGATGAAAAGCAGCTTTTTGGCTTTATGGCCGAGTGTATAGGAAAATTGCTTGAGCCGGGAGAATCTTTGTATCTAGGAAACACATTTTCATTTCCATGCAGGCAGGAAGGAATAAATGATGCTTACCTCATTCAGTGGACCAAGGAAATAACAACCTCCGGAGTTGAGGGCAACAATATAAACAAGCTGCTTGAACAGGCATTGAGGGCGAAAAACGTAAATGTTAAGCCGGTTGCCATACTCAATGATACTGTAGGTACCTTACTGGTAGCCATGTACGGTTATCAGACTGCGGATATTGGCTCAATAATGGGGACAGGACATAATACATGTTATCTGGAAAACAACCATCCTCTTACTGGCAAACAGATGATAGTAAATACTGAATCAGCTAGCTACAATGTGGGACTACCTGTAACAAAGTACGATGAGATAATAGATAAAAACAGTCAGATGCCGGGAACACAGCTTCTTGAAAAAATGGTTTCAGGGTACTATATGGGAAGTCTTTTAAAAGAGGCTTGTCTGGATTTATATAAAAACAAAGCAATATTTACATCAGAAGGTGTTGATACAGATGCATTTTTCAGCCAGAGCATTAATGCATTAATGGTTGAGAATTTTATTTTATATCCATCCAATACAAAAGAACAATATAATTGCACATTAGAAGATGCTGAGGTAATAAAGAAGGTGTCTGAGGTCATTTTAAAAAGGGCAGTAAGGCTTGTGGCGGTGTCGCATATGGGGATACTGTTCCATCAGGAAAATAGAGGTACTTCGGTCAAAAATAAGCATGTAATTGCAATAGACGGAACTATATATGAAAAGATGCCTAACGCTCCGAAGCTTATGGAGGAGGCATTTAAAGATGCACTTGGAGATGACGCATCCAATATTGAAATAAGACTTGTAAAGGACGGTTCAGGTTTAGGTGCTGCAATAGCTGCTGCATTTGCAGTAACACAATAATATATAAAATTTAAGTTGAAAGTAGCTGCTTCAAAGCCAGAAAGAAAACAGGTTTTGTGGCAGCTATTTTTTGTACATAATAGTAGTATTGACTTAAAGTTTACTTTAAGGTGTAGAATTCAGTTATTGATTTATTACATCAGGAGGATGATAATATGAGACGAATTAGTATTGGGAACGGAGCACTTACTGCTTCTGAAATTTCTTTAGGCTGTATGAGGATAAGCGAGATGTCTAAAAATGATGCAGCCAACCTTATTAATACTGCTTTGGAAGAGGGAATAGATTTTTTTGATCATGCTGATATCTACGGCGGCGGAAAATCAGAAGAAGTATTTGCACAGGCAGTTGATATGAGTCCAAGCGTAAGAGAGAAGTTTATAATTCAGACTAAATGCGGCATAAGGCAAGGGTATTTTGATTTTTCCAAAGAGCATATTTTAGAAGCTGTTGACGGAAGCCTTAAACGCTTAAAGACCGATTATATAGATGTTCTGCTGCTGCACCGTCCGGATGCACTTGTTGAACCGGAAGAAGTTGCTGAGGCCTTTTCAATTCTTCAAAGTAACGGAAAGGTAAGAAATTTTGGAGTAAGCAATCAGAACCCAATGCAGATTGAATTGCTGAAAAAATACCTTAACCAGAAAGTAGTTGTGAACCAGTTACAGCTTAGCATTACAAATACCGGAATGATAGATGCAGGAATCAATGTAAACATGAAAGTGGAAGGTTCTATTGACAGAGACGGAAGTATATTGGACTATTGCAGACTAAATGACATTACAATCCAGCCATGGTCACCTTTCCAGTACGGTTTTTTTGAGGGAGTATTTCTCAATAATGAAAAATTCCCTGAACTCAATAAAAAAATAGATGAGCTGGCACAGGAAAAAGGTGTTGAAAATACAGCAATAGCCATTGCTTGGCTTTTGAGGCACCCTGCTAAAATGCAGCCAATTGTGGGCACAACCAATGTACCCCGTCTCAAGGATATCTGCAAGGCATCGAAAATTGAGCTTACAAGACAGGAGTGGTACGAGATATACTTGGCAGCAGGAAATAAACTCCCTTAAAAATAGACCATATTAACCAATATAACAAAACAGCTGTTGCAATACGGGCAACAGCTGTTTTGCCTATGGCTTGATCCTGCCTTCTTCTATCATTTTTGCAAACAGTTCTTTGTTGTACAAAACGCTGGAGTCTGACGGTCTGTACTCTGCAGCAGTTTCATTATGTTCATAGGCCTTTTGCATATCCCCTATATTGTAGTAACATACGCATAGCTGCAAATGCGGATACCAGGTGTAATATGCCATATATATAAAGCTCCACCTGTCAGGGTCAGGAACTTGCTGTGTTGCAAGCTCATACCAGAAAATAGCCGTTTTATACTGACGGTTACGATGAAAATTATACCCTATACGGCAGCAGGCCTCTGCCCTTGGAGGTGCAAATTGAAATGATTGAAATATAGCCGTTAGCTCATTCTCTTTATCATTTAAATACCGATAACAGTCTCCTTTAAATATACATGCAAAAATTTTGTCTTCAATCCAACCTTGTTTTAAAGAAAGGTTTTGGTTATAACTCTCGATAGCTTCCTGATAACGCCCATTTTCTCTTAATTCATTTCCATAATAAAAATAGTCTCTGGCACTAAAGGCATCCCCACGCTGTTTTTTTGTCTCAAATATGGATACAGTACGTCCGACTGAATGACGTATCTTTTTATGGGTTATAGCTACTTCTGAATTAATAATTTTTCCGCTGACTTCTATATAGTTATGGCAATCTCCATACCAACGAAAATTTTTCTCTCTCTTAACAAGACGGTTACGTCTATATCTTAAAGTAACATTACCAAATTCGTCCGTTCCAGCATCATAATACATTGATACTGAGTCTACGGACGGGTCAAGACTTTCCTTTAAATCTTTAAATTTAACCTGATCAGCCTCCAATATCACATCATCTGCGTCCAGGTATAGGATATAGTCTTTTGTAGCATATTTATATGATTCATTCCGAGCATCCGCAAAGCTGTTAGTCCAGGGAAAGTCAAAAATTCGGTCGGTGTATTTAGCGGCTATTTCCTTTGTCTTATCGGTTGAACCCGTATCAACAATGTTAATCTCATCCACTATCTCCTTTATTGTGTCCAGACATCGAGCAAGAGTTTCTTCCTCATTTTTTACAATCATACACAGACTGATACTTATCATTTTGTAAATCCTTTCCTGAGCAAAGTTATAATATTATATTCAGTCAGAACAGATATGTTGCTAAATTAGTAAAGCAAAAACCGCAGGATACCCCACGGGTATCCTGCGGTAAATTAAGTCGTTACGGGAAAACAATAGTATTTATATCACTGTTGGCTGCTGTTGCTGTAGTAATTAATGTGGCTGTGGTTACTAAAACTCTTACAGAATAAGTGTTGGTACCTGTATCTACCGCCGTATCTATCTGCGTACTTGCCAATTGCATAGATTGAGTTCCAACTTGAACCACAGAATTGCTGAATATTCTGGTATCAATAAGTGTAGAATTTCTGTACAATCTAATTTCAAAGTCGAAAACTCCTAAAGCTGATGCAGTTGCATTTATAGTTGTGGTATAGTCAACTTTAATTTCTTCGCCAATTGTAACTGGAACTGTTACCGATACCAACGTTATTTCCGTACCTGCCGGTAAAACTGATACCGGACCAGTAGATTCACTAAAGAATAGAGTAGGTGCCGGCCCTGTAGGTCCAGTAGCTCCAGTAGCACCAGTGGCGCCCGTTGCGCCAGTTGGGCCGGTAGCCCCCGTGGCACCCGTAGCTCCAGTGGCTCCAGTAGCACCAGTGGCGCCAGTTGCGCCAGTTGGGCCGGTAGCCCCCGTGGCACCCGTAGCTCCAGTGGCTCCAGTAGCCCCAGTAGCGCCAGTGGCACCAGTTGCGCCAGTAGCTCCAGTAGCACCAGTGGCGCCAGTTGCGCCAGTGGCTCC
>NZ_ATAY01000083.1 GCF_000421965.1 Ruminiclostridium papyrosolvens C7 | reverse complement strand
TTCTTGTTAATTCCAAGCTGGGTTAGATGTTTCATTCTTGTGTGCGGTAGCTTCCAATGCTTCCAAATACACATTCTCATTCTCGTGCGTATTCGTTCATCTAGTTGTCTGCACAAAGTTTTCATATTTCCTATACGGAAATAGTTTATCCAACCTCTAATTAGTTGGTTTAACTTTTCAACCTTGTAATTATTGCTAACTCCCCAACTTCGGCTTGTTAGCTTCTTCATTTTCATCTTGAACTTTTCCACAGATACCTGATGTGGTTTTGCCTTATACTGTTTCGCATTACTGTCAAAGTAGAATCCAAACCCTAAATATTTCAACCCTTTGGGTTTGTCAATTTTGCTCTTTGTCATGTTTACTTTGAGACCAAGCTTTTCTTCAATAAATCTTGTGAGACTTCTCATTACTCGTCTAGCCGACATTTCACTTCCGACCATAATAATACAGTCATCTGCATATCTTACAAAATTTAGTCCTCTTTGTTCCATCTCCTTATCAAGTTCATTTAGCATGATATTTGCTAATAACGGAGAAAGATTTCCTCCTTGTGGTGTTCCCACAATAGAGTCCTCGTACTCCCTATCAATCATAATTCCACTTACTAAGCACTTTCTAATGATAGAGATAACATCTCCATCCTTGATTGTCCTTCCTATGAGTGTCATTAGCTTATCATGATTTACTGTATCAAAGAACTTTTCCAAGTCTATGTCTACAATCCAATCGTTTCCATCATTCATCATGTCCAATGCTTTCAAAATTGCTTGTTGTGCACATCGGTTGGGACGAAAGCCATAGCTGTGTTCATGAAACTGCTCTTCATAGATTGGTATGAGAACCTGTGCAATGGCTTGTTGCACAAATCGGTCAGTTACTGTTGGTACTCCTAGATTTCTAATTCCACCGTCTGGTTTTGGTATTTCTACCCTGCGTACTGGTTGAGGCTTGTATTTTCTTTTCCTCAACTGTTCTTTGATGTGTTCGCCGTTTTCTGCAAGATGTTCTTTAAGTTCTGTGTACTTCATTCCGTCCACTCCCTCTGCACCTTTGTTCCTTACGACTTGCAAATACGCCTGATTAAGATTATCTTTTGACAGTATCTGCTCCATTAGACTACCTGTGTCCATGCGTTGTTTCCTTTCCGTCTCGCTAGATTTAACCACCCTTGACCCGATTGGTTACGGCAGATGTTGTCATTTCTGCAATACGAGACATACTTCAACTGATTGATTGTTCAGCCCTTCGCTCTGTTTCTATTACAGAAACTTCTTCACTACTATGGCTTCTGCTGACTTCTCACAATTCGTTGTTACTATGGTGAATAAACCACTTGTGAGACCTCCCCAGTTAAGGTACAAACTCTTTTCCTCCATATATCTGCCACATTTACTCTGCTCCTACAAATATGATAGTTATTAGACTTTGCTTTGTTATGCAAGCTTATCTCTTAGAGCCTAGCCTTATATGTGATTTCTGTCCGTCAGACCAGAGGTTTGCTTTCAGCTTCTTTCAGATTTCCTCTCACGAGAAACACCCTTGCTGTTTAGCTATACATTTCCCACTATCCGGGCATGTTCAGGACTTTCACCCGTTAGAGTTTGCCCATGCTGGGCAAACAT
>NZ_ATAY01000082.1 GCF_000421965.1 Ruminiclostridium papyrosolvens C7 | reverse complement strand
AATAAAGGCCTCCTTATTCAGGAAGCCTCTTATCATCAAACATGTTATGAATATTTTTACTATATTAATTTATTTTTATATCTGATTAGTATTGAACGTCTCTTAAGCAGAGGCCCTTCGGTTGAGCAAATGGTACAGCTTGGGTGAATTTTTTACCATTTAATATATTTTGAACTTCTGTTGCTTGTACTTTACCTTTGCCAACTTCTAAAAGAATTCCCACAATCAACCTTGCCATATGCAGTAAAAAATCATTGCAATTTATTACAATCTCAATCACCATACCATTTTCAATAATATCTAAGGAATTTATAGTTCTTATTGTGGATTTTGAGCCCTCTTTCAAGCTGGTAAAGCTTTGGAAATCATGGGTTCCAACTAAATATTCAGCTGCATTTCTCATTTGAATAAGATCAATCTTTTCTAGTGAATGAAATGAATATTTTCTATTGAACACATTTCTTAATCTTCCTTTAGTAATGCTATACACATAAGTTTTTGATTTCACATTGTGTTGTGCATGGAATCTTTCAGGTACTTCTTCTACTGATTTTACAACAATATCCTCAGGCAAAAATTCGTATAAATAATTTGATATTAGTTTTGCTGACCTGTTTGAATTTGTATGGAAATTGGCTACATAATTTTCGGCATGAGTACCAGCGTCCGTCCTTCCACAACCAATTACCTGAATTTCCTCTCCAGTCATCTTAGAAAGTACTGTTTCGATTTTCTCCTGAATTGAAAGATTATTATCTTTAAGCTTTTGCCAACCTTTATATCTGCTTCCGTCAAATTGGACAATTATTTTAAAATTTTTCATTCTATTCCCCTTTTAAAATTGATTTCAAATACTAGCCTACCCCTAGCAAGGCATCTTTATATCAATTTTAACACGATTTTAATGAATTGTTCAAAAAGTAATATAAAACAGTAATATTTTTTGTGTTATAATCGAAAAATAGAGTTTATAAGGAGAATTATTAAATGAGTTCAAATGAATTTAACACGTCGGACAGAAGAAAGCAAAAAATTGCACGTATTCACGGGTTTGAGTACAAAATTTATCCAAATGGAACTATTATTGATTTTGAAAAATTAAGCGCGTCCTTGGGCAATATTCTGGAATCAAAAGAATTATTATCAAAATATCACCCAGAAGTCTTAAAGTTAAGTATTCTTTCAAATCAGTCTGAAGGCTTAAAAGAACTGACAGAGGAGCACTATTTAGCTTCAGAAAAAAGACTGTACTATTTTTATCAAACTTTAAATAAGATTAAGACCTTTGCAAATGAAAACAGTGAATTAAATGAGTACATTGCCCCTCATGGTAGAATTATCAAACCGGAAATTTTAGACGGCATTAACAAGTCTTTCGTTGCGGCTATTAATGATAATTTTAATACTTCTTTAGTGGTTTCTGATTTTCTACAATTATTTAAGTACTCAAATGCTTTATTAACTAATGCTAATGAAAATGCTCTTCACAAACTCACAACGTTGAATAAAATATATAAAAGCATTTTAATAGTAGCAAATTTAATAGGTATTTTCATGGAAGAACCAGAAGAATTTATCTTACAAATGAAAGAAAAATATATTAAGCTGAATAATATTGATATGAATGAAGTAAAAGAGCTCATGAATCTAAGACAAGATGCTAAGCTAAATAAGAATTATGATTTATCAGATGAAATAAAATCAAAACTTGACCATAAAGGTATTATTGTTCAAGACTCAGCTTTAGGCTCCGAATGGGACATTAAAGCACTGTTCATTTGATGTTTAAATAACAAAAGAGACTTCTATTATTGAAGTCTCTTTTGTTTATGTTAATTTCCAGCATTCAGAATCTCATTTTCATCATGAATAATAAATATAATATAACCGGTAATCCTATGATAGCAGATAGTATTGTGATTGCAGTATATACTGTTTTCTCATCTCGTAATATAAATAATGAAAATTTATACCCTAAAATACCAATCCATCCACCCAAACAATTTAGAATTACATCATCTATGTCTGATATTCCTATTCCAAAAAGCCCTTGAATAATTTCAACAAATAAACTTGCTATAAATATAAGTAACAAGTTGGTTATTGCTCTTTTATTTTTTTTGAATAATGACAGATATACACCAAGGGGAATAAAAATAACTATATTGCCAACCACATTACTAAAAGCAACTTGTTTAATATTCATTGAGCTGGCAGTTAAATATTCCGTTATACTATAAAAAGGGATTAGATTGACTGACCTAAATAAAGTCCTTTGATTAGTAAATAACTCCAAAATCGAAATTCTTGATAAAAACAATATTTTAATTAGCAAAAGTATGTAACAAGTGAAAACACAACGTAAAAAGACAGTTTTAATTCTCTCCCGTTTATTCATAATACCTCCATTTTTTATTTATTTTCCTATGCTGCTGTATACAGCTATTGCATCAGTAATATTAAACTGTTCCGAGTGACTATCTCCTTTTGCACCGGCTGTAACCAAAACATATTCTTGATTATCCACTTTGGAGAGACTTGCGAGACACAAGCCAGCCGCACTAGTATATCCTGTTTTTCCTCCTAGAATTTCGCCACCAATAATATTTTTATTGGTGAGTTTTTCAAACATGGTGCTGTTAAAGGTTATCCCCTCAGTATGCTTATTTGTAGGTGGTGTGCAATGACGTGATGAAGTAAAAATCTCCCGGAAAGTATCATTTTTCAAAGCATAGCATAGAAGAACAGACAAATCTTCGACTGTTGTGTAGTGATTTTCATTCTGAAGCCCGGTCACATTTTCAAAATGGGTATTTCCCATACCAAGATCTGCAGCCTTTTGATTCATTATTTTTACGAAATTCTGCTCTGCTCCGGCAATCTTATTAGCAAGTCCAATACAGCACTCTGCACCGCTGGGCAGTATTACTCCATACAACAAATCAATTGCTCTTACCCGCTCACCTGGTTGGAAACCTGCCATTGATGCACCTGCTTCGTACAGCCCCCGGAACGTAGAATTGGAAAGTTTGATTTCTCCCATAATATCAGGTAAATTTTCTATAGCAACAATTGCTGTCATTATTTTAGTTAAAGAAGCAGGATAGATTTTTGCTTCACTATTTTTCTCCAGCAATATGGTATGATCTTTTAAACGGATCAGAATTGCGTTAGGACTGTTCAGCTTGTTTAAAGATATAGAAACAGTGGGATCGGGGGCTATCTTGTAAACAAAAGCAGCAATGACAGCCATAAACAGAAGTGCTACAAATATACGCATTCCTGACTTTTTCTTTTTTACTTTTCGTACCATAATAAAACAACCCCTTATTCTGTGTTAATATTATTTAAACACAGAATAAAGGGCTAAGTTGGAAATCTATCTTATGAACTTCTTAAGATTTTCTTATTACATACTTTTATAATGCTTTTATGTTTAGTTACATCCCATCAAGGTAGATTATTTACCTAAATCGTTTTTGATTGCATTATACCAAACATCCGCCATCTTGTCATAACCAGTTCTGGTACAATGAACTCCATCTGCTAAATCGGCAGTAGTAACTGCACTATACATATCAACAATAAACACGGGCTTACCTTGATTAGCCTTGGTTTGAACGACTTGAGCAACTTGAGTGTTATAGTTCCTGACATCTGCATAGCTAAGAGGAATAACTTTAGCAACATAGAGTTTGCCATCACTGGGTAATTTAGCGCAAATCTTGTCAATTAACCCGCTCAATCTGGTAGGTGCATTAGTCAAATCATACTTTTGTGAGATATCATTTGTACCAATGTGTAATAAAACGATTTTTGGTTTATATGTGGTCATCCATGCATTGATATTAGCATCAATCTGATCAATACGCCAGCCAGAGTGGCCTTCATGATTCTTATCACCAAGTTCCGTAGGTCCGTTTGACATAGAGCCTACAAAATCAACTTTTTGTCCGGCATTTGTTACATTATTCCATAGCTTGATTCGGTAACCTCCCGGTACAGTTAAACCGTCAGTTATTGAATCCCCCAAAGGCATAACAACAGTGGTAATGTTTTGAGGCGGAGTTTTAGGAAACTTTGTAATGAGTCCTAAAAGATATTGCTTCGATAGGGATAAATCCAATGCTGTTATTTTTGCATCACCGTCAAGGTCAGCAGCATAAAGATCATCCTGAACAGGTAGGTCGGTAACAGTACCGAGTAGGAATTGCTTCATTAACGAATAATCCAGTGCATCAATGGCACTATCTCCGTTCAGATCTCCGATAAGTCCTGATGCCGCCGCAGTAACAACTTGTGAAGTGGTCTGGGTAGCATTACAAACTGAACTTACGCAAAGACAAATACTTACCACCATTATTAATGATAACAGTCTTTTTCTTAAACTATTCATTGTTTTTCCTCCTACGAGCAGTTCTTATCTTACAGTACAGATTAAGAACTTTAATAAAACGTTTTTATCAACGTTAATTCTATTATAAACTGTAAATGTTTTACATTTCAATATAAATCTTTTTGTGATTGGTATATAAATTTTGAAAATTATAGCATGCTTAATGTAATTTACTGCAAATATCCAAAGTCAACTACAAATTTGTCGATACTATCGGATCGTTTCATTGTCAATTTCATTGTATTCATATTTTAAATCACTGGAATCCACCCGAAATAATACCGTATGATTTCCCGGTGAGTTAAAAGTGTAATCAAGGCGGCTGATCTCGGCTATAGTATTGCGGGCAGGAACTCCAGGGTAGCTGTGAGCTCCAACTTCAGCACCGTCTACAAACTATTTGACATTAAATGCACTTGTACCCACACCCCCGTGATTTCTGATGCCGCATGTGAAGGTTACAGGTTTTCCAACATTAACATAAGTAACCTGAGTAGTTGTAATCATCGTTGGAACAAGGTCTGCCGGAAGTATTGTAATGGTGGTAGACGCTGTATTGTTCCCTGTATCTGATTCGTTGAGCTTATTGTCAGGGTCAATCTGGAAGGTTATTGTATATGTCCCAGAAGCATTGAAAGAGTAGCTTAACTTACCATTTTCATGGTATACGGTACTGTAGGCAGGTACTTCCCCATAACCATTTAAGGCTGTCAAATGTTATGTGCTGACCAAGCTTTATACGCTTCTATTTGCTGCAAAAACAAGACTGGAATTTAGCATTACTGATGCAATTAACAAATAAGCTGCAATTATAATTTTTTTAGACATAACATTCCTCCCGGATAAATGCATAATGGAAGTAGGCTATTTATACAATTTTTACTTTTGGGTTTTCATAAATGCATCTGCAATTTTTACTGTTTCATTCATGGATATTGGTTTATCGTCTATTGATACAATCGAATAGGTAGAACCGTTAGTTGACCAAAATAATGCATATGCTGTTCTTTTTCCCAAAGGCTTTTGAGTCATGTCTTTGCCATTGTAATCAGTAAATGATTTAACTATCCATTGTGCATTTATATTACCGACTTTTGTTTGTGCAACTTCTGAAATATCATCATTCTTTGAGAATACTCGAATAACGGTATCCATGATAGCAATATTAAAGATATATCCTTTACCGTCTCTGTAAGTACACCCAACACTTCTGTATGGCAGATATTCATGAAGACTATTAAAAGCATTTTCTTCACTAATAGCCTTTTCAGCAACATCTTTTATTGTGTCAAAGGTTTCATAACTTAGTGTCTTATTGAAGGCAACTATCTCGGCTTTGTTCTGTAATTTTAGATCTCCATAAAATATTTCAGGAATACAAATCTTAATTCCCATTTTTTCAGATAGTTCTTTATCACTTAAGTCGGTAGTTTTGCTAAGACAAGGGTTAATTAAAACCTCATTAGCAGGCCTTTCAATAACATTATTGTCTTTATCCATAATAAATACTGTTTTAATATTATTAATTACTTCTACAGCTATAGCTCTTGCATTATCTGAAGCAGCAAATGTTACAACCATAAAAACTAAAGCAATAACTGCAGCTACAGCATATTTTCTAAAGCCAGTATAAAGGTTTTTCTCCTTTTTCCTCTTTCTAACTTCTAAAAGAATATCCTGCATATTCTTCTCAGATACTGTTATCTCATTAGCTTTATCCGAAATATTTCTTTTTATTATATTATCAAATAGTTGATTATTCTCCAACTGCATCGCTCCTCTCATTTACAATATATTAAACCTATCTTCTTGATTATCATAAAATACACTATTGAGCTCACAATAAAGCTTTTTTCTTGCATTATGGAGTCTGGATTTTACAGTTCCTGATAAACACCCCAGCACCTTCGCTATTTCTTCAACTGTCATATCATTATAGTAATATAATATAGCAACTGTTTTTAGGGGCAAACTCAGTTTGTCCAGAGCACTCCTTACTGCCATTCTAGTCTCACTTCTGTGTATTCCACAATCAAAACCAGATTCTGCACTAAAGTCCTCAATATTTCTATCAGCAACTGAAATAACCTTATTGTGTTTTTTTACCATCCTACGACCAGTCCTTAGTAAAATCTTATAAAACCACACATCAAAGGCTTCCGGAGCTTTTAATTTTTTAATACACAGGAAACATTGAATAAATGTTTCCTGAACAATATCGTCTGCGATACCTTTATGGCCTGCAATAAGATAAGCCGTACCAAGGGCATTCTTACTGTACAAACTGTATATCTCACTAAAACTATCTAAGTCACCACGCTGACAGCGCTCAATAAGCTCTTTATCTTCCAAAATCTTTCCCCTTTCTACTCAATAGGAGCTCCTTTATAATAAGAGTGTAAGTTGTAATATGAATGGTTCACTATATACCAAAAATTATTAATAACATCATAAAAACTAGATGTTAGCATTAAACAGAAGTTGATTTTTATATATTTTTAATTCTACTACAACAACCTAATATGTGATCTGTATATAAAGTCCTGTTCCAGAAATAAAAAATCCAGAAACACCTATTAAAAATTGGCATTTCTGGATTTAAAATTTTTTCTATTACTCAGGCATAAAATCCCTAAAAACTGCATACACTAACTAGTTATATGCAAAGGTATACTGGAAAACTCAAATATTACCCTAAAAAAATTCCGATATTGGAAATGGAAGAGGGTATTTTTAATGAAATATATTAGTCTAGATTTTTGTAATATTCCCTTTTCTTATATACATAAAAACTTAGTTAATTATTATCTACAGGGTTAGGAATTTCATATTTATCATCAAGCTTGTTATAATGGCTATCATAGTCTGTATAGTGTTTTAGATAGTCTTCTCCCTCAAATCGGCTTATTGTATTTGAATAAGCAGTCATCTGCTTAATGAAATAATTATTTATATCAATAACTATTTTTGTATGGCAGTTTATAACTCTATCATCTTTGTCTGACTCCGACATATTTATAACATCACCTTCCAGGATAATATCATTTAATCCCGGAGATACGGTTTTTCTCAAACCTGAATAATATATAGACTTATCAAATAGCTTTCCAAAATCATTTTTAAACACATCATTTTTTTTGGTTTCTATTGATGTATCCAGTTTCCAAGGGTTATCGCTACTCTTTGTATACGATTTGCCTTCAGCTGTGTATATCATATTATTAAATGACGTACTTCCACCTGAACTGAAGACTAAATTGCTATTATATGATAAACTCAAAATTCTTTTATCAATATCCCATATTTGGTATGAATTACTATGGGTTTTACCGGTTTCTCCTGTATCAATGTATTCATAGTCTGAATTGCCATTCTGGATAAGCTCATATTTCCTAAGAGCATTCATGGAAGCCACACAATTCTCTATAATTGATTTATTGGCATTATAATTATCTGAACTACATATGGCTATAGTCTTAGAATTACCATCCCAAAGAACTTTTCTCTCAAAACAATTCCCAATCAGACTCAAAGGTATGTATGTCCTATCTTTATAAATTATCGGGTATACATCTGTTTTAATTTCTTTGTTATTGACTAATGCCTTATTCTTGTTAATTGATATAATGATTTTACTAGAATCCTTTATAATAGATATGCTTTTTTGTGCACTATTCCAAATAATATGTTGCTTATCGTTTGGAATTCCAAAAGCTGACGCTACATCCGTCAGTGGCAGTAACGTCCTTCCATTCATCAAAATGGGTATGCTATTTACAGTACATGACTTTCCATTAATTATCAGGCGAATATCTGGGCTTTCGATAATTTTTGTTGATGAGTATGATATATTAGTTGACGAGACTAAAAGAAGCAAAGTGAAACTTAAAATCATTAATTTCCTTTTCATTTGAAGCTCCTTAATCAAAAAGTTAATATAAGAATTAAATTCACATTACTAATTCTACCATAACTAACCCGTTTATCTATGTAAAGTTATAATATATTTAGTTAGTTGACGTTAAATAAATAGTAAAAAGGCTTCCTTTTTGGGGGAGCCTTTTTACTATTTATGCATTTAAAGAACGTTATGCTATTTTTTTACTATTTACTATAGAATTAAATCAAATTAAATTCAATTTAATTAAAATCCGAAAAAATTATTTTCCGTGTAAAACCGTTAAAGCCCGCTTATATCAGTACTTTCATCGATTATAATATCCGAAGGAATACTGGGAAACTCCGATATTACCCTCAAAAATTCCGATATTGGAAATGGAAGGGGGTATGTGGACTGAATACGGTTAATGCGTTTTAAAGAGCTTTTTCTATTTATCAATTAAATTCTTAAATTCATCCCGGCATAAATTAACCTGCTCAGCATACTTTTCAGCATCTTTTTTTATGGTGTATTTGAAAGTGTTAATTTTTTCATTTTGGGGGGCATCCTTGATTCGTTTGTTATGATAACTTATGTATTCTGTAGATCCCATATTAATAAGTGTATTTTCATCATGACAAATATCTTTTAAAAATATATCTGCATATAATTGTAATTGTTTAATACTGTCTAATTCCCAATACGATAAGAGGTTATCGTAAGATGAAATAATCTTTTCACATTCAATTTTAAGTTCAATTGCTGGTTCAATATATTGTATAAACAATTCTTGTGGCTCGTCAATGGGCAAAACTTCTTTTAAATGTCTAAACTGACGGTTAAGTAAATATAAGTATCCCTGCAAAGCATATTTCTTTATCTGTGAAATTTCCTCATATTTTTTCTTTGAATAACCAATAGAATATACAAATAGACATAAACAAAGAGTTATACCTATTGAACAAATATACGTAATAATTTCTTTTGCTTTAGCAAAATTAAACGCAAAATTCAATGTAATGATATCTTTAATACTGACATCTGAATTACAAATAATTAATCCAAAAACAGAAATAATAAAACCCAATATACAGCATAATTTATAAAAATTCGCTCGTTTCATATAATTATCTCCCACTCGGCTTTCTAAATATTTGTCTAGTATTTTTATGTTTTTCTCCATGTCCTTATCTGTTAGGCTGGTAATAAGCAAGTGTATACCTTTATTGATTATGGATGATGTTTTCGTCAAGTTGAAATTTCCAAATAACAATATTCGCTTCTTCATTTTACGCTTTTCGATAGAACTACCTTTTAGTCTTATAAAAATTTGTTCATACATATTGAATAATGCTAATCCATAAACTATTGGAAGATTCAGAAATAACAAAAGTAACGGAAGAAGAAATTCCTTTAATGCTTTAGAATTAAATAGATCATAAGGATTTCTTACGATTTTTCTTATTATAAAAAATAAAGCTATACAAGTGAATGTTAATAACAACATATCTAAAATCTTTTTAATAGCCTTATATTTTTCTTCTTTTGAAGTTATAGCATACATAAGTCCTAAGAAAAGTGCAGAAGGGATTAGTATTAATTCTGTTAAAAGTCCAAAGGACCAAAAACCAAAAATAAATTGAATTATTGTAATCAAAGCTAGATTATCATTTATTAACTTTCTAAAGAATCTACTATCTTTTGCTTTTTCAATTGCCTTAACAAATAGGGGAATTTCTACAAGTATAACCCATAATATTGTATTCTTCAATAACGCTAAGTTCCAATATTCTACCAAATATAGAAGGTATACTGTCAACACGAAGAAACTCAAGAATATGATATAAAAAATAACGAACTTTCTGCAGAAAACAATTGGAAGTATTGACTTTATAAAGTTTTTACCCGGCTTTGTAAAAAGAACGATTATTACAACTAGTAATCCCCATAACCCGATTGCAATTTCTCGATTGCTAAAGATGCTTTGTATAATATCCACCTCCCTTTCATTTTTTTGATATGAATTACTCCCGGTACATGTATATAATAGTAAGGTTTCATTAAGGTAAAAGTTGGTAGTTATGTCTAATACACCAAATGCAATTCTGATTGGCAAGATTATCTTCTACACATTCTTTTCACATGAAAGATATATCTTCTTTAATATGTTTGCAAAATGATTTTCAGGCAATGGCTTTAGTGTATTATTTCTCATAAATACAAAACTATTATATTTTTCCATAAGGATCAAATGGAATACGGCCATATTACTCTGGAAAATTCGGATATTAGAAATGAAGGGGTTATGCAGACTAGATAAACATAATATTTTCTGTCTTATATTAAGCCGTCTACCATAAACGGAGCATATTACTGGCGAACCCCTAACGTGAATGCATATGTTATCGCAGTTAGTTTACTTGAATTCTGAAGTATTAAATGCTTCTCCACATTCACAATATATGAATTCTTGTGTTTTATCATAATAAGTTAGTCCCTGCTCTCTAAATCGATTATGTATATGTTCATCTAAATCTTTATTGTAAAAAGTATATTCTTTACCACATTTCTTACATTTTTCTGTGTAAGCCATAAGACATTCTAATCCTTTACTTAAACCTTTTTTGGGAATAAACTCGTGATCATCTCTTTTACTATCTATTTGTTGTAGCCAATAAATCGGTAAATAAACATAGTTAGTATACATTGGGAGTTGATTTGAATTATCGTGAATTAACAAATCAACAATTAATGATAAAAATAACAAAAAATGTAGTGCTTTAAATTCCTCTTCTTGTCTACTTGAAAGATTAGGAACCGATAAATACCCATTATTAATCTTCATAATGTCTTTATAATTTAAAGTTATATTATGATGATTATTATCTATAGCAGGCAGTATTAATCCCTCATTTAATATATATATCATATTAATCCTTAAATTTTCTGGGATATCTTTATTATAATCATTCAGATAACTTATAATTTTTTCTATAGTTAGTTCAGATTTATAAGCAAATATACAATAAAATAAATTAAGACCTTCTTCTTTTTTATATGAATAATTGCTATTGTTATACCTTAATTTTTTTAAACTAACACAATTTAAAATGCATTTTCGCAATTCATTATGTGTTAGATTTGACTTAATTTCTATTGAAGTAAATATTGATTCAATAGGTAAATATTCTAATTCGGATGTTTTTATAAAAGGACTATAAGATGATTTTTTATAAATTAATAAGTCCTGTTCAAGACTTATCAGTGATAGATTATTAATAGCATATCCTTTAGTAACAGCATAACTTGATGGAATTATGTCTTTAATAATAGCTTTTATATCATATTCTCTAATATCTCCCCTATGACGTGGATGAATAATGTTACTTGATCGTTCAAAACTAGTCCTCAATTGCTCTAATATAGAAAAGTACCATTTTGATAATAAGTCTAAATTAATATCATGCATATTTAGTTGCTCAAATAATTTTCGCTGATATTCTTGTTCGTTCATCTCAAAAACCTCCTTTAAATAAATTGTATATAACTTTTTCATTCACGAAACCACTGATAACGGCAAATAGGTTTGACTGAAGACGTTAGAAACTTCTTATTTCTGAACTACATACTGACTGAATACCTAATGGTAGATGACCATTTAAATATTGTTTTTATACTTTTTATCCACTGCACTTACAGCACCTGCTTTGAGGAAATCGAAATTTAAAACTTTAATTAATAATTATCTAATCTTTCACCATTCTACACATTAATAAATCGTATTTCTTTATGCATTACAAAATGTTCTTCGCTTACAGAATAATGCTTGCATATTTGTTTTAATAGTGCCTTATATACTAAATTTTTAAATTTATATTTTTCCATTTTTCTAGAGTTATTTCCATCGTCACATATCTTGCCTTTTAATATATCAATTTGATTTGCTGTTCTTTCTATTTTAGCCAGTAACTCTATTAATTGATTTCTAATTTTCTCAATGGTATAGAACTTATACCACAAGTTCATGGCAATATCTAGCCTATTCATAGTTAAAGGTGAACAATGTCCAATTACTTGTGTAACTCTCGTTCTAGAAATTGTTGTAATTAATTCTGGAAGTGCTACAGAATCTGGATATATATTATTATTGGGGATGGGAACATGTATACCACAGTTATCTGTGGGGATTTCTTTAAACATCGTATTTTGGGGATAGAATTGATTAATCAATTCTATTTCATTTGATATAGGAATCACGCTTAAAATAGTACTATATAAATTCCCCTTATCATTACTCACTACTATAACCGGTACTACTTTATTCATAATGGCTAGGTCTAATCTACCTTTTAAATCAGCTAGAATGATATCTCCCCTATATATCTCAAACTTATGATTTGGAACCAATATTATGTAGCCTCCTTAACTATAATTTACAATGATTCAATTATTGATTGTAGAAAATAATATAAGATGATATGCTCCCTGTCTACTAAACAGAGAGCATATCAAAACAACATATTTATAATTTATAGTTATCCTCTTGGTGGGTATTGGTCATTTCCATAAGAATCTTTATCTCTTATTTGACCATTAGTACGATGAATAATGAGTTCGGATTGTTGATTTTTAGCAATCTCACGTGCAATATTTATTGCTTCTTTTTGTGTGTCCGTTCTAGAAGTTGCCTTAGAATTACCAGCACCTTTAACTTGCCATCCACCTTCTGGATGTGGTGTTACATGTTGATTCTTTCCCATAATATACTTCTCCTATTCTCTCGGCAAAGATAATAAGTTATCTTTATTTGAGCCATCAGGAGTTGATTTTACGTATTTTTCATTCAAAGAACTTGTTGCAGCTATAATATTGGGATAAGGATAAATGTCGACCTGGATACTACCCGGATGCTCTTTAACATAGTCATGTATAATGGATTTTTTAAAAAATCCAGGGTTGTCACAATCAGAAATATAAATAGAGTCAATCTCTAACAAGTTATTTGATGTTCCACATCCATCTTTCATTTTAATTTTTGTAGCCTTCATGAGCATACTCTCTTTCTCTCACATTGGTGAGTAATATTATTTTTAATTTTTTTATAAAAAAAACAAAACAAAAGAGCATTGCTATGAATACGTACACTTCCTTTCGGCAATAATTTAGCCAGAAACATTGACGGGTGTCATACACTTTGATATAATACTAAAAGTTTGATTGAGATGTATTATATCATAATGATTAATCGTTTCTGAAAGTTCTATTGAGATTAAGGGTCTTAATAGAACTTTTCTTATGTGTTTGTTCACTTTTTTACCACTTATTTTTATACTTAATTAAATTTATCTAGTAAATCAAACAGTGTTTCTTCATTATTTTCCCTTTTTGCTTTTTCTTCTTCTCTACGTATATCAATTATTGCATTTAAACGTTTTGCCATTTTGATAGTAATATCATAAGCTAATTGCAAATCATCTAATGTTTCAGCATGGTCTGCACTTGCAAGTAAAATTTTCATAGCCATCATGAAATTTCTACGTGATTCACTAAAACTGATACTTTCAAATATCTCTTTGAGATCATCTACCTTATTTCTTTCACCATGGCTTTGCTCTTCAATTTCTTTAGCATGTTTAGATGACTCAATAATCATGTAACGTCGAGTTTCATCAATCTCTTCAAGTTCATAAAAAGTTTCAGGGCCAACACCGTAAAATATTGATAACTTTTCAAGATTTGCACTTGATGCTCTTGTTGTTCCCGTTTCCCATTGTGAGATTGTAGCCCTATTTACACCAACTATTTTTGATATTTCATCCTGCGTAACTCCATAAATTTCTCTAATTTGTTTAAAGTTGTTTCTAATTTTATCCATGAATTCACCCCGTTTATTATATTGTATTCCATTATATAACAATTGTCAAACATACTTTTGAAACTTTTTCAAAAACTAACATTGTAATGTTGTGTTTCGTTATAATTATCACTTCATACCCTAATACTAGACCTTCATACTTTGCATTTCCCATTTGAAAAATCTTTTATATTAGACATTGTATTTATTTATATTCTCATACTAAAGTAAATTGCACATACTATATTACTTTTAAGATTGCATAATCAACAAAGTATCCGGCAACTATTATACATACTTACATATTACGAAAAAGCGGTGACGTTATGGATATTACAATAAACTTCGATGCAAGTTTTATACCTGAAACCAATGCTTCAGGCATATCAGTTATTATTAAAAATGAAAATGCCTTCTTGATTTTGAAATCTTCAAAAAAGGTAACATGTAAGAATAGCAACGAGGCTGAATTTAGGGCATTAAATAAAGCAATAGGCTATTTAAATAATAGACAATCAAAGAACTTAATACCAAAGGGATGTTTCATTAAATTTTACGGAGATAACCAATCAGTAATAGAAATAGCAAGAAGATCCCAAAGAATGAAAGGTATAGAAAAAAGCTTAATGCTAAATTTTCTAAAAGAACTTGGGATACTCAACAACAATAATACGGTAATTTTCAAATGGATAAAACGAAGCAAAAATTTAGAAGCTCATCAAATTAGTAAGCTCGTAATTAATAAATAAAAAATTTACGTAAATCAAAGTTTTATCCTTTCAATGAATATATTATAAATTTCTGTCCACACTTATAAATAAATCAAATTAAATTCATTTTAATTCAATCTACTTTGATTACGGAGCAAATATATGGAAGTAAATTTTAAGAATAAGTTAAAACTGGTGGTAAACAGTAATAGTCCTCAGAAAAATAATACTACAAATATAAATAACAGTATAAGCCTTGAAGAAGATACCTACTCACAAATAATAAACGCTTATACAAATCGACTTATGGCTAGACGTCTTAAGCCATCAAGTATAAGAACCACCATTAATACTATAAATGACTTATTTCTATTTACAAACCAGTATCCTTGGGATTGGACAGCTGAGATCTTTGATGAGTGGTGTGCCTATTTATATAGAGAAAGAAACAATTGTGAAGCAACTCAACGTCACAAGCAAAATATGATTTCACGATTTCAGTCTTTCTTAGTTGAGTCTCCACAACTTAGTGATCTTTGCAAAGTCAACTTTGGTAAAAAGCCTTTGCTTATATGTTCACAAGATAATCTCATACCACATAAAGTACCTGATGAAAATAAAGAGAAGAGATTAGCCTTTACAAAAGATCATCTAAAGTGCTTATGGGCATACTTCGACGAACAGATAGCCTTAGCATATAAAAACAAATCAAAAAGCTTAAAAGTACTTCAGAGAGACAAGGTATTATATCTGATTATTTATTATTATGGATTGCGGGCAAATGAAGTTTCTATGCTTGATACAACTGATTTTCTACACAATCCTAAGCGACCCGAATGGAATAATTTTGGAGGTATTATCGTAAGATTTGGGAAAGCTAGTGGCGGGAGTCCTCCAAAACGTCGAACTGTATGGACTATTTCAGAAACTTCAGTTGAATACTTAAGGTGGTATCTTGAAAGCATCAGACCTTTATTCGGATTTGATGAAAGCAAAAGCTTATTTCTTACTGAACGTGGATGCCGCATGAATCCAAAAACTATTACTCAGAATTTTAAAGAACACCTTAAGTGTGCTGGTCTTCCTCATGATAATTACTCAACACATTGTCTTAGACATAGCTATATAAGCCATTTATCTGAAGACTTGGAAATCAGTCCACGATTTATTCAAGAGCAAGTAGGCCATACCTATTTAGCAACAACACAAATATATACGCATCTTTCAGATTCTTTTGTATCAAAGCAGCTTACAAACGTAATAGACCGCCAGTTAGCAAAATTTTTACCGAAGGGATGTAATTAAATGGTTGAAACAAGTTTTTATAATAGATTTACTTACCCAAAAACCAAAGAATTTTGGGATACCTTTGATAAAACGTCTGAAGAATATTCTTCAGATTCTCTTAATTATATTACAGTTAAAAGGGACAAAGTTATTTTTCAGTTATGTTACTCATATGGACTTAGAATTGAAGAAGTATTAAATTTAGCTCTCATTGATTGTAACTTTAGCAGTCAGCCTCCAGAATCATATGGAAGTATATATATACAAAATGTAAACAGTAGACTTATATATCCTGTATTCCATGAAGCAACAGAGGATGTACGTAAATACCTTGATATTATCAGTACTGATAACAAACTTTGCAACAACAAAATATTTACAACTATTAAAGGTAATATTCTTTCCAAACACTATATGGAAAACAGATTAAGATTTTATAATTCAAAGCTATCATTGATACAGAGGATTGAGAGCATAAATCTATTCAGACAATATTATATTGCTGATATTTTAAGGATTAAAGGGCTTTCTCAGAGTTTTATAAATAATCAAATCGGCAATAATATTACAAACAATCAAGTTTACCTGCACTTACAACCTGACAAAACCTGCATTGGAGGGAGATATGTTTAAGTGGAAACTAAAAGAGAAAATGGCGGAGAAAGGAATATGGCGTTGTACTGACTTGACAAAATTGCTAAATGCTCATGGCATTAATATAACATCGTCAATGGTTACTTTAATTGTTGATAAAATGCCAGAGAGAATCAATACTAAGGTATTTGATGCCTTATGCGATATTCTCGAATGTACGCCTGCAGATATAATGGTACACATTTCATCAGGAAAAAGTGCTGAAAAATTGCTTAAAGCAGTCGGCGATGAAATAGGAATTAAACCAGGCCCAAAACCACGAAAAAAATCAGGTTCCTCTGATGTACCTGATTCTGTTTTGGGCCCAAAAGGTGGTGTAATCAATTAATGTCAGAAAATAAATGGTCTAATAAATTCTCTAAATGTATCAGCTGCAACACTACACTACATCCACATAAAGCTAAAGGACTTTGTAATTCCTGCTATCAAAAAGAACACAAATATCCCAAAAGTGAATGTAGTATTTGCGGAAAAACTAGCAGAGTTCATAAAATAGATAATGGTAAATCTATCTGCCAAAAGTGTTATAAACAACCATTACATACATGCAGTATTTGTAATAAACAAGCTTCTGCAGCTGTTAAGCTGAGTATGACAGAATATGTGTGTGACTCATGTTATATAAAGCATTATCGTACAAAGCATATTTGTTCTATTTGCGGAAAATTAGAGGTACTTGCAATTAACTCATCTGATAAAAAAGTATGTATAAAATGCTATTCTTCACCTAATCATCTTTGTTCTAAATGTGGCAGAAATATAGAATCCCCTTATATAGTTGATGGAAAACATGTATGTAGCCGTTGTTATGAAAATTCGAAAACGTCTTCATCTGAAATTGACATAAATCAAGGAGTATATATCTGTAGTATTTGTGGCAATTCCGGGTCAGTACAACACATTTTTTCTGATAATTCAATCATATGCCAGGATTGTGCCAAACAGCAAGTGCATATATGTAATTCATGCTTTAATCCGGCAGTACCAATCCACTCTTATTCTAATGCGTTACCATATTGCCGTAATTGCTACTATAAGCAGAAATTTGAGAGTATATTCGACAAACTGGCGATGAACTGGTGTGAAAACTTTACAAATATTATCAAGGACTATTTCAATAGCAAAGCAGAAAAAGTATCGTATGAAAGTGTTTGGGTGCAAGTTAATACATCGAAAAATTTACTTGATGATGTCTACTCAAACTATGTAAATAATAGCTCTGACTTTTCAAGTATTGATTTTTCAATTATACATCAAAAGCATTTCACCAAAAAACTTTTTATAATTGATATGATTTCCTTCTTGTGCCACAAAAATATAATGCCGGATTATGACTGTAGTTTATTTTTACTTGAAAATCTGAGTTATCAGATTAGTAACCTAGCAGTTGAATTTCAGAAAGTAATAAAAGCATATAAGGAATCTTTATTAATAAAATACAGAAATTATCAGCAGAAAGGCTGGATAAAAAATCATTCAAAATTTAGGTATTATACATGTTATCTTTACATGTTAACAGCACTCAGATTTCTATACTTTTGCCACGTATTATTGAATTTAATACAACCAACTGAAATTAACAACCAAACAATAGATGCCTATCTAAGATTAAAGCCCTATGATAAAGGCAATTTAAGGCATTTTATAACATATATAAATAAACATAAAATAACTTTTACTCAGCTAAATCTTCCGAATTCAAAATATAGACATGAACTAAACGTAAGTCTTTGTACTGACAAGCAAAAGCAATTGCTTAAATCATGTCTATATAATAAAAATATCAAGCTTAGAGATAGAATAATAGTAATCCTTATGCTACTTTATGGATTCACTCCTGAAGAAATAAGAATACTTAAAAAAAGTAATTTCGCCCAAACTATATTATCAAATAAAACAATAAACATCCTGTGTTTCAATAAAACAAGTCATGAAATACCAGAAATATTATCTCCATTGATTCTTGAGTACTTAGATACATTGAGAACAGATAGTGAGTATGCTTTTCCCGGAAGGAACTACAACACTGCAATATCATTAAGCTTGGTTTGCAGAATTGTTCATGATTTTGATGTTACTGCAACAGAGTTATATTATACAGCTATCAATAATGCAATGCTTAATGGGTTACATCAGCCGGCATTATTGATGAAAAGCTTTGGAATAAATCACAAAACTGCGACAAGATACTATAAGTTACTCAGAGGAAGTGAAGAATTTATATGATTGAAGAATTTCATAAATGGTCTCAAAAATATGATAGTTGTCTAATTTGTGGAACAACAGAAAAAAGGCATTTTGCCAAAGGTCTTTGCATCACATGTTATTCAAGAGAATACGAAAAAAATAAAAGTTTATCTATCTGCGATATCTGCAATAACCAAGGAAGAATTTCAAAAGTACTTGATAATTTAAAAATATGTAGGAAATGTTATCAAAAATATTATAGGATTAAGAGAGAATGTGATATTTGCCATAGTATCAGTTACATTACGAAATCCTCAGAAGGAAAATCCATCTGTCAGACATGTTATAGAAAACTATATGCACCTAAAGAAGTATGTAGTATTTGTCATTCACTTGAGCGCGTTGCATCAAGAAAAGGAGGAAAAATAATTTGTACTAAATGTTATAAAAATAGTCTTCCTTCTAGAGTATGTTCTGTTTGTAATACAGAAAAACAAATAGAATATGTAAAAAACGGTAAGTATGTCTGCTCAACTTGTTATAACAATATATATAGACCTAAAACCTACTGCAGTAATTGCGGGAAACTAGATATCACCAAATTTAATATAGCCAATATGAGTATCTGTCCCACATGCTATTATAGATATTATAGGCCAACAAGAATATGTAGTATTTGCGGTAAAAAGAGAATTATAGTAAAGATTATTGATAATAAATCTATTTGTGATAATTGCTACATTAATTATGCTCCAAAACGGACTTGCAGTATTTGCCAACAATTAAAGCCGATAAAGAAAAAATACGATGAAAAGGAGATCTGTGGTGATTGTTATATAAAATTGCAAAACACTTGTAGTGAATGTGGACATGTTGTAGTTAGTTTTAATTATACTCTTAATATTTGTGATAATTGTGCATATAAAAAAAAGGTAATTATGCTGACGGAAGATATTAGAAATAAATTTTCATCAGAAGAAATTTCACAATTATATAAAGAATATATATTCACCCTTATTAAAAATAATTACGCTGGAGTAAAATTATACTATAAATTAAATAATGATTATAAAATTTTTAAATTCATAGATGAGAATGGTCTTATTAATGCAAAAGAAAAAATTAATGATTTAATCAATAAAATTCACATTCCTCTTTCAATCCAGAATTATTTCTATATGAAAGGCATTCTGAAAGTAGAAAGTGATATAGATATATTTACTAAAATCCATTTTAGGTTTATAGATAAAGTAGCTCCAGAATTTAATAATGTTTTCACATCTTACTCACTAAGTTTAATTGAAATAAAGCGAAAATTCATTGATAGAGGTTGGAATAATAAATTTAGTAGTAAATACTATTTTCAATGCCTTAGAGAAGCATGCTTGTTTTTCAAGTTTTTGTGCAAAAATGACATTAAGAGCATCAATGAGTTGAATCAGAATATTTTAGATGAGTATGTTTTAAATTTTTGTGGTTATGTTTTCCAGTTAAAAAAATTAATAATATATATAAATAAAAATATGAAACTTTTTAGAACTTTAACAGTACAAAACGTAAAAATTTATACTAGTTTAAAAAATCGTTCATATTCACAAAATGAACAAGAAGCAATATTTAATTTACTGAATAGCTCAGAAATAAATACAAGAGATAAAATTATAGGTTTTTTAGTATTAGTATATGGAATTAAAATATCCGAAATTGTTAATATCTCTTTTGATGACATTAAAATATCAAACAATAAATACTACTTGTATGCTCGTAATACATGGATAACCTTAAATAATGATATAGGTAAAATGATATGGAGCTATATAAAAAACGATAGAAAAGACCAACTGTCTTTAGGTTGTCAAAAAGAATGGCTCTTTACTGGGAGTAAATATTATAAACCAATTGGTAGTAAATATATAAGCTCCATTCTAACGAAATTTGGAATTTATGTTAGAAGATCTTTTCCGACATTATTTAAAAATTATTTTTTAAACTACGATATATCACCTTCATTACTAATTAGAGGGTTAGGTACGAATATTGCAACAACAATTAACTATTACAATTATTATAACATTAATGGTATTCATGAAGTACATGTTGATAAAGACCGTTTGGCTCAGACTAATAATATATCAAATTTTAAAGTTTATATTTTATCTTGTTCTGACGGCACCTATTACACTGGCTATACATCTGATTTACAAAAGAGACTACAACAACACCAAGAGGGTCATGGCTGCACCTACACCAAAACAAGAACACCTGTTGAACTCGTCTATACAGAAGAATTACCAGATAAACCTTCAGCTCTAAAAAGAGAAAAACAGATAAAAAAACTAACAATCTTTGATAAAGAAAAACTTATTGAAAAAAGTAGGGCGAATTGATTTTTCGCCCTACTTTTTTAGGAAAATCTAAAATCTATAAGAAACCTTTAGTATCAAGCCTTACAGAGATTCTCTGATCAATTAAATCAAATCTAACTCAATTATCTCAAATCTAATTTGATTTTTTGACTATTTTTTTAGGAAATCCTTTAATATCAAGGGTTTCAGAGTTTATAATATCAGAAGGTTCTACCCACACTTACTATACCCGCAGCTCCTGCAAATAACACAACCGCCTTCATGCTCCATTGCTTTACCGCACTCTGGGCATTCCGCACTTACATAGTCATCTTCATTACCGGGGTTTGAGCATACTTCCTTCATTGTACAACTGCTGCATTGTGAGTCGCACTCACTTTGTTCAGCATCAGCAGTTCTGGCAGAAGGCTTTTGTAAGAGACTGTATTCAGTTGTTGCACATATTTCTCCTGACACATCCTCGTCTTTGCTGCTCTGGATTTTCGCAACCTTTTCTATTAGTCTGCCTATTGCATCCGGACAGGACAAAACCTTCAAGCCCTTCTGACGTATGGTAGACGGGCATCTTATGCCTTTTAGTTGTTCAACAATTGATTTCACATCCATACCTGAACGTAATGCTACCGACACCAGACGGCTGGTTGCTTCTGATTGGGAAGGACAGCCTCCTGCACGTCCTGTATTTGTGAAGACCTCACAAATACCGTTTTCATCGTAGTTTACAGTAATATAAAGATTTCCGCAGCCTATTCCTACTTTTTCCGTAAAACCTGTAGTAATGTCAGGTCTTGGCCTTGGTTCTATTTTCCCAGGCATATTATTGACCGCACAGGAATCGCAGTAAATATTCTCTCCGGCTGGCAACTCCTTGTCAGCATTCTCTTCCTTACCTTTAACTTTTCCAATATTAAGAACCTGCAAGTCACGGCTTCCGTCCCTGTAAATTGTAACCCCTTTGCACTGGGTCTTATAGGCCAGAGTGAATACCTCTCTCACATCATCTGTAGTCGCATCATGACTTAGGTTGACTGTCTTGGAAACCGCATTGTCTGTATGACGCTGGAATGCCGCCTGCATTTTTACATGCCACTCGGGAAGTACATCATGTGCAGTGACAAATATGTCTTGAACATTCTTTGGTACCTCATTCATGTTTTTAACAGTTCCAACCCTGGCAATTTTCTTCATAAGTTCTTCTGAATAGAAGTTCCCGGAAAGTGCAGCCCCTTTAAATACAGGGTCAACCTCCACCAGTTCACTATTGTCCATAACATTTCTGATATATGAAATTGCAAATATCGGCTCAATTCCGCTTGAAACACCAGCTATCAAACTCAATGTACCAGTTGGTGCAATGGTAGTAGTAGTAGCATTTCTCATCTTTATACCCTTTTGGGCATATATGCTGTCCTGATAAAATGGAAAAACGCCCTTTAATTCGGCCAAATCCTGTGAAGCTTTCTGAGCAGTATCACTTATAAAGGACATAACCTTGTCCGCTAAATCAATTGCAGCTTTAGAATTATACGCCACACCCAAAGCACAGAGTGTGTCTGCCCATCCCATAACGCCAAGTCCTATTTTTCGGGTGCCTCTTGTCATTTTATCAATTTCAGGCAAAGGATATTTGTTGACCTCAATTACATTATCCAGAAAACGCACTGCTTTTCGTACTGTGTTTTCCAATTTCTCAAAATCGAGGCCTTTATGTGAATCGTCCATCATATTGTACAGGTTTATTGAGCCAAGATTACATGCCTCGTAAGGCAGCAACGGCTGCTCACCGCAGGGATTGGTACTTTCTATTTCCCCAAGCTTAGGAGTTACATTATCGTGGTTAAGCCTGTCCAGAAAAATTATACCCGGCTCCCCATTTTTCCAAGCCATTTCCACAATTATATCAAATACTTCTTTAGCATTAAGTTTAGCAACAGGCTTTTTTGTTTTAGGATCCAAAAGTTCATATTCCAGATTGTGTTCTACCGCTTTCATGAAATCTTCAGTAATTCCCACACTTAGATTAAAATTAGTTATTTCTGAATTATTACTTTTGCAGGAAATGAACTCCAGAATATCAGGGTGATCAATTCTCAAAATACCCATGTTGGCACCACGTCTGGTTCCTCCCTGTTTTACCGCTTCTGTTGCGGCATTAAAAACCTTCATAAAACTTATAGGGCCGCTTGCAACTCCACCGGTTGAATTTACAGTTGATCCTTTTGCACGGAGTCTGGAAAAGCTGAAACCTGTGCCTCCGCCGCTTTTATGTATTAATGCCGCATTTTTTATGGATTCAAAAATGCCTTCCATTGTATCTTCTACAGGAAGAACAAAGCAAGCACTTAACTGCCCCAAAGGTCTTCCGGCATTCATCAAAGTAGGTGAATTAGGTAAAAATTCAAGATTAGCCATCATATCATAAAATTCCTGTTCAATTACCGCCAATCCTTTTTCATCAGTATATTCTGCATCTGCAGAGGCAATTGCCTTTGCTACGCGATGAAACATTCCCTCGCAATCCTCAAGCAAATTTCCATTTTCGTCTTTCTCAAGATATCTCTTCTCCAATACTTTGACGGCATTTTCCGATAACTTCATCAATAAATCCCCTCTCATTAGTCTATATTTTGTATTTGTATTATTTCAAAGACACTACATATTGTATCACTTTAATTATATATGTTCAATATAGTTAAATATTCCCGAATTTTTTCAAAAAAAACACCCAGCCCCATATTTCACATGAAGCAAGGCATTTTTTACGGAAATAATTATTTTTCTTTTTCAAAATATGATTCCTGATATTTATTGCTTGGATCCCAAAGTATCCATTCTTCATATCCGGCATCATAAATAGCCTTAATTTGCTGTTTAACCTGTTCTGCGCCATATGTCTGGAAATAGCCCGCTGGCAGGTATCTGGCAGTGAACGCCTGTATATATGGCCTTAATTTTGCCTTGTAGCCCGTTGTTTCAGATATTTTCTTTTTTGCAGATAATAAAGAATTGTATACTACGCCATAAGGATCCATATCCGGCTTGGTATAAGTAACACCATTAATATTCTGACCTACACCATTACCCATTATTCCTTTTGGTGAGTTATTTGCATAGTGTGACGGGTAAATCATCGGACTTATGCAGTATATATCTTTTCCAACTTCCTGAAATCTCTGTCCAATACTTTCTCCATCCAATTTGCTTTCAATAATTATTGCAAATACGTCTGCTGAAACAGGTACTCCCAATTCCTGATGAAGTTCTTTTTCTGATTTTGCAAGGAAACCGTTTATTGCTTCAGCCTTTTCGGGAACATTTGTACCATAATTAATGGATTTTTTACTTCCTGTCGGGAATCTGACATAATCAAACTGGATTTCATCAAAGCCGTAGGAAATAGCTTCTTTTGCGATTGCTATATTGTAGTCCCAAACCTCTTCCATATAAGGGTTTGCCCAAGGCGTTGAACCGTTTTCCAGCCATAGCTTTCCGCTTGGTGACTTCACACCAAGGTCTGCTCTGTTCTTAGCCAGAACAGGGTCTTTGAAAACAACTACTCTGCCTATTACATATATTCCATTGTCATGGAATTTTTTTATAACATCTTTAGGATTATAATATTTTACCTGCTTGCCATATTTTTTAACCAAGTCAAGGTTTGTGCTATAGTTTACCGCACCATCTTCCTTGACATCAATAACCACAGTATTCAATTCAGTATTTTTGGCCATATTAATAATTTTATCAACTCTTGCTGAAGAACCTGCGGAAGGCCCTGTAAGGTATATAGCCTTAACCTTTACTTTTTCAATACTTGGTGATAATTGCAACCCTTCGGATTGAGGTACCTGCTCTTGTTTTGTGGAATCTGAAGCCGCAGCTGTAGAATTTGCAGCTGTAGTATCAGAAGATTTTGTTTCAGTACTTACGGCAGACGAAGAAGTTGAGCTTGTACTTGTGCTTTGAGGGTCTTTTGTCCCGTTTTCATTACATCCCGTAAGGAGAAATGACCCTGCTGCAACTGTCATACTTAGAAAAAGAGATGTGAATAAAACCGTAATATTTTTCCTGTTTTTCATTAGAAGTACCCCATTCCCGATATTTTTTCGTGGCATTATGTAGTATAATCATGAATTAATATTTTCAATCAGATACACTGAGATTATACAAAATCCGGGTAATAAAATCAAACCTATTTAAAGCATATTTGGAATATATATACTAGTAATATTTCCCAATAACTTCGTGTATTGCCCATATATAAAAAAGACTTAATCTCCACCAAGGAAATCAAGTCTTTTAAAAAAGGGTTACTATTTAAGTTACGTGATTTTAATTGAGCTTATTTGGATTGGCAATCTTTACCTCAAGGGGTGCAAGCACATTTCGATTAATATCTGCTGTTATTGGTTTATCACTGCTTCCATGACCATCTGTGTACAATCCTAATTTAAGCTGATACATATTTCCGTAGTAATCCTCTACATCATCATCCTTATAGGTGAATACTTTAGGACCAAACTCAATTTTCACCACATCTCCTGCATCATAAGTTCCGTTTACCTCTATGTTAATCACATATTTATCATTTACCTTAATCACTTTTTTACTAACGATATTATCATTAACCTTCAAAAACTCAGTAGAATCTTTTTTCTTTACAGTAACCTTTATATTTTTGCTGACCAACTCTAAGAAAAATGGTTTTTCATTGATATTCATTTTATTAACCATGTCTGTATCCATTACAATTCCCGGATTTGAAGCTCTATTCTTAAGCTGTAGTTCAAAAGCAACAGGTACATACGACCCCAGAACAAACTCTAGATTCGGGTTTCTAGAATTATTTATTATGTTATAAGTTACAAAACCCAGTTCTGTTTCAACAAAAGGATACATTATAGCATCTGCAATGTTTGAGTAGGGGCCTACGGCACCGTTTGCCACAGCAACTACTTTATAATAGTACTTTACTCCTCTGGTGTTTGTTATTTCAGGAATGGAATTATCCTTAAAGGACGTTCCGGTTATTCCTTCTTTAATAATTTCGTATGTCCCATCAGAGCTATTACACCTTAATATACTATAGGTTTGGGCTCCCTGGGCAGGACTCCACCGCAACTGAACAGTGTCCCCATCACGAGCCGCCTTTAGGTTCGCCGGAGCGTCAGGAGGTACGGCAATAGTTATTTCTCTTGATTTTGCGCCCTCATATCCCTCTTTTATGGCTGAAACAAAATACTTATATACCTTTCCGTATTCAACCTTACTATCAGCATATTTATTATCTACCGAAAGAACTGTGGTTTGTATTCCATCACACACTCTATAAAGCCTGTATCCCGAGGCAGTATCCACCGGATCCCATGAAACGTAAATTGTCTTTTTATTAACAGTACCTTTTAAATTCTGAGGGGCACCCAGCCCGACTACAACTTTCACCCACTGAGATTTTGCACTCTCGCCCGCCTCATTCCATGCACTTACACTGAATTTATATTCACCGGATGGTAGGTTCGGCACCGTATATGAATTATCTTTTACATTAATTACTGTAGTATTACCCTCCCAGTCTGTTTGGTAAATCATATATCCCTGTGCTTCAAGAACACTGTCCCATGTCAGGGCTACACTACCGTCATTTTTTAAATCTGCCTTAAGATTTATTGGAGTCTTGGGGATATTAATGGCTCCGTCAACAAATAGCTGAGAGTTTGGAACTACTTCCTTTGCTTTCTTGGCATTACTCCATAACAGCTTTGCAACGGCATCGTATTCGTTTTCATAGTATTCCATTCTTATTCTGTATTTTTTACCCTTTTCCATTTGTACTGATTTTGAACTATTCTCTGTTTCAGAATGCTTCTGCCAGTTTGAAATCAAAAGTTCATTTGTATCATAGCTACCATTTCTGTTTATATCAATCCATAGCTTCACTCCGTCGTCCGTTGTGGTATAGAATGTGTAGTCCTCATTGAACTCCGGCATAATATATCCTGACCAGACCACTGAATAGTGATCTGAATTAACCTTGGGGTCAGGGGCTTTATCGCCCCATCTGTAATAGGTGTCTGCATTATCTTTAGTAAAATCAATTTTGGGGTCAATTCTGGACATTGCAAGTTCCGTATTTTCCATTACATAGTTAGTTGTAAAATTGTTTCCCGAATCATAACCGTAGTTTGTCAAACTACTGCCGGCAACAGGCTTCCAATTATAGTATTCAGCATACAGTCCGTTACTCGTCAGAATCAAGGCAGTAGCAGAAGCCTCATTTGAAAATGGCCCCAGCTGTTCTCCACTGTCTGAAACAGCCTGCACCTTATATGTATAGGTTCCTCCCGGTGTAACGTTGTTGTCAGTAAAAGAACTGTCAGATAATATCTGAGGAAGCTGGACAAAGTCAGAATCACCCGGACCCTTTCGCCACAATTTATAACCTTCCGCACCGTTTACTTCATCCCATCTTAACAGTATGCCATCTCTTTTAGGAATTGCCTGAAGGGTTTGAGGTGCTGCAAGCTCTTGTCCCGGTTCCTTTCCCCATATAAGTTCACCATTATAATATACTGTAACTCTTTCCCAATCCATTTCTTCTCCTGGATTAAAAGAGTAATGATTAGCCTGATTAAATTTTCTCAGATTAGATGTATCCCCTGTCATTTGAGCAATAAATTCCTTGACTATTTCAAGCTCAATATCCGCATGTGAAGTATTGTTACCGGATTTCGCACTAAGTACATAATTCTTTGAACTGACAGTATAGTCCTGGCTCCAGTTCCACCACCACCTGTGTTTCTCCTTATCTGAAGAACAATTGGTACTCCTTACAAGAATATCATCCAACCAGTTAATATCACGCTTAATAAATTTATCATTCCACAGACTGCTGAAATAACGTAAAAACTTATACAAACAATTCATGTAGCCTGAACCATTGCTTTTTGACGGAAACCCGATTTCAATAAAGCAGTTGGTTTTAGGTGTCGAATACTCACCCATATTAATAAATACTGACGGAAGGGTTTGTATAACATCTTCTTGTGGATTTGACCGGTCAGGCTGGTAGTTATATATCTTTCCCTCCACCTTTTCAGTCTTTGGTGCAACCTTATTCAAGTCCCCATCCATGTTAAAGTAATAGTGGATTCTTATTTTATCCAAATCAATGTCCTTGTTACCCTCGTTATACAGCTTTAGCACTGAATGAATCCTATCCTTGGACGCAAACTCGGAAGGATTAGTCGGATAACTTTTTTCAGTAAGTCTAACCTGAATTTTATTCTCATCAGGCTGTCTCACTATAGTACAGCCCAAATCGGAGAAGTTCATCCATTTTACATAACCGTAAAATTCCCACGTCCCATGACTTTTTATAGTTCTGTTGGATAGTAAACTGGACCCGAAAGTATACTCCCTGTTTGATTTATCAATGTTTCTATAGGCAGAAAACTCATAGATTTTCAGGCCCAGTTCCTTTCCCGACCTATTTGTAAACCTTAGCACCAGTTGGTTATTACTGTTAAGAGTTATAACAGAATCACTGGTATTAGTGATTTTCACCTTGATAAACTGGAAAATAGCATTATCATAGTTGTAATCACTGCAGGAATTATTATCAGGAAACCAGTCTTCATATCCGTGGTTCAATATAACATTTGCAAACCAGACAAGTATTGAATCCACCTTTTGAAGCTGTACAGTCAGCCTTTGATTGTCAGACTGTATATTTGATTCTCCCATATCTGCATTACTTTCAGCCCGGATTGTCTGGGGAATCATTAGCCCAATCATAATGATTAGAGCCATTAAGACACATAGTGCCTTCTTGAACATTAGCATCAACCTCCATGCAATTAATTTATTTTTCTTCCTTCCATGAAGTTATCTTTGTATTTTTAACGTTTGGTTTTTTAATTGTCTTTATGGATGAATTACTCAGAACAATCTCCGATGCATTGTAATTAAATAGTCTCCCTGCATCGAGTTCTTCACTCAAAAGTATATCTACGGTATTTTCATCGTAAGATATGTCTGCTCCCCCAAGAAATACTATATTGCCCTCCGCAATCAATATCCCTTTAAATTTAGTTCCTGCCTCAACATATATGTCACCTGCAGAATAGATAATTCCTTGCAAATACCCGTCCTCTTTTGGAATATCTGCACTGTTTACCTGACTGCTTGATAGAACAACATTACCGCTGCTATTCAGGAAAAATACCCCTGATTTTGATACTACAGTTTTATCCCGCCTTACTGCTTTATTAATAAGCCCTTTTTTTTCACTGGCATTTCCGTCATCCGTAAGACTCTTAGTGGGCTTTGCTGCCATGACCTGTTCAAATTCCTGTACAAATAAACTCATGTTATTTCTATATAAAACAGACCTCATACCTTTTTCAATGTAGTACTGTCCGTTGTCCTCGGTAAACCCGCCATAGGGCCCGTAAACCGTATCGTTGGCAGCAACAGCCCCAAAACACCAACCTTTAACTTTACCGGTGTTTTTGACATAATTGCCGTCATCAGCTTTTTCATAATGTTCTATTCTGATATCTCCTGAATTCAGGTAGGAATAATATCCCACATCATCCTTCCAGAAGGTATCCCATATCCATTTGAAGTGCATTGCCCTATCCAGAATATCGAACAGCGGCTTTGCCTGGCTGCCCATCATCATTTGTACCGGGGGCGAATCATCCGGCTGACTTTCGTTCTTTGACTTATAGTTAAACCCGGCACTTATGAGCTTTTGCTGTTCCGTAGGGTCATTGACATTTATATAATCATCAGCATCAGGAACCCCGTTAGTATCCCGGTATTTGTCATACAGATAAAAAACGTTTCCGGGATATACCTCCTTTGATGGAATTTCAATGTCATCCCACATACGGAATGCTTCTGCCGGCAAGCTTCCTGATTTCAATACCGATATTCCTGAAAAATACATTTTATTATCGGTTATATTTTTATATTCGTTAAAGTATGTTGTTCCACCGATATAAAGGCTTCCGTTTATATTAAGGTTTGAATCGCCGGAAACTATAACTGCACTGGAAGTATCATAGCCTGAGGCTGAATCACCCGGATTCAGACCTACAAGCATACCCTCTCCGGCTTTTTCTCCTTCCCACTCTCCTATATTTACAGTGGAATTATTTGAATCAATCCTTAAGTCATCAGTCAAGAAAACATTTTTCAAGTTAATCTCACTTGAATGAGCCTTATTCTCTACTTTTACACTTCGTGCAAATACATCACCTTTTTGAACATTTATTTTTGATGGGGAGTTTGTATTACTATACAGAGTATGAACATATCCGGCAGTAATTACATTACCTCCTTGAATATTAAAAGCTCCCGGGAAATTTGCAAAATCTGAGTCAGACATACCCGGTATAGTCTCAATAATGCTATCTTTAAGGCTCTTGTTGTTATGTCCCAAGTTGATATCGTTCCAAGTATCCCTTGTCATCCCGGCCATAAAACCGCCGTATTTATAACCGTCAGCATTATAGTTTATATCAATACCGTTTACGGTTGGGATAGTTCCGAAGCATATTGCATTTCCCTTCTCAATGTTAACGTTTCCATTAACGGAAATAATGTTTTTACTTGCTACAATTGCCTTATCCTTAAGTATTTCAGGTTTGTTGTCCTTGTTGACCTTAACCTTTGTAAGCTTACTGTAAATAACAGGAATGTCAGAATTATCATTTACGGAATCAGTCAAAAAACTGAACTCTGCTGAAATAATTCTTTTGTAATTGTGCTTACCTGATTTGTATTCTCCCGTTGCTTTTACAGTAATTGACGATATTTCATTTTCCTGAAGAGTATTTGGGGCAACTGATGAATAGATATTGCTGGTTTTGTTCGGATGTATAAAGCTATATATATAACTACCATCGTTTATAGTAACATCTTTACCCTCTTTAGTAACAACATGCTGCACACCGTGTGGTATAGTACCGTCCCATTCCTCTCCGGCAGCTGTCTGTTTTTCAATCCATTCTGACAACATTTTAAAGAATTGATATTTGTACTCGGTTTCATAGATTTTATTCAGTTCTTTCTCATTTAATACTTTTATATTATTAGAATCAGTAGTATCAATAATCTCATCAAAAGCAGGCAATTTGTCATCTATAGCCTTTTTAATCACTTCACTGGAAGTTACCCTTGCACGGTCCTGTATTCTTCCCACCTCAATATCGAGCTTTTGCGCAACTTTTTCAGCGCCTGCCTGAGCTGCAAACAAAGCCTTGCTTCTGTCAGAGGTTACAGTACTCATTACAAGCTCTGAACCTGCAAGTGCCATGACAGCCAAAGCAGTAGCCGATAAAACAAATACTAAGAAAAGTACCATCGCCAAAGTTGAACCATTACTTTTTTTAAAAAACCCCTTATTTTACTCATAGTAACCACCTGCTACTTCTTTACATAGGATGAGGCAGTATATATAACCGTGCCATCTTTTTTTCTGACTTCAACAACTATTTCTAGAAGCTCATTCGTCCAATCATAATTAAATGCATTTGTTTCCATATAATTTATTTCATATTCCATCTTGCTGCTTTTATTAATAAAGCACACTCCGGGCTCCAACTCTTTACCGTCAGTTATATAGGTCTTCAGGTTAATCTCCTGATTGCTGTATGTAAATACCTTTATCTGTTCATCGGAGTTTTTCTTACCATCATCATTTTTACAGCTTAACTTAAGCTTTATATAATCCTGACTAGCAGGTGTAACTTCTACTGTTTTAACAGGTAAACTTTTACCTATACCACATATAATTTTAGAACCATTTTTCTCAAACTGCATAATTAATTTATCTTTGCGACAATCAAAACCTGTATCAATTTTTATACTTTGGGGACTGTTTGGACTGCTTGGGTCAGTTGTTCCATTGAGTGCCTTCAGTTCAATCATAGGTATGTTGTTATCCCCGCTGGTACCCTGTTCAATAATAAGCTCCATGTCAGGATTATTTGCTTCCGAGTTATCATATGTATAGTCATTTGTAGGAGGTGTTAACTGACCCGTCTCTACGCTTTTAATCCTGTAGTAGGGTTGCAGCTTTGTGTTAACTGCCTCTTTAAAAGGCTCAATGTTAAACGGTAAATAACCGGTTCCGGTACTTACAAGGTTTTTTTTAGACTTTACTTCATCCATTACCATTTGTGCAATGGCTGCCGCTTTAATCTTTTGCTCCGAATCCCTGTTATAGTAATAGGAAGACATGGCCATGCTTAACAAAGGTCCTGCAATCACCGCCAACAATATTACAGCAGCTAATACTTCTATAAAAGTTTCACCGTTTTCATTTTTAAGTAGCCTTTTGAGCTTAGTCATATAAATCACCTGCTACTATTGCTTAGTTACTTTTCCAACTGTTTTGCCTATTTCAACCCTTGGCAGACTGGGGTCATCCATATAAATCTTATAAACAAGCTGCTTATCCGAATTATTAATTATATTTAGTTTTACCCCTGCGTTGTCATTCTCATCTCGTCTCTCTGAAGAAATAATAACAAGCTTTAAATCCTCTCCCACAGGTACAAACTCCATAGTCTGACTGTATTGCTTATCGGGATAACTTTCATGATCTGTTTTAAATTTACAGTAATATTTACCGTTCTTCTGCTCGATAAATATCTCAGCGTTTTCTGTACCCTTGTTGTCACCATATACTACCGAGTATGAATTTTCCGGTAGCGCCGGGTTTTTACAGTTAATTGATACACTTGGAGCAAGCCCGCCTCCAAAATGGGCTGCTACTAAAGAAAAGTCATATGTACCCGGAATAATTTCATCCAGTTGGCCTTTCTCTTTATCTTCAACACTGTTTTTAGTATCAGTAATATCAGCATTTTGAGTAAATCCGGGTTGCCCTAAAGGATTAAACCCATTATAAGACTTAAAAATATCTTTCTTTCCGTTAGCAGGAATCGGAGCCCATTTGCCATCTTCAAGTATATAATAGTCTCCTGCTCCTTTATCCATAATTCCGTAAAATACTATTTCAGCACTTAGCTTTAAGTTTTTTTCATCTTCATCATTCTGTCCGCTATTTTGGCCGGGTGAAATACTAACTGCTTTACAAATCGCCTTATTTTTAAGCTTTGAAAGCTTATCAAAGTAGGCTTTTATATCCTCATTGCTCCCGGTGGCCTCAAGTTTAACAGAAACAGCGTAGCTTTTACCATCCGGGACAGCTTCATCGTCTGCACTGCTTTTTTTGCTTTTCAATCCCCAAAGATAAAAGTAATTTCTGATATCAGATAATATTCCATTTCCCAATTTGCTTCCGTCACCGTTTTCAAGAATATTATTACCCTTTACCTCCGAAGTACTGGCTTCTTTTTGAGTAGTATCCTTACTTTCCGACTTACTTCCGTCCATCCCACCTAAAGTACCAAAAGAAATTGACTTTACTTCCAGCCCGGCTTCACTTGTTAAATTCTTCATAAGCACCAGAAGCTCATCGCTGTCAATACTTGGTGGGTAGATTTCTCTCAAGTCCCCCAGTTTTTTAGACAGTATCTTTATATCCCCGTCAATTCTCTTTACCTTTGCCTTATGAGCCATATTCACTGCATAGGAGTCATTTAATGTTGCAATATCCGTTTTAAGTTGGCTGATAGAGCCTAACTTTGGTAACAGCAAGAATTTGAGAAAAACAACAGTAAATATCACCACTCCCAGAACAATCAGTAGTTTTTTATCACGCTGAGTTAATTTCATATGTATCTCCATTTCTATAATATGCAAAATAATTACTCCAGCTGATTAAACTATTTAAGGGCTTTTTATAACAGTAAAGGATTTAAGTATACGATCTATCGTTCTTTCCTTTACTTCAAAACTAGTGGGGTCGCTTTTGTATTTAACAATATAGCCCTTGTTGTTCTTGACTGTGCAAAGCTCCAAATATTTATATCTGGTTCCCTTTTCATCTCCCAGATACATCAACTTGTAAGCTTCTTCCCCTGAGTTTTTAGTCTTTGTAGTATATATTTTTTGAAAGCCTTCCAACTCACTTTTAAGTTTATCTATCCTTTTATCTGTAAATTCCTTTGAAGTGAGTTCAGTAGATGTGACAGTTATTTCAAGAGAATCCGCGTCTGTGGAATTCAATCTCTTATTTGCGGTAAACAAAACACTATCGTCCTTATCTACTTTTTTACTCCAGTCAGGCTCATAACAAATCCTGAACCCGTTTTTCCAATTGTTATATACAATTAGGTCACTCTTCTTTACACCACTCAGGGTAACGTCAAAAGTAGTACCATTATTTCCTTGTTTATTAGATATATTTGATAGAACCACACTATTAAAATAATCATCATCCATTAAATTTCTTAAAAAAGAAGCCAAAGTATTTTCATCTGCTGAAACACCCTTTAAAACAATTTTCGTATCTGATTCGTTATTACCCGTTGATACAAAATTTTCAATAAACAGCTTCTCAGGACATGCATTTTCAATTGCACTAACAATACCCAGAACATCAATCCGATTAAGGGAAAGTTTCTTACCTTCAGCCTCCCTTACTTCTACTGCCTTTTTAAGTGAATTGAACTCATTCACAGTTTCAACATAACTAGTGGTACTGTTTACCTTCTTTTCAAGTTCTTGTTTATCATTACGCAGATTGATTTCATAAATTGCAGGTACCGTGTAGGCAGCAACAGCTATAAAGCCAACGCAAATTATTAGGATAGAGAGATATGTCTTTTTAACTTTATTTTTTTTATCAACAATCAAACTTTTAGGAATAAGATTTAAGTCCTTCAAATACTATCCCACCCTTGCACGTATATTTTATTTACTTTTCTATATTGGGGAATCTGTAGCTGCTTTCAACCTCTACAATTCCGCTTTTACCGCATAATACCCTGACCTGAACTCTTAATTGATCATTATCGTTTAAATCGTTTTTATAAATTGGTTGAACAGTAAAGCCGGTTATGTTAATTTCTTTTCCTGAAGAAGATTTATCATTAATCCTCTTACCGTTATATAAAACCACACCTCCGCCGACATTTGAATCATACAGGTACTCCCTGATTCCATTACTAGCAGGAATACTTATACTACATCCATCCGGAGGTATATCTTCAATAACTACTTCACTACTTTTTGAGTTTGACTTATGCAAATCACCTATTTTAGCGTTTGACTTCTCCAAATCACCCATTATGCCATTAAAATTAATCCCGTCACCATACAGAATCTCTCTTGCAACTTGCTGAGCAGCCACTTTGTCAGCCTCTACCACACATTTATCGTAAGTCGTAGTAAAAATAAATGATAGTGGTACCATCAGTATCATCAAAATAGTTACTGCCCCTATTACCTCAGTTAAGGTAACGCCCTTTTCACTTTTAATATTCAATAATGACCCTCCCCACCATGTACTCTATTACGAGAAGGCTTATTTAAATGCTCTGGTCAAACAGCCTACGGCATTAATCAAAAAAGGGTAGTCCTGTTCAAAAGCTTCTTTCCCCTTATTTCCCTTATAAACAATTTCCTTTAGCAAAGGAAAGGATAGAACCGGCATATTGAAAGTACTTGAAAAATACTCTGTAATGCCTTTTAGCTTGCTTCCACCGCCATAAATATAAAGCTTTTCAACGTTATTTGAATTATCTCGGGAATTATAAAATTCTATAAACCTGTTTAAATCGGATATTATACTGTCAAGTGCCCCTTGAATAACCTCGCCTAAATCCTGAAATTTCTCTTCGGAATCAGACTGACTGTTAAACCCTTTAAAGGAACGTTTAAGTTCTTCAGCAGCTTTAAATTCCAGATTATATTTATTGGCAATAATACTATCCACCTCTGAAACACCATTTAATAAAATTCTGCTGAATTTTAAAATGTTATTTCTGAAAAAACACACTCCGGAAGTATCCCTTCCTATATCAACTACTGCGTATTCTTCTACGGTTTCATCATTATAAAGAGGTGAAAAAGATAAAAGCTTCAGAACACAATTAGATGGAATATCAATAGCTGCTAATTGCTGTTTCAAAAGCTTTGCCAGATTAATATAAGTCTCAATTTGCTTATTGGGAGCAGCTACAACCAGCACACGAATCTGATCGCCTATGTTCTCCATAACCTTAAAATCAACGGTATAATCCTTTAAATCCACAGGAAAATACTGCTGAGCCTCAAATTCAAGCATCTTTTCAATTTCCTGTTCCGTTGATTTTGGCAGCACTATGTCTCTTGTGATAACTCCCGTACCTGTAACAGTCATTACAAGAGCTCCGCCGCCTATTTTGTGAGTTTTAACAGCTTCACAAATAGCCTTGGACACCGTAGCGGTATCAATTATCATACCATCATTAATACACTCAACGGGTGTGTTAATAATACCGTATTCATTTATAAATATATTTTTTTTATTTGCTGAGCCACCAACAATTTTAATGGTGTCATTTCCGATATCCAATGCTAAAAGATTTTTCCCAACCATAGGTTCGCCTCTATATTTCCATTGATATAGTTATTTAAGTAAGGTCATATATTGTTCAAGTAGATTCCAACCGTATATAATTGTTATAAAAGTCCCGATTGCAATATATGGACCAAATGCAATGGTGGACTTTCTGTTATTCTTTTTTAAGATAAAAAGTAAAACACATCCGATAGCTGCTGAAAAAACAGAAAGCATAAGGCTGATAATTGTCATACGCCAGCCAAGGAAAAGTCCGATAACCGCAAAAAGCTTTATATCACCCATTCCCATAGCATCATCACTCTTATATACAAGCATCCCCACAAGAGAAACAATTAAAAGAAAGCTTGTACCCACGATAAAACCCAGTATGGGGTTGAACCATACTCTGTCTCCGAACATGTCCACCGGATAAAATAAATTGTATAAAAATAAAACCAGCCCGCTTATCAAGCCTGTAATAATAAAACCGTTTGGAATTATCCTGTACTCCGCATCTATAAAAGCGATGCAAATAAGTATGCATGATAGCAATGCCATGGCACCAAACTCAACTGTTAAAGAGTACTCTAAATAAAGTGCAACAAAAACAATGGCTGTAATGACTTCTACTATGGGATTCACGGCGGATACTTTCTCCCCACAATAACGACATTTGCCTTTCAAGAATACAAAACTGAATACAGGCACAAGATCAAGGGGCCTGAGTGTTGTCCCACAGTTGGAACAACGGGATGGAGGTCTTATAATAGACTGTTTTTGAGGTATGCGTGAAATACATACATTAAGAAAACAGCCTATTACAAGCCCGAATATTAATATATAAATTATGAGTAATGTTTGCATTTATTTATTTTAACTTTATCCAACTTGCCACTGGACTTGGTGTTGCACTTGCAGCAGTGGCTTCACCTGTAGTCGGGTTAAGATAAAAATCTTTTGATTTGTCGTTAGGCTTTGGAATAGATGCCAGTGCACTCCCTATTTTTTTCTTTACTCCTGTAAAATCAGCCGGAACGGTTGTATCAGAAGCATCAGCCATACCTACTAAATATGCATTTTCAATTGCCTTTTCATTAGCTGCATCCGCACTTGTTTTTGCCTTTGATACCTGATTTAATACCATCGGTGTTGCGACCGCAGCCAGTATACCCAGAATTGCCACAACCACAATCAATTCTGTCAGGGTATAACCCTTCTTATTTTTCTTTACCTTCTTAAAGAATTTAAACATTAGAACTCCCCCTTATTAGTTATATATATATATTTATTTTATTGGCCCACACCCTGATACATGCTGAATATGGGCAATATCATTGCTACAACAATAAAGCCTACTATAATCGCAAGTACCATCATCAGAAGCGGTTCCATCATAGCAACCAGTTTGCTCACAGATGTCTCCACTTCCTCATCATAGAAATCCGCCACCTTTTCCATGATGGAATCAAGAGAACCGGCTTCTTCTCCAACACTGATCATATGCGTTACCATCAGCGGGAAAATCCCCATTTTCTCAAGAGGTGCTGCCAAATTCGAACCCATTTTAATACTTTCCTTAACCTTTAAAAGACCTCTGGAAACAATCTGGTTGTTTACTACACCGTCTACAACCTCAAGTGCATGAATCAGAGAAACACCTGATTTCAGCAAAGTACTCAAAGTTCTTGTAAAACGTGAGGCCAAAATCTTCTGAACATTAACACCAACCATTGGCATTTTAAAAATAAGACTGTCAATAAAAAATTTACCGTATTCCGTACTTTTAAACCTTCTGAATCCCCACACCGCGGCTACGATAACCAGAGCAAACCCCAGTAAAAATAAAGGATTGGTAAATAATCCGCTTATAAATAATATTATTCTGGTAGGCATTGGAAGTGTTCCTCCAACACTGTTAACCATACTTACAAACTTAGGTACTATGAATACAATCATAAACGTAACCATTACCAAGGCAATACACCCTATAACCGCCGGATACATCATAGCAGTTGAAACCTTTGACTTAACTTTAGTGTCTTTTTCAAACTGTACGGATAGTCTTTCCAGAACTTGTTCAAGAGTTCCGCTTACCTCACCCACTTCGACCATACTGACCATTAGTACCGGAAAAACTTTTGAAAGTAATTTCATTGATTCAGAAAGTGTTTTTCCCTTCTGTACATCATCATAAAGTTGTGACATTGCATCACGCAGGGTGGGATTCTGTGTTTGGCTACGAAGTAAATCAAGACATCCAATAACTGAAACTCCCGCATTAAGCATAGTATGAAATTGCCGGCACAAAATAGACAGGTCTTTAACCTTTACTTTTTTATGTACCTTAAACTCAATTTCCTTACCCGGTCCGGTATTTTCATACACTGCCATAGGAAAATATCCTCGGTCTTTGACAAAAGCTATTGCCATATTGACATCGGATGCCTCCACATTGCCGGATACTGTTTCACCTGACTTGGTTTTAGCATTATAAATATAATTAGCCAATAAAAATCACCTGAAAAGTATATTATTTAAAATTATATTAGTATAAACCACAAATGTATTGATATGGAAATGTTTATATATTTAATATTATCACATCGTAATCAATAGTCAATAAATATTGCCCGCTTTACCCCATGTATCTGATAATATTATCCGGGTCCATTGCATAAGTCATTGCATCTTCCTGGCTTATAATACCTTTTTTATACAGGTTAGCCAGACTTAAGTCCATTGATTGCATTCCGAATTTTGCACCTGTCTGAATCTGTGAATTAATCTGATATGTTTTACCCTCACGGATTAAATTCCTTACTGCAGGAGTAGCTACCATAATTTCAATAGCCGGCACTCTTCCGGGCTTATCTTTTCTCGGCAGAAGCTGCTGCGAAATAACTGACTGAATAACCGTTGAAAGCTGAACTTTTATCTGCTGCTGCTGATAAGGAGGGAACACATCTATAATTCTGTCAATTGTATTAGCAGCTCCGATAGTATGTAACGTAGACAAAACCAAGTGACCTGTTTCCGCCGCAGTAACAGCTATTGCTATAGTCTCGGTATCTCGCATCTCTCCTACCAGAATTACATCAGGGTCTTCTCTTAAGGCAGCCCTAAGTGCAGCAGCATAGGATTGCGAATCATTTCCTATTTCCCTCTGATTAACAATGGATTTATTGTGTTTGTGAAGATACTCTATAGGGTCTTCCAATGTAAGTATATGACAGTCCCTGTTTTGATTTATCAAATTAATAATTAAAGCCAAAGTAGTTGACTTTCCGCTTCCAGTAGGGCCGGTAACTAAAATCATTCCCTTAGTTTTCTTGCTCATATCTGTAACAATATTAGGTAGTCCAAGTTCTTCAACAGATGGAATAACAAGGTTTACCATTCTGATAGCGGCACAGCAGGTGCCCCTTTGCTTGTAGACATTAACTCTGAATCTTCCCATACCTTTAAGTGAAAATGATAGATCAAGTTCGCCGGTCTCCTGATATTTTTTCCACTGTTCTTCATTGAGCATACTTCTGATATAAGCTTCAGTATCTGAAGGCATGAGTTTTTCCTCTCCTATGGTAGAAAGTCTGCCGTTCTTTCTGATAGTTGGAGGAATCCCTACTGTTAAATGTAAGTCAGAAGCGCCAAATTCCAATGTTTTTTTTAATAAATCCTCTAAAGAAAGCATAATAATCTCCAAAGCCTTTCTAATCTAACCAATATCAGATTACTAATTATCTATGAATTTTAATCATTTGAATATGCAATACGGATTAATTCATCAATAGTTGTATCTCCTGCCAGTACTTTTTTCACTAAATTATCTCTTAAAGTAACCATTCCGTTTTGTATGGAATAATTCCTGAATTCTTCTTCTGAACATTTATTATTAATCATTTCCTTATGCTTTTTTGTAATTGATATCAACTCATAAACTCCATGCCGTCCTCTGTAACCGGTATGGCTACACATGGGACAACCTCTCCCCTTGTATAAGACAGGCTCTATATCAGTTATTCCCAATATGCTTTTCTCATTATCATTTGCTGAATATTCCATTTTACAATTGCTGCAAATTTTTTTGTATAATCGCTGAGCTATAACACCTACAATAGACGAAGAAACCATGTAGGGTTCAATCCCCATGTCTATAAGCCTTAAAACCGAGCTTGGTGCATCATTTGTATGAAGTGTACTAAGAACCAGATGTCCGGTTATCGCTGCTCTTACGGCTATTTCAGCGGTTTCTCTGTCACGTATTTCCCCAATCATAATTACATCCGGATCCTGTCTAAGAATAGACCTGAGTCCCGCCGCAAAAGTCATACCTGTTTTTGTATTAACCTGAACATGATTAACTCCATCTATAACACATTCTACAGGGTCCTCCACCGTTATAATATTAATATCGGGACTGTTGATTTCACTTATTGCACTGTAAAGAGTTGTAGTCTTTCCACTTCCCGTTGGCCCGGTTACCATAATAATACCGTGGGGATTAAGCAGCATCTTGTGAAACTGCTGTTCCTCATAATCATTAAAACCTAATTGACTCCTGCTCAAAACAAAAGCCTTTTTATCTGCAATTCTTATAACGATCTTCTCTCCGAAAATTGTTGGTAAAATCGAAACTCTAAGGTCATATTCCTTGCCATCAACCTCAATACTTATCCTGCCGTCCTGCGGCAACCTTTTCTCTGCAATGTTCATACCACCTATAATCTTTATACGTGCAGAAATTGCAGGCATTATGTCAATTTCAGGCCTCATGATTTCACAAAGCTGACCATCGGTTCTGAATCTTATTTTTATATATTCTTCAAAAGGCTCAATATGTATATCGCTGGCTCTGCTTCTTACGGCTTGCTCTATAATTGAATTAATAACCTTAACAGCAGGAGCGTTATTAATTTCTTCAATATTCTGTTCTTCTGAAGTATCTGAATTTATTTTTATAGTAGAGACTTGTTCTTTTTTAAACTCCTCAACAGCCTTCATAGCTTTTTGAGCACTGTAATATTTGTCTATTGCTTTGGAAATATCATCAAAACTTGCAATAACAGGCTGTATCTCCATACCTGAATAAATGTTTAAATCATCTATTGCAAACACATTGAGAGGATCACTCATTGCAACAGTCAAAGTTCCTTTTTCCTTTTTAATAGGAATCAGCCCATACCTCTTAGCAATACTCTCAGGTATTGCTAAATAAGCTGACTTGTCAATATTATATTTTTCAAGTTTAACATGTGGAATACCAAGCTGAAATTCAAGGACTTGAATTATATCATCTTCAGTAACATAGCCTAGTTTTGTAAGTATAGAACCAAGTTTCTCACCGGTTTTTTTCTGCACTTCAATAGCGGATTCAAGCTGATTTGTGGTTATCATTTCGACTTCCAGCAACAAATCACCAAGCCGCTTACGTGTCTTGTTGAGCATTAGCAATCACATCCAAACAAAAGTTTAACATCTTATATCTATTTATGTATATTTTTCTGGTTTAATGTATATATTCCATATTATTACTCAAAATCCTTTTATTTTGTCAAAAATTATACATTTCCCAAGACAATCTATTAGATAAAGTAAACTGTTTAAGTTATTAGCTATACTATAATAATAAAAATTAACCAACGATTAACAACCAATATCAAAAAACGCAAAAAAAAATAGACCCTAAAGGATCTA
>NZ_ATAY01000081.1 GCF_000421965.1 Ruminiclostridium papyrosolvens C7 | reverse complement strand
TAGCATGATGTCCTGCCTCGCTCGGTTGTCCCGATTCCTGCAAAAATACAGTTTTTGAGTAACTTTTATCGTAAAATAGCAAAAAACCTGCAAAAGTGCAGGCTTTTTGTTCGTTTAAAGCGAAATTGCACTAGCCTTGCATCTAAAGTGACATGGTATTCAATTAATTGTTAATCTTGGTTGTATCAACTTATTGGATTAAAATTTACCATTTCTATTTTCCGCCAATGTGCTAAAAGGGTAACAGGACGTGAAGTGTAGTCATGTTACCAAAAATTAGTAGATGAATCATTCGGTTACTCTAGTACCATCTTGACGCTCTTGAGCTTCAATGGATGTTTTCTCGGCCTTCCTGGCCGCCCTTTCTTACGCCGGCCTTTGGATGGCTTAGACGGCGGTCGTAACACAGCTTGTTGAAACTCTTCCCACGATCGCTCAGCATATAAGCGCATGCGTTTCAAGATCTGCCATAAGCTTAGATCCGTTTGCATCTCTAACTTGATCAACAGCACCAAGCTGTACGCGATCAGCGCCAGATAGATTTGGTTCCAGATGGCGGTCTGGTTTGCGCTGTAGATCTTCACCAGCCTCAGATGTTGCTTGATCCATTTGAAGAACAACTCGATCAACCATCGATAGCGGTAGATCTCGCTAATCTCTTGGGCAGAGCGATCCTGCACATTGGTCAGCAAGCGGTAGGTCCGTTTCTGCTCATCCGTAAACTCGATCAGTCGGGCTTGGAGGTGATGCGTCTGCTTCTGCTTATCGTTCCACTGGATCTCGACGTCCGCATCTAACGTGATGGGAGAACCCTCAGGAACCGCTCGCTGATGGAGGATGGTTACCTTGTTCTTGGTCTGCAATCTGGCCACGAACCTCATCTGTTGGTGAATCAGCGATTCATATAGCTCGTACTGGATATACCCGCGATCCATCACATGAATCGCATCGTCCGCCACCACCAGATCAAGAGCGACTTCCTGATCACTCACCGCCGCTGTGCTGTTGATGATCTTGCCGGGAAACACCGTTTCGCGATCGGCCACCACGAGCTGGGTATGGATCTTGACCGCATTTTGCTCTTTGCTCCAGTACGCCCAGCGTCCAGCTAGGGTGGGCAAGGTAAGCACGGTGGAGTCGAGAATCCGGAGCTTGCCGATATTCGGGATCCCTTGCTTCTGCTTGGTGATCTCCTGGATGCGTGCGATGTTGCAGAGAAAGATCGCTTGTAACAGATCCGTCGGGAGTTGCTTGATCTTTCGTGAAAGCTGAGAGGCACTGATCGACTTCAGATGGTC
>NZ_ATAY01000080.1 GCF_000421965.1 Ruminiclostridium papyrosolvens C7 | reverse complement strand
TCAGGTCAATGCGATTTCAAATAACATGCAATTTAAACTTGATTTTGAAATGAGCAATGGATTCAAAATTGTGAAATCGATTCAGTTAGTGGGTGAAGCTGCATGAGTCTGACAACCTTTACGGATGGGAAGGCACTAATCTGTGCGTTCCCATCCAGTAAGCAAAATGGCGTGTATCTCGTGAAAGTGGAGCCTCATTACAACGATTTGATTATTACGCATGACTGCCCTGCATGTCATTTCGGACACAAGCAATGCAAGCATGTTCAAATGGCTGCGGAAGTTTACGAGCGTTGGCAGTGGTGGGAACCTAAAAAGCAGATTCACACGGTTACGCGCAAAATTGTTCTTTCGTCGGAGTGGGAGCAGATACAACTTCCTCCCAGCCAAGAAGAACAATTAAGGGCAGTGATCGACCATGCTTCCTGACATTCTGGACGTTGCAGACCAGAACGGACTCATTATTAAGCCTTCCTCACAATCGAGGGAGGAAGTTCTCTGTAAATGTCCATTTTGCCATGAGGATTCTAAAACCGGGAAAAAAG
>NZ_ATAY01000079.1 GCF_000421965.1 Ruminiclostridium papyrosolvens C7 | reverse complement strand
CCGCTATATTACGAACTAACCCGCCTTATAATCTTCAAACCTTTCACAACTCATAAATAAGATTTTATTGTTTACCCATCTTTGAAGCTTCCAACATTTTTTAAAGTGTTTTATCTGATCCACTGTATATTTTTTTAACAAAACATTCATTGGCTTTAACTTCTTTCCGTCAAGAAATTCCTCTTTGTCGTAGATCATAACGTATGGATCATATCCTAGTTCTCTAAGTCTATAGACACGGTATAAATCAAATTCAAATTCTGTTTCATAGTTTGTGAGAACATACACCGCTGCTTTCCTTCGGTCTATCCCAGTGGCTTCTTTAAAAGCTTGAAGATTCCTAACAATCAGATCACTTTGAGTATCTCTATCCCAAGCAAAATGAATCATTTTAAGCTTTATCCGCTTTATCATGTCTATTGCCTTATCATCCATCAACCTAATATCTAAACCCTGTGTAAAGTCCACCCATGCCCGGCTGTCTACAAGCTGCTGCAAAAGATTATATTTTTCGGACTTACAGGCTAAAAGATTTGGGTCAAGCAACTTGATTTCTTTTTGATTTGTCCAAAATTGGCCTAAATCAGCGACTTTGTAGCTCTTACAACCTTCCTTTTGACCGACTATGCAGAACGGGCAATTATTAGGGCAACCACGGGTTAAAAATCCGTAAGCTTCTTTGTATTTAGGATATAAAGTGTAATCAGGGCTACAATTTTCTATTTCTGTAGGTAATTTATTTTTTAGATCATATCCGGTTCCACCTCTGACTATTAAATCAGCCTTAACACAAGTATTAAAATCGGGCGAAAACGTAAATACTTTGGAAATATAAGCTATATCGTATGTTTCAAGAGGATTGCCCCACCCGACAGTATCACCGTGGTTTTTATGATGAGTTGAAAGTTTCATCGGCACTTGATTTGGGAAATTGTGTCCATCTGCATCGAACAATGCAACATTTAAGTTCATTTTTCACTCTCCCTACATCTCCACTATCTGGTTGACATTTGACCAATTCAGTATTGCCACGCTTGCCTTTTCTTCGCCCTCACCTTTGTAAATCAGTACCTTATCACCTATATACTCAATCTCAGTCACTCCGTAATAGTTGTAAGTCAGGTTTTTAGGTTCATTTTCAGGCTTTTTAAAAAAGATTTTTATGTTCTTAGTCATTTACTTCACCTTCTCGATCTATTACTTCCTTTATCCCTTCGAGAACATATTCCGGGCAACATACCGCTACCGAATTACCCAATGCTTTATATCTTGCCGAGTCACTTGCACCGGGAATGTCCGTCCATCCGTCCGGGTAATCTTGTAGTCGCTCGCATTCCAAAGGAGTTAATCGTCTAACTGAATAGCCTACTCTAACAGGATTTTGATAGTTCAAGCTATAACCGGGTTTGTTTTTGGAGCATAGTGTCCCGCTTACTTCCATGTTTTCTTTATGATTTATGCAATCTATAGAAGTTACAAACATATCGTTATAAGCATCTTGTCCTGTATAACTACCCGGATGACTATTTGCCATTAATGGACCGGTTACTTTTTGATATGTAATAACATTGTTTCCATGCCCTCCGTGTGTCCCAGTATTAACACATGTAGCAACTTCCTCTTTAAAACAAATACCTTCAGCTTTTTGGCTTAAATCTGCACCATAAACTTTTTGAGCTATAACCTGTCTTTCAATTCCATTTCTTTCTCCGGTTCCTTTGTAATAGCTTGCATCTAAAGTTGGGCAAGGGCTATGTAGGGGTATATGTTGTATTAGTGGTGTATCTGCACAACCTTTAGCAAATTTAACACTAACTGTTGGTGATACATTTAACGGACCAGATATTCTACTATCCATTGGGTGTGATTCGTATAGTACTGACGGACCAGAATGTGTCGGAGAACTTCCGCTATTAGCATTTAATGTACATGCTTTATCACCGGTCAAACTGTAGTTATAGATATCAGCCCCGCTTGCCTTTCCAACGCTTCTTTCAACATCGGTGGCAGTTCCTTTCCCCTCTTTTCTGCCCTTCGTAATATGCCTTGACAAGCCTTCACGCTTAAAAAGTATTTCGGGTGCGGATTGTCCTCCAAAATCTGCGACAAGGAAGATTCTACGACGACGTTGGGGGACTCCCCAGTATTGAGCGTCCAAGACTCTCCAGGCAATTGACCAACCGTTTCCCATGATGGCTCCAAAAGTATTCCATTTACCTTTTGGAGGTTTAGGTATAGTAACGGTTTCGTCTGCAATCCTTGCCGTTTCTTCGAGGACTGCCCGGAAATCTTCTCCTTTGTTACTGCTAAATGCTCCGGGGACATTTTCCCAGACCATAAATCGGGGTCGAATAAGTCCATTTGTTCCGCTGTTTTTGCCATTTTTATTTCTCAACTCCTTTATGATTCGTATTTGTTCCATGAATAGTCCCGACCTTGTTCCTGCTAATCCTGCTCTTTTTCCGGCAACTGACAAGTCCTGGCATGGGCTACCGCCTGTTACAATGTCTACCGATTCAAGTTCATCCACATTGATTTTAGTTATATCTCCTACCTGTTTCATGTCCGGGAATCTTATAGTCGAGACTTTAATTGGAAATGGTTCAATTTCACTGGCCCATATTGACTTCGTGCCTAATCGTTCTCCGGCTAAAGGAAATCCAGATATTCCGTCAAACAAACTTCCTATTGTTATCAATTTACCCTCCACGTCTGGAGGTGTGCGCACACTTAATTAACTAGTATTACTCCGATTATTTATTTGGTACGTAATATTTTGCT
>NZ_ATAY01000078.1 GCF_000421965.1 Ruminiclostridium papyrosolvens C7 | reverse complement strand
AATAACAAATTTACAAATTAATGTTATAATATAGATAATTAAATTTTAAAGGAGGGAAAGAATGTTTAGGTTAAAACGTTTGTCATTAGTTATCCTTTCAACGTTAATTTTCACAATAGCATTTTCGACTATGGCGTTTGCAATTGAAGTGAATGCAGATTCTCAAAGCCGGAATTCCGGAAATTCAGTTACTTTACCTGTTTTTTGGTATCATCAGATTTTTTCTGATAAACCGCTCTATATTCATGATGCAGATACCGATACATGGTATGACAGTGTAAAAGGTACCGTTGAAATCAAGTGGTCAAATTACGTGTCCATGGCTAAATCCTTGACTGCTGATTTACAGGTTCCTGACGGTACATACCAATTTACTCTGGTTACAACTGATAGTTCTACTTCAGATTCTATTGAGGGTACTTTTAACATTATCAAAAACGGGGTAGTGGTTGCATCAAACATCAAAGGTCAGGTTTATGGGCTAAGTTTGGCAGAGGGCAACTATTTCAAATTTTATTCCGATGATATGAAGTGGCATTTCAGTGCATATATTACCAAAAGAATTGATGG
>NZ_ATAY01000077.1 GCF_000421965.1 Ruminiclostridium papyrosolvens C7 | reverse complement strand
AAAGAAACAGACCTCTACTACCTGAATGCAAGGTACTATGACAGCAAAACAGCCAGATTCCTAAGTGAGGATACTTATACGGGCGACCCCAATGATCCGTTGAGTTTGAATTTGTATACGTATTGTTTAAATAATCCTTTGATTTATATAGATCCTACAGGACATGTAGCAGATGGTGACCAAAACCGCTCAACGGTAGCACAGGCGTATATAATTGTGTATTCAAATCAATATAGCGATGCAAAAAAAATATATGATAATCCGAAAGCTTCTGCAGATGCAAAAAAGGCAGCAAAAATACAAATGAATGCGGCAGCTTCAGCAGCGGCAGTGGTCAGAAAGAATGATGATAATGGCATGTACGATAGCTATGGGCGAAGAGAGTTAATTAATGGTAGTGAACTAACTTTGGCTTTAAAAGATGGTAAAATATCCGATGCTGAATGGAAAAAAATTAACACATTGAGTGGAGTTAAGCTAGGAATAGGTGTCCATGGTCAGGAAAACTCATTCACAGATAAAAATGGAGACAAAATTGCGGATAGAGATAAAGCTGGTATTACTATAAAAAAAGAAGAGAGTGGTTATGGGAAAATAGTTGTACCTGAGTTATATATGTACTCTACATATGGGAGTGGTAAGTTGAAAGATAGTAACAATATATCTAATGTTACAGGTTTCAACGTAAATAATAAAACACAAGATCAATATCAAACAGTTAATGGGAAAATGGTTAATAATTGTACGCTTACATCAATTACGAAGATAATTGAGTATTACCGTAAACTTGGTTATACAGGTATACCTTTAAACGATCAAGATATTTTTAATAGAGTTAGAGAAGTTGCAACAAAGAAATACGGGTATACTGCAGAAGGAGGAGTACCTACTTATGTATCAATAACATTACAGAACGGAAATATACTTACTGACACATGGAAAAGTTTGGCTGGATATTATCATGGTGAGGGGCATGATAAATTAACTGCGGAAGCTGATTTTTTTATAAAGAAAGAAGCTAATAGAGGGCATCCGTTTATGTTAAATATTGTTTCTGGAACTTATGAAAACCACACAGTAACAGGAGTTGGATATAAAGATTACATAATTAATAAGTCGAATAAAAATGTAACACTAATCGAAATATACGATAATTATTCGCATACACCAAGATATATTGACTTTAATAGATTTAACAATTACGTATTTACATTAACTGTTGTTACACCACCACCAAAGGCTTATTTCAGAAACTAAAGGATGAAGGAAATAAACTGATTTTAATTATAGGGGGGAATGGAATTTGAAGTCATTAAGTATAGTTAAAAATGTTATTATACTATTACTGTGTTATTCAAGCTTAATTTTTAATAGTGGTTGTCAATCTACAAATGATTTATTTCAAGAAAATTTAACAGCAAATAGAATGGGGGATATTTCAGGAAGTATTTTAAATACTATAGTAAAACAAGGAGACAAATTTTACTATGTGAATGATGATGCAGGGGGTAAAATCTACAGTATTTTTAAAGATGGGACTGGAAAAAAGAAATTGAATAAATGTGAATCGAGTATAATAGGAGTTAAAGACGGTTGGATATATTATAATAATATTGATAAAAAAAATGATCTCTATAGAATGAAAATTGATGGTACTGAAAATAATAAATTAAAGAGTGGAGATGGGTATGCATACTATTATGTTTTAAACGGTGACTGGGTCTATTATCTATTTAAGGATAACAATATTTACAGAACTAAAGTTGACGGTTCTGTAACAGAACGAGTAGTTAATGATTCTGTATACGAAATGAATATAGTAGATGATTTTATTTATTATGTAAACAGAACAGATGGAGGTAGTTTATATAAAATAAAAGTAGATGGTAAGGAAAGAACAAAGTTAAATAATGTAGACACATATTGTATTTCTATTTACAAGAATTGGGTGGTTTTCTTAAATTATAATGATAACAATAGGTTATACAAGGTTAAAACTGATGGTACAAATTTCTCCGGGTTAATAAATTATAAAGATCCAAGTTATAATGGGTGTTTTGATAATGTTGAAAAGTTAACAATTGATGGTGATTGGATTTATTACTGTAATCCTGAAATAAACCGAGTAAAATTTGATAGTCCTTTAATTACAACTAAAATTGGTAATTCAGGAAGTTACGGTTTTACTATTTGTGGCGATTGGGTTTACTTTTTACTTGAACCCAATATGAATAAAATAGGAAGGGTCAACATTGATGGAACCACGGTAAACCCGCAAGTAGTTAATTGATTAATATTCAGAATTTTTATAATTTTTACTCTTTAGTACTTTGTGGTTTACAAAATTAGGAAGAATGAAATGAGTAATAGCAAATTAATAACTATTTTAATATATAGATGCAAGTTCTATATTATTGTTTTTTAGTATTAAAGTTTTTCAAGGAAGTTTTATCATCAGATCCTATAGTATCACAAAAAAAATAGGCGGTTGTCAACACGATGACCGTCTTCTTTCTTTGTGTCCGTGATTTTATTAAAATAATATTATGCGTATTCCGCCTAACTCTTAACCTTATAATTT